>NZ_JBVAXO010000005.1:0-506339 GCF_055419385.1 Mycobacterium sp. IDUB_24
TCTGATCGCCTCGACCGGTGACAGTGTCACCACCTACGGCGAGCCTTGGAACATGAACTGAGCACATGAACGCCACGACATGATCGTCCAGTAGTCGGTTTCCCAGTCGGCGCGTCCTGCTTCTCTCGAAGAGCAGGACGCGCCGATTGCCATTTCTGCTTGCCATTTCGGCGCTACGGTTGCCTCATGACGCCGCAGGGACCGGTCTCGGTGCTCGGGGACGACGAGTGCTGGCAGCTGTTGTCCAGCGTGACCCTGGGTCGGCTGGTCACGACGATCGGCACCCGGCTGGAGATCTTCCCGGTCAACTTCATCGTTCAGCGCCGCACCGTGTTGTTCCGAACCGCCGAGGGCACCAAGCTGATCAGCGCCCTGTGGAACAACCGCGTGCTGTTCGAAGCCGACGATCACACCGTCTCCGATGGGTGGAGTGTGATCGTGCGGGGCGAACCGCAGCTTCTCGAGACACCGGACGAGATTGCCGAGGCCGAGAATGGCCAGCTGCTCTCGTGGATTGCCACCACGAAACGCCGCTACGTCCGGATCCGCCCGAAAGAGATCTCCGGACGCAGGTTCGTGTTCGGCTCCGAACCAGAGGATATGTAGCGGCCTACACCCAGTACGGGACGCGGGCCCGGTACTGGCGCATCGCGATCGCCGCGAAGCCCCAACCGATCGCTGTCAGGACCAGCACCACAATCCAGTGCCGTGCTTCCTGATCGGCGCCCAGCAGCGGCGCACGCACGATGTCGAGGTAGTGCAGCAGCGGATTGAGCTCGACGATCTTGGCCCACGAGCCGGCGCCCTGCTGCTGCAGTGTCGACTCGTTCCAGATGATCGGAGTCATGAAGAACAGCAGCTGAACCACCGAGGCCAGCAGCGGACCGATGTCGCGGTAGCGGGTGGCAAGGATGCCGAAGCAGATCGATACCCATACGCAGTTCAGCACGATCAGCGCCAGGGCCGGGATGACCGCCAGGTCGATCCATTTCCACGGCTTCGGATACACGATCGCGATCACCACGAAGATGACGATGTTGTGGCCGAACAGGATCAGCTGCCGCCACACCAAGCGGTACACATGGACCGACAACGGGGTCGGAAGTTGTTTGATCAGACCCTCGTTGGCGATGAACACCTCGGAGCCCTCGAGGATCGAGGCGTTGATCAGGTTCCAGATGATCAACCCGAGCGTCACGTACGGCAGGTGCTCTTCGAGGGGGAGCTTGAACAGTTTCGAGTACAGCAGGCCCATCGCCACCGCGGTGGTGCCGGTGGCGATCGTGATCCAGAACGGCCCGAGCACACTGCGGCGGTAGCGCTGCTTGATGTCCTGCCAGCCCAGGTGCAGCCACAGCTCGCGCTTGTGGAAGCCGTCGGACAGATCGCGCACAGCCCGGGCCATGGTCTTGGAGTCGGACGCCGCGTCGGTGAACGTCATCGGGAGAACCTTTCGCGTCTGCCCAACCGCCGCAGGCGGATCCATTCGCGCAGACCTGCCGGGTCGCGGCGTGAGACCAGAAAGTACCAGCCGAACCGCAGCCACTCCTGCGGCAGCAGTTTGCGCAGACCTGGCTGGGACAGCAGAAAGCCGCGGTTGCGGTAGGTGAAGTACCGCTTCGTCTCGTCGTCGGGATACTGGGTGTGCATCCGGCCGCCGAGGATCGGTTTGAACTCATCGGTCCCGCACGGGTGCAGATAGCTTGCGGTCAAACAAGTTCCGAACGGCAGGCCGGACCGCGCCAGGCGCCGGTGCAGTTCAACCTCGTCCCCGCGGACGAACAGGCGCAGATCCGGGACACCGACGGACTCCACCGTCGCAGCCCGGAACAGGGCGCCGTTGAACAGTGAGGCGATACCGGGCAGCAGGTCACCCTCACCCTCGGTGCGTAACTCGCTGACCAGTCGCCGCCACACCAGCCCGCGGCGCAGCGGGAACGCCAGGCGGTCGGGGTCATCGAGGTTGCACACCATGGGTGAGACCTCGGCCAGGCTGTACTGCTCGGCACAGGCCAGCAGGGTGGACAGGACGGTGTTGTCGGCGGGGCGGCCGTCGTCGTCGGCCAGCCAGATCCAGTCGGCTCCCTGAGCCAGGGCGTGCAGCATACCCAGCGCGAAACCGCCTGCGCCGCCGAGATTTCGGCGGGAACCGAGATAGGTCGCCGGTACCGGCTGGTCGAGGACCAGATCGCGTACGGCCTCGTCGTCGTCGTTGTCGACCACGATCAGGTGATCGGGTTTACGGTCCTGGTTCACCACGGCGGTCAACGACGTGGTGAGCAGTTCACGACGTCGGTGCGTGACGATCACGGCAACTACTGACTCAGGCGCTGTGCTGATCGGTTCCTCGCGCAAGCGCTCGTCAGCCACGGGCCGTCTCTTCCAGCACCTCACGCACATGCCGGGCCGCATCCGGACCTTCGTAGGCGCCGACGACCTCCTCGATGCCACCCGTCATCTTGATGGTGCCGTGGTCGATCCACATCGCGGTCTTGCAGAGTCTGGCCAGGAACTCGTTGGAATGGCTTGCGAACACCAGGATTCCGGACCGCTCCACCAGACTTTGCAGGCGTGACTGCGCCTTCTTGAGGAATTCCGCGTCGACAGCGCCGATGCCTTCGTCGAGCAGCAGGATCTCGGGGTCGATGCTGGTGACCACACCCATCGCCAGGCGCACCCGCATACCGGTCGAGTAGGTGCGAAGCGGCATCGACAGGTATTCGCCCAGTTCGGTGAACTCGGCGATCTCGTCGACCTTGGCCAGCATCTGTTTGCGGGTCTGCCCGAGGAACAGACCGCGGATGACGATGTTCTCGAATCCCGAGATCTCGGGGTCCATCCCGACGCCGAGGTCGAACACCGGAGCCACCCGGCCGCTCACCGTGGCTGAGCCTCGTGTCGGCTCGTAGATGCCCGAAAGTAGCCGCAGCAGTGTGGATTTACCGGCACCGTTGTGGCCGACCAGTCCGACCCGGTCACCCATTTTCAGCGACATCGTGATGTCGCGCAGCGCTTCGATGACGACGACGTTGGACTCGTTGCGTCCGATGGCGCCGCCGGCCTTGCCGAGGAACGCCTTCTTCAGCGAGCGCGTCTTGGCATCGAAGATGGGGAACTCCACCCATGCTTCGCGCGTCGAGATAAACGGATCAGACAACAGGCAACCTACAGATACTGGCCGGTGCCGGGGTGCGAGCCGCCGCGCTGACCGCCCGGGACCTGAATTCCTGGCGGAAGGGCGCCCTGGCGCATCTGCTCGAGCTGGGCACGGGCCGCCATCTGCTGGGCGAACAAGGCTGTCTGGATACCGTGAAACAGGCCTTCGAGCCAGCCCACCAGCTGTGCCTGCGCAACGCGGAGTTCGGCATCGGACGGCACGCTCTCCTCGGTGAAGGGCAGGGTCAGCCGCTCGAGTTCTTCACGCAGTTCGGGGGCCAGGCCGTCCTCGAGTTCGCGGATGCTGGTCCGGTGGATGTCGCGCAACCGGTTGCGGCTGGCATCGTCGAGCGGTGCCGCGCGCACCTCCTCGAGCAGCTGCTTGATCATGGTGCCGATGCGCATAACCTTCGCCGGTTGTTCGACGAGGTCAGTCAACGCCTTGCCGTCGGCGTCGGCGTCGGCATCGGTCTCTTCGGCCGCCCTGGCCAGGATCTCGATGTTGTCATCGTCGGGGTTGATGGTCATCGCCTTTCCTTCAGTCAGTTCTGGGTCGTGTCAGTTCGCCGCTTTGACCGCCGCGTTCTCGCCGTTCCAGCGGTAGATGCGGTCCTCACCGTTGTCGTAGATCTTCTCCCACGACCGTGAGCTGTCTAGCGACACTAGTCCGTCGGGCATGACGAACCCTCGCACCACCGGTGTACTGGTGATCACGTAGCGAATGTTGAGCGCCTCGATCGCTTGGGCAACTCTGGGATCGGTATCGGCATCATCTGCGTATGCCCAGAAGATGAACCGGTGATACCCCGGCCCTTGTTGCACGGGGTAGTCGTAGTGGGTCCACAGCGGGTGCAGGCCCGAAACCGCGTACATCCAGGCGGTGCCGTCGGTGTTGGCGTCGCCGATGAGTGTGGTCCGGGCGTCGGGGAGCTCGGCCAGGTAGGCGAAGGCCTCGAGGTCCTTGGCGCCGATCATCACCGAGTCGTACTTCTGTCCCAGCAGGTACTTGTGCCGGGGGAAGTAGTGCCAGGCCAGCCCCACCGTGGTGGCGATCAGTGCGACGGCAGCCGTCGCGCGGATCCACGCCGGCCGGGCGCCGGTCCGGCGCAGGACAGCGGCACCCAGCAGGACCAGCGCGCCCAGACCGATGGCCGCCATCGGTGCGTACAGCATGGTGACCACCGCCGACAGTCGACGCGGATCGCTGTAGAACAGGTCGCTGAACTTGCCGGTGAGGGCGCCGAGCGGCCCGCCGAACGGGGCGCCGGAATGCACGATCGACGCGATCAGGAGCAGCCACACCGCCAGCGGCCACCAGATCTTCCTCACCAGCATGACCAGTCCGCCGATGGCCGCCAGCGCGATGAGTGCGTTCTGGATCGGGAAGTCGTTGAGGTGACGGGTGTGCTGGACGATGGCTGCGAACAGCGAGTGTTTCTTGCCGAGGTGGTTGACGAAGGCGTGGCCGACGATGATGTCGGCCTGCTGAAGGACACCGAGAAACTGGGGCAGCAGGATCAGCAGGGTCGGCACCGCGACGCCGGCCAGTGCCAGGAAGTCGGACAGTCGGCCGCGCACCGGCCGCCACAACGCATCCGCCAGCCACCAGACGGCCACCAGCAGCGCCGTCACCACCCCGCCGGTGAGGTGTACCGAGAAGACACCGACCGTGGCGAGTACGGCCAGGCCGATGCGGTCGCGATGGGCCGGCGTCGAGGCGATCAGGACGAACACCGGTACCGCGAGTCCGTAGGCCACCAGATTGGGCATCGCCGCGACATCGAATTCGACGTAGGGCACCGCGGTGAACGACGCGGCGAGTGCCGCGGCTGTGCCCGCGGCGACAGCGGTGTGCATCTCGCAGGTGTGCGGGCGGAGCATCTTCCACGTCAGCACCGCGGCGCTGACCGGGAACAGCCACACCGCAGCGGTGACCGAACTCACGGTGTACGCGGTGGTCGCGGCGGCGCCGGTGAGCTGGCAGTAGACGGCGGCCAGCGCGTGGAAGGCCGACGGGTAGTAGAGCGCCTCGTGGGTCTCGACGTTGCGCAGTTCGCCCATGTGGGTCGGCGAGGCCTGACCGGTGTCGAGGATCCATCGGATGGTGTTGGCGTGCCACACCGAGTCCCAGGTGCTGGGGATGGATTGCCAGTGCACCAGACCGGCGAAGGCTGCGGCAGCAATCAGTGCGGCGCCCAGCAGCACTCCCACCGCAACCACCGCTGCGGGCCGCCGCGCCATGGCGGACGCCTCGGCGTCGCGGTCACGGAAGCGGGCAAGGAGCCGGCGCAGGCCGGCCGCAATGGCAGCAACGACGGCTACAGCAAACAGCGCTGACCACGCGTTCCACGGCACGCCGATGGCCCCGAGGGGAAGGATCGTCAATGCGACGGTGCCGTAGGTCAAGGCTGGACCCACTGCGACCGCCATCGAAACGGTCAGTCCGCCCGCCCTGGCTATCAACGCCCCGGGTATCACCAGCAACAACAGTGCGATTAGCACTCCGAACCCGAAGCCCACTGGACTAGTATGGCTGCCCAGGGTGACCCGGTCCGAGCACGGTCTCTTCTAGTGGAAACGTGCGGTCGGGCACCCACCAAATCGTGTCGGTTTGTGATATCCGCGGACGCTCTAAGGTGGCTGGCATGGCATACGACGTCGCCCGGGTGCGGGGGTTACACCCGTCATTGGGCGATGGGTGGGTCCACTTCGATGCCCAGAACGGCATGCTGGTGCCCGATTCCGTCGCGACGACGGTTTCTACTGCCTTCCGCGGCTCGATGCCGTCCGCTGTCGGACCCCACCCATCGGCACGCCGCAGCGCGGCTGTCCTCACCGCTGCCCGGCAAGCAGTCGCAGACCTGGTCAACGCCGATCCGCGGGGGGTGGTTTTGGGTGCCGACCGCGCCCAGCTGCTGACCGCGCTGGCCGAGGCATCTTCGAGCCGGGTCGGGCTCGGCTACGAGGTGGTGGTCACCCGCCTGGACGACGAGGCGAACATCGCGCCCTGGTTGCGGGCTGCGAATCGCTATGGCGCCAAGGTGAAGTGGGCCGAGGTCGACATCGAGACGGGTGAGCTGCCGTCCTGGCAGTGGGAAGGGCTGATCGACAAGCCGACCCGACTGGTGGCGATCGCGTCGGCGTCGTCGACGCTGGGGACGGTCACCGATTTGAGTGAGGTGACAAAGCTCACGCACGAGGTCGGGGGAATGGTGGTGGTCGACCACTCGGCTGCGGCCCCGTACCGGCTCATCGACATCAACGAGATCGACGCCGACGTCCTCGCCCTCAACGCGGTGCCGTGGGGTGGCCCGCCGATCGGTGCCCTGGTGTTCCGCGACCCGTCGGTGATCGACTCGCTGGCCTCGGTCTCGTTGAATCCCCAGGCGACCGGTCCGGCCCGCCTCGAGGTGGGCATGCACCAGTACGGCCTGCTGGGTGGCGTGGTGGCCAGCATCGAGTACCTGTCGAACCTCGATGATTCGGCCAGCGGCTCGCGGCGCGAACGGTTGGCCGTGTCGATGCAGTCGGCGAATGCGTACCTGGACCGGCTGTTCGAGTACCTGGTGGCCTCGCTGCGCTCGTTGCCGTTGGTGATGGTGATCGGCAGGCCGGAGTCGCAGATTCCGGTGCTGAGCTTCGTGGTGCGCGACATCCCAGCCGAGCGGGTGGTGCAGCGGCTGGCCGACAACGGCATTCTGGCCATCTCGAACGCCAGCTCCCGCGTGCTCGACGTGATCGGCGTCAACGACATCGGCGGCGCGGTGACGGTCGGGCTGTCGCATTACTCGACGGGCGCCGAGGTCGATCAGCTGGTGCGGGCGCTGGCCTCGCTCGGCTGAACCGTCAGCACGATCTTCCCCGACACCTCGCCGGAGGCCAGCAGTTCGTGGGCGCGCTGCGCCTGCTGGATGGGCAGTTCGGCGCCGATGATGGGCCGTACCCGCCCGTCGGCGATCATCGGCCAGACATTGTCGAGCACAGCCCGCACGATCTCGCCCTTGCCGCCGGGTCCGTCGACGGGCCGCGGGCGCAGCGAGGTGGCGATGACGCCGGCCCGTTTACCGAGCAGCTTGGCGATGTTGAGTTCGGCCTTGATACCGCCCTGCATGCCGATGATCACCAGGCGTCCGCCGCTGGCCAGGGCGTCGACGTTGCGGTCCAGGTAGGCGGCTCCCATGATGTCGAGAATCACGTCGGCGCCCGCGCCGCCGGTCTCGGCCCGGACCCGCTCGACGAAGTCCTCGTCCCGGTAGTTGATGGTGACGTCGGCGCCCAGGTCGCGGCAGAGGGCGAGTTTGTCGGCGGAGCCCGCAGTCACCGCCACCCTGGCGCCGAGCGCGCGGGCCACCTGGGTGGCGTGGGTGCCGATGCCGCTGGCGCCGCCGTGCAGCAGGACGAGCTGACCGGCCGTCAGGCCTGCGGTCATCACGAGGTTCGACCACACCGTGGAGGACACTTCGGGCAGTCCTGCGGCGTCGCTCAGAGCAACGCCATCGGGCAATGGCAGCACCTGGGCGGCGGGTACCGCGACGTATTCGGCGTAGCCGCCGCCGGCGAGCAATGCGCATACCGATTGCCCAACTGACCAGTCGGTAACATTCGCGCCGACCTCGGCGACGGTGCCTGACACCTCCAGGCCGATGACCTCACTGGCCCCTGGCGGGGGCGGATACTTGCCCGCCGCTTGCAGCAGATCGGCCCGATTGACGCCCGCGGCGTGAACCCGAATCAGAATCTCGTCGTTTGCTGGGGAGATATCAGCGACGTTTTCCCAGGTCAGATGGCCATCGACGGAAGCGGCAATTGCATGCATTTATTCAACGCTACAAGCCTGCTAATTTGCGCGCGCAGCAATACTGACGTCGCTTACGATTGCGCCCATGGTGGGGATGATTGCGGGGCGCACGGCGGGTGACATGCCGGGCCTGGACATCGCCGAGCAGAGGTCATGGCAGAACTACCTCGATTCGGCTTTGCGAATGTATGCGACTTTGAACCGGTCGCTGGTAGATGCGCATCATCTGACGCTGAATGATGTGCGCCTGCTCGACATCTTGGACAAGTCGTCGACCGGGTCGGCGCGGATGGGCGACTTGGCCGAGCGGCTGATGTCTCTGCCCAGCCGGGTGACCCGGCAGATCCGACGGCTGGAAGTTCAGAACCTGGTGACCAGGTGCGCCAGTCCGGACGACGGACGCGGAGTGGTCGCCGCGATCACCGAAGAAGGCCGGGTCGCGGTCCGCGAGGCCATGGTCACGTACGGGCAGGGCGTCCGCTCGCACTTCCTCGGCAGGCTCTCACGTCCGCAGATCGCGGCGATGGGGGAGAACTGTCGCCGCATCAGCGTCGCGCTGAAGAACGGATCGCCTCCCGCCCACATCGGCAGGGTGTGAAACCCGTACGCTTGTCGGCGGTGGCGTGGCAGAGCGGCCTAATGCACTCGCCTTGAAAGCGAGAGACGGCTAACACCGTCCGGGGGTTCAAATCCCTCCGCCACCGCCATCAGGGTGGTTTCCGGCGTTGAGCCTCACGCCGGGCACGCCTTCAAGGTGCATCGGCTCGCAACGGCTGTTACAAGTCGTGGCAGGCGCGCCGTGATCTGCTTGAAGGGCTGTTCGCCCCAGTTCAAGCGGAGCTGGATCGGCAGGGGGACGCGCAGTTCCGCTCCGTGAACGCCGAGGCTGTATCGCCGCACACGACGACGGGCTGGCCGAAGGTGGACGAGGAGCTCGCCGAGCTTCGTCGGCGCGCTTCCGCACCGGCACCACGACGCAATCCTGAGGTAGCCTCACGGCCAGGTGTTCGCCGGTTGGGGGATTGGCATGGCAAACGGATTGGAAGTCGACGCACGCGGTCTGCGGGTAGCCGCTGCCGCCAGTGACGGTTTCGCCGCGGGGCTCACGAGTGGGTCCTTCGACTCCGCGCTCTCGACACAGCCGAGCGGCGCGGGCGTGGCCGCCGTGAACGCCGCGCTCACCTCCGTGCGTAGCCGCCAGTCGGCGCGGATGACCGGCCAGGCCGATGACCTCTCGGTGAGTAGCGCCCGCTACGACAGGCACCGACACCGATGGCGGGGACGCCATCACCGCGGTGTCGGTGTGAGCCCTGCGGCCTCGCCCGCTCCCTTACCCACGAAGTCGGAGATCGAGGAGTGGAGCACCTCGCACCTCTCCGAGGCGGCAACCACCTGGCGGACCGCGGCCACAGGATCCGAGAACGCCTTCGATGAGCACCGGCAGAACGTCTCGTCTCCCGGCGGCACCACGTGGGAGGGCAACGCGAAGGATGCCGCCCTCGACCGGGTGACGGCGGATATTGGCGTGGTGGGCCGTCAGAGCGGTGTTCTGCGTGAGGCTGCCGACCTAGCCGAGAACGGAAGCTACGACGTCCAGGCCGCCCAGGACAAGGCCGTCGAGGCGATCACCGCCGCCGTGGACGACGGGTTCAACGTCGCCGAAGACTTGTCGGTGACCGACTCCCGCAGCTACGACATCAACACGGTCGCCGACCGGAACAAGGCTGCCGCGGAGCACGCCGAAGACATCCGCTGGGCAGCCCAACAACTCGTGCAGGCAGACCAGCTCGTCGGCAACCAATTGGAGGCGAAAGCCGCTGATCTGGAAGGGATCCGGTTCGACGGCGAAGGTGAGGACAACTCGTCCGGCCGTGTGTTTCTGGCCGACCACGAGGTCAAGCACGACGCTGAGGGCAAGGGCCAGCCGGGCGAGAAGAAGCCTGAGGTTCCCGCTCAGGCACCCGGTCAGATCGGTCCGTTCGCGGTGCCCAAGTCGGTGCAGGATGCGGCGAAGAAGCCCGGGGACAAGCCCGCTACCACCGGGGACGTCGGGGGCGACCTCGGAGACCTGCTGGGCGCCCACGATCCTGCGACCGCAGGGGCAGAGCCGAAACCCACCGCGGCGGCGCAGATAAGCCCGCAGCAGGTCGAGCAGTTCAAGAGTCAGGCTCGGAACCTGTTGCGGCAACAGGGTGTACCGCCCGACCAGATCGAGTCGCGGGTCACCGCGATGGTTGCCGATGCGCAGCGGGTGAACGCCGCGCTCGCGGACTCAGCTGCTCACACGCCGACCAAGCCGGACACCACGCCGGGTCCCGCGCCCGCCGACACTCGCAGCTTGGGCGAGAAGCTCGGCGACAAGTTCAACAACTTCGTCAACGAAGCCCACGACCAGTTCTACAACCGGCTCGACTCCACGGTGGAGACGCTGCAGAACCTCACCGGCACCGGAGGGGAGGGCCACCCCGGCGTCGCCGAGTCGTGGCAACAGCTGGGGGAAGCGGCCGTCCAACACCAGAAGGAAGACCCGCTGCATCTGCGCAGCCCGATCGGGCCGCTGGGACCGTGGGGCGCCGTCAACGACGTCGTGCACGACATACCGGAAATGATCGACAACCCAGGAAAATACGCCGGCGACAAGATGTTCGACGCCACCGCCATGGCCGCCACGGCACCTCTGGGGGCGGAGGGGTTGCTGGGCAAGTCGATGCTGCCCGAGCTCGGTGCGCTGGAACGTGGTGCGCTGCCGGGGGCCGCGCACACCCTGGAACATGGGGCGCCACCGGTCGTTCCGCACACACCCGAGTCGCCGGTGGTCCCCCGCACTGCCGAACCGGTCGTTCCCCACACCGCGGAACCGCCTCCCGTCCCGTACACGGTGGAGCCGGTGGTTCCCCACAGTGCGGAGGCACCTCCCATCCCGCACACGGCAGACCCGCCTGCCGGGCACCACACGCCTTCCGCCGACGCACCGGTGGAACACCCTGCCCCGGCGCCTGACACCGCGGCACACCACGTGCCCGACGCGGTGCCGTCACATCCGCTCCCTCCTCCGGACGTGTTCGACCCGCACCAGGGGATGCACTACAACTCTGGTGATCCTTACCACCCTGGTGGATGGCCCCCAAGCACTCCTGATCCGACGTGGACCAAGGGCGACACCACACCTGGCTGGGATCACATGAACCGCGGGCCGGAGAAGCCGTGGATGCCCTACCAGGAGCAAATCACCGGTATCGAACGGACGCCCGACGGACGGATCCCTGAATACGTTCTGATCGACCCGGATACGGGCGCACCGGTCAGAATGGACAGCGGCCCGATCATGCGGGGCGATCAAGAGGTGTTCCTCGACGCAAAGCGTGAATACGAGCCGCTGTTCAAGCACCCGGAAGCGACGTGGGTCGCCAGCATCCGCGAGGGTCTTGTCGACGAGGCACAGCGGCAGCTCGATGCGTTGCCCGCTGGGGCGATTCTGGAGTGGCATGTCGCGAATCCGCAGAGCGCGGCGATCATGCGCGACCTCCTGGAGAGCCGCGGGCTGTACGACGTCCGCGTCGTCTACACCCCTCAGAAGCCATGAAAGTAGGGTCGACAGCCATGACATCCACGTCTCCCGTACAGCCCGTGTGGGCGGGCGCCGCGTTCGTGAACTCTGCTTGGGTCGCGACCGGTGAGTCTCCCGAGTGGATCGCCGGGCGCACTGATGCGCTTCTGACGCAAATGGGGGAAGCCCTGGGGATCACGCGGTGGGACACCGCTAGGGGTGATCGCTGGGAAGGTACCGCCGAGGCGTTGGCCGACATCGTCCGCAGAAACCCGGTGCACGAGGCGCTCCCCGAAGGCGAGGAGGGTGGTGAGGTCCTTCCAACCGAGGGCTACTCAATGGTTCTGATCGGTGCCAGTCCGTCGGTCTCCGTGAACGTATCGGTACATGCCGGGTCCATCGGTGTCGGCAGAAGGGTGCCCAAGCACAATCTCCATATCGACTTGCGGGAGATCTCGTCCGGCGGCATCACCAGCGAAGTGGGCGACGCGGTATGCGCGGCCGTCGCGTCCGCCTGGCGACCTGCGACGCTGACACTGACCGACTCCGCCGCCAATCGCCTTGCGCGCCGCGGCGGTTGGAAGATCGGAGCCGGCTACCGCACCTGGATCAGCGCCGAGGTGGGAACCGTCAGTCGGGTCGCCAGTGGGCTGACGGCAACGGAACTGGCTGGGGGAACGTTGATCTCGGCGCCTGACGACTGGCCGGCCGAGCGGGTCGTCACCGCGATGGTGGAGACGCTGAGCGCCAACGGTCTCGACGACGTGCCTCACTGATCTGCTCCGAGGGGGATGACGATGGCCTACATGGCGGGACAGCTGCTCTTCTTCGCGCTGATCGCGGCGCTGATCGGCGGCGTGATCTGGACGGTGTCGGTGATGCGAAAGCCGCGCCCGCCGCTTGAGGAAGCGGACGACGAAGACGACGAGTGGTGACGCGGTGGTGTCGGTCGCATACACGAAGTTGATGCAGACACTGTCGGATCCGGGTTCGGACGCGCAGGCGTTGTTCGAGGACGCCCGGGAGTTGTCGGCGTCCTTCGTGCGCAACGAACATCGCACCGGGCTGTTGCCGCCCGACGCCACGGATGCGATGGTGCTGGGCTTTGAGCGGGCGGGCGACGCGGGCCTGGCAGAGTCCTACATGGAGCTCGCAGCGCTGTACCAGTATGGCGGGACGTGGCGCGCACCTCTCCTCCCCAAGGACGACAGCCGCGCGATCGAGCTATATCGCTTGGCCGAACTGCTCGGACACCCCGAAGCTTCGCTGCAGCTCGTACAGACGGCGTACTTCGCCCGGCGCACCGATCTCGCCGCTGAGGTCTGGCAGCGCGCGGAGACGCTAACCAGCTCCGTGCCCGAGCGCGCCGACGTCCTCGTGTTCGTTGGCTACCTACTGAATGCCGGGTTTGGTGTCCCTGCAGACCCGGTCGCGGCGGTGCACAAGTTCCATGCTGCAGCTGGCCTCGGCAACGCGGATGCCGCGTTCGAGCTGGGGCTGATGCGCCAGTCCGGCATCGGCATGCCGCGCGACGAAGACGCCGGGTTGGGATGGTTCTTCTGGGCCGCCGATCTGGGCAGCACCCGCGCGCAGTACAACCTGGGCGCCTTCTACGGCGCAGGTACGAATGGCTTGGCGCGCGACGCGGAGATGTCCTTGCAGTGGTACCTCAAGGCCGCCGCGGCCAACCACGCCCAGGCCGCGTTCACCGCCGGGGTGATGCTTCTCGTAGGCGACGGCGGGCTGACACCGGATCCTGACCGCGCCGCCGACCTGCTGATGCAGGCGGACTACCTCCTCGGCGAGGGTGTAGTGCAGGAGCGCTTGGCCGCGATGGGGCTCGGGCCGCGCGACTGATGCCACACGCAACGTGCCTTAAGCACGCCGAGAAGTACTGGGAGCTAACCTAATAACGGGCGGTACACCTCTAATTAGTGTGCTGC
Organism: Mycobacterium sp. IDUB_24; assembly: GCF_055419385.1. Lineage (NCBI taxonomy): Bacteria > Bacillati > Actinomycetota > Actinomycetes > Mycobacteriales > Mycobacteriaceae > Mycobacterium > Mycobacterium sp. IDUB_24. The sequence continues at coordinate 13,445 of NZ_JBVAXO010000005.1, forward strand.
ACAGGCTATTTAGGATACTGAACCAGGTCCCCAGGACATCGTGCTGAAGGTACCTTCGAAGTGACCCGCCAGAGGCTCAGACGTCGCTGGCCCGGAACCATGACTCGCCGATGCTCAGCTCGCGCACGTCGACCCCCGTCGGGGTGATCAGCTCCTCGGGTGTAACGAAGTACCCGACGCCAACAGGGTCTCCGCAGACGTTCCAGCGCTCGCGGCGACCGCGGGCCGCGGCGGTCGCATCGAGCTTTCCGAGGAGGTGGCTCACTGCGGCATCAGGTGAACCGTTGTCGACATCGCGGGCCATGAGCTCCTGCCCGTCGAGCGACACGTAGATCTTGCCGTCAGCGGCGCGCAGAGCTGTACGAGTCACCACGACGCCCGCGTTCGACATCGCTGCGAGTGCACCTGTCAGCAGCTGTTCCACCCACTCCTGCGCCCGGTCGTCCGGCGCAAAGTCGGTGTCGACGGCCACGGCGCGGTTCCAGTGATCGTCGCTCCAGTCCCCGAAGAGCTTGTGCGCAAACGCTTCATCCATCATGGCACTCCTCGCAGGTCGATCAGGTCGCCGTTGGCCGTGTATCCCTCCACCGGGCGCAGCACGTAGCCGGGCGGGATCTCCCCGGTCTTGTGGTACGAGATGAAGATGTCCGCTGCCTCCTCGGCCTCGAACACCTCTGCGGCACTGACGAACTCGGTGCCGATGGGCAGCGGGATCGCGACGTCCAGCGGTAGGTTCCCCTCGTGCGGGTGTCCGATGAAGTAGCGCACCGACTCAGCTTGCCACTGCGGCCCGCCGGTCTTGCGGATGTACGGTGTATTCGACCATCCATACCATCAGGCCGGCCGGGTCGGTGCGGGTGCGGAGGCGGATCCTGACCGCGTACCGGGTGATGCCCACGGCGTGGACGGTAGCGCCGGGGTACGACGAGCGTTCTTCTCCTCCGGCTGTGGCTTCCGTTTCTAGGGCGGGATCTTCGGGCGCAACTTCGACCAGTCGACCGTCACCCTCCGCGTTGTTGTCGGGTCCGGCTCGGGCGGCGGGACGCGGAACACCACCCAATCATCTGTCGACTTAGCGTTGGGCCGGCCGTCTCGTCGGAGTTCTACGCGGTGGGGGCGGCCGTCGCCCGGCCGCTTCTGGGTGAGGTAGGGGATGAACGCGTCGACCTCCGTGAGCGGTATCGACCCGGAGGCGAAGTCCGCTTCGCGCAGTTGCAGGACCGGCAGCGACGAAGCCCGAATCCGTATCGACACACCGGCGTCCACTCTGGTCATCAGCCGCAGCAACATCATCTCGGTCCGCCCGGCCGGTGCGCTGATCGTGCTGCGGGTCCGCCCCAAGCAGGTTCTCGGGATCCCGACGGCGCTATTCGCCGATCCGGAGCTCATCAGCCTCATCGACTGACGCGACCGGTCTCGGCGTGCAGGCGCTCCTCAGGTCGCGTACGTGTACGCGTCGAGTACTCCTGAAGAGAATCGAAAACTGATGTCGCGCAAGCTGAAAACCTCTAGTCCGGCGGAGGGCCGTACATCGTCGATGACGAGGCTTGCGGCCGAAGGAGATTTACCCCGTAGCTCCTGAGCCGCCCTGGTCCGTGATCGCGAGCACGAGTGCGTTCCGCATCGGGTGCGCAGGATCTTCGGGTGCTCGCCAGTCGAGTAGCAGCGCCCAGCGGGAACCACTGGCGGTACCGCGGACGAGGTATGCGCCGGCGGCCTCGGGGCCGAAAATCTCTTCGGATGCAAAGGCATTGACGACTCGCCGCCGGAGCCCCGACCCCCATGCGTTCTCCGCGGCGGAGTCGGCTTCTTTGTCGGCTTCGAGCCGGGCCAGCCAGATCCGGAACGCGGCCGCGATCCTCGACGCCTGCTCGTCCGGGGTCCGTGCATCGATAGCGACTGACGTGCCGCAGTAGCCGTCGCCGTCGCCGATGCGGAATGTCGTCGGATAGATCTCGCACAGGACACCGCGGGCCGGCGGGAAACCTCGCCGCTCCTGACGGGTTCTCCACTGCCTATGCGTGATCCACAGCGCCGGTCCCGAGACCAGCAGCACGATCCCGGAGATCCACTGCACGACCGCGGAAGTGCTGCGCCCGCTCAGCGGGAGCACCCCGGCGAGCAGTCCTCCGAGGAGGACCGCCCCGACCACCGTGAGGACGAGCGCGATGGTCGGTACGAACACGCGCTGTCGGCGCATGTTCTCCGCAATCTTCTCAAGCGGCTTGATCGACGGGGGATCGCCGTACCGTGCCGTGGGCACCGGAGCCGCGACTGCCTGTGCCCATGCGGACGCGGGATCGGCGGGCCAGTGTTGTGGCTCAATCGGACTCATCTCGTACCGCCGTCCTCCCATGCCTTCACCCACCACGACGAGTCACCAACGATGCGGGCGACTCTCGCAGTGGCGAATCGCCTGCCGGGAAGCTCGACGAGCCTCACCCGAACACTGGCACGCCGTTCGGCCCGATCTGCGGCGGCGGCATGAAGCACGGCGGGATGCCCGGCGCGTACGGTGGCACACACGGCTGCGGGAAGCACGGCTGCCCATTCCAGTACGTCGACTGGTTCGGCGGGCACACCGTCATCGGTTCAGCGTCGGTTGGGGCGGCAACGGGTAGGACCACGGCAGCGACGAGCGCGGCGGTGATCACTGCGATGACTGCGCGCGGCTTTGCCGCAAAGGCGCGAGGCGGCCTAACCCGCGTCGTGGGACGCATGTTGATGAACAATAGCGGGTAACTGCTTCGCGTCGGCGTGCTCGGGGGACAGTTAGATCGCGTCCCCGGGAACGTTTGTGCCGACCTGGAGGCCACCCTCGTTGAACCCGCCGCCACCGTGATACTCGTTGAGGTACTCCCCGTGCCACCGGGGCCAGTCCAGGTAAACGGCTCCCGCGACCGCACGGTAGCGCCGGTACTGCCCGCGAGCAGTGCGCAGCGAACGTCGAGCCTCCCGCGCAGCTCGCCGGGCCGCGTTCCTTGCCGAGGACTCCTGCGCGGAAGTTAAATCGATGGGCGAGTCCCGGAAGATCTGCAGGTTGCTGAACATGGGTTTGAGTGTATGTCTGTGCACTTAGGATCGCATGACGGAGCGAATGGCGATGTTGCTGTCCATGGTGGTGTTCCACCGTTCGACGTTGTCTCGCGACTTCTGCGCCCGAGTGCGCGCTGCGCCTGGACGTCCCCGTCGATCAGAACACCAAAAGCAGTGTGACGAGTGACAGCAACCCGAACGGTGCGGAGGCGATGAGCACCAAGACGATCGGGATCACCGCGCGGCCGGCGATCACGGACGCCCACGCACCTACAGCGGCGAGGACACTCGCGACGGCCGTGACACGAAGGCCCATCACGTCAGTCCCCGGCGGCGCGACACCGTTCTCGAACTTCGACGCCAAGCCCGTATCGGAGAGCACGGTGAAGGCCAGCAAGTATGCGATGACCATCGCCACAAACCCCATCATCGATAGCCCAGGGTTGCGGCGCCGTTCGGGACTCATGGCTCCATCCTGGGCCGCGCGGACGGCCTGCCGGATCAGTAGAACTACGTGAACCTAGGCGAGTCACCGTCGGCGACGCAGCCGCGTCACGCATGTCCTGTGGAAGCATTCGGTGATGACCGCGATGGAACCCGAACCGGACGCATCACAACCGGACCACCGGGCGAAGTACGTCGCTGTCGTCGTCGCCTCGGTTCTCGTGGCCATCGCCGCGGTGGTCGTGGTCGTCGGCGACGTTCCCGGCCGGATCAGCCGTGCGCTAGGCGGCACCAGCGAGGACCTGTTCTCCTCGCAGCGGATGGACGCGGAGCTGGACCTCGTGCGCGCACGGCTCGGCGACCTGCCGCTGCGGCGAGTGGACGTGACCTCGAACTTGGTCTCGGTCGAGGCTGTCGCCACCGACGGCCAGCTGCACCTCTACTGGGTGCGCGACGGCGAGGTGGAGGACATGAACTCGATGCCCGACCTGCACGCGGGCGAGACGGCGTTCACCGCGGCGGATCTGTCGGGGCAGCGGATACGAGCAGCGGTGACCGATGTGCGGGCTCTCGGGAAGCCCGGTGACATCGAACTCGTCTCCTACATTTTCCGCCCGGGGCATCCGTTGTCGGTGGCCGTGTGGATCCGGCACGACCCCGTCAGCTCGATATTGCACTTCGACCCGCGGGGCGGCAGCGCCGTGGTGCGCGAGGAGTCGATCGAGACCGACGAGCACACCTCATCGTTCGGTGGCTGCTGGTGTTGACAAGGTTCAGGCGGTGAGTGCCTGCAGGTAGCGGTGACGGAAGTACCGCTGTGCGATCAGCAAGGCCGGAAACAGCAGCCGCCAGGGGCCATCGGGTGCTGGTCGCGTGAGGGAACGTAGTGTCAGAATTACTGTGCGGTGGTGTTTCGGTGCACGATGAATGCCTCTTCGCCGCTGACCGGGTGGCCGCGTTTGGTGCCGTAGGCGAACCCGCAACGATCGTTTTCGTTGACGACAGCGACCACCCGTACCGGCTCACGCACGACGACTGGCCCCCACCTTGCCGTGATGAGGTAGTCGGCACCCTCAGATGCAACATTGTCCGGGGTGACCTGAAAACCGCTGCGCCGCTTGATGCCCCATCTCATTAGTTCGGCCGTCGCGAAATTCCACACGTCATCTCCGTGGCCGACGACGATCGTGCATTCGAAGCGGCGGAAGCCCGGTGGGCTGGCTGTCCAGTTTTCGCACGCTGGATCGGTGAGGCCTGCCCAGCCATACGTCAGTTCGGCACTCACCCCTTTTTCGCCGCCGCCTCCAGCGTCTCCATGATCTTCGCGGACAGGAAGGTCATGGCGCCCTTGTCCACGAACTTGTCGGCCACGTTGCCGGCGATTCCGCCCTGCACCGCGAGCTCGCCGATCAGGTCGAGCTTGAGCTGCGGGCTGCCTTCGGAGAAATCGAGATCCGCCAGGTCGATCCACACGATGTTGGGCCGGGTCGTCGACTCGTAGACGTAGCGTTTGTTGGTGAGGTCGAGCACCACTTGCCAGATGGTCTGCGAGGCATCGGGTTTGCCCGGGTCCGGGATGCGGAAGGGCTGCGCGGCGTTGCGGATCACCGAGAACATGCTCGCGATGGCCTCCACCTGGCTGGACGGTGCGGGCAGCCGGCCGGCGTAGTAGGTGGCCCGGGCGAAGCGGTCACTGGCCAGGGTCGAGCCCGGGATCGGTTGGTCGCCGCCGAGGCCGGTGAACGACTTCACCAGTTCCAGCTGTTGGTCGAAGGTCGGTGAATTGGTCATCACCGTGTAGTCCTTAGAGTGATAGACCTTGGCTTTGCCGTCGACGTACTCGATGATCGCCGAGTCGCCGGCCGCGTCGTCGAGAGCCAGGTGCAGGCCGGGCCGGACGCCGCCGGTGGGATCGTCCATCTGCACCACCTGTACATCGGTCTCCTCGACCCACGCGACGGCCTCGGCGACGGTGGTGAAGTTGTCCAGGAAGTACTGCAGCCAGATGGCCTGCCCGAGCTGGGTGCGCGAGGCATCGGGTTCGCCATAGGTTGATTCGGCGAGCCACAGGATGTGCCCGGCCAGCCCTACCTCATTCATGCCGTCCACCGAGGTCAGGTCGTACGCGGTCGCGATCACACTGCCGTACTTCGAGGTCCAGGTGAGCCTGCCGGTAACCGCGTCGTCGCGCTCGACGCCCCGGGGCTGCTTCCACAGGTTGGTCATCAGGTCCTTGTGGAAGTCCATGTTCCTGCCGACCAGGACAGCATCGCCCGCTTCGGGCCAGATGACTCGTGTGCACATGCCGGCGAGCCTAGTGCGGCGCTCTGCCACCGGCGGTATGTCACCGAAACGTAAAGTGTGGCAGGCATTTTCGCTGGTCCAGGTCGTCGGCGGCGCTGATTGCCCATGGTGGCCGAAAACTGAGGACCATTCTTACCGAAAATTAACCTACGGTTCCGTAACCTACGCTACCGTAGGTTACGGATGTCTCGCTGACGTCGACGCGCTGCCACACATGTTGGGAGGACTGATGGACACCGAGAGCGGAGTGCTCCACGAACTGGAGCCGGTTGTCGCGAGCAACCTCGACCGTCATCTGTCGATGGCCCGGGAGTGGTTTCCCCACGACTACGTTCCGTGGAGCCGCGGACGCGACTTCGCCTTCCTGGACGGAGAGGACTGGCAACCCGAGGATTCGCCGCTGAGCCACGTCGCCAAGGTGGCCATGACGGTCAACCTGCTGACCGAGGACAACCTGCCTTCCTATCACCGTGAGATCGCCACGCGGTTCTCCCGTGACGGCGCGTGGGGTACCTGGGTCGGGCAGTGGACAGCCGAAGAGGGCCGCCACAGCATCGCATTGCGCGACTACCTCGTCGTCACACGCGGAGTGGATCCCGTTGCCCTGGAACGCCTTCGCATGACCCATACCGTGGCCGGGTACGACTCTGGTGACAAGACGCCGCTTGCGGCGATGGCGTATGTGTCGTTCCAGGAGCTGGCCACCCGGGTGTCGCACCGCAACACCGGGCGAGCGTCCGGTTGCCCCATCGCCGATCAGTTGCTCGCGCGGGTTGCCGCCGACGAGAACCTGCACATGGTCTTCTACCGCAATCTCATGGCAGCGGCGCTGGACATTTCGCCCGACGCCTCGATGACCGCGATCCGCGACGAGGTGATGAACTTCGCGATGCCGGGTATCGGGATGGCCGACTTCGCGCAGAACGCGATCACCATCGCCAAGGCCGGCATCTACGACCTCCGTGTCCATCACGACGACGTGGTGCAGCCGGTGCTGCGCTTCTGGCGGATCTTCGATCGCACAGATTTCGGGCCCGAAGGTGAGAAGGCGCGCGAGGAGCTAGCTCAGTTCCTCGAGGCGGTCGACGAACGGGCCCGGTTCTACGAGGAGAAACGCGAGCGTCAGCGCGTCGGGGCCGCGTCGTAGCAACGAGAACGCCTCCGCCGCGTTCGCTAAACGTGTCGTACATCACACACCCGGGTGGATTCGCCCGGCCTTGATCTTGGGTATCGAGGAGTAGTCGGTACGAAAAGTTGTCGCGGGTCGGAACGAGTGTGGGGTCGAGAATGAACCGGATTGGTCGTTGGTTGGCGGCGGTGGCATCGTCGGCGTTCGTGGCGGGTGGGTGCATCGCCGCGGCCGGTCAGGCTTCCGCGGAATCGTGTGCGGACGTGCAGGTCGTCTTCGCGCGGGGGACGTTCGAGCCACCGGGCGTCGGTGGCGTCGGGGACGCGTTCGTGAATGCGCTGCAGGCCAGGACGGGCGGGAAGTCCATCGATGTCTACGCGGTGAATTACCCAGCGTCACTTGACTTTGCGACTGCAGCAGACGGCGTCGCCGACGCGAGCAACAAGGTCAGAGCCACGGTGGCCGCGTGTCCCGACACCAAGATCGTGCTGGGCGGTTTCTCGCAGGGTGCTGCGGTGGCTGCTTACCTTACCGAGGATGCCGTGCCGCAGGGGTTCGTGCTGCCGCCGAGCATCAGTGGCCCGCTGCCCGCGGACGTGGCCGATCACGTCTCCGCAGTGGCCCTGTTCGGCAAGCCGTCGAGTGGCTTCCTGCAGATGATCTACACCGGTGCACCGCCGATCACGGTCGGTTCCCGGTACACGGGCAAGACCGACGATCTGTGCATCCCGGAGGATCCGGTGTGCTCGCCCACTGGCAGTGACAACAATGCGCACAACTTGTACGCAGTCAACGGGCTGACCGATCAGGCTGCCGATTACGTGGTCGGCAAACTGGGCATCAAGCCCGCCGACCGCAGTGTCGATCAGGCCGCCGGGCGGTAGGAGCTCCCAAGCTGACGCACGCTAGTGTTCGGGCACGTTCTCGGATAGGGGAGAGTCAGTGACGGAACAAGAGCAGCAGTTGACGCCGGGCCAGAAGGCCAAGCTCTACCTTCAGGCCGCAGGTGCGTTCGCGCGCAATCCCAAGGCGTTGGTCGCTCTGGTGAAGTACAAGCTGGCAGAGCGGAAGTCGGCCAAAGAGGCAGGCTGACACGGCGTTACGGTCAGGCCGCCCCCAATTGGCGCGCGGCCTGACCGAGCATCTCCACCCCGGTCGCGATCTGGGATTCGGTGAGGTTGGCGTAGCCCAGAATCAGTCCGGGTGGTGCAGTCGTGGGATCGGCGTAACACGGGGCCAGGGGCTCCAGTCGGATGCGTAACTCGGCCGCGCGACGGGTCAGGTCGTCGATGGGGAAGCCGGCCGGGAACCGCACGGTCAGGTGGAGGCCTGCGGCCGCACCCAGAACCTCGGCCTGCGGTAGGTGCCGCGCCAAGGCCGCCAGCAGCGCATCGCGTCGGCCCGGATAGCGCCGGCGCATCTGACGTAGGTGACGGTCGTAGCCGCCGGAGGTTACGAACTGCGTGAATGCGATCTGATCCATCACCGAGCTCCCGGTATCGGCCAGGCTTTTGGCGGTTCTGACCCGGTCGATCAGATGGGCGGGCACCACCATCCAGCCGATGCGCAGGCCGGGCGCCAGCGTCTTGCTGGTCGAGCCGAGGTAGACCACCCGGTCCGGCGCGACCCCCTGCAGTGCGCCCACCGGCGCCCGGTCGTAGCGGTACTCGGCGTCGTAGTCGTCCTCGATGATCAACCGCCCGGGCTGGGCCCATTCGAGAAGCGCGGTGCGCCGCGCGGTCGAGAGCACCACCCCGGTAGGTGATTGGTGGGCAGGCGTGGTCAGCACAGTGGTCGTGGGACTGGCGGCCAGCGCCCCGACGTCGATGCCGTTGTCGTCCACCGGGATCGGCGCCGGATCGACACCGTGGTGCCGTAACACCATTCGATGCAGCCAGAATCCGGGATCCTCCGTTGCTACCGGGCCGTCCAGGCTTTGGGCGAGCAGGGCGATGGCTTGCGTTGCGCCCGAGCACAACACGATGAGGCGGGGGTCGGCGACCACGCCACGGGTACGGCGGAGGTAGTCGGCCACCGCGGTCCGGGCGGCCGGCAGTCCGTGCGGTGCCACGTAGCCGAATGCGCTGGATTCGATCTCGGCCAGGCCCTGACGCATGGCCCGAAGCCAGGCCTGACGCGGGAAGCTGGCGAGATCCGGTGAGCCCGGGGCGAAGTCGGTGTCGAAGCGGGGGCGGGCGCGATCGGGATCGGAGCGGCCTGCGGGGACGGGGTCGACGGCGGCCACGCGGGTGCAGCCACCCTGGCTGCTGTGCAGGAACCCCTCGGCGGCCAACTGGCTGTAGGCCTCGACCACCAGGCGGCGTGACACCCCGAGGTCGGCCGACAGCACGCGGGTGGACGGCATGCGGGAGGCGGGGGTCAGGCGGCCGGAACGGATGGCGTTGCGCAGCCCGTCGGCGAGTTGGCGATGCAGCGGCTGCTTACTGTCCCGGTCCAGTTCGACCAGCAGCTCCGGACCGGCACTGGTACCCGAAATTGCCATGGAATTGGAGCCTACTCGGAGACCACCTCGGCGTTAGCGTGATGACATGGCCAACGCCGTGCCGCCGGTGACGCGCACCCGGCGCTACCCCGAAGTGGTCCTCGCCGTGTTCGGCATCTACTCGGTGACCCTCGGCCTGTTCATGCTGTTGGCGCCGGGCGTGTTTTTCGACACGATCGGCGCATTCGGCGTGCGCAACGATCACTTCATCCTCGACAACGCGTCGTTCGAGTTGCCGCTCGGGTTGATGATGCTCGCGGCGCTCAAGTGGCCGCGCTGGCGGGTGCCCGCGCTGGCTTTCGCCACTGCGCACTGGGCCCTGCATTCGTTGAGTCACCTGATCGACACCAACCACGCCGCCGGCAGTTGGGTCGGCTGGCTGGAGGCCGCGGGCCTGGTGGTGACCACGGTGCTGTTGGCAATTGCGTTGCGTACCAGTCTGTCCGACGAGAGAGTGGGAGAACGATAGATGCGTGTCCTGGTGGCCGGTGCGACGAGTGTTCCCGGAATCCCGTTGCTGCGTGAGCTCAACCGGCGCGGCCACGAGGTGATCGGGGTGACCCGCTCAGCCGGCAAGACCGCCCAGATCTCTGAGGCCGGGGCCAAGCCCGTGGTGGCTGATGTACTCGACAGAACGCAGATTGATGCCGTGCTCAGCGAGTTCGCGCCCGAGACGGTGGTGAGCCTGCTGACGACGCTGCCCAAGTGGGGACCGAAGCGGCCCAAGGATTTCGGCCCCGCGACGCAACTGTGGAGCCGCGGAGCCCCGAACCTGGTGGCAGCGGCCCAACGCGCGGGCGTGCGCCGCGTGGTCGCGGAATCGGTGGTCTTCGCCTACGGCTATGGCGCAGGCGGGCCGGCGCTGATCGACGAGACCGATCCCTATCCCGGGCCGCCACCGCCGCACGGAGCTGAGTTCCTTGAGGCGTTGCGGGGGATGGAACGCACCGTGCTGAGTTCGGGTGAACACAGCGATACCGAGGGAATCGTGTTGCGCTACGGCGTTTTCTACGGGCCCGGTGTGATCCACGACGAATTGTTCACCCGGCTCGCGAAGTGGTGGGCTATGCCTGCCCTCACCGGCCCCGGGATCGTGTCCTGGGTACACATCGACGACGTTGCCCGGGCGACGGCCGATGCCCTGGACCGGGGACGTGGCGGCGAGATCTACAACATCGTGGATGACCGTCCGCAGTCGTTCGGCGATTACGTTCGAGAGCTGAGCCGCAAGCTGCACCGGCCGCGACCGGTGCCGATCTCGCATCGGCTGGTCGGATTGGTCGCCTCGTACCCGGCGACCGCGTTCGGGCAGGCCTGGCTGCCCTTGTCGAACGCGAAGGCCAAGGCCGAGCTCGGCTGGACGCCTATTCCCCGGTGAACTGGGGCGGGCGCTTCTGGAACATCGCGGTGACCGCCTCGGCCAGATCCTTCGACGGCAGGAACGCCGAATTCCACGCGGCCACGTACCGCAGGCTCTCGGCGACGCGGGCGGTGCGCTGCTGGTCCAGCACGTCCTTCACCCCCGCGACGGTCAGCGGCGGGTTGGCGGCGATCTCGGCGGCCGTGGCGTGCGCGGCCGCTAGCGAGGCGTCGGCGTCGGGGTGGACTTCGTTGACCAGGTTGATGCGCGCGGCATGCGCGGCGTCGATGTCCTTGCCCGTCAGGACCAGCTCCCGAAGATGTCCGTCGGACAGGATGAGCGGCAGGCGGGCCAGGCTGCCGACGTCGGCGACGATGGCCAGCTTGGTCTCACGCACCGAGAACTTGGCATCGGTGCTGGCGTAGCGGATGTCGGTGGCACTGATCAGGTCCACACCGCCACCGATGCACCAGCCGTGGATGGAAGCGATGGTCGGGGTGCGGCAGTCGGCGACGGCCGTGATGGCGCCCTGCATCTTCCGCAGCGTGGCGTGGAAGTCGGCCCGGGCCTTGGCGCCGGCGTCCAGACCGGGCAGCGTCGCACCCATGGCAGGCAGGTCGAGGCCGTAGCTGAAGTTCTTGCCGGAACCGGTCAGCACGATTGCGCGCACCTCGGGGTCGGCGTCAAGGGTGCCGAACACGTCGGGTGTCTCGGACCAGAACGCCGGGCCCATCGCGTTGCCCTTGCCGGGACCCAGCAGCGTCACCTGGGCGACGTGGTCTTTGATCTCGACGGAAACGGACTCGTACGTGTCAGACATGGGGTGGACACTACCGAGTATGGATGAACTCGATAGTGCCGAGGCCACCCTCGACGTGCTGCAACGCGTGCTGAGTGGTGTCACCGCGGATGATCTGTCCCGTCCGACACCATGCCGCGAGTTCGACGTGGCGGGGCTGACCGACCATCTTCTGAACTCGATCACGATGATCGGCTCGGCGGCGGGTGCGCAGCTTCCTGACCGCGACGCCGCCGCCTCGGTGGAGGATCAGGTCCTCAGCGCGGCGCGGCCGGCCGTGGCGGCATGGCGGCGACGCGGGGTCGACGGCACTGTGCCGTTCGGGCCGGGCGAGGCGCCGGCGCAGATGATGGCTCGGATCCTGTCACTCGAATTCCTGGTGCACGCCTGGGATTACGCCGCGGCCACCGGACAGACGGTCGACGTTGCCGATCAGCAACCGGAGTGCGTCCTGGGGTGGGCGCGGGAGATCATCACGCCGGACGGGCGCGTGCGCGCCGGTTTCGATGACCCGGTCGAGATCGGCGAAGACGCGCAGCCGCTGGACCGACTGCTGGCCTTCACCGGCCGCAGGCCAACGCTTTAGACGCGCTGCAGGTAGAAGTACAGGTAACGACCGTCGACCACGGCACCCTTGCCGTTCATGATGCCCATGACGGTGTTGTCGTCGACCACCTTGAAGTGGTCGTGCACGGGCCGGCCGTCGTAGACCATGGTCGCGGTCACCTCGCCGCGGAACTCCTCCAGCCACAGGCTGGCCTCGCCGTTCATGGCCTCGGTGTTGGAGAACTTGTTGCCGTCGGCATCCAGGCACACGAGTGGCTGGGCCTCGGTGGCCGAGCGGAACGTCTTTCCGAACCAGTTGAGCCGGTTCATGAATCCGTTGGCCTTGTGTCCGGTCTGGAACTCGCCGCCCTTCCACTCGCCCAGCATGAAGTCGATGCCGGCGGGCCGGAGCAGCGCCCAGAACGCGTCGAGTTCAGCGTCGGGGATCTGCCCCTCGCGGCTGACGAATCGGTCGAACGTGCCGCCTGCGTCGCTCACTTGGTATCTCCTGTCCGAGTCCCGGCGTCACCCGCGATCCAGCGTCGGGCGAACTCCAGAAAGGCGTCGTTCTCGTGCGGGGCCCCGATGGTGACCCGCACGCCGTCCTCACCGTACGGGCGCACGATGATGCGGTTGTCGGCGGCCCTGGCCACGAAGTCCAGGGTGCGTTCGGCCAACGGCAACCAGACGAAGTTGGCCTGCGAGGGCGGGAGCTCGAATCCCGCGTCACGCAGGGCCGCGCTGACGCGGATGCGCTCGGCGACGACGGCGTCGGTGCGGGCCAGGAGTTCGTCGGCGGCCTCCAGGCAGGCGATGGCCGCGGCCTGGGACACGCTCGTCGCACTGAACGGCACGTAGACCTTGCCCAGCGCGGTCACGATCTCAGGGTCGGCGATCGCGTACCCGACCCGCAGGCCCGCCAGCCCGTAGGCCTTCGAGAAGGTGCGCAGAACAACCACATTGCGGTGCGAGCGGACCAGGCCGAGGCTGTCGGGCAGCAGCCCGTCGCGGATGTACTCCACGTAGGCCTCGTCGAGCACGATCAGGATGTCGTCGGGCACCGCCGCCACGAACCGGGCCAGCGCCTCGGGTTCGACCACGGTGGAAGTCGGGTTGTTCGGGTTGCAGACGAAGATCAGCCGGGTGCGGTCGGTGATGGCCGCGAGCATGGCGTCGAGATCGTGAGTCTCGTCACGCAACGGCACGGGGACGCCCGTCGCGCCGGCGGTGCGGATCTGCAGCGGATAGATCTCGAAACTGCGCCACCCGTACACGACTTCGTCGCCGGGAGCGGATGTGATTTGTATCAACTGCTGGCACAAGCTCACCGAACCGCAGCCCACGGCGATGTTCTCCGGCGCGAAGCCGACGTGCTTGGCCAGGTGTTCGCGCAGGTCAAGATAACCGTTGTCGGGGTAGCGGTTGATGTTCTCGGTGGCCCGCAGGATCGCCTCGCGCACGCTGGGAAGCGGCGGGAACACCGTTTCGTTGCTCGCGATCTTGATTGCGCCGGGAACGGTTTTGCCTGGTGCGTACGCCGGGAGGTCGGCCATTTCGGGGCGCAATCGGATACTCACTTGGCCAGAATAGGGGAGGCTGTGTACTGTGTGCCCTCGGCGGTTTCGGGCGACAGGACGGAGTCCGGTACCCTCACAGAAGTTCGAAGGAGGCGTGCCAGAGCGGCCGAATGGGACTCACTGCTAATGAGTTGTCCCCCTTAAAGGGGACCGGAGGTTCAAATCCTCTCGCCTCCGCCACGGTTGACTTGTCAACCGCACAACTGAATAACGCTAGGCGCCCGTAGCTCAACGGATAGAGCATCTGACTACGGATCAGAAGGTTAGGGGTTCGAATCCCTTCGGGCGCACTTTAGAAAAATCGAGGCGCGGTCATCAGACCGCGCCTCGATTTGTTTGTTCGAGGGCCTTGGTGCATCGAGATCGACATCAGGGCTGCGATTCCGGCGACACAACGACCCCGGCGTCGATCTCGGCGCGTCGGCGTCGGCGGCCGGGCTTACTCGGAGGCGACGGCTGCCGCGATGTCGACGGCCATCTCGCGCAGTACGTCGTCGGTGACGAACTGACGCGCGGTCTGACGGTCCAGCCGCAGCACGGAGACCAGGAGTTCGATGTGGCCGGCCACCTGGACCCGGGCCAGCTCCGGCGGGAGGTGCAGCCCGTGCAGATCGGCAAGGAAGCCGCGCAGCACGGTGACGCGATCGTTCATCCACGGGGACCGGCCCGCCACTGCGAATGTCGAGGTCTTCAGCTGACCGATGTAGCGCCGTTGCCGAGGCCTCTCGAACACGCCGTGGTGGGCTTGACGTGCGGACTCCGCGGGACGCGTCCTGGCCCGGGCATGGATCTCACCGCGCGGTGTATCGCATCCGGTGAATGCCGCCGTGCGCATGACCCTGGCGGTTGCCATGGCGTGTCTATGACCCATCGTTCCCGTACCTGCCGACAATTGTTGTTTGCCAGTTAACTTTACGGGAAGGTCTCAGGTTCAGCTCAGGTTCGGCCCTGGCCTGGGGCTCAGTTCCACAGCACCGCGATCGCCGACGCCAGTAGTGGCAGCACGCCCGCGGCGATGAACAGTCCCATGACCGGTTGGCCGCCCGCGCGACGCTGCCGTGCGGTGCCGATGCCCAGTACCGCGCCGAGCGCGATCAGGATGACCAGCTTGGTGCCGAGCTTGGGGTAGTTCAGGACGATGCCGGCGGGCCACGGTGCGGCCAGGGCCAGGCCGGTGACGAGAGACAGCGTCATGCCGTACGTCATCACCGGAGTGATCAGGAATCGTCGGGCCGCGGCCTCGGCGATCCAGGCGCCGACCATGACTGCGAAACCGAGCAGATGCGCATAAACAACTACGTTGCGTAGTAGATCCATGGTCGGAGTGTAAGCGCCGCGACAGCGCGGGACGCTCGAACCCGCCGATCTGCTTCCCGGGCCCGTTGGCCGCGGTCACGTAGGCTCGGCTGGCATGCGGCTGCTACTGATCGCCGACACCCATGTACCCAAGCGCGCCAAGGATCTGCCGGCTCAGGTATGGGACGAGGTGGACCAGGCGGATGTCGTTGTCCACGCCGGTGATTGGGTCGACCTCGCCCTGCTCGACGCGCTCAGCTCGCGTGCGGCGCATCTCGTCGGCTGCTGGGGCAACAACGACGGAGCCGAGTTGCGCAGGCGACTGCCCGAGCGTGCCGACGTGACCTTGGGCGGGCTGCGGCTGACCGTCGTGCATGAGACCGGTGCGGCCACGGGGCGGGAGGCCCGGATGGCCAGGGACTACCCCGGAACTGACGTCCTGGTCTTCGGGCACAGTCACATTCCGTGGGACACGACCGCGAAAACCGGTCTACGCCTGTTGAATCCGGGATCGCCGACCGACCGCCGACGTCAGCCGTACTGCACGTACATGACGGCCCGCATCGCCGCCGGAGTGTTGTCCGACGTCAGCCTGCACACTCTCGACCGGCCGTGACCGAACCCGGCGCCCACCTATCCGGCCTCGTCGGCGCAAATGAGTTCGATGTGCTTGGTGGCCCAATCGCCCAGTGGTTCAAGTGATTCGAGTAGCTCCTGGCCCGCGGGCGTCATGGAGTACTCCACCCGAGGGGGCACCTCGTGGTAGCTCTCCCGATGCACCACGCCGTGACGCTGGAGTTCCTTGAGGTGCTGCGTCAGCATCTTCTGGGATACCCCGGGCAGGCTGCGGTGCAGCGCGTTGAACCGCTTCGGTCCGGCTTGAAGTTCCCAGAGGATGAGCGGTTTCCACTTTCCGTCGACCACGGCGAACGCCGCATCGAGTCCGCAGGTGTACTTGCCCAGCTGGCTCATGACAGAATCCTCGCAGTTCAAGGCCAATAGTTTCAAAAAGGTAAGTACCCCACTTTTTAGTGGGTACTTGTCCTTCAGTCAGTGTCTCTCCAACGATGGTGGCATGACAACCACACGCCATTCGGTCAGTTTTCTCGGTCTGGGTGCGATGGGCTCAGAGCTGGCCCGCAGAGCCATCAACGCGGGGCACCCGACCGTCGTCTGGAACCGCACCGCCGCGCGGGCGGGCGCGCTCGTCGAGGAGGGCGCCACCTCAACGGACGATCTGGCCGAGGCTCTCGACGCGGACCTCGTGGTGGTCTGCCTGTTCGACCAGGCTTCGGTGCACGAGGTTCTCGATCCGATCGCGCACCTGCTGGCGGGGCGCCGGCTGGTCAACCTGACGACGACATCGCCGGAAGGTGCGCGCGAGCTGGCCGGGTGGGCTGCCGGCCACGGGGCCGACTACCTCGACGGGGGCATCATGGCGACGCCCGAGATGATCGGAACGGCGCAGTCGGCGATCCTCTACAGCGGCTCGGCAGCATTGTTCGAGGACTATCGCGCGTTCCTCGAACTGTGGGGTAGCACTGAGTATTTCGGTGACGACGCGGGCATGGCGTCGTTGTACGACCTGGCACTTCTTTCCGCGATGTACGTGATGTTCGCCGGGTTCTTCCACGGTGCTGCGATGGTGGGGGCGGCCGGAGTGCCGGCGAAAGAGTTCGCCGCGCGCACCGCCGCGTGGCTGCCGGCGCTGATGCCCTCCATCGCTGAGTACGCGACCGTCATCGACGGTGGGGATTACACCGTGCCCGGCCAGCAGAGCCTCGATTTCTCCGACATCAGCGACGTCGTCAACGCGAGCCGGGACCAGGGCATCAGCACAGAAGTCGTCGATGTCGTGCAGCGGCTGATCCACCGACAGATCGATGCGGGCCACGGCAGCGACGGCTTCGCCCGGGTGATCGAGAGCATCAAGAAGGGGACCGCCGCATGACCACCACTGTCAGCGTGCTCGGCCTCGGGCCGATGGGACAGGCCCTCGCCGGGGCACTGTTGGAGGTGAATTACCCCACCACAGTGTGGAATCGGACGGCTGCCAAAGCCGGCGCATTGCGTACCCGCGGCGCGGTGTGGGCCGACACACCTGCCAAGGCGGTCGCCGCCGGCGATCTCATCCTCATCAACGTCGTCGATCAGGCCGTGGTGGATGCGGTGTTGGACGCCGCGGGAGACGCGGTCGCGCGCCGGGTGATCGTGGGCCTGGCCTCCGACATTCCCGATTCGGCACACCGTACGGCGGAACGGGTGGCCGCGCGCGGCGGACGCTACCTGGACGGCGCGATCATGACACCCACCGACACCATCGGAACGCCCAGCGCCAGTATCCTTTTCGCCGGACCACGAGATCTGTTCGAAGCGCACCGGCCGGTCTTCGATGCGCTCGCGACTGTCAGCTGGGTCGGCGCGGACGTCGGACGTGCCGCAGCTTTCGACATGGCGCTGCTCGACGTGTTCTGGACGTCGGTCAGCGGTTTCGTGCATGCCTTGGCGGTGGCCGGTGCACATGGCATCGCGCCCGTTGAGTTGCTGCCGCATGCGGGGAACATCGCCGCGATCCTGCCGCCGGTATTCGGTGAGATCGCCGAGCGCATCGAGGCAGATCGGCACGGTGATGCCAGTGCGTCGGTGTCCTCGGTGGCTGCCTCGGTCCGGCATCTGATCGCGGCGTCACGGTCGGCAGGCTTCGATGCCGGTGCGTTGGAGGCATTCCGTGGCTACGTGGACGCCACTGTCGCCGCTGGGCACGGCGCCGACGAGATCAGTCGGATCATCCCGACCCGAACTTCAACGTCGTCACGCCGCTGAGGTGAACGGGACTTTACATATATAGACACGAGGTAACAACTACAAACTTGTATTGACAAGTTGTGGTGATGTGGACCACAGTATCCGCATGGGAAATCACAGCTACGACGTCGTCGTCGTCGGTGCAGGCATCGTCGGCCTGGCGCACGCCTATCACGCGCATCAGCGGGGACTCAGCGTCGCCGTTGTCGATCACGCCGACGGTGTCGTCGGTGCGTCGGTCCAGAACTTCGGTCACGCCTGCATCACCGCCCAGTCCGGCGAAGCGCTCGAATACGGGCGTGCCGGGCGTCGGCACTGGCTGGACCTGTCCCGCAAGGCAGGGTTCTGGTCGGCGGAGGCGGGAACCTTCTGCATCGCCCGCCACGACGACGAACTCGCCGTGATGGATGAGTTCGCCGCCACTCGAGAGGCCGACGAGGTGCGGCTACTGAGCCGCGAGCAGATCCTCGAACAGATCCCGGTAGTGGCGTCCGGCGTCACCGGTGGTATGTACCTGCCGAACGACCTGCAGGTCGACCCGCGCACGGCAGCGCCGTCGATCGCGCGGTGGCTCGCCGGTGAGGGCGTCGACTTCCATTGGCGGACCGCGGCGTCCGGATTCGAACCGGGAATCGTGCACACGTCGCGCGGACCGCTCCGCGCGGGAACGACGTTCGTCACGGTCAACTACGACGTAGACAGATTGTTCCCGGCGCTGGCCGAACGTGACGGCCTGCTGAGGTGCCGGCTGCACATGTTGCGGGCTCGGCTACCGCTGGGCTTCGCCCTTCCCGCGCCGCTGTTCACCGGCTGGTCGTTGCTGCGCTACGCCGGTTTCGAGAACCTGCCTGCCACCGCGGCCGTGGCCGAGCGGTTGCGCGCCGAACATCCCGACTACGTCGCCATCGACCTGCATCAGATGTACACCCCGCAGCCCGACGGTTCACTGCTCATAGGCGACACCCACTACCGCGACGTCTCCGCGCCGCCGTTCCAATCCGAGGAGGGGTTTGCCGTTCTCCTCGAAGAGGCCCGGAAACTGTTCGGGGTCAATGACATCGAGGTCACCGAGCGCTGGCAGGGCGTCTACACCTCCGCGCCCGGAAAAGAGTTCCTGATCGAACAGCCCATCGAGGGCACCCACGTCGTCACCGTCACCACCGGCATCGGCATGACCACCAGCATGGGCCTCGCCTACAGCACCGTCGGCAATGCCCTGGACCGCGACAAAGTTGTCGCACACGCCTGAACGATCCACCTGAACAGAAGGGACAACCAATGAGCATCAACGCAACTGACTCAATCAGCCTCGTCGTATTCGACATGGCCGGAACCACTGTCGAGGACACCGGGCTGGTCCAACAGTCGTTCCTGGCGGCCGACAAGCACGCTGGTCTGTCGAAGACCGACGCCGACCGCGAGGAGATGCTGCGTTACGTCTCCGACACCATGGGGCAGTCGAAGATCGTGGTCTTCCGTCATCTGGCGAAAGGCAACGAGGAGCAGGCGCAGGCCGCGAACAAGGAGTTCGAACGCTGCTACGCCCAGCTGGTCGCCGAGGGTAACTGCAGCCCCATCCCCGGTGCCGAAGATGTCATTACATCTTTGCGCTCCAGCGGCATCAAGACCGCGCTGACCACCGGATTCGCCAAGGAGACCCAGTCGGCCATCATCGAGACGCTGGGCTGGCAGAACCTCGCCGACGTGGTGCTGTGCCCGTCGCCGGGAGTGCGGGGCCGGCCCTATCCGGACATGCCGCTCGCCGCACTGATGCAGACCGAAACCGATTCGGTGCGTTCGATGATCGTGCTGGGTGACACTTCTTCCGATGTCATCAGCGGATTGCGCGCGGGCGCGCGGGCCTCGATCGGCGTGCTGACCGGTGCGCACAACCAGGCCCAGCTCTCCGAGGCGGGCGCCACGCACATCCTCAACAGCGTCGCCGATCTTCCATCGCTGGTGGCAGCGCTGCGGTAACTCAACAGAACAGCTCTTGCGGCGGTCGGTCGTAGGCCTGCCTCCCGACCGCCGCACCGCTCTCACGTCGTTCTCTTTCGAGAAACCTGCTCTTGACGTTCGGCCACAGTCTCTCGGCAATCTGCCCCGGCCCGTCAGCACACCGCCTGCAGCACGCCCACATTAGGTGCATTCTCATGACCCAAATAACGACGCCCGCCAGTCCGACTATCGCTCCGCGCTACAAGCGCTGGCGTATCCAGATCTTCGCCGTCACCTGGATCGCCTACGCCGGCTTCTATTTCACCCGGCAGGCCTTCTCGGTCGCCAAGCTGGGCATTCTCGAAGATCCCATCCTCTCTATCAGCCTGACCAAAAGCACCCTGGCCAACCTCGACGCCGCCTACCTCGCGGCCTACGCCGCCGGCCAGTTTGTGTGGGGCCAGGTCTCGGACCGCTTCGGTCCGCGAGTGGTCATCCTCGGCGGCCTGGCGATATCGGCCATCGCCACGGTGTTCATGGGCCTGCTGCCCGCGCTGGTGTTCCTCTTGCCGCTGATGATCGTGCAGGGCCTGGCCCAGTCCACCGGCTGGTCCCCGACTCTGAGCAATATGGCCCAGTTCTTCTCGATCGGAGAACGGGGTCGCGTACTCGGATTGTGGAGCACCAACTACGCATTCGGCGGCCTGGTGGCCGCTCCGATTCTGGGCTGGGCCGCCTACGACGTGTTCGGCTCGTGGCGCGCGTCGTTCTTCACCGGTGCCGCAGTGGTGGTCGGGGTGTTCGTGCTCGTGCTGTTGTTCCAGCGCAACGGGCCGCAAGATGTCGGGTTGCCGCCGATCGAGGAGTACCGGGCCTCGGCGGACGCTCGAGAGGGTGTCGAGCTCGATGACTCGCCCGAAGCGGAGGCTGTTGCCGAGCCGAAGCCCTCGTGGCAGGAATCGCTGAAGGCGGTGCTGAGTGACCGGATGGTGAGAACCCTTGGCGCGTCGTACTTCCTGCTCAAGCCGGCTCGCTATGCGATCCTGCTGTGGGGCCCGGTGATCGTCGCCGAGCGCCTGGTTGACGGCGACAAGTTCCAGGCCGTCGCCATCCCGGTGGCGTTCGGTGTCGCCGGTGTGATCGCCCCGATCCTGCTCGGCCGGATCTCGGATCGGGTGTTCAGTGCGCGCCGGGTGCCGGCCTGTGTGATCAGTCTGGGAATCCTGGTGGCGGTGCTGGCGCTGTTCGGTCCGCTCACCGCGACCGGCAACGCCTGGGTCATGGTGGTGGTGCTCGGTCTGATCGGCCTGAGCGTCTATGGCGCCGACGCGATGATCTCCTGTGTCGCTGCGGTCGACTTCGGTACCTCCAAGCATGCCGGGACCGCGGCCGGATTCATCAACTGCTGCGGTTCGGTGGGCGCGATCCTGGGCGGGTTGCTGCCCGGCTACCTGAACACGTCGACACTGTTCTACGGATTCGCCGGCGCCGCTCTGCTTTCCATGCTGCTACTGATCCCGCACTGGAATCGGATGCCTGCCGCCGACTGATCCCGCGAGCAGACACAAAACTGTCCCTTTCCGACGTGAAAGGGGCAGTTTTATGTCTGTTCGGCGGAGGAAAATTTGGTGCGGGCGTTGACGATACTGAACGCCACCATGTCCGGCCGGTAGCGGTCGTCGGCGCATTCGAAGACGACGCCGTGCTGATCGCGTGAGACGCGGCGCTCACGGAGCAACGGGCTGCCCGGCGCGATGCCGAGGTTCGCGGCATCGTCGGGGCCGGCGGCCACGGCGTCGAGCACGTGCTCCATGGAGTCGAAGTAGACGCCGCGGCTGGCGAGGTAGTCGGTCATCGAGCCCGAGTCGGTGTCGAACTCGAACAGCAGGGAACCCACGGAGTCGATGAACGTGCTGCGTTCGAGCATCGCGGGCTCACCGTCGAGCAGGCGTACGCGCAGCACTTCGACCACGAAGTCGTCGGCCGTCAAACCCAGTGCCTCGATGGTGGTTTCGGAGGCGCGTCGGCGCGCCACCTCGATCGTGCGGTTACCCGCGGTACGTCCGGCGCGCTCGGCCCACTGGGTAAACGGTGTGAACGTGTCGAGCGTCTGTGTGGCATCGTGGCTGCGCACCACCGCAGGTTTGCCGCGCGAGACCCGGATCAGGCCTTCGTTCTTCAGGGTGGCCAGGGCTTGGCGTACCGGACCGCGGGAAACGTCGAACTCGGCGCACAGCGCACTCTCGGTCGGCAGCGGCGCTCCGATGGCGTAGTCCCGGCGCCTGATGCGCCGGCGCAGTTCGGCGGCGACGTGCTCGTGGCGCGAAACCGGCCCCGCCATCCGCATCACCCTTCGGTCAAGTTGTCATGACAAGTTTGCTATCCAGCTACATTACCGTGCCGCGCTCAGGGCAATCCGCCGTCCACCCGCAGGATGGATCCCGTGGTGAAGCTGGACGCATCCGACATCAGAAACAGTGCGGCGCCGACGATCTCGGTGGGGTTGCCGGCCCGCTGCAGGGCGAGGTGTCCGAACGGGTCACCGGCCATGTCCCAGGCCTTGCTGACATCGGTGAGAAACGGCCCGGCCATCAGGGTGTTGACCCGCACGGTGGGGCCGAATGCCTTGGCCAGCCCTTCGGTCATGGCGTTCAGCCCGGCCTTGGCCGCGGCGTAGGGCAGCATGTACTGGTCGGGCCGCAGCGATCCGGATGAGCTGACGTTGATGATCGCCCCGCCGCCGTCGGCCACCATGCGATCACCGAGCAGGGCCGAAAGCCGGAACGGCCCTTTGAGATTCAGATTGAACACCGAGTCGAAGAGTTTCTCGGTGACCGAGCCGAGCGACTCGTACAGCGGTGACATGCCGGCGTTGTTCACCAACACGTCGACCTTGCCGAACCGCTCGTAAGTGGCCTCGACCAGACCGTCGAGTTGATCCCACCGGCCCACATGAACCTGATAGGGCAGGGCGGCGCGGCCGGTGGCGGCGGTGATCTCGTCGGCCGCGGCCACACAGGAGTCCAGATTGCGGCTGGCGATCACGACGTCGGCGCCGCAGCGCGCGGCACCCATCGCGATCTCACGGCCCAGTCCGCGGCTGCCACCGGTGACCAGCACCACCCGATCGGTGAGATCGAACAGTTCGTCGGCATAGCCCATGTCGCAGCCCTCTCCGGCCGTCCCGCACCGCGGCCCTATGGTGACACGGTGCAACTGCTTCTCGTCCGACATGCTCTACCGCTCCGCAGCGAGCCCGGTCAAGGGTCCGATCCCGATCTGTCCGCCGAGGGCATCGCCCAGGCGCAGCGCCTGCCCGCCGCCCTGGCCCGGTTTCCCATCAGCCGGCTGGTCAGTAGCCCACAGCGACGCGCGATCCAGACCGCGGGACCGCTGGCCGAGGAACTGGGGCTGCAGGTCGAGGTCGACGAGCGGCTCGCCGAGTACGACCGGGACATGTCGCACTACGTGCCGATCGAGGAGATCGCCAAGGAGAACCCCGAGGAGCTGGCTCGACTGGTGAACGGTCACCTGCCCAGCAGCGTGGACGAGGATGCCTTCATGGCGCGGATCGGCGCGGCGGTCGAGGACCTGGTGGCAGCCGGCGACCATGACGGCACCGTCGCGGTGTTCAGCCACGGCGGGGTGATCAACGTGCTGCTGCACCAGATCCTGCAGACCCAGCGGCTGCTGTCCTTCCACGTCGACTACGCATCGGTCACCCGGCTGCTGTCGTCGCGCTCGGGCAAGCTGGCCGTCGCGTCGGTCAACGGCACCGAGCATGTGTGGGACCTGCTGCCCAGAAATCGTCCCGATGAGCGCTCGCGCGAAGAGCAACAAGCCGAGTGGTAAACAGTGACGGTGACAAATCTGGAGGGTCTCGACCTCACCGCCCTGGACCGGCATCTGCGTTCGGAGGGCATCGCCCGCAGCGGTGATCTCCGTGCCGAACTGATCGCCGGTGGTCGCTCCAACCTGACCTTCCGGGTGTGCGACGACGCGTCCGCATGGGTGCTGCGCCGCCCGCCGCTACATGGGCTCACCCCATCCGCGCACGACATGGCCCGCGAGTACAAGGTGGTGGCGGCGCTGGCCGGCACCGCCGTTCCGGTGGCCCGTGCGGTGACGATGAGCAACGACGACTCCGTGTTGGGTGCTCCGTTCCAGATGGTCGAGAACGTCGACGGCCTGGTGGTCCGCAGCGCCTCGGAACTTGAGGCACTCGGTGACGAGCAGGTGATCAGCGACAGCGTCGACGCCCTGATCCGGGTGCTGGCCGACCTGCACGCGGTGGACCCCGAGGCGGTCGGTCTCGGCGATTTCGGCAAGCCCGCGGGTTATCTGGAGCGCCAGGTGCGCCGGTGGGGTTCGCAGTGGGACCTGGTCCGGCTCCCCGACGATCCCCGGGACGACGACGTCAAGCGCCTGCATCAGGCCCTGGCCGATTCTGTTCCGGCGCAGAGCCGCAACTCGATCGTGCACGGCGACTACCGCATCGACAACACCATCCTGGACACGCAGGATCCGACGAAGGTCCTTGCGGTGCTGGACTGGGAACTCTCGACGTTGGGCGACCCGCTCAGCGATGCCGCGCTGATGTGCGTCTACCGCGACCCGATGTTCAATCTGATCCTGAGCATGGAAGCCGCGTGGAGTTCACCGCAGATGCCGCCGGCCGACGAGTTGGCCAACCGCTATTCGCTGCAGTCCGGCCAGGAGCTGGCGCACTGGGACTTCTACATGGCGCTGGCCTACTTCAAGGCAGCGATCATCGCCGCGGGTATCGACTTCCGCGCCCGCCAGGGTTCTGAATCGCCGGGTGGTTCCAGCGTCGGCGAGGCGGTGGCCCCGGCGATTGCCTCGGGTCTGCGCGCCATCGGCTGACGCGTCAGCTGCGCTGGGCGGCCTTGAAGTTCTTCTTGGCCGCGCGGCGCAACTGGAAGATCCGTGCCGACCCGGCGGCGACGGTCAGCAACCCACCGGCCACCGCGGCACCGAGGATCGCCACGCCCGTCGGCAGCGACCAGTGCCAGCTGAGGAACGTCATCGGCACCGGATCGGTGTTCTGCGCGATGAAGATCAGCAGCACGATCAGCACCAGGAAGCCCAGGATCAGTGCTGACCACAAAGCTCCGGCGCGGGTGAGTTTGGGCTCGGTGGCCTTACCCGTTTTGGCCGGGGTGTTCTTACCGGGTTCGGGCGCTTTGGCCGGGTCGGGCGCCGCCGGGTCCGGTATGGCCGCAGTGGGCTCGGGCAAATCGGGCGATGCAGACGGATCGCTGGTCATGTAGTCATCTTTGCCCGTCGAGGCGCCAAAGCAAACCACCGTGGGTTAAAGCGCGGCGGCATGTCGGGTGTGCCGTTAGGGTCTGGAGAAAGGCTGAACACGCCGAAAGGACGTGCGGATGCAGCGCAAAACCCTGGCAATACTGGCGACTTTGCTTGCACTTTTGTTGTCTGCCTGCGGAAGCTCCAATCCGCTCGGCGGCGGAGAAATCTCAGGTGACCTGAAATCGATCGTCGTCGGATCGGCTGACTTCCCGGAGTCCAAGATCATCGCCGAGATCTATGCCCAGGCTCTGGAGGCCAATGACTTTCAGATCAGAAGGCAGTTCGGTATCGGTAGCCGCGAGACGTATGTTCCTGCGGTGCAGGATCATTCGATCGATTTGATCCCTGAGTACACCGGAAATCTCCTGCAGTACTTCGAGAAGGACACCACTGCCACCACTCCGGACGAGGTGCTGATCGCCCTGTTCAAGGCCCTGCCCGGGGATTTGTCGATTCTGTATCCCTCACCGGCCGAGGACAAGGACACCCTCGCCGTCACCGCCGCGACCGCCCAGCGCTGGAACCTGAAGACCATCGCGGATCTGGCCGCGCATTCGGAGGAGGTGAAAGTCGGTGCCCCATCGGAGTTTCAGACCCGCCAGACCGGGCTGGTAGGCCTGAAGTCCCGGTACGGCCTGGACATCGCGCCGGTCAACTTCGTCGCGATCAGCGACGGTGGCGGGCCGGCCACCGTTGCGGCGCTGAACAGCGGTGCCGTCACGGCCGCGAACATCTTCAGCACGTCACCGGCGATCGGGCTGCACCACCTCGTGCCGCTGGAGGATCCCGAGAACGCTTTCCTGGCCGCCAATGTCGTTCCGTTGGTGGCTTCGCAGAAGATGTCGGATGAACTCAAGACCGTGCTGGATGCGGTGTCGGCCAAACTCACCACCGCAGCCCTGATCGAACTGAACACAGCGGTCGAGGGCAATGCCGGCGTCGACCCTGACGAGGCCGCCGAAAAGTGGATCAGGGACAACGGATTCGACAAGGCGATGATCAAGTGATCACCTTCGAGAACGTCAGCAAGCAGTATCCCGACGGCACGCTCGCGGTCGACAACCTGAATCTGGAAGTGCCGCAGGGCACGCTGACGGTGTTCGTCGGCCCGTCCGGCTGTGGCAAGACGACCTCCATGCGGATGATCAACCGGATGATCGACCCCACCTCCGGAACCCTCACGGTCAACGGGGAAGACGTCAGCACGGTCGACCCGGTCAAGCTGCGCCTCGGCATCGGCTACGTCATCCAGAGCGCCGGGCTGATGCCACATCTGCGGGTGGTCGACAACGTGGCGACGGTGCCGGTGTTGCGAGGCGAGTCACGGCGCAACGCCCGCAAGGCTGCGATCGGGGTGATGGAACGGGTGGGGCTCGACCCCAAGCTGGCCGACCGCTATCCGGCCCAACTGTCTGGCGGGCAGCAGCAGCGGGTCGGGGTGGCCCGCGCGTTGGCCGCGGACCCGCCGATCCTGTTGATGGACGAGCCGTTCAGTGCGGTCGACCCGGTCGTGCGGGAGGATCTGCAGGCCGAAATCCTGCGATTACAGAGCGAATTGCAGAAGACCATCGTGTTCGTCACCCACGATGTCGACGAGGCGATCAAGCTCGGGGACAAGGTCGCGGTGTTCGGCCGTGGCGGAGCGTTACTGCAATATGCCGATCCCGCCTTTGTGTTGTCGAATCCGGCCAACGAACTCGTATCGGGGTTCGTGGGCGCCGACCGCGGGTATCGCGGGCTGCAGTTCTTCCACGCAACCGGCCTGCCACTGCACCAGATTCAACACGTCGACGAGAACGACATCGATGCGCTGAACCTGAGCCCGGGGGAGTGGCGGCTGGTCATCAAATCCGGCACGCCGTTCGCGTGGATCAACGCCGAGGGTGTCGAGGTGTATCGCAAGGGCAACGAGCTCTACGACAGCACCATCGGCGGCGGTTCGTTCTTTCCACCCGACGGCAACCTGCGGCAGGCGCTGGACTCCGCACTGTCCTCACCGAGCGGGCTCGGGGTGGCGGTCGACGAAGACGGCAAGCTCGTCGGGGGCGTGCGTGCCGACGACGTGCTCGCGGCACTCAAGGAGCAGCGCCGCGTCCCGGAGCTGAGGTAGCTCGTGCGATATCTGCTGAACCACCTCGACGACCTGTGGGTGCTGACCATCGTGCACCTGCGGTTGTCACTGGTGCCGATCGTGCTGGGGTTGTTGATCGCCGTTCCGCTGGGCGCGGCGGTTCAGCGCACCACGGCACTGCGTCGGATGACCACGCTCACCGCGAGCATCATCTTCACCATTCCGTCGCTCGCATTGTTCGTGGTGCTGCCGTTGATCATTCCGACCCGCATCCTGGATGAGGCGAATGTCATTGTCGCCCTGACGCTCTACACCACTGCACTGTTGGTGCGGGCGGTGCCCGAGGCGCTCGACGCGGTGCCCGAGCACGTGCGTGACGCGGCGACGGCGATCGGATACCGGCCGCTGGTGCGGATGCTCAAGGTGGAACTCCCGCTGGCCATCCCGGTGTTGGTGGCGGGCCTGCGGGTCGTCGCGGTCACCAACATCTCGATGGTGTCGGTGGGTTCGGTGATCGGTATCGGCGGCCTCGGTACCTGGTTCACCGAGGGTTATCAGTCCAACAAGAGTGACCAGATCATCGCCGGGATCATCGCGATCTTCGTGCTCGCTGTCGTCATCGACACCCTGATCATGTTGGCCGGCAGGGCCATCACACCCTGGACCCGGGCGTCTCACGCACCGAGGATCTCCCGGCTGAAGGCGGCCGCATGAACTTCCTGCAGCAGGCACTCGACTTCATCTTCACCGCCGCCAACTGGGCCGGGCCAGCCGGCCTGACCGCCCGCATCGTCGAGCACCTGCAGTACACGGTCATCGCGGTGGTGGCCTCCGCGGTGATCGCGATCCCGGTCGGACTGCTGATCGGGCACACCGGGCGCGGTACCTTCCTCGTCGTCACCGGGGTCAATGCGTTGCGTGCCCTGCCCACGCTCGGGGTGCTGCTGCTCGGGGTGCTGTTGTGGGGGCTGGGGTTGGTGCCGCCGACGGTCGCCCTGATGCTGCTGGGCATTCCACCGCTGCTGGCCGGGACCTACGCCGGAATCGCGAACGTCGACCGCGCCGTCGTGGACGCGGCCCGGTCGATGGGGATGACCGAGCGGCGGGTTCTGCTGCGGGTCGAGGTGCCCAACGCGCTGCCGTTGATCGTCGGCGGCCTGCGCACCGCGACGCTGCAGATCGTGGCGACGGCGACGGTGGCCGCATACGCGAGCCTCGGTGGGCTGGGCCGCTATCTGATCGACGGCATCAAGGTGCGGCAGTTTCACATCGCGCTGGTGGGTGCGCTGATGGTCACGGCGTTGGCGTTGATTCTCGATGCCGCGCTGGCGTTCGCCGTGTGGCTGTCGGTGCCCGGGAGTGGCCGTTTGAGCGGTCGACGACGGATTCCGCAGCCGTTGCTCGGTGACGAGGTGGAGCTCGAGTCACGCTCGGCGGGGAGTTCCGGAGTCGGCTACGAACGCCGAGCGTCGTCGCATACGGTAGAAGGGTGAGCGACCAGAAGGACGGTGCCTGGCCAGCGGTGTTGACGTGGCAGGCGCACGATGAACCCCGGATGGAGTCCGCGCGGGTTCAGCTGTCGGGCAAAAGGATCAAGGCCTACGGCCGGATCGTGGCCGCCGCCACCGAATCCCACCCGGCGTTCTCGGCCTCCTATGACCTGGTCACCGACGAGACCGGCGCCACCAAGCGGCTTTCGCTCACCGTCACCCTGGCCGAGCGGGAACGCCAGCTCTCCATCGCCCGCGACGAGGAGAACATGTGGCTGGTTCAGGATCACACCCAGACCAAGCGCTCGGACTTCGGTGGTGCGCTCGATGTCGATGTGGTGTTCAGCCCGTTCTTCAATGCCCTGCCGATCCGGCGGACCGGCCTGCATGAGATCGCGACGTCGATCACCGTGCCGGTGGTCTATGTGCGGTTGCCCGACTTCGCGGTGGAGACCGCGAGCATCAGCTATACGAGTGGTGGACCCGACGTTCCCGGGGTGAAGTTGCGCTCACCGCTCTCCGACACCACCGTCACGGTGGATTCCGACGGTTTCATCCTTGATTACCCAGGACTGGCAGAGCGGATCTGATCACCCCGCCGGCTCGTCCGGCGGCAGCGAGCTCGGCCCGCCAGTTGTCCGTGCCCACGACGGTGGTGATGATCTCGGGGCGGCTGAAGCTGTCGTAGCGCATCCGCGCGGCGTGGCCGGTGTCGACCAGCTCGGCCACCGATCCCGTGGCCGCCAGTGTCTTCTTGGCACGGGTCAGCAGTTCGATGCTGTGCTCGAGCGCGGGCAGCAGTTGGTCGGCGTTGGCCTCACACATCGCCCGCACCAGGTCCGGCGCGGTGGCTGCGACCCGGGTGCCGTCGCGGAAAGATCC
Organism: Mycobacterium sp. IDUB_24; assembly: GCF_055419385.1. Classification (NCBI taxonomy): domain Bacteria; kingdom Bacillati; phylum Actinomycetota; class Actinomycetes; order Mycobacteriales; family Mycobacteriaceae; genus Mycobacterium; species Mycobacterium sp. IDUB_24. The sequence continues at coordinate 42,956 of NZ_JBVAXO010000005.1, forward strand.
GGCGGCCAGGGCGAAGGCCAGCGGCACCTCGCCGGCGATCACGGCCAGGGTTTCGGCGAACAGGTGGGGCAGGTGCGAGATCGTGGCCGCGGCGGCATCGTGCTCATCTGAGCGGGCCGGCACCACAACGGCATGGCAGTCCAGGGCCAGCTGGGCCACCTGTGACCAGATGTCCGCGTCGACGTGGTCGTCCACGCTGACCACCCACGCGGCGCCGGTGAACAGGGCGGCATCCCCGGCGGACCAGCCGGAGTGCGCGGTCCCGGCCATCGGATGCCCGCCGACGAAGTTCTGCAGCAACCCGAAGTTGCCTACTTCGGTGAGCACCGCGCCCTTGACGCTGGTGACGTCGGTCAACGGGCACCGGGGTGCGATGCTGCGGATGTGGTCGAGCATCTGCGGCAGCGCGGGCATCGGCACCGCCAGCACGATCAGCGCGTTGCAGTCGGCGGCCCGGCGCAGCGCCTCGTCGAGGTTCGCCGTGGCGTCGAACCCGTCGAACTTGGCGGCCGCGACAGCCTCCATCGACCGGTTGTAGCCGAAGACTTCACGGCCGGCCCCGGCGGCGGCACGCATCAGCGAGCCACCGATCAGGCCGAGGCCCACCACGCACACGGGTGTGTTCGTCACGCATCAAGGTTGGCACACCGGCCCAGCCGGGGCCGAGGGTGATCCCTGTCAAAATCGCTGGTCGGCGACTACCGTAGGCGGGCATGGAGGCACAGCGTGCACCGGCAGACCTTCCCGATGGCTTCGGGGTGGCCGTTGTCCGGGAGGACGGCAAGTGGCGGTGCGCCCCCATGCGGTCGTCCTCGTTGAAGAGTTTGACCGCGGCCGAGACCGAGCTTCGTGAGCTGCGCAGCGCCGGGGCGGTCTTCGGGCTGCTCGATGTGGACGACGAGTTTTTCGTGATCGTTCGGCCCGCGCCGGCCGGAACCCGGCTGCTGCTGTCGGACGCCACGGCGGCCCTGGACTACGACATCGCCGCCGAGGCGTTGGAGAATCTGGACGCTGACCTCGACGAAGAGGATCTTGAGGACGCGGACCCGTTCGAGGAGGGCGACATGTCGGTGCTGTCCGATATCGGTCTGCACGAGGACGTGCTCGGCGTGATCCTGTCCGAAACCGATCTGTATGCCGACGAGCAGATCGGGCGGATCGCCCGCGAGATGGGCTTCGCCGATGAGCTGTCGGCGGTGCTCGACCGGCTCGGTCGGTGAGTTCTTCCGACGAAACCCTGATCCGCGCTGCGCTTGATGCTGCCCGGATGGCCGGTCCGCGTGACGTACCGATCGGCGCAGTGGTGTTCGCCGCCGACGGCACCGAACTGGCCCGGGCCGCCAATGTCCGCGAGGCGTCCGGCGATCCCGCCGGGCATGCCGAGATCGTCGCGATACGGGAGGCCGCTCGGGTGCTCGGAGACGGGTGGCGGCTGGAAGGCGCGACGCTGGCCGTGACCGTCGAGCCGTGCACGATGTGTGCGGGCGCGCTGGTGCTGGCCCGGGTGGCGAGGGTGGTGTTCGGCGCATGGGAGCCCAAGACCGGGGCGGTCGGCTCGCTGTGGGATGTGGTCCGCGATCGCCGGCTCAACCACCGCCCCGAGGTGGTCGGGGGAGTGCTGGCCGACGAGTGCGCGGCCCTGCTGGAGGAGTTCTTCGCCGCCCAGCGGTGAGTTCTGTGCGTCGCAGCACCCGTGCCGAGCACGATTAGGGCTTGCGGCGCTCGCCCGGTAAGCTGCCACACGGTGGCGTGTCCGAGCGGCCTAAGGAGCACGCCTCGAAAGCGTGTGACGGGTAACCCCCGTCCGAGGGTTCAAATCCCTCCGCCACCGCCATAAACCCGCTTCCTGTTATCGCAGGTAGCGGGTTTTTTCATGCCGACGGATGTGGATCGCAACCATCGTCCGGCGCACTGTGTCGAACGTGCAGTCTTTGCCGCCTCAGACCCAGAAATCGCGATAATAAGCTGCACGCTCGTCACAGGGACCCGAGCACGACATCACAGAAGAGCCCGTTATCGCGCCGGCGCCTCCAACCGCAGGGCGGTGACGGTTCCGCTGCCGGTGTCTGAACCGACGTTGCGGGGATAGAGCGCGGCAAGATCGGCAAAGCTGTTGAAAGACGTTGCCCATCCCAGGCTTTCGATCCATTGCCGGGCGTCATCACCGAGGCCGCGGTCCACGTTGGGCATGTTCCGGTAGAGCTCGGCGGCCCCCTCGACCGATTTCAGGGTGGTGTTGAAGCTCTGGCCGCCCATCGTGGGGTATTCGTAGCGACTGCCCGGTGCGGACAGGCGCGTGACCGACTCGACCCCGGCGCGAGCCGCGGCCCTCGGCAGTGTCATCAGTGCATGGTCGACCCAGTGCGTCGGGATGGCGGGATCAAACCCGTTGGACACCAGGGATTCCGCCCAACCCTCGTCGGAGAGGTCGGCTTCGATGATGTGGCGTTCGCACGTGGCGACGGCGTCGCGCAGTAGCGGCTCCTTGAATGCGAACAGCTGGGGTAGGTCGACCTCGAACAGGCGCACGGGTTCGGGCCAGGTCAGCCGGAACGCGTGGGTGTCCAGCCCGGCCCCGATCAACACGATCTGGGGGCGCCCGGCCGCTGCGGCTTCGGTCAGGGCGTCGTCGACGAGGCGGACGCCGACGGTGCGGGATTCGTACATCACATCGGCCAGCTGCATCACGGTCGCCCAGGTATCGGCGGCGCCCTCCGGCGCGGTCGGGGCGAGATATGCCTGCTGTGCCGCCTCGACGAACCGGGCGGCATACGGATCGGCGTAGAGGCGGTCGTCCCGTTCGGTTTCCCGAGCCCGGATGACGGCGACCCCAACGGCGGTGAGCGGGGGGCCAGTCAGGGTTGTGGGCAGCTGTGATCCGTGCATTGATCCCCCTCGATGCGGCGTATTCATTACTTGACGGCCGGTAAGTAATCGTGCGACCACGCTAAGCTCATCCCTTACCGGGCGACAAGATTCGGGTCGTGGCCGCTGACGATCTCGTGGAGCGTGGCGATGACGGGGTGATCTGGCGGGATCGCGTCGGACATCTACGAGCGCAGCAATTGGTGACGTTCCGACGTCCCGGTCAGCGAAAGCCGGCCCGGTCCACTGAGCAACAGGCTGGCCACGCCCGCGAGGATCAGCAGTGCCTCGCGGAAACCGGGCAGCGGGTCACCGCCCGGTAGCGGTTCGGGAATGCCGCCGGCACTGAACCCGAGCACCAGCAGGCCCGCGACGTTGAGAGCGTTGACCACCGTGGCGAGCCGGAAGAAAACACCCAGCAGGATGCCGAGCCCGCCGCCGAACTCGACGACGCCCACGATCCAGCCGACAAAATCGGCGAACGGCACTCCGAGCTGCCCGACGAGGTAGGCGATGTTGGCGTGCCCACCGGACGCGAAGAGTTTGATGCCGCCGTGCAGGATCAGCCCGCCACCGAGGAACAATCGCAAAGGCAGCGGAGCCCATTCCCGCCAGGACGTCATGGCAGGGCCGCGAGATAGCGTGTGGCGGCCACACCGGGCATGAAGAAGTACGCGCCGCCGACGGTGTGAACAAAGCGGGGCAAGCCGGTGACGCGCCGGCGGATCGGCTCCTGCTGGACCGTGAATGTCCCGTTGCCGTTACCGTTTCCATTCCCGCGGGCGCCGATGATCGGATCGTCCTCGGTGTAGCCGCCGTCGAACTTGGTGCTGTTCACCCAGGTGTGCTGGATGAACTCGAACTGGCGCCCGAGTTGGGTGTTGAAACAGATGAAGTGCAGACCGCGCTCGACGCCGTCGTCAGCCGCCCCGATCATGTCGGCGGGCTCCATGGAAGGCGCCAACGGCGGCCCGTAGGCCCGGCCGCGGCGAATGATGCGGTGGCGCTTGCCCACATCGATCGAGCGGTCGGATCCGGGTACGGGATCGAGCGCATCGCGTGGGTTGGACCGCCGCAGGTGCGAGCCGATCGGGCAGCTCAGACCGTCGGAATCTCCAGACCGGAAGTACATGAAGTCGTTGTCGTCGGCAAGTGCCGGATTGTCGGCGGTGGGCGCCTTCACCAGCGGCGCGCCGCTCGGCCAGCGACCCACCATCTTGGTCGCCAACCCCACGCAGGCCGGCACCCGGTCGAGCGTATCGCCGGATCGTTCGGCGAGGCTGTTCCAGAATCCGGCCACATCCTGCTCGAGCTGCCGGAAGACCAGGTAGCTTCCGCTCTTGCCGAGGTCGCGCTGCGCCGGCACGTCGGCCGCGGCGGGCAACAGGTCTTGCGGGTCGGCGGACGGATCGACCAAAACCCGGTCGGTGTACTGCCCATAGGCGTTGGGATACCCGAGCACGAATTCGCCTGGGGCCACCGTGTTTCCCGCCGGTCCGCTCTCGTCGTAGCCGTCGATCAGGGGTTGCGAAATGCCGTCTCGAAAACCGAAGTGCTCCTTGCGTCCAGGGAGCGTCACCGAATCGAGCCGCCTGACGACGCGCATCCCTGAGCCGGGCAGGTCGTGGCTGTCTTCGAGCGCCCCGACCGCGGCAGCGTCACGCGCATAGAGCAGCAACAGCGCGTGGATGTCGTCGCCGTTCCATCGCCAAGTCGACGGGGAGCTGTCACCGTGGTCGCCGAGAATGCGACGGCGATGCTCGGTGCCGGACATCCCCTCGCGGAACTCACCGGCCAGCATTCCGAGGTGTTCGGGCCCCAGCCCCAGCCGCGCCAGGCCCGACGGCGTGAAGGCGATGTTGGTGCACGTGTCGGTAACCTCGGGCCGGACTGTGCTGTTGCGCAACTCCAAGCTCGACAGCCACCGTTTGGCCGCCGCGACGTCGTCGATCGTCATAAGCAGGAACGCCGCGTCGTCCAGCGCGCCATAGCCATGCAGGATGACGCCCTGAATGTCGTCCAGTTGGAGTGTCATAGCCGGTCCCAGGGAATGCTGTCGAGCTTTCGGGCCGCCCAGTTGGACTCGGGAAGGTCATTGCCGCAACCGAACCGGCGCAACCAGCGCCGCGTCCCGGCATCGTCCATGTGGTCGGAGAGGCCCTGTCGGATGGCTTCGTTGTTGGCGATGTTCTTGGTGGTCAGATGTGGGTAGGCGCTGTACCAGACATTGCTCGGGGCTTGACGGGTGGGCAGCAGCTTCTTGTAGGCCTTCTCGTCGGTGATGCCGCCGAGGAACAAGAATCGTGTGCGCGGGAAACCGTCGCCGTTGCTGAAGATGGCGTTGAGCCCCCAGAACGCCTTGTCGATGAAGTCGTTCATGTAGCTTTCCAGGCTGCCGTCATAGTTGCTCGAGAAGAACAGGCCGCGGTTGCCGTTCATCCGTACCCACCGCGCGAAATGAATTGTGTTGAGCCCGGACAGCGTTCCGCGGTTGTAGATATGGCGGGTTGCGTAGTCGGTGAGAAACAGGATGGCGGTCGTGGTCAGCCGCCGGAACATCCCGGGTTTGAGAAATCCGACGGCCACGATCTGGTTGTGCGCCCAGTAGTCCTCGTCGTCGCGATAGGCCCGGACCACCTCGGGTGCGGCCCCGCGGGTGTCGGGGATGTCGCGCTTCTCGTGGTAGCGGAGCACGAGCGTGAACAATCCGAGGCCGAGCGCCACGAGCGGCAGGAACAGCACCGTCACCACCGCCAGTACGGCAATCCAGAAGTACTTGTGCACAGCCTCTTTGGCCCGCCACCGTAAGGACGGCCCCTCCGCCTGTGTCAAAGCCCAGGCCAGATCCTTGCGGTCGCGCACAAAGTCGACGATCGCGCTCTTGATCTTCCCCGGATCCAGCGACCCGAGGTCGCCTGCATCCAGGAACCGGTTGATCTCACGCTGCAGCAGATCCTCCTGCCGGATCTGGCTGACTGATCTGCCCCGTCGGTTGATGTGTGCCGCAGCGGTTTTGACCTGGTGCCCCCGCAGGAACGCCCGCCGCGCAGATTCTGACGTGACGTCCGGGTATCCGACGCAGTGGGAGAACACCGCGTCGAGCCCGGCGCCGCAGAGGGTCGTGAGTTCGTCGAGATGCCCGCGCAGTGGCGCGTCGACATCGGTCAGCAATGCGAGTTGAGCAGGTACCGGACGGCCGTCGAGATCCTCAGCTGGGTCGAACAGGACGAGTCTGGCGAAGTGCAGACCACTCAGCTTCTCGAACGGCAGCACGTCCCACCGTTCGACGTGGTCGGGGATGCGTCCCAGCAGGTCTCGCAGTGATGCCAGCCGGTCGCCGCTCACCTCGGCGAGCACGGTGAAAGCTTCCTGGTGTGGCATCGGGATCACCCGGTCGATGCAATGGTGAACCACCCGATGCGTTTCCGCCCCAGCCATACGACGCCGAGGTAGAAGCCGGGACCGACCTGGCGGATCTCGTCGCGCACCATGCGGGCCAGGAACGACGTCTCGGAGTAGTCGATGAGCACGCAGTCACCGCAGTCCACCCAGCTCGAAGCGATCGAGAGCCGGGCTTTGACAAGCCGCAGGCCGAACGGGGTGACCTTGTTGCGCAGTACCCCCTCGCGACGGTCGAGCACCTTGCCCTGCCAGATGAGCACGCGGACCAGCCGGGCAAGTGGCTTCGCCAGCCACGTCCCCGGCCAGGCCAGCAGCGTGCCCCGGGTATCCCCGTCGGGGATGGGTCCGGCCTTCGACTGCCGGAACAGCAGGTCCAACGCGCTGTTGGGGTAGGCGAGCAACAGCGACTCGTCGAGGCTCGCCGCCCGGCTCAGCTCCGGATCGGGTCGTGTCATCGTCGTTCCTGACTCAGGCGGGGCCACGGTGCGAATGCGTTGCCGTGCCCGCGCAGCACCGGTTCCAGCTCGGGATAGTGGCGGATGAGCACCGAGCACATATCGTTGTCGGCAATCCACGCGATGCCCTCTGGTGTGTAGACCCGCGGGGTGAAGTCGGTCGTGAAGAACCGGTCACTCTTCAGTCGCCGGGTCGCCATCAGCACGAAGATGCGGAATGCGGTGTCGCTGAAGCCGAATCCGGCCGGCAGCTTCTCACCGAACATGCCGACCATGGCATCGACCTTCTCGATGTCACCGCCGTAGATCTCGCTCATCTTGAGGGCGGTGTCGCGGTCCCCTCCGCTGACCTCATCGAACGATGTCGCCGGGTTCAACCGCAGCCTGCGGCGGAACTCGTTGTAGCGCGGCACGCCCCGCTCGCGGGAGCGGATGATGTCGGTCGAGATCATGTCGATGACGTGGCCGTCGGTGCGGTCCAAGCGGCGCATGAAGTTCGGGCTGTTGTGCAAGGTGACCGCGCCGGGATGCGCGACGCCCAGCGAGTAGATGCAGTTCGACACCCCCATGCTCTTGAGTGCGCCGCGCGAGTTGGCGCCGCCGTGGATGCTGTCGAACGAAAGCTGCTGCGGCTCGGCATTTCCGGCGAGGTTGAGAAATTCGTAGTCGTCGGGCACCAGTGGGTGCATGCGATAGACGGTGACGAAGTCTTCGGTGATGGAGTACGGCGCGGTGTGGTGATCGGTGGCCGATCCGACGACGCCGCTGATCGCCTCGCTCGAGCTGATCCGCCCGAACAGTTGCTTGACGCGTTCGCCGGCGAGCCCGAACCAGTTGGCCCGCATACCGATCTGCAGCGTCGGGTGGCCGAGGATCGCCGGCGTCCACTCGATGGTGTGGATCTTGGCGATCAATGCGGCGTTGATCATCCGCGCCTTGTTGAAGATCTGGTCGCCGGTCCACGTCGGGTAGGCGGCCTTCAGCCGGTCACAGATGGCGTTGTGTTCACGCAGGAAGATCGTGCCCATGAGCTCCAGGCCGAGCCACCATCCGTCCGCACCGCCGGAGGCACCGAGCATCGCCGGATCCAGATCGATGAAGCCGTCGGCGTCGATACGTACCTTGCCGTCATTCGAGTTCTGCGTGCGGATCGCGTCCTGGAACGGCTGGTTGCTGCCGTAGATCTGCGACGCATCCCACCAATGGGTCTCGGTGTTGATGAACGTGGTCTCGCCGGGTGTCGGGTTCGGGTCCGCGGGTGTGGACGGAATCCGGATTGTCGCCTCGTCCCAGTCGTCGCCCTCGGGCACGGGGATCTCGATCATCTTGCTGGGGTCGGTGTCGTGGCTGAACCAGTCGCGGGTCTCGAACTGCAGCCAGGCCGCCGCCAGGACGTTGAGTGTGGTGGCCGGCTTGAACGTGTCGCGGCGCAGCAACTCGTTGCTGATGGTGCGCGGGTTCGGATCCATCAGGTGTGGCGGTTGCTCGGCGTGCCCCTCGTCGAGCGGCACGTTGCGGCCGAACCGGGTCGTGGCCATACCCATCGAGGGGGCGGACAGGTCGTTGTAGGAGCCGTCGACTGTCCGGACGGTGAGGTACTCGGCTGGGGTGTGGCTCGGCGCCGCCGGGGGTTTGCCCCGATACGCGTCGTAGAGGTTGTGTTCGCGCAGTGCGTCGCGAACCCCGATCAGAACGCCGAGTCCGAGCCAGGGCGGGAGCTTGTCCCACCCGATCCGGCGGTCGACGACCTCAGTGGCTTTGAGGAACCACCTCGTGAGTAGTGACGGCATCCCGGCCTCCTTTCCATGCGGTGACGGCAAGTGTGGTGTTGATCGCGGAGATGACGATGGTCATCAGCCCTTGTTTGCGGGGCAGGTCGCCGCGGGCGGCGGTGACGGTGGCCGAGACGGTGTCGGCGGCGTGGATGAGAACCGCGAGCCTTTCGGCGCGACGCAGTTCCTTGCCGTGCAGCACCAGGAGGTCGAGCCCGATGAGGACGGTTCGGATTCCGAACATCCGGAAGGGGTAGGTGCCAGAACGATCCTGGGCCGTATCGACGCCCAGGCGGCCGAGCAGTTTCTCGGGCGCGAACAATCCGGCCGCTCCGTTGACGATTCGGATCACGGCGAGCGCCTTGCGTGCTGCGGTTGGGACCTGCACCGTGACACCTCCACTCAACGACGGGGCTGTGGATAGATCGTGCTGCTGATTCCGGGTGCGTGCGCGAGTAGTCGGCTACTTGTTTTGTCGCCCCGCGACCCGGGTGCGCGTTGAATGGGTCCATGGACCTGATGTCGCCGACCGATTCGATGTTTCTGATCGCCGAGACACGGGAGCACCCGTTTCACGTCGGCGGCCTCGCGCTCTATGAACCACCGGCGGGTGCGGGCCGCGAATTCGTGCGGGAGTTGTACGACGAGATGGTCGCCCACACCGACGTCGAACCGGTGTTCCGCAAGCACCCGGCGACGATTCTGGGCGGCATCGCGAACGTCGGCTGGACCTACGACAACGAGGTCGATCTGGACTACCACCTGCGCCGCTCGGGGCTGCCGTCGCCGGGCCGGGTCCGTGACCTGCTCGAGCTGACCTCGCGCCTGCACGGCAGCCTGCTCGACCGGCACCGTCCACTGTGGGAGGCGCATCTGATCGAGGGGCTTGCCGACGGCCGGTTCGCGGTCTACACAAAGATGCACCACTCGCTGATCGACGGGGTGTCGGCGCTCAAACTGTTGACGCGCACGCTGTCGGAGGATCCCGGTGACACCGAGGTGCGGGTGCCGTGGGCGCTGCCGCGCAGGAAGCGTCCGCGTCAGAGTTCGTCGCTGCTGCGGACGGTCACCGATGCGGCCGGGTCGGTCGCGGGGCTGGCGCCGTCGACGCTGCGGCTGGCCCGGTCGGCGCTGCTCGAACAGCAGCTCACCTTGCCGTTCGCGGCACCCAAGACCATGTTCAACGTGAAGATCGGCGGTGCCCGTCGGGTCGCGGCGCAGTCCTGGCCGCTGGAGCGGTTCCAGCGGATCTCACGGGCGGCCGGGTTCACGGTCAACGATGTGGTGCTCGCGGTGTGCGCCGGTGCGTTGCGCGCCTACCTGTTGGAGCAGGAGGCACTGCCGGACCAGCCGTTGATTGCGATGGTTCCGGTGAGCCTGCGCACCGAACACGAGGCGGACGCCGGCGGTAATCTGGTCGGCACGGTGCTGTGCAATTTGGGTACCGACATCGAAGATCCAGCGGATCGGCTGAACGCGGTCGCTGAGTCGATGCGGGGCAACAAGAAGGTGTTCTCCGAGCTGCCGCGGGTTCAGGCTCTGGCGCTGTCGGCGATGATGATCGCCCCGCTGGGCCTTGCTGCGGTCCCCGGGTTCGTCAGGGCCACGGCGCCGCCGTTCAACCTGGTCATCTCCAATGTGCCCGGGCCACGACAACCGTTGTACTGGAAGGGCGCTCGGCTGGACGGCAACTACCCGCTGTCGATCGCCCTGGATGGCCAGGCCATGAACATCACCTTGGCCAACAACGCCGACAACCTGGATTTCGGTTTGGTCGGCTGCCGGCGCAGTGTGCCGCATCTGCAACGCATGCTCAGCCATCTCGAGGACTCCCTCAAGGCGCTTGAGGTCGCGTCCGGGGCCTGATCCAAAAGGCGTAATGGGTAGACCAAATAGCGTTCGTCCCGCAAAATGGTCGCCGTGACGGATGACGGCGGGGCCTACCTCGGCAGGATGCGGATCCTCGATGCGAAACCGGTGAACCTCGACGGGTTCAGTGTCGCGAACCCTGAGCTCGGCCTGGTCGCGATGCGCAGTCCGAACGATCCGGAACCGTCGCTGGTCATCTGTGACGGAAAGGTCGTGGAGCTGGACGGCAAGGCCGCCGCCGACTTCGACGTGATCGACGAGTTCATCGCCCGCTACGGCCTGGACCTCGACGTCGCGGCCGAGGCCATGGCCTGCTCCGACGTCGAACTCGCGCGCAAGACCGTCGACCTCAACGTGCCGCGCGCCGAGGTGGTCCGGCTGATCGGCGGCACCACGCCCGCCAAACTGGCGAGGGTCATCGCCGTATTGACGCCGGTCGAGATGCAGGTGGCGATGACAAAGATGCGGGCGCGGCGCACCCCGAGCAATCAGGCCCACGTCACCAATCAGCTCGACGATCCGATGCTGATCGCCGCCGACGCGGCCAGCGCGGTTGCCTACGGGTTCCGGGAGGTCGAGACGACGGTACCGGTGCTCGGCGATGCCCCGTCGAATGCCGTTGCGTTGCTGATCGGTTCGCAGGTCGGGACCCCGGGTGCGATGGCGCAATGCGCGATCGAGGAGGCGCTGGAACTGCGGTTGGGTATGCGCGGGCTGACCAGTTATGCCGAGACCATTTCCATCTACGGCACCGAGCAGGTGTTCGTCGACGGCGACGACACCCCGTTCTCCAAGGCGATCCTGACGAGTGCCTACGCGTCGCGTGGCCTGAAGATGCGGGTCACCAGCGGCGGCGGCGCCGAGGTGCTGATGGGCGCGGCCGAGAAGTGTTCGATCCTCTACCTGGAATCGCGTTGCGTGTCGCTGGCCCGGGCGCTCGGTTCGCAGGGTGTGCAGAACGGCGGTATCGACGGGGTCGGTGTGGTGGCCTCGGTGCCCGAGGGCATGAAGGAACTGCTCGCCGAGAACCTCATGGTGATGATGCGCGACCTGGAATCGTGCGCGGGCAATGACAACCTGATCTCCGAATCCGACATCCGTCGCACCGCCCACACCCTGCCGGTCCTGCTGGCCGGCGCGGATTTCATCTTCTCCGGGTTCGGCTCGATCCCGCGCTACGACAACGCCTTCGCACTGTCCAACTTCAACTCCGACGACATGGACGATTTCTTGGTCCTGCAACGGGATTGGGGAGCCGACGGCGGTCTGCGCACCGTGTCGGCCGAGCATCTGGCCGCGGTGCGGCGGCGGGCCGCGACGGCCGTGCAGGCGGTGTACCGCGATTTGGGCCTGGCGGATTTCGCCGACAGCCACATCGAGGAGGTGGTGGTCGCCAACGGGTCACGCGATCTGCCACCTGGCGACCCGAAGGCCGTCGCGGAAGCCGCCAATGCCATCGAGGCCAAACAGCTCACGGTGTTCGACGTGGTGGCCTCGCTGAAGCGCACCGGTTACGACGACGAGGCCGAGGCCATCATGCGGCTCACGGCAGAACGTCTGCGCGGCGACCAGTTGCAGACCTCGGCGATCTTCGACGAGCAGTTCCGGGTGCTGTCCAAGATCACCGATCCGAACGATTACACCGGTCCCGGAACGGGTTACACGCTGACCGACGCGCGCCACGCCGAGATCGACAACATCCGCCAACAGCGCAACTCCACCGAACTCACCGCCGACCAGACCGCGCATGCCGGCCACATCACGGTCACCGACCTCGAACCCGCCCGGCAGGGCAGCGATCCGCGGGAAGTGTGCATCGGCCTCTCGCCGGCGCTGGGCCGCAGTGTGTGGCTGAGCCTGTGCGGCCTGCCGATCGGGGAGGTGATCCGCCAACTCTGCGCCGGACTGGAGGAGGAGGGCTGTGTGCCACGGTTCGTGCGGGTGCGCTCGACCATCGACGTCGGCCTGATCGGCCTGACCGCGGCCAAGCTGTCCGGGTCCGGGATCGGAATCGGATTGCAGGGCAAGGGTACTGCGCTCATCCATCGTCGGGATCTGGCGCCCCTGGCCAACCTCGAACTGTTCAGCGTGGCCCCGTTGCTGACCGGGCGCAACTACCGCGAACTGGGCCGTAACGCGGCCCGTCACGCCAAGGGCATGGCGCCGGTGCCGATCCTCACCGGCGGTACCGACGAGTCGATCTCGGCGCGCTATCACGCCCGCGCCGTCGCGCTGGTCGCATTGGAGCGTGAGGCCAGTGAACCGGGCCAGGCACCGGTCACGGTGGAGGTGACGCGGGCATGAGCGACAAGATATCTGTTGCGGCCGCCGTTGACGGCAAGCTCGACCTGTCGGATCTGCGGATGGACCCGACGACGCTGGCGCACCAGGCCGTCGTCGCCGAGGAGAACGGCAACCCTCAGCTGGCCGAGAATTTCCTGCGCGCAGCGGAATTGGCGACCATCGACGACGAAGAGGTGATGGGGCTGTACGAGGCGCTGCGCCCGCACCGCTCCACGGCCGCCGAACTCGATGCATTGCAGGCATCGCTGGAAACCCGTGGTGCCGCACGTTGCGCGGAACTGGTGCGGCAGGCGGCCGCGGTCTACGCCCGGCGGGGCCTGTTGCGGTGACGGTGCCCGAACGCATCGTCGCCGGGATCGACGTCGGCAACCACACCACCGAGATCGTGCTGGCCCGCATCGTGGACGGCGAGGTGCAACCACTGAGCCATGGACAGGCACCGACTCGGGGCCGCAAGGGATCCCGGGACTCTCTGGAGGGGGCGGCTGCGCTGCTGCACCGCATCGAGGTCGAGGCTGAGGTATCGGCCGATGAGTTGGCACTCTCGGCGATCCGGCCGGTCGACACCGAAACCGCCCCGCTGGCTCCGGCAGCGTCGCCGCGCTCGCCGGTGCGCAGCCTGCGCCGGCCCGACGCCAGTACCCCGGCTGGTACGGGTTACGCAGTCGGGCGACATGTGGCGCTGGCGGAACTGGCCGGCCAAGCCCAGCCCGGCCCGGTGGTCGTCTCGGTGGACGGCGACACCGATTTCGAGGTCGCGGCGGCTGCGATCACCCAAGCGGTGTCGCGGGGTTGGACTATCGCGGGTGTGCTGGCCGCCCAGGACGATGCGGTGTTGATCCGCAACCGGATTCCGCTCGACGTTCCGGTGGTCGATGAGGTGATCCTCGACGGTTTGGCGGCCGGTGCGCTGGTCGCGGTGGAGGTGGTGGCCGAGGGTCGCGCCTACCGGGCCCTGGCGGATCCGATCGCGCTGTGCGCGGCACTGGAGCTCGGGCACGACCAGATCCACGATGTCGCCGAATTCACCAGGGAGCTCTCGGATTCTCCGGCCATCGCCGTGACGGTGCGGACCGAGCCGCCGGAACCACCTGCGGTGGACGACGACTACGTCGAGTTCAGGATCAACGGCGCGCCCGTACGGTATTCGCCGGCCCAGGCGCACGCCATCCTGCGCCGCGAACCGCCGGGCAGCGTGGTGCGGATCCGGTTGCGCTCCGTCCCGACTCCCGATCATGAGATCGCGGTCGACGACGCCTTTTTCACCGATCTCGCTGCCCTCGACAGCGGCACGTGGCTGCGCCGCGGCGTTGCCGACGCCCGCGGCACGGTCGTGGCGCTGCTGGCCGCCGATCACGTCGAGGATGCCGCGTCGACGCTTACCGAACTGACCGGGCGTCCGGCCCGCACCATCGCCACTGAACCCGAAGCGGCTGCCCGTGGCGCGCACACCACGCCGGGCCTGCCGCCGGATTCGGTGGTGTGCGATATCGGCGGCGGCACCATCGATCTGATCGGTGCCGATCGCACGGTGACGGCCGCGGGCGCGGGGGAGACCATCACCGTGGCGGTGGCGCGGATGCTCAACATCCCCCGGGCCCTGGCCGAACGGGTCAAGCGCACCCCGGCGATCCGGGTCGAGGGACCGCACGTGGCGCACGAGGAGGACGGGCGGCGGCTGTTCCTCGACACGCCCGCCCCGGCTGATGCGATCGGCAGGCTCTGCACCCGCGGCACCGCCGGGCTGGTGCCGTTCTCCACCAAACTGGCTGCCGAGGAATGGCGCAGCCTACGGCTGGCGATCAAACAGGAGACCGTGGCAGCGAACATCGCCCGCTGCCTGGCTGCCTTCGAGAAACCCCCGACGGCGTTGGTGCTGGCCGGCGGCGGCGCGCTCGATGACGAGCTGCTGCGCACGGTCGGCGAATCTCTGCGTAGCGCGGGAGTTGTGGTGGGGCGAGCCAACATCGACGGGGTGCACGGTCCGCGGTTTGCGGTGGCATCAGGGCTGGTGCACCTCTCCGCGATCTAGCGGGTAGCCCGCAAGAAATCGCCCGAGATCTTCACCGCGGGTGTCGACGAGTCCCCGCCGACCACCAACGTGGCGAACGCGATGTCCCCGGCAATCCCGGCGAACCACCCATGCGAGTGTGTGTTGTCGCCGAATTCCGCCGTGCCTGTCTTGCCGCCGAGGTCGGGGATGTCGCTCAATTGGCTTGCGGTGCCCTCGGTCACGGTCTTGCGCATCATGTCCCGCAGCGCGGTGGTGACCGGGGCCGGCAGCGGCTCGGAGGCGGTATCGGCGGTCACCTTCTCGCCGTCGACCAGGCTGGGCAGGACGGTCGAGCCGTGCGCCAGGCTGGCCTCGGCGACCGCGAGTCCGAACGGGCTGACGGTCACGGTGCCCTGGCCGATGCCGTTTTCCACTCGCTGGGCGGCGGTGTCGGCGTTGGGAACCCGGCCGGTCACCGTGGTGAGTCCGGGAATGGTGAAGTCCACCCCGATGCCGAATGCGCGGGCCGTGTTGGTCAGCGCATCAGCGGGCAGCTTGTCCGACAGCGCCGCCATGCTGGTGTTGCACGAATGGGAGAACGCTGACGACAAGGGCACTGTCCCCAGGTCGAAGTCGTCGTCGTTGGGAATGGTGCGGTTCTCGATGGTCAACTGCCCCGGGCAGGCCACCGGAGTGTCCGGGGTGGCCAGACCGGCCTCCAGCGCGGCCGCGGTGGTGATGGTCTTGAATGTCGACCCTGGCGGGTAGAGCCCTGAAAACGCAATGGCACCTTGGGGATCCGCGGCCGTGTTCTGCGCGGCGGCCAGAATGCCGCCGGTCGTACCGGAGATCGCGACCAGCACCGCGGGCCGGGCCTCCTGGGCGACGGCCTGTTGGGCGAGCAGTTGCAGCCGCAGGTCCAGGGTGGTGCGCATCGGGTCGGTCGGCGCGGGCGGTTGGGCAGTGAGCCGCTGCGCGGGTGCACTGTCCCCGGCGACCAGGTAGACCGACCACCCGGCAGCTTTGGTGATCCGGTCGTGCCACAGCTGGGCCAGCCCGCCGATGGCCGGCGACGACAGCTGGCGGTCCGTGGTCAGCAGGTCGCCCTGCTCGGCGACGGTGACGCCGGGAATCTGGGTCAGTTGGTCGCGTACCTGGGCGAGGTCGTCTTCGCGCAGTTTCATCACCGTCACGCGATCGTCGGTGTTCGACGTGAACTGTGCGCCGATGGACTCCGCGGTAGTGCCGGCATCGAAGCGGTTCAGCGCCGCGGCGAGCGGCGCGGCGGAATCGAGGTGGGCGCGGTCCAGCGAGATCACGCCGACGGTCTGCCACGTCATCAACGGCTGGCCGGTCCGGTCGAGCACCGGAGTCTGCAGGTCGCTGTCGGTGCTGTATTGAAATCGCAGGCCGTCCCGCAGGTCTCGGTGCAACAGCGTCGGCGTCCAGGTGATGAGCCAGTCGTCACCGGTCTTGGCCGCGGTGCCGGCGGTGTCGTAGCCGAAATCGTGGCCCTCACCCCAGGACCACTGATACTTCAGGGTCGCGCCGTTCCGATCATCGGGTTCGGCGCTGACCTTGACCGAGGCGGCGTCGCCCATGCCGTTGAACATCGAGGTGATTGCCGGCTCGGCCGCTGCGGGGTCGTTGGTCTGCGCGGCCGCCCCGTGGGCGTCTTTGCGTTGCACGGCATCGGCAAAGGCGGCGAATCGGTCAGCCGGATCCGGGGCAGACGAGCATCCGACGACCGGGAGGAACAGGCCGAGCAGCAGGAACCAGACGATGGCGGGATGGTGCCGTCGAGTCATGTCCCCAGCATGACATCAGAGCCTAAGCGGCCTTGTCCGTGCCCGACGCCCGTTGCGGCTTGGCCCGGTGCTTGGGCTCGGACTTGGGCCCAGGCTTGAGTCTGTCCTTGACGGTCTTCCCGACGTCGGACATGGCGTTGCGCACGTCGTCGTGCCGCTGTGTCGGGGTGCGCTTGACGGGCTTCTTCGGGGCCTCGGCCTTGTCTGTCACCGAAGGTGATGTCTTAGAAGGCAATCCGCCCCTGAAGTTGTCCGCACCCTGTTGCAGAGCGTCGGGCAGCTGATTCAGGGTTTCGGCAATCCGCTTCGGTGGCGTGATCAGCGAGAAGCGCGTCGGTGTTGCGGGGTCGGAGTAGTCGCGATCGGTGTAGCCCATGTCGACGGCGAGCTTGAGCGTCGGCTCGATCGCGCCGAGCACCGGCTCGGTGAATTCCGTGGTGTGCAGCGCGGTCGACACGTCGCGGATCGGCTGCAGCAGGGGCAGATGTTCGGTCTTGACCAGGATGTAGGTGTCGTTGCCGCCACCCGGTGTGTTGACCGTCTTCACGATGACCGCGTCCGGGTCGTTGAGGTCGGTGGCGTCCGGGGTCGGATCGCCGTGCAGATAGAAGAAGCCGGCCGCGGCGTTGGCCACAGACAGTGGGTTGGCGTAGGCCGGGAAGTCGCCGACGGGGTCGTACTCGATGGTGATGAAAGTTTCGTCGTACGGCGACTGTTCGGCTGCGCCGGTACTGGTGAATCCGAGCAGACCGAGTGGTCCCAGATCGGGGAAGCGGGCGTAGATACCGCCGTTGGGAACCGTGGGCGCTGCGATGTACACGAACTTCAGCGCGTCGGTGCCGTGGCCGCCCTGGGCGTCGAGTTCGCGCTTGTATTTCTCGGCGAGGATGGTGCCCTCGGAGTAACTGACGATATAGACGGTGCCGTCCTCGCCGACGTGGTCGCGCGCCACGCCCACTTGCTGGATCAACGGCTCACGGCCCTGCGCCACACTGTCGTCGATCGGCAACGTGGCCGGATAGTTGACGCCGTAGAAGCGACCGTCAGCCGGTTCGGCGTACCCACCGTTGTACGGCACGTAGTTGCGCTGGAACTTGTTCTGGATCCGGTCGCTGGTCGGATTGTTCGCCCCGCCGACGCCGACGACGGCATAGCTGCCCGGAAGGGTGGCCGCCAGCGCGTCGGCGACATGTCCGAACGTGAGTACCGCCGCCAGGCCCGCGGTGGCACCCGCCACTACGGCGGCGGATGAACGCGCGCGCTTCCGGTGACTGGCCACGTTGCTCCTCATGTCGTCCGGGTGAAACGACTGAGAACGGAGCGTGGGCCCGGGATCAGTCCGGGCCCACACTATGCCAGATGTTTGCCAAAAATGACCCGATCGCTACGGGCAGGAGACTTCCAGCTCGAAAGGCTTGGTCACCTGGTTCATTCCGTCCAGACCCGTTGCCTCACCCTTGACCGTGTACTTGTTGCCATCCTTGGTGGCTTCGGCGCTGCCGCCGGGCACACCGGGCGTGTAGCCGAGGCTGACGCCGTCGATATTGCCGAGTGCCACTGCGGTCACCGACGGCTGGTCGCCCTCGCTGAGCGTGGCGCTGACTCCGGACATGCCCTGTCCCACCGTCAGGCTGACATTGCCCGCAACCGTGGCGCACACGACCGTGCCCTCGAGCTTGTGGTCCGTGCCGTCGATGGAGACCCGCGCGGTGCCCGCACCTGTGGTCGCCTTGGCATCGCCGGCCTCGACCGATGCGGTCGCCGACGCCGATGCGGTCGCCTTCGTGTCGCTGGAGCTGTCTTTCTTGTCGCTCGATGAACAGCCGGACAGGCCGGCGATGACGATCGCGGCGCCGCCGACGGCTACCAGGAACTCACGCTTCACCAGGATCTCCTCAGGGTTGCGCAGCCCGCTTTCAGTGGCGGGCTGTCAGGCAGAAGTATTGGGGTTCGTGCAGGTCGTGGGCATGCGATTGGTCGAATTGTTCGCAACGGCCGCGGGCTGGTCGTAAGTTCAGCACCATGCAGACGTTGCGCACTCCAGACGACCGGTTCGGTAACCTGCCTGAGTTTGCTTATCTACCAGAGTATTCCGAGATCGATGACGGCGACGGTGGTCGATTTCGGGTGGCCTGGGTGCAGGCCGGTCCACCGGAGGCCGACCCGGTGCTGTTGTTGCACGGGGAACCATCCTGGTCGTTTCTGTACCGGCGAATGATCCCGATCCTGACCGCGGCGGGCCATCGCGTCGTATGCCCCGACTTGGTCGGCTTCGGCAGATCGGACAAACCCACGCGCATCGAGGATCACACCTATGCCCGGCACGTCGAGTGGATGCGGACGCTGGTCTGCGATGTCCTGGACCTGCGGCGGGTGACCCTGGTCGGTCAGGACTGGGGTGGTCTGATCGGGCTCCGCCTGGCGGCCGAGAATCCCGACCGGTTCGCCGATATCGTCGTCGCCAACACGGGACTGCCCAGCGGTGACATTCCCATGCCGGAGATCTGGTGGCAGTTCCGCACGGCCATCCAGAACCTGCCGACGATCGACGTCGGCAGGTTCGTGGAGGCGGGGTGCCGTCGCCCGGTCAGCGACGAGGTCAGGGCAGCGTACGGCGCCCCGTTCCCGGACGACACCTTTTGCGCGGGTCCGCGCGCGATGCCCGGTCTGGTTCCCACCACACCCGACGACCCTGCTGCCGCCGCCAACCGGTCAGCTTGGAAAGCGTTGGCGGCCAGTGAAACCCCGATGCTGGTGGCGTTCAGCGACGGTGACCCGATCACCGGAGCCATGGCGCCCATCTTCCAGCGGGAGATGCGCGGCGCGCAGGGTATCGAGCACCCGGTGATCGCGAATGCCGGTCATTTCCTGCAGGAAGATGCCGGCGAGGAGCTCGCCGGGGCGATAGTGACCTTCCTCAGGGGCAGGTGACGGCGATGTCGAACGGCATGTCCACCGGCGCGCCCGGTTCGTTGGGATCGATGCCCATGCCGTTGCCGGTGATCGTGTAGCCCTTGCCGTCGCGCGCGGCCACGACCGGCGCGCTCGACAGGCCGGAGAGGTAGGTCAGCGAAGCGCCTTCACCGTTCACATCGCCGATGTTCACCGACTGCACCACCGGTGCTTCCCCGTCGGTCAGCGCCACGGAGGCCGGCATGTTGCCGTTGATGCTGATCGTGGTCAGTCCTTCCTTGGTCTCACAAGCGACGCTGGTGACCGGGCCGGCGTCGTTGGGACCGAAGGTGACCCGGCCCCCGCCGGATTTCCCTGAAGAAGAACCCGATTCCTGCGACGAGCATCCGGCGACTGCGGCCAGACAAACAGCAAATCCGGCGGCGATGACAATGGGGCGGCTCAGGACCAAATTCACGTCCGCAGTATGGACGCGTCCGCCCCCGTGACGGAAATCGGACGCGCATCCGGTTGAATACCTGGTGTGGACCAGCCGTATTTCACCGTGGAGGCCGAGTTGCCCGGCCGACTCGGCCGGGTCGGGACCATTCACACTCCGCATGGCGATATCCGCACCCCGGCGTTCGTTGCGGTCGGCACCGCGGCCACCGTGAAATCGGTCCTTCCCGAGACCATGAAACAGCTTGGCGCCCAAGCGGTCCTGGCCAACGCCTATCACCTGTACCTACAGCCGGGCCCGGACGTCGTGGCCGAGGCCGGCGGGCTCGGGGCGTTCATGAACTGGCCAGGCCCGACCTTCACCGACAGCGGCGGCTTCCAGGTGATGTCGCTGGGTGTCGGGTTCAAGAAGGTCCTGGCGATGGACACCGCACGGCTGAAGAACGACGACATCATCGCCAAGGGCAAGGAACGGCTGGCTGTCGTGGACGACGACGGCGTCACGTTCCGCTCCCACCTGGACGGTTCGAAACACCGGTTCACCCCGGAGGTGTCGATCGGCATCCAGAACAAGCTGGGTGCCGACATCATCTTCGCGTTCGACGAGCTGACCACGCTGGTCAACACCCGCGCCTACCAGGAAAGCTCGGTGCAGCGCACCCATGAGTGGGCGGCGCGGTGCCTGGCCGAGCATCACCGGCTGCAGGCTCTGTCGCCGGAGCGGCCGCGTCAGGCGTTGTTCGGGGTGGTGCAGGGTGCCCAGTACGAGGATCTGCGCCGGCAGGCCGCGAGCGGCCTGGCCGCGATCGGACAGGAGGCCGGGCCGGCCGAGGGGCTCAGCTTCGACGGCTACGGCATCGGCGGCGCGCTGGAGAAGCAGAATCTGGCAACCATCGTCGGTTGGGTCAGCAGTGAACTGCCCGCGGACAAGCCTCGGCACCTGCTCGGTATCAGCGAGCCCGATGACCTGTTCGACGCGGTGGCCGCCGGGGCCGACACCTTCGACTGTGTGTCGCCGTCGCGAGTGGCGCGCAATGCGGCGGTGTACTCGGCGACGGGGCGGTACAACATCACCGGGGCCCGGTACAAGCGGGACTTCACCCCGATCGACGCCGAATGCGATTGTTACACCTGCGCCAACTACTCGCGCGCCTATATCCGCCACCTGTTCAAGGCCAAGGAGATGTTGTCGGCGACGCTGTGCACGATCCACAACGAGCGGTTCGTGATCCGGCTGGTCGACCGGATCCGGGCGTCGATCATCGCTGGTGAGTTCGATGAGCTGCGGGCTGATGTGCTGGGTCGGTACTACGGGACTTCTGTGCGCTGAGCAGTATCGCGAGAGCGATCGCCGCGGCGGTGACACCTGCGGTCGCCGGCCAACCCAGCCAACCGACGGCGGCTGCGCCGAAGGCCGTACCGAGGCTGCCGCCCACGAAGTACACCACCATGTAGGCGCTGTTGAACCGGGCGGGCGCGGCAGGGTCGATTGCCAGAACAGTGCTCTGATTGGCCACCTGGGCGGCGAACAGTCCGGCGTCGAACACGGCGAGACCGGCAAGAGTGACCACCGGATTCGACAGACCTACGGCGAGGACGACCGCGGCCGAACCGGCGAGGATCAGCCCGACCATCGTGACCCGTCGTGCGCCGACCCGGTCGGTCCAGACACCGGCGATGCGGGTGGCGACAATGCCGAGCAGGCCGGCAAGGGCGTACATGCCGATCCGTTCGGCCGAGTAGGAGTACGGCGGTTGTGCCAGCGCGACTGCGAGGCCGGCCCACACCGCGCAGAAAGCGAAGAACCAGAGCGCGCCGCGCACCGCGGCGATGCGCAACGTCGGGAACCTCAGGTACAGGCCGGGCAGACTACGAAGCGTCTCCAGGTAGCTGCTGGTGGCCGAACCGGCCGTGGCGGGCAGTGTCCGCAATGCGACCACCGCGGCGGCAGCGCATGCGAGCGCGAAGGCGAGCAGGCCGCCACGCCATCCCGCCACTTCCGTCAGCCAGCCGCCGGCGATTCGGCCACCGATGATCCCGGCCGAAATGCCCGCTGTCACAACGCCCAGCGCAGTTGCCCGACGGCCCTCCGGGACGAAGCGCGCCGTGATCGAACTCAACTGTGCGCCGACGGTGGAACAGGCGCCGATGATGCCGACCGTGAGCCCCAACATCCACAGACCACCTGCGGCGGCGTTGGCCGCCAAGGCTGCGGCCAAGGCGCCGAACTGTGCAGCCAGAAGGTAGTTCGGTCGGAACCGGTCGACGAGCGGTACCAACGTCGCGAGCCCAAGCAGGTAGCCGACGGGACCGCACGCCAGCGCGACGCCGACCTGGGCCACCGAGATGTCAAGACTGCCAGCGACATCGGATATCGCCGGTTGCAGAGGATAGCTGGCGCCGGTGCCCAGTGCTGCGGCAATCGCCATGAACCACACGGTGATTCGGCGCATTTCAGGCTGCGGTGTCATGCCGCTGACGTTATGAGTCCACGCGCGGGGGTGCTGGCGGGAATCGGACCATGCGGTGTGGCAAGCCTGAGGCGTTCGGGCGGGTGTACAAATGCGGTGGCTCACGGAAGAGTGACGCCATGCCGGAAGAGCTCACCGCCCAACAGGCCGCCACCCGCCTGGCGCCCGCCGACACGCTCGGGATCCCACTGGGGCCCGGCCAGCCTCCGGCGTTCCTGCGGGCCCTCGGCGAGCGCACGGATTGGACGGACCTGCGCGTCTACGGTGCGCTGCTCGGGGTCGGCACCGAACTGTTCACCCGTCCGGGCGTCCATTACCTATCCGGCTTCTACGGTCCTTTCGAGCGGATGCTGCGGGATATGGGCGCCGATGTGGAGTTCGCGCCGGCGGACTTCCGTCGGTTCGCCCCGCTGCTCCAGAGCCAGGCGCCGCGCGTGGTGACGACCGTTGCGGCGCCGCCCGACGCGGATGGTTGGTGCTCCCTGTCGCTGCACGCGGGGGCCACGGTCGGCGAATTGCGCCGCGCGGGTGCCGATCCGCAACGGCTACTCGTCGTCGAGGTGTCCGATGCCTATCCACGAACGTTCGGCCTCGACGATTACCGCCATGCACTGCACGTCGACGAGATCGACATCCTGGTGCAGTCCACCGACGCACCGCTCGCGCTGCCCGTGGCCTCGCCCACCGACGTCGACAGGGCGATTGCGAGGCACGCCGTCGCGTACGTCCCGTCCGGCGCGACGCTGCAGACGGGTATCGGCTCAATTCCCAGCCAGATCGCGGCACTGCTCGCCGACGGGGACGGGGGAGGTTACGGGCTGCACAGCGAGATGTTCACCGATGGGTGCATGCAGTTGCACCGTGCGGGCAAGGTCACCAACGTCGGGAAAGGCCTGTACGAGGGTGTGAGCGTGACGACTTTCGCGTTCGGCTCGACCGAGCTCTACGCGTGGCTGGACGGCAACTCCGACGTCGCGTTCCTGCCGGTCGAGATCGTCAACGCGCCGGAGGTGATCGGCGCCAACAACGACATGGTCACGATCAACGGCGCGCTCGGGGTCGATGTCCACGGCCAGGTTGTCGCGGACACCATCGCCGGCGACCAGTTCAGCGGGATCGGTGGCGCCGAGGATTTCGTGGCCGGTGCCGGCCTTGAGCTGTCGGACCGTTCGTTGATCTGCCTGCCCTCGACGTTCGAGAAGGACGGGGTGCTCCAGTCGCGGATCGTGCCGTGGTTCGGCCCCGGGGCGGTGATCACCACTCCGCGACATCAGGTCGATGTGATCGTCACCGAGTACGGCGCAGCCGAACTGGAGGGCAGGACGGTCCGCGAGCGCGGCGAGGCCCTGGCCGCGATCACACACCCGCAGTTCCGAGACGAAATGTTGGCCGCCGCTGAGCGTGCGGCACAGGGACGTTCGCCCGTCCGATAACGCCCGCGTGCCCGTCGACTAACTTACAATTTGTAACTTAGTCGACGGAGGGCTGCAGCATGGGCGAACGCTATGTGGTGATCGGCGGTGGGCTGGCGGGATTGGCTGCCGCGGTGTGGCTGAGTGAAGCTGGAAAAAACGTCACCTTGCTCGAGCGCCGTGGCCGCCTGGGCGGACGCACCCACGCGATGCGGGCCGACGAGGTAGACGACGTCCCCGACAACGGTCAGCACGTGATCGCCAGCGGCTACCAACACCTTTACCGATACCTGACCAGCGTCGGCACCCGGCAGCACATCGCCTTCCCGAAATCGTCGACATTGCGGTGGCCTGACGGGCGCAAGGTCACCATGCAGACCACGGGCGCCGGGGCGGTCCGCACCCTGCTCGGGGTTCACCCCGACGCGAGCTGGGCCGACCGGTTGCGCGCCGCCCGTGCCACCTTGCGGCTCGGCTGGCAGGCCCTGCATCAGCCGGCAGACCTGGCCGACCTCACCACGGAACAGTGGTTCGAGCGCGTCGGCATGCCCGCCCCCGCACGAGAAGCCTTGTGGGACTGGCTTGCCCTGGGTATTGCCGCCGAGCCGGTGGCCCGCGAATCGGCCAAGGTCTTCGCCAACGTGATGGCCACCGGTATCCGCCTCGGGATCGCCCACCGCACGCCCGTCACCATCGGCTACCCCACGGTCGACCTCGACACCCTCTACGTCGACGGAGCGTTGAAGGTCTTCGCCGAACGCGGTGTCGACGTGCGCTACCGCGCGGTCGCACGACGGATCCGCATCGAGAACGGCACCGTCACCGGCGTGCTCCTTGCCGACGGAACCGAGGTACCCGCCGACGCCGTGGTCTGCGCGGTTCCGAACTCCAACATCGGCGGCCTGCTCGACGACCTGCCGGAGCATCCCGAGATCTATGCGGCTGCAGACAAACTCGGTTACACACCCATCGTCAGCACCAATCTCTACCTCGATCGTCCGTTGGGCACCGAGTCGGCGTTCGAGGGGCTGATCGGCGGAACCGGGGTGATCGACGAGGTGTTCGACCGCCAGATCATGCATGGCCGTAACACCGACCGGTCCTGGCTGTACTGCCTGACCACCAGTGGCGCCTACGAGCAGATCCACAAGAGCAACGACGAGATCGTCGACGAGCAGGTGGCGTTGTTGCGCCGGTACTACCCGGCGGCACGGGAGGCGAAAGTGCTTCAGGCTCAGGTGGTCAAGATGCCGAAGGCGACCTTTTCGCAGGTGGTCGGCACGGACGGGCTGCGCCCGCCGCAACGGACCTCGGTGCCGTCGTTGGTGCTGGCCGGCGACTGGACGGCCACCGACTGGTCGGCGACCATGGAGAGCGCGGTGCAGAGCGCGGCGAATGCGGTAGCCCTGTTACTGGAATTCCGGCAATGACCCGCCGCCGGCTCAGCGGCGCGGATCGCAGGGCACAGTTGCTCGACGTCGCGCGCGACATCGTCGCCGAAGGTGGCTACCCCGCATTGACCGTCGAGCAGGTTGCGAGCCGGTCGGGGATCACCAGAACCGTTGTCTACCAACAGTTCACTGATCTGGCCGGGCTCACCACCGCGCTTCTGGACCGTGAGTCGGCGGTCGCGTTCGCCGGCATGAGTACCGTGGACCAGCCCGACCTCGATCCCGAGCAGCTCGGCAGGGGGATTCTGGCCTACCTGCATGATGCGCCGACGAGTTGGCGCATCATCTTGCGGCCGCCCGACGGCGCGCCCCCGCAGGTGCGCGAACGCATCGAAGTGGGCCGCCGTTACGCCAGGAAGGTCGCGGCGCGGCCGCTCTCGGTGGCTGCCGGCGTGGACGTCGACCCGGACGGGACCACGGTGCGAATCCTGTTGTCGGCGATCGAGGAGCTCGCCCGCGTACACCTGGAGAATGCGGGCGACCATCCTGACGACGAGGTGCTGACCTATCTGCGCTCGCTTGTCGAGTGGGCGGTCGCCGTTGAACGGGTACCGAACGGCTAGAGCGGGTTGAGGATCCGCTGCAGGAACTGGCGGGTGCGCTCTTCCTTGGGGTCTCCGATCACGGCGGCGGGTGGCCCCTGCTCCAGGATCACGCCGCGGTCGGTGAACAGCACCTGATCGGAAACCTGTCGGGCGAACTGGATTTCGTGCGTGACGATCACCAGCGTCCAGCCTTCGACGGCCAGGTCCCGGATCACCGCGAGCACCTCGCCGACCAGTTCGGGATCCAGTGCCGAGGTCGGTTCGTCGAACAGCACCACTTTCGGTTTCAACGCGAGTGCCCGGGCGATCCCGACGCGCTGTTGCTGGCCACCCGAGAGCTGGTACGGATACTTGTCCTGGTGGTCGGACAGCCCGACCTGACGCAATAGCTCGGTAGCCTCGGCCAGCACCTCCTCCCGCGGCCGTTTCTGCACGACGAGCGGCCCCTCGGTGACGTTCTGCAGCACGGTCTTGTGCGGAAACAGGTTGTGGGACTGGAACACAAAGCCGCTCTGTGCCCGGTAGCGACGCAGCTGATCCTTGGGGACCGGCTTGGCGAAGTCGAGTTCGCTGTCACCGACCCGGATCACGCCGGAGTCGGCGACATCGAGCGCGTTGAGGGTGCGCAGCAGCGTGGTCTTCCCCGAACCCGAGGGGCCGATGACCGTCGTCGCGGTGCCGCGCGGCACGGTGAACGAAACACCCTTGAGCACCTGCACGTCGCCGAACGCCTTGTGCACGTCGGTGGCGACGATCCGGTCTTCGCGTTCTGTGGTCATCGCGCAACGTGCCTTTCCAGTCGGCGCTCGAGGCGACTCTGGCCGAACGACAACACGAGGCAGATCACCCAGTAGTAGATCGCGGCCGTGCCGTAGAGGGCGAAGAACTCGAACGTCGGTGCCGCGACGATCTGGGCCTGCCGCAGCAGTTCGGTCACCAATATTGTTGAGGCCAGGGAAGTGTCCTTCACCAGCGAGATCAAGGTGTTCGACAGCGGTGGCACCGCGACCCGGGCCGCCTGCGGCAGAATGATGCGACGCAGGGTGCCGGTGTAGTTGAGGCCGATCGTCTCGGCGGCCTCCCATTGTCCCTTCGGGATGCTCTGGATCGCCGAGCGGATGATCTCGGCCGCGTAGCCGCCGACGTTGAGGCTGAACGCGATCACCGCCGCCGGGAACGGGTCGATCTTGACCCCGAACTCGGGCAGCGCGAAGAACACGATGAACAACTGCACCAGCAGTGGGGTCCCGCGGATGATCGAGATGTAGAAGCGGGCGATGTTGCTCAGCACCACATTCGGCGACAGCCGGGCCAGTGCCACGGCCAGGGCGATGACCAGGCCGATGGCGAAGCTGATGATCGTCAACGGAATGGTCATCGTCAGAGCCGCTTTGGCCAGCGGCCACAGGTTGTCGGCGATCAGCCGCCCCGTCGAATGTGTGCGCGCGGGTGCACCTTCTTCGGGTGCCCCCGAAGCGTTGGCCTTGAGGTATTTCTGCGAGATGGCGGCCAGGGTGCCGTCGGCCCGCAACTGGTCGAGTGCGGTGTTGAGTTCGGGCAGCAGGCCGCTGTCCTTGCGCGCGGCGAAGCCCTGTTCGCTCTTCTCTCCCACGGTGCCTGCGATCTTCACCGACTTGTCGTTGGTCTCGGCCAGATATGCGTAGACGGCGATGCTGTCGTTGACCACGACATCGACCCGGCCCTGGTTGAGGAGCTTGATGGCCTGGGTGAACCCTTCGACCGCTTCCACCCGGGCGCCGGCCTTACGAGCGATCTCCGACCAGTTGCTGGTGGCGTTCTCGGCGGCGACCTTGCCTTTCAGGTCCGCGAGCGACTTGATCGTGTTGTCGTCGGCGCGGGTGACGATCACGCCTTCGCCGATCGAGTAGGGCTGGGACAGGTCATATTTGGCCTGCCGTTCGGGCGTGATCGTGACCTCGTTGGCCACCACGTCGAACCGGTTGGCCTCGAGCGCGGCGAAGATGGAATCCCACGGTGTCTCGACGAATTCGACTCTTACGCCGAGGTTGTCGCCAACCGCGCGGGCGACGTCGACGTCGTAGCCGACGAGTTGACCCGTGGCGGTGTCGTGGTAGCTGAACGGCGAGTACACGCCTTCGGTGCCGACCCGCAGCACGCCGGCCGAACTCAGCGGTTCGTCGGTATTGCCCGTCTTCGGCCCGCAGGCGGCCAGCAGTACCGCGACGATCAGCAGGAGCCCCAGCAGTGGAATTCGTCGGGAGCGCACTGCCGGACGCTAACAGGGGCGCGAGCTGTTCTGCAGGTTTCTGCTCAGCCCGGCTGGTATATCCACGGATGCCGTGGCAGCGCGCCCGGGTCGAACCGGTCGAGCATGCCGTCGACGTTCAGCGCGGGCCATCCCAGCGACGCGCTGATCTGCTCCAATGCCCGGTCGACGCCGATCTCGGCCAGGGTGACCGCCCCGTCGCGTTTGGCCAGCCGGGCGCCGTCTTCGTTGAGCACCAGCGGAACGTGGGCGTAAAGGGGTTCCGGGTAGTCCAGCAGCCGGGCCAGATACGCCTGGCGCGGTGACGAGCTCAACAGGTCGTCGCCCCGCACCACCTGGTCGACGCCGGAGGCGGCGTCATCGACCACCACGGCCAGGTTGTAGGCGGGCACGCCGTCGCCGCGACGTACCACGAAGTCGTCGATGATCCCGGTGTATGTGCCGTGCAGCAGGTCGGTCACGGTGCCGACGAATGTTTCGGTGCGGAGCCGCAGCGCGGGCGGACGGCCGGTTTCGGCTCGGCGCTGTGCGCGTTCGGCCTCGGTGAGGTCCCGGCAGGCACCCGGGTACGCGCCTTCGGGGGCATGCGGAGCCCGCGGCGCTTGCGCGATATCTTTTCGGCTGCAATAGCATTCGTACACCGCGCCACGTTCGGACAACTCGCCGATCACCGCGTCGTAGCGGTCCTGGTGGCCGGTCTGCCACTCCGGTGGCTCGTCCCACGTCAGCCCGATCGCGGCCAGGTCGGCCACTTGCCGCGTACCGATCTCGGGAAACGTGCGGTCATCGAGATCCTCGACCCGCAGCAGGAACCGGCGCCCGGTGGACCGGGCGAACAACCAGGCCAGCACCGCGGTGCGCAGGTTGCCGATGTGCAGGTCAGCCGACGGGCTCGGCGCAAACCGCCCGGCGGGGGTTGGGCTCACGCCCGCAATCTAGCTAATCGCGGTCCCAGGGCGCAGTCTCGCCCATCTTCTTGTAGTACTTCGCCAGGTGGCTTTTCACCCGGTCGATGTCCTCCTTGGGAAGATCGACACCACCGCGGGCGCCGTCCATGATTCCGCCGGCAGCCATCACCCCACGCGGCACGGCCTCGAGCTTGCCGCCGACCACGTCGGCGATCAGCAGCTTGTACGCGGTGAAGTTGTCCTTCTCGTCCTTGTCGTACCAGACATGCGCGTCGCGGTATTTCTGGTTGGGTTCGTCCTGCGCATCGGCCCATTTGCGGACCCGTTTGTCGGCGGCGTCGCCGTCCCACTCCCGGTCCCGATCAGCCAGCGGCAGGTCCTGAAATGCGGTTACAGACATGCTGTTGGCATGCCCGGCTACGGGCGCCGGTAAACGCTAGCGTTGGGCGGGTGCGGGAGCGACACATCACAGGCGGCACGATCCAGGTTGAACACGAGGACGGGCTGGTACGTGCGCGGGGCGTGCGCTACGGCACGGCCAGACGATTCGCGGTCGCCGAACCGCCCGCGGCCTGGTCGGGGGTTCGGGACGCCACCCAGTCGGGTCCGGCCTGCCCGCAGCGGCCGTCGCGGCTGGGTTGGGTGACCGGCAACGTGCTCGATGGCCTGTCGACGGACGAGAACTGTCTGGTGCTGACCGTCACGGCACCGGCCGATGCGCAGCGGCTCCCGGTCATGGTG
Source organism: Mycobacterium sp. IDUB_24 (assembly GCF_055419385.1). NCBI lineage: Bacteria > Bacillati > Actinomycetota > Actinomycetes > Mycobacteriales > Mycobacteriaceae > Mycobacterium > Mycobacterium sp. IDUB_24. The sequence goes on from NZ_JBVAXO010000005.1 coordinate 72,551, forward strand.
TGGTTCCACGGCGGTGCCTACGTCGCGGGCAGTGGAGAGTCGGCCAAGTACGACGCCGGTGCCCTGGCCCGCGCCGGCGACGTGGTGGTGGTCAATGTGAGTTACCGGCTCGGCATCTTCGGCTATCTGGCGCCACCCGGGGCAGGTGAGGACAACCTGGGTCTGCGTGACCAGATCCTGGCGCTGCGCTGGGTGCACGACAACATCGCCGCGTTCGGCGGCGACGCAGCCAACGTCACCGCATTCGGTCAGTCGGCGGGCGCCCACTCCGTGTGGTCGTTGATGTTGTGCAAGGACGCGGCCGGGCTGTTCCACCGCGCGATCCTGCAGAGCGCCCCGCTGGAACTGGACCGCGGGCGCGACGACATGGCGCAGAAGATGGGCGCGGCCATGGCCACCTCGCTCGCCGGTGCCGATCCGGCCGAGGTGAGCGTCGACCGGTTGCTGGCCGCCGAAGGCGCTGCAGTGGCCGCCGCGCAGGGGTTGGGTCTCCTCAGCGGTCTCGCGTTCTCGCCGCGGCTCGGCCGGGGGCCGCTGCCGGACCCCGGGGACGTGCCCGACGCCATCGCCGACGCTGCCGGTCGCATCGAGCTGCTGATCGGCTATACGAAGGATGACGCCGCGCCGTTCGTCGCGATGGATCCTCGGGTGGCCAGGCTCAACCGGGTGCCTGTCCTCGGCAGGGTCGCGGTCCGGGCCGGTTCGAAATCGATCACGAAACAGGCGTTCGCCGGCCCCTCCGAACGCCTGGCCGAGGCGTGGCAGACGCACGGCGGCCGGGTGGGCACCTATCGTTTCGACTGGACACCTGAGGGTGCCCCGCTGGGCGCCTGCCATTGCATGGAGTTGCCGTTCCTGTTCGGTTCACCCCAGACCTGGGCGGATGCCCCGATGCTCGGCCCGCAGCGGGCGATCGACAAACAGCTTTCCTCCGAGATGCGTACTCGCTGGACACAATTCGCTCACCACGGCGTCGAATCGTTGAGCGCGCCGTCGCTGCGGTTCGGCTGAGCCGGTGGTCGCCGGATCGGCTGAACCTCTCCTGCCTTGATAAGGTCACCGCAAAATTCGGAGCGGTGGTGTGATGGCGATTATGGGCGCAGTCCCGTCACTACGTGGCCGCGTCAGCGAATGCGCAGCACTTCGGGCACTGGTATCGGGTGGCCGTTCGGGCGGCAGCGCGGTGCTGGTGGTGCGTGGTGAGGCGGGCGTCGGTAAGACGGCGCTGCTCAACTATGTCGTCGAACAGGCGCCGGCCTTCCGGGTGACCCAGGTCGGTGGGGTCGAGTCCGACATGGAACTGGCCTTCGCGGGGTTGCATCACCTGTGTGCGCCGCTGCTGAACCATCTCGACAAACTTCCCGAACCGCAGCGCGACGCGCTCTCGGTCGCTTTCGGTCGTGGTGTCGGGCCGGTGCCCGATCGCTTTCTGGTCGGCCTGGCGGTGCTCAGCCTGCTGGCCGCCGCTGCCGAGGACCAGCCGCTGCTATGTGTGGTCGACGACGCGCAGTGGCTCGATCAGGTTTCGGTGCAGACCTTGGGTTTCGTCGCGCGGCGGCTGCTGGCCGAGCCGGTTGTCTTGGTGTTCGGGGTCCGCGATGGTCATGACGGACCCGCCGACGTGCTGCCCGGTCTGCCCGGCCTGCCCGAGCTGCGGCTCGAAGGTCTGTCGGACAGCGATGCCAGAGACCTGCTGGACGCAGTCGTTCTGGGGCGGCTCGACGAGCGGGTACGCGACCGGCTCATCGCCGAATCCCGCGGTAATCCGCTGGCCCTGCTGGAAGTGCCGCGCAATGTCTCGGCTGCGGAGCGGGCCGGTGGCTTTTGGATTGCGGGGACGCGGCCGTCGGTCGGGCAGGTCGAGGAAGGCTTTGTCCGCAGAATTCAGTCGCTGCCCGCGGATACTCGTCAGTTGGCGCTGCTCGCGGCGGCGGATCCGGTCGGTGATCCGGTGGTGTTCTCGCGTGCCGCAGGGCATTTGGGTATCGGAATGGATGCGCTCGCGCCGGCCGAGGCCGCGGGGTTGATCGAGTTCGGCCCCCGTATGCGGTTTCACCACCCACTGGTTCGGTCGGCGGCCTACCGGGCCGCGGACGTGGCCGACCGCCGGGCGGTGCACCGGGCGCTGGCCAGTGCCACCGATCCCGAACTCGATCCCGATCGCCGCGCCTGGCATGCGGCCAATGCAGCAGCCGGCCCCGACGATGCGGTGGCCGCCGAGCTGGAAGCCTCGGCGTGGCGCGCACAGGGCCGCGGCGGAATTGCCGCTGCGGCAGTCTTTCTCGAGCGTGCCGCGGTCCTGTCCGCCGATCCGGCCCTGCGCAGTTCCCGCGCGATCGCGGCGGCCGAGGCGAAACGCGAAGCTGCCGCGCCGACAGCTGCCTACGAGCTGCTGGCACTGGCCGAACTGATCCCGATGACCGAATTGCAGCAGGCCCAGGTGGGCCGGCTACGGGCGCAGATGGATTTCACCAGCAGCCGGGGCGGCCTGCCCGGATCGCCGCCGGTCCGGCATGCGGCCGCGCTGCTGCTAGAGGCCGCCAAGCGGCTGGAGAACGTCGACGACGAGTTGGCACGGGAGACGTATATCGAGGCGCTGGCGGCCGCGATGTTCGCCTCGCGCAGCGAACCGAAGGCCCTGGTCGTGGCCGCCGAGGCGGCACGTGCGGCGGTCGAGGGAATCGTGGCGCCCTCCAGACCGATCGACTTCCTGCTCATCGGGATGGCCAATCTGATCACCGACGGCCTGCCCGCGGCGGTCGATCACCTGCGTAGCGCGCTGGAGCTGTGGTGTGAGCACGCCCGGCGCCATGACGGTAGGGCGCTGCGCTGGTTGGCGTTGGCCTTCCCGATCGTGCAGGAATCCGCCGCCCACGAGATATGGGATGACGAGTTGGTCGAGCGGCTCGCCACCGACATGATCGGCTATGCCCGAGCCACCGGAGCATTGGCCGTCTTGCCGCAGGCGATCGCCTATAAATCCGGCGTGCACGTTCACAAAGGCGAATTCATCACGGCGGCAAGGCTTATGGAAGAGGCGGGCTCGATCTCGGAGGCCATCGGTCATCGCCCGATGAGGTACCACAAGGTGGAGCTTGCGGCCTGGCGCGGTGATCTGGACGAGGCAGGCAGTCTGATCGAGGCCGGGATCGCTGAGGGCACCGCCAAGGGCGAGGGCCGGCTGCTGGGAGCCGCCGGGTACGCCGCCGCGGTGCTCTACAACGGGCTGGGCCGGTATCAGGAGGCGTTTGACGCCGCCCAACAGGTCTGCCAGTACAACGATCTGGGGTTCTACACCTGGACGCTGATTGAGCTGACCGAGGCGGGAGTTCGCGTCGGCGCGCGGGATGCCGCGGAGGATGCGGTACGCCGGTTGGAGACGGGCGCACGCGCCAGCGGTACCGATTGGGGTCTGGGTGCGCTGGCCAGTGCACGGGCCCTGATCGTCGACGACGCCGAAGCCGATGCGCTGTTCAACGAGGCTCTCGATCGGTTGGGCCGCACTCGGATCCGGGTTCAGTTGGCCCGAACCCACCTGCGCTACGGGGAATGGTTGCGTCGCCAGAAGCGGCGCACCAGCGCGCGTGAGCACCTCAACACCGCCTACGAGATGTTCACCAAGATGGGCGCGGACGCGTTCGCCGAGCGTGCCCGTCGTGAGCTGACCGCCACCGGGGAGAAGGTGCGCAAACAGCCGTTGGCCTCGGGCGATCAATTGACCGCGCAGGAGGCACAGATCGCCCAGTTGGCCCGCGACGGGCTGACGAATCAGGAGATCGGTGCGCAGTTGTTCATCAGCACGCACACCGTCGAATGGCACCTGCGCAAGGTCTTCGTCAAGCTCGGGGTCCGGTCGCGCAGGCAACTGCGCTCGGTGTCGTGGAGTAGCTAGTTCGTCGACGGTGGTGGTTGGGGTTGGAAGGGTGTGTACCACCACCAGTCGGCGCGTTCACCGGTCGGTCCCGGACAGGGCGGGACATCCGGCGGCGGTGTGGTCGGCGGTCGGGCCAGGGATCCGCCCGGTAGGGGTTTTCCGGCACTGTCGGTGACGACGAGGCGGCCGGCGGGGCCGGTGATGGTGATCTCGCCGCGGTGATGAGCACAGTGGTGATAGGGACAGACCAGCACCACGTTGTCCAGGTCGGTGGGGCCGCCGTTTTCCCAGTGCACGAGGTGGTGGGCGTGCAAGCCGCGGGTGGCCGCACAACCGGGGACCACGCAGCAGTGGTCGCGGTGCTCCAGCGCGCGGCGTAGTCGGCGGCTGATGGTCCGCGTATTGCGTCCTACGCCGATGGGTTGGCCGTGGCGTTGGAACCAGGCTTCCAGGGTGGCTTCGCACAGCAGGTATTGGCGTTCGGCGTCGGTGAGCAGTGGCCCCAGGTGTAGCGAGGCGACGGGCGGGTCAGCGTCGAGGTTCAGGTGCACGTTGACGGTGGTGTGTTGGCCGTGGGGGCGGCGGGCAGCCTCGCTGTCCCAGCCCGCCTCGATGAGGCTCATGAACGCGTCGACTTGGTTGGGAAACGGCCGCACCTGCTCGTCCTCGACCTGAGCACCGGTGTCGTCGATGTCGTGGTCGCGTTTCCAATCCGCGACCAGCCTGTCGTGATGCGACCGCAGGCCGGCGTCGAATTTGGCGGCTTCGAGGCGGGGCAGGCGGATGGTGTAGGTGGTGTAGTCGTCGGCTTCGGTGCGGGTAAATGACCGTGGCGGTTCGGGTTTGGGCGTGGGTTGGGGGCGTGGTTCGAGTTTGACTGCGGTGCGTAGTTGTTCCACCGTGGCTACGGGGGCGAGTTGGGCGTAGTGCTCATCGGATCCGTCGGCGGCTTTCTTGGCGATCACTCCGACCTGATCCAGGGATAGGCGTCCTTCGCGTAGGGCTTGGGTGCAGCGGGGAAACTCTTCGATGCGGCGGGCGATGGCCACTGCAGTTTCGGCGTTGCTGGGGCTGACCCCGGTTTTCCAGGCCACCAACGCTTTCATCGAGCGGGCGCCGGTCGCTCCGCACAGTTCGTCGCGGTCCAGTTCGGCGACGATCTCCACGATGCGGCCGTCGATCGCGTTGCGTTGACCGCACAGCTCCGACAACTCCGCGAACAACACCTCCGTACGCTGCGCCGGGCTCGCCTCGGCGGCGAATGTGGCTGCGGTGGAGGACATGACCCCATCATCACAGAGGGGTACGACATCAAATCCACACGACGCCAGACCACGGGTTTTCAAGGGTCCCAGACATGACTGCAGCCGTCAGGCTCATCGAATGGCGACCATCCTGTTGCAGACCACGATCACGGAAAGCCCCGACGATTGGGATGTCAGCCGGTTCTCGATGCTGGCCGCCGAGCTTCGCGCCGACGGGCACGAGGTCCTGGCCCGTAATCGGCCCGATCGCGTCGTGCAAGATCCGGTGCTCAGCCATCTCGATGAGCTCGGATTCGACCAGCTGTGGTTGATGGCGGTCGACGTCGGCAACGGTCTGACACCTGACGAATGTGCGGCGATCGGCAGGTTCCGCGGGCTCGGTGGTGGGGTGCTCACCGCGCGTGACCACCAGAACCTGGGCAGCTGCCTGCTTGGGCTGGGCTCGTTGGGGCAGGTCAACGAGTTCCACGACACCAGCCTGGACCCGGTGTCACGGTGCGACGACCAGGACAATCCCGACATCTCGTGGCCCAACTACCACTCGGGCGCCAACGGCGACTACCAGCCGGTGTTGGCCGAGGAGCCGGTGCACCAGCTGCTGCGTACCAGCCGGACCGCCAGTGGGCGCATCGAGTGGTTCCCGGCCCATCCTCACGAGGGATTGGTGTCGGCGCGAGTGCCGTTCGCGACGGTGGTGGCCCGGGGGCGCAGCACCGCCACGGGCAGGGAATTCAATCTCGCGGTGGCGCTGAACGGTGAGCGCACGCCGGAGGGCAGACCGATGGGCCGGGCCGTGGCCGAGTCGACGTTCCACCACTTCGCCGATTACAACTGGGATCTGGACTGTGGCGCGCCGTCGTTCGTCACCGATCGGCCCGGCTGGCAGATACGGGCCGATCCATCGCGTCTGGGGGTGTTCAAGGATTACGTCCGCAACATCGCCACCTGGCTGCAGCCGCCGGAGCACTGACTAGCGGTGACCCAGACCGGGAACGATGTCGTCGAGCCGGAAGGTGACCGGTTGTTCCAGTTGGGCGTAGGTGCACGACCGCGGGTCGCGGTCGGGCCGCCAGCGGTTGAACTGGGCGGTGTGACGGAAACGCCGGCCCTCCATGTGGTCGTAGCGGACCTCGACGACGCGTTCGGGTCGCAAGGGCACGAAGGACAGGTCCTTGCCGGCGTTCCAGCGCGACCCGCCGCCATACCTGCGCGCGAGGTCCGGATCGGCGGCCACTTGTGCGGCCCAGTTCCAGGGGTGGTTCTCGAACTCGGTGACCAGGGGCTGCAATTCGGCGAACAGGGCCCGGCGTCGCTCCATCGGGAACGCGCCGATGACGCCGACGGATGCCAGCTCGCCGTCCTCGGTATACAGCCCGAGTAGTAGCGATCCGATCGCATCAGGGCCCGACTTGTGGAGCCGATAACCGGCGACCACACAGTCCGCGGTCCGCTGGTGCTTGATCTTCACCATCACCCGTTTGTCGGGCGCATAGGTGAGGGTGAGCGGTTTGGCGATCAGCCCGTCGAGACCGGCTCCTTCGAACTCGTCGAACCAGCGCCGCGCGGTGGCCACGTCGGTGGTCGCCGGGGTGACATGGAACGACGGGCCTGAACCCAGCGCATCCACCAGGGCGGCGCGACGTTCACTGAACGGTCGGCCCATGAGATCCTCGTCCCCGAGGGCGAGCAGGTCGAATGCGATGAAGCAGGCCGGTGTCTGTTCGGCCAGTAGACGCACCCGGGACGCCGCCGGATGCAGACGCAATTGCAGGGCCTCGAAATCCAGGCCACCATCAGTGGGCAGGACGATCTCGCCGTCGACAACGCATCGGGGTGGGAGCTCGGCCTTGGCGGCCTCGACGAGTTCCGGGAAGTACCGCGTCATCGGGCGCTCGTTACGGCTGCCCAACTCGACTTCGTCGCCGTCGCGGAACACCAACGCCCGGAAGCCGTCCCACTTGGGTTCGTAGGACGCGTCCGGTGGAATCACAGTTGCCGGCTTGGCCAGCATCGGCGAGACGGGCGGCATCACGGGTAACCGCATGAGACCAGTATTCACCCAGCCGGCGGCCGGCTCCGGTCCTCTCCACGTCAAAGACCACGCTTGCGTCCGACTGACACAGTGCCGTTACGGCGCAGCATCGCAAACATGGTGGCGATGCGACCCCGCTTGAGGTCGGGTTTCAGGCCGGCCCCAACCCGGTGCAATTGGTCTGTGTGCCAAGAAAGTTCGAGAATCCCGTCGAGAGACTTCAGATCGATGAAACGGCCGAGGACACCCCGCATTCCGGCGCGCAGTGAGTGTGAAGCCAGTGTCTCGGCGCGGCCGGCCAACACCGCATCTGCGGCGTCGGGCGTGGTGGCGGTGGGCCGGCCCAAACCGATGACGTCACACTCACCGGACTCGACCGCCTCTGCCATCGCGCCACGCGAACGGAAGCCACCTGTTACCGCCAGTGGGATATCGCCGGCAAGGTCGCGGACCGTGCGGGCATACTCCAGGAAGTAGGCCTCGCGCGCCCGGGTGCTGTCGGCGGCCTTGCCCATCATGGCGGGCTGCTCGTAGCTGCCGCCGCTGACCTCGATCAGGTCGAGGCCCTCACGTGCCAACGCCGCCACCACCAGGCGTGATTCGTCTTCGGTGAACCCGCCACGCTGGAAGTCGGCCGAGTTGAGCTTGATGCCTACCGCGAAGCTCGGTGCCACCCGCGCGCGGATGCGGCGCACGACTTCGACCACGAAACGCATCCGGCGCTCCGTGTCACCGCCCCATTCGTCGGTGCGCTTGTTCGACAACGGCGACAGAAACTGTGCGACCAGGTAGCCGTGCGCGCCATGGATCTGCACGCCGTCGAAGCCCGCCGTCTCGCATACCGCCGCCGTGTTCGCGAAACGTTCGATGATGTCTTCGATCTCGCCGGCTGTCAGCTCCCGCGGTGTGGTGGCGCCGGGGAACTTGAGCGCCACCGGACTGGGCGCGACGGGCGTGTGGCCGAGCGCGAGTGGGTTTGACTGCCGCCCTGGATGGTTGAGCTGAACCCAGATCGGAACGCCGGCGTCCTTGGTGGTCTTGGCCCAACGTGACAACGCATCCAGGTCGCGCTCGTCTTCGATGACGACATTGCCCGGCTCCCCGAGCTGTGTGCGGTCGACCATCACGTTGCCGGTGACGATCAGACCGTAGCCGCCGTGGCTCCAGCTCGTGTAGAGCCGCTCCAGGCGCTCGTCGGGGGCGTTGTGCTTGTCGCCGAGCCCTTCGCTCAACGCGGCCTTCATGATTCGGTTGGGCAGTACCTGGCCGCACGGTAGTGTCAGCGGGTCGTGCAGGGAAGTCATATGGATGTTCCTTTCAGGTGGGCAGCGCGCAGCGGTGCCTTGTCGGGCTTGCCGACAGCGTTCTTGGGGATGGCGTCCACCGCGGTGATCGAGGTGGGCCGCTTGTAGCCGGCGAGTTTACGAGAGCAAAGGTCTTGCAGCGCTGCGAGATCGATGACGAGGCCGGGTCGGGGTTGGACGTACGCGGCGACGGTCTCACCCCATTTGTCGTCGGGAACACCGATGACGGCGGCCTCCAGGACAGTCGGGTCACCGGTGAGGACGTCCTCGATCTCCTTGGGGTAGATGTTCTCGCCACCGCGGATGATCATGTCCTTGGACCGGCCTACCAGTGTCAGGTAGCCGTCGGTGTCGACATGACCGATGTCACCGGTGTGCAACCAGCCGTCGATGACGACGCGGGCGGTCTCGTCGGGGCGACCGAGGTAGCCGCGCATGACATTCGCGCCGGCGATGAGCACCTCACCGTCGGCCCCTGGCGCCACATCCGTGCCGAGTTGGTCGACGATGCGGATCTGCTGGCCGGGAAACGCGATTCCCACTGTGCCGGCGCGTCGTTCGCCGGCGACCGGGTTGATGGTGGAGGCACATGTCGCTTCGGACAGGCCGTAGCCCTCGACCAGCGGAAACCCGAAGCGCGCCTCGAAGCGGTCCAGCAATTCTGCTGACGCTGGGGCGGCCCCACAGATGCCGAACCGCAACGACGATGTGTCGGGTGTGACGTCGTCGGGCAGTGCCGCCAGCATGCGGTAAATGGTCGGCACTGCCGAGAAGAACGTCGGCCTGTGGCGTTCGACGACGCCGAAGAAGGTGTGCGGATCGAACTTCTCGGCGATCACGACGCTCGCTCCCGCGAGCAGCGGCATCAGGACACTGACCACAATGCCGTTGACGTGGAACAGCGGCAGGATCAGCAGACACCGATCCGTTGGGTCGATGTGAAGCGCCTGCCGTCCCATCTCTGCCATGGCATCGAGGTTGGCGTGGTCGAGCATCACGCCCTTCGGCACACCGGTGGTGCCACTGGTGAAGATCAGCAGGGCCAGCGCCGAAGGATCAACCAGCGGTGGTTCCTCCTGCCCCGGCGTCTCCAGGTGAAGATCCCCGACGGTCAGCGTCGCAACCCCGGCCGGTCCGCTGTCCCCGTCCTCGACCACGAGCAGTCGCGCCCCGGAGGTGTGGACCTGCAGCGTGACCTCGCCGTCGGTCAGGCTCGGGTTGACCGGTGTGACAGTGGCGGCCAACCGCCACGACGCGAACAACAGCACCACGAACTCAACCCGGTTACGCAACTTGAGCGCCACCACATCGTCGGCGCCGACGCCCAGCTCGTGAAGATGGTGCGCTGCCGCCCGCACCCGCTGCAGCAGCATGGCATTGGTGAGCGGCCGGATGCCGTCGGACACGGCGGCCCCGTCCGGATCCAGATCCGCCCGTCGGTCGGGCAACGACGCGAAATTCATGAAACGTGTGCTCTCGGCTGCAGGTGGCGAGTGAGGAACTCGACCTGATCGCGGACCAGCGCGTCGAAGGGCGCACCTAGGTAGAAGTCGAAATGGCCGGCGTCGTATCGCTTTATCTCGCCTCTGGGTGCGGTGCGCGCGTACCGCAGGGTTTGGGCCGGAGGCGTCACGCTGTCGGTGTTGCTGACGCAGAACAGGATTGGAAACTTGATCTTCTTCGCCGAACGGCCGGGTCGGTAGGTCGCGATCGTCGGCGCGACCCGCGCTGCCACCTCGTTGCGGAATGTCGTGTCAGGCGGCAGTAACGCCTGGTAGCCGGGAAGCGCGTCCGGGGCGTTCATCAGCGCCAGCGATCTCGGGGGACCGGCAAGCGGGATCATCGCGGGCGGCCTACGAAAGAACATGGCGGCGTAGTCTCGTGCGACCAAGGGCAACACCTTCAGGGATTCAGCCGGGCCCAGTGCGAGCGCGGAGGCCAAGCCGTCGGTGAACGGGCATTGAGCCACTGCCGCTTTGAGCTCTGGATGGCGCGACGCGACGGTGATGGCGTGCCCCCCGCCGAAAGAGCTGCCCCAAACGGCAACCCGGGAGCTGTCCAGGCCGTCACGATTCTTCACCCACGTGATGGCGGCATCCCAATCGGCGAGCTGTCGTTTGATCGACAGAAGCTGGCGGGGTTCGCCGCTGCTGTCGCCGAAGTGGCGGTAGGTGAACGCCAAGGCGGCGATCCCGGCTTGCGCGAACCGCTCGGCGAAGGCGTCCAGGCGCATCTCGCGTGTCGCGCCGAGACCGTGCCCGAGAATGACCACGGGCGGTGACGTCACTCCGGTGGGCAGGTAAAGCCACGCGGCACAGGTGTCCCCGCCGGAAGTGAACGATACGTCGTGGCGGGTGAAAGGCTGTGCGGCGCTCACTTCTTCACCGCTCCATTGGCCGCACCGACCGCGGGCACCCGGCCCGATGCGAGCGCTTGTGCATAGGTGTCGGGGCGGTAGAGCGGCAGCTCGCCGGTTGTGTCGGTATCCGCAAGATACTGCACCATCAGCTCCTGACCGGCCGTGGACTGATCGGTGGGGAAGAACTCGGTCCGCTCGACGTGGAGACCTTCGGCCAGTGACATCGAGCCGCCGAAGTAGACCGCCCTCTTGATGCCCTCGACCGACGCCTTAGTCCGTTTTCCGAAGTACTCGGCCAGCTCGGTCGCCCGCGCGATCACTTCGTCAGGTACGACGACATCGTCGACGGCACCATTGGCCAGCGCCTGCGCAGGTGTGAACGGCTTGCCCTCGAGGATCGCGACCAATGACTTGTGGGTGCCGATCAGGCGTGTGAGCCGTTGCGAGCCACCACCTCCCGGCATGATGCCGAGGAGGACTTCCGGCTGGCCGATGAAGTAATCCCCGTCGGCCATGACACGCAGATCGCACGCCCACGCGAATTCCGCTCCCAGGCCCAAGGCCGAACCGTTCAGTGCCGCCACGAAGATGACGCCGCTGGCATTCATCTTCATGAACGTTTCGTGCAGCCGGTCGAGCTGGCCGGCGCCGCTCAGCGGAGTCTTGTCCACAACCGGGCCCGGGACACCGGCACGGTCGATGCCTCGGGCCAGCCGCAAGGCGGCTGAGGCGCCGCGCCGGCCCAGCTTCGGCTTCACCGCTCCGCCTTCTTGCAGCCACCGGACGTCGGCGTGGCTGACGAACCGGCCAGGGCGTGCCCCGGTGAACACGACGGCGTGGACGCTCGGATCACGGTCGACCCGGTCGACCAGTTCGTCGAGCTCGTTGGCGATCTCGACTCCGAACAAGCTGTGCGGGCCGCCGTCGACTCGCACGATCATGGTGGCGCCGCGGTCCTCGACCTGGAGGTGCTGTGTCATTGCTTTGCTTTCGTTGTGATTTCGTCGGGAGGGAAGATCAGCGCGGGCGACTGCGGGGACGGCACGAGTTGGTCGTGCCTTCCCAGCGCCGAGACCTCACGCTCGAGCGCTGGTGCCACCTCGGCTGCGAAGCGCCTCATCCACGGCCACGCGGCCGGCGAGTTCAGCGCAGCCTTCGCCCAGTTGGCCACGACAACAGCGCGCGGCACGTAAATCCGGCTGCGTCGGCGCGCGAGTCCGCGCACGATTGCAGCAGCCGCCCGGTCGACACTCGTAGTGACATTGCCTGGGTAGGGCAGCCGACGTCGAAGCTCCTGGAACGACGGGAGATCCGTCTCGGCGCCTCGGACCAGATCGGTGTCGATCCACGAGGGATGGACAAGTCCCACGGTCACTCCGAGGTGTGCCACCTCTTGACGGTAGGCGAGGGCGAGCATCTCGACGCCTGCCTTGCTTGCGGCGTAAGAGGCCAGCCCGGCAATCGGCGTGAAGGATATCGCCGAGGCGATGACCATCGCATGGCCTCGACTCTGTTCCAGGTGAGGTGTCGCGTACTTGAGCGTGCGGAAAACGCCGTTCAGGTTGATGTCCAGGACTCGCTCGAACGACGCCTCGTCAGCCTGGCGCACCGTTCCGTACGCGGCAACCCCGGCATTGGCGACGACGAAGTCGATGCCACCCATGGTGATTGCGCAATTGTCGATCGCCGACCGCAAAGCGGTGCCGTGGCGCACATCGGCTTCCTCCCATGACGCACCAGGGCCAAGATCGTCGGAAAGTGCGCGCAGCCGTTCGGGCTCGAGTCCGATGAGGGCGACGCGAGCACCGCGGGCGGCGGCAAGACGTGCGACCTTCTCCCCGATACCCCGTGCGGCTCCGGTGATGACCAGCTTCTGGCCCGACAAGTTGCGCCGCATCAGGCGACGCTCGTCACGTGTGAGCGGTAGTTCTGCGGGATGCGGTAGCCGCTGAGAGCCTCGGTGAGCAGGGCCGCGAATTCGACGGTGGTGCGGTCGCCGCCGGCGGGGCCCATCGCCTGGATGCCGACGGGTAGGCCCGTTGCGGTGGTCGTGATGGGCATCGTCGTGGCCGGAGCTCCGGCGATGTTGGCCAATGCGCTCCATTTGGTTTGGTCCCAATAGGAGCGGGTGACGCCGTCGACGTCGATGGTGCGGCCGAAGCGGTCGTGGTCCTTGTTGTGGTGGCCGGGGGCCGCGGTGGGCGTGACGGGTAACAGTAGTACGTCGAATTCCTTGAAGAATCCCACCCATCGGTGCGCGGTTTCCCGTCGCGCCGCATCGCGGAACAACCACGCCCGGTGGCTTTGGATCGTCCCGCGCAGCGCGGCGGCAGCGTCACCGCGCGGGCTCATCAGTGAGCGTAGGGCAAGGGCACCGGCGAACTGCGGGCTCATGGTCGACCGGTCAACCGAGAACGCGGCCATCACCAAGCTCAGGAACAGGTCATGTGACGCGGTCAGGTCCACCGGGATGCTCGCGGGTTGCTCTGTGACCCGAGCCCCCGCGTCGCGCAGGGCGGTGACGGCGTCGTCCATGGCTCGACGGGTGTCTGTGTCGATGGGGCAGGCGGGATCGTCGGCCCATACCGCGACGCGGAAATCCTTGAGCGCGCTCGCGCGCGGCGGGGCGAGTGCGTACGAGAATCCGCCGTCGGGGTTCAGCGGCCCGACGGTGGCTTCCAGTGCAGGGATGATGTCGCGGGCGCCGCGTACCTGCACTCCGGCGCAGGCCATGTCGGCTTCGCCCCACCGTCCGGGATTTCCTGGCGCGCTGGGGATATGGCCGACCAGTGGCACGGACTGCCATGTCGATTTGTGGCCGTAGAGACCGCAGAAATGGGCCGGAATCCGGGTGGAGCCACCGATTTCGGACCCGAAGTCGAAGCTCGTGAGACCGGCCGCGGTGGCGGCGGCCCCACCACCAGCAGAACCACCGGAGGTGCGTGACAGATTCCAGGGGTTGTTCGTCCGGCCGAACACCGGATTACTGGCCTGCACGTCTGCGTTGCCGGTCGGCATGTTGGTCTTGCCGAAAATGATGGCCCCCGAGCGGCGTAGCCGGGCGACGGCCTCAGCGTCCTGCGTCGGTACGTAATCGGCGAGGTCCGGCCGGCCGCAGACCGTACGCATGCCTGCTGTCTCATAGCTGTCTTTGACGGTGATCGGCAGTCCGTGCAGCGGACCGAGCGCATCTCCACGCGAGCGCGCCGCATCGGCCTCTTTTGCGGCAAGCCGCGCTGCCGCCTCGTCGATCGTGACGATCGCGTTGAGCGACGCGTTGTGTGCATCGATACGCGACAGGTAGAGGTCGACCAATTCGGTGCTGGATACCTCCCGAGCGTCCAGCGCCGCCAGTTGTTCGGTCGCCGGCAGCCAGGCGAAATCGTCAGGAGCCATGGAGGACACAGTCATCTCTTTTCTTTGGCAGAGTTGGCCAGAGATCCGCGAGGTATACCAATCGGTCTACTGGCAAGAGCGACGGTAGTACACCGAATGGTATAGTGCAAGACATGAGTGCGCGGGAACGTCTGATGTCGGCCACGGCCACCCTGATGCAGAAGCAAGGTGTGGCCGGGACTGGGATTGCGGAGATCCTGTCGACCAGCGGCGTGACGCGACGATCGATCTATCTGAACTTTCCCGGCGGCAAGTCCGAGTTGGTCGCGGCGGCAACGCGTGCCTCGGGGGACGAGTTGACCGCTGTATTGCGCGACTGCATCGCGCAGCGTGATCCGATCGGCGCGTTTACCCGTGTGTGGACCGAGATGCTGGTCACCACGGACTTCGAGGGCGGCTGCCCCATTGTGGCGGCGGCGTTCAGCCGTGGCGAAGCTCCCGAGGCTGCCGACACCGCGGCCGATGTGTTCGCCGAGTGGGGTCAGCTGCTGGCTGACAGGCTGACCGAAGACGGCATCAGCCGGGCTGTGGCGCAGTCATTGTCGACGACTGTCGTGGCCGCGCTCGAAGGGGCGGTCATCCTGTCCCGCGCCGCGCGTTCGACCAAGCCGCTGACGCAGGCCGCCCGGCACCTCAAGGAACTGATCGCCCAGCACCGCCCACCTGGTCAGCGCACCGCCTGATCGAGCAGCGCCGCAGCGGCCTTACGTGCATGTGTCCAGCAGGCGGGGTCGTCGAGGGAGGTTGACAGTGCGGCTGCACCTTCGTACAGAAGGGCGAGTTGATTGCCCAGCAGTGTCGGGTTGGTGGCACCGGCTTGGCGGGCCAGCTTGATCAGCCCCTGGATGTAGCTGCGCTTGTGTTCGTGGACGATGTCGTGAATTTCCGGCATCGCCTCGGCGGCTTCGACGGCCGCGTTGTGGAAGGGGCAACCGCGCATCTGCCCGTCCGGAGACGGGGTGGCGAACAGCGCGAGAATGCGCTCGCGAGGTGTGCGGTTCGAGGCATTCGGTCCGGGTCGGATTGGGTCGTCGACGAGTTGCCGGATGCACCGTAGGTACTCTTCGACCACCGCGGTCTTGCTCGGAAAGTGTTGATACAGAGTCCGTTTGGAGACCGATGCTTCATTGGCGAGTCGCTCGACGCCGGTGGCATTGATGCCTTCGCGGTAGAACAGGTCGATGGCGGTGTTGAGGATGCGCTCCCGAGCGCCGCGGCCGGTCATGACTCAAGTATACCGATAGGTTTACATCGCCGGCAAGGGCGTGTAGCGTCAGCGATCAGCAAGTACACCGATCGGTATAGGAGGAGTCGGTATGAATCAGCAACGTCCCGGTTCGGTACTGGTTACCGGAGCAGGCCGGGGAATCGGTCTGGCGATCACCGAGCACATGAGCCGACGAGGTTGGGACGTGTACGCCACGGCGCGATCCGAGGCTGCCCTGCGCAGCCTCGATCGCTTGCCCAATGTGCACGCGGTAGCGCTCGACATCACCGACAGATCTGCGATCGCCGCGCTTCCCGATCGGCTTCCCGCTGAGCTCAACGGCGTCGTCAACAACGCGGGGATCATCGTCAACGGGCCGGTCGAGGGGCTGTCCCTCGATGATCTGACGCAGCAGTTGAACGTCAATGTGATCTCGCAGATCGCAGTGACCCAGGCGGTGCTGCCGAACATCCGTTCCGCCGGCGGCCGAGTGGTGTTCATGTCCTCGGTCAGCGGGTTGATCACCACACCGGGCACCGGTGCCTACACCGCATCGAAGTACGCGATCGAATCCCTGGCCGATGCGCTCCGGATGGAGTTGCGCCCGTGGCGAATTCCGGTGTCGCTCATCGAGCCGGGTCCGATCCGGACCGACATGTGGGCTGACGTGCTCGACGACTACGACCACATGACCAAACAACTCAGCGACGAGCATCGCCGACTGTATGCGTCGCACCTCGCCGGCAGCCGGAAATTGCTGGGATGTCTGCAGAAGCTGGCTGCTGATCCCAGCAGGGTCACCAAGGCCGTCGACCACGCGCTGACATCGAGGCGTCCGAAGCGTCGCTATCTACTCGACATCGTCAGCCGGACCCAGAAAGCCGTCGCCGCAATCGCGCCCACCGCGGTCAACGACGCGGTACTGGCTGCGGCAACCACATCCAGATGAAGCACACCGGTTTACCAAGGAAGGCAATCATGGCAGGCAATCGAAGGACCCGAAATGGCGTGTCGTACAAAAACGCGCCGACGAAATCGGTGTCCGTGAAGGGCGCTCGATTCGTCTACCGGGAGCTGGGCATCGATACCGGGGTGCCGGTGATCTTCCTCAATCACCTGGCGGCCAACCTCGACAACTGGGACCCGAGGGTCGTCGACGGTATCGCGGCGAAACACCGCGTGATCACCTTCGACAATCGCGGTGTCGGTGGTTCCGAGGGCAAGACGCCCGACACCGTCGAGGCAATGGCCCACGACGCCGTGGCGTTCATCCGTGCGCTCGGACTCGAGCAGGTCGATCTCCTCGGGTTCTCGCTCGGCGGCATGGTCTCGCAGGTGATCGCCCAACAAGAGCCCGCACTGGTGCGGAAGATCATCCTCGCGGGGACGGGACCTGCGGGAGGCGAAGGCATCGTCAACGTGACAAGACTGACCTACCTCGACACGCTTCACGCATTCGCCACGTTCAAAGATCCCAAGGAACTTCTCTTTTTCACGAGAACAGACCACGGCAAGTCGGAAGCCAAGGCATTCATCAAGCGGCTGAAGGAACGCACCGACGATCGGGACAAGGCGATGGCGCTCGGAGCATTCCGAACACAGCTCAAGGCGATTCACGCCTGGGGCCTTGAGAAACCGGCCGATCTCGCGACCATCCGTCAGCCCGTCCTGGTGGCCAACGGTGATGACGATCGCATGGTACCCACGCGGAACTCCTACGACCTGGCTCAACGCCTGCCCGATGCGACGCTGCGCATCTACCCCGACGCAGGACACGGCGGCATCTTTCAGGCCCACGAGCGGTTCGTTCCCGAGGCGCTCGAGTTCCTGGGAGCATCGATCTCATGACCTCACTCACCGAGCAGACCGTGTTGGTCACCGGAGCCAACCGCGGCATGGGCCGCGAATACGTCGCGCAGCTCCTCAACCGTGGCGTGACGAAAGTGTATGCAGCTGCCCGTGATCCGCGGACGATCGACGTCATCGATCCGCGCGTCGTCCCGCTTGAACTCGATGTCACCGATGCGACGTCCGTGGCCGAGGCGGCTGAGGCAGCGTCCGATGTCAGCGTGCTGATCAACAACGCCGGCATTGTGCGCGCAGCCTCGGTGCTCGACCACGACAGCTCCGGTCTGCGGGAACAGATGGAGACCAACCTCTTCGGTCCGCTGGCGATGGCTTCCGCTTTCGCCGATCGGATTGCGGAAAAGTCCGGCGCGATCGTCAACGTATCGTCGGTGCTCGCGTGGATGCCCATCGGCGCCAGTTACGGGGTGACCAAGGCCGCGCTGTGGAGCGCCACCGACTCGATGCGGCTTGAACTCGGGTCACGTGGCGTGCAGGTGGTCGGCGTCTACATGGGCCTGGTGGACACCGATATGGCCACGTTCGCCGATGCTCCCAAGTCCGACCCGGCCGACGTGGTGCGTCAGGTTCTCGACGGAATCGAGTCCGGTGCGGACGAGGTGCTGGCCGATGAAATGACCCGCGGTGTCCGGGCGCAGATGGACAAGCCCGTCCAGGAGCGTTTGCGATGAGAGCCTTCGCGATCGACCGATACAAGAGCAAGGACGGCGGCCGCATCGTCGACCTGCCGCAACCCGACGTCGGCGACAAAGACGTACTCGTCCAGGTCCATGCGGCCGGGGTGAACGTCCTGGATACAAAGATCGCCGCCGGCGAATTCAAGATTTTCCTGCCCTATCGATTCCCGCTTGTTCTCGGCAACGACGTGGCCGGCGTCGTGGTGCAGGTCGGAGCCCAGGTGCGGCGCTTCAAGCCCGGCGACGAGGTGTATGCGCGGCCGGACAAGGACAGGATCGGCACCTTCGCGGAATTCATTGCGATGGACGAAGCCGACGTCGCGCTCAAGCCCAGAGAGCTGAGCATGGTGGAAGCGGCGTCCGTTCCGCTCGTCGGCTTGACCGCGTGGCAGGCGCTCGTCGAGAAGGCGAACGTACAACCCGGGCAGAAGGTCTTCATCCAGGCAGGCACCGGCGGGGTGGGGACGTTCGCCATCCAGCTGGCTAAACACCTGGGTGCCACCGTCGCCACCACAGCCAGTGCCGCCAACTTCGAACTGGTCAAAGCCCTCGGGGCAGATGTCCTGATCGACTACAAAACCGAGGACTTCGAGACGAAACTGCGCGGCTACGACGTCGTTCTGCACAGTCAGGACTCGAAAACCTTGGACAAATCCCTGCGGGTACTCAAGCCAGGCGGGGCCCTCATCTCCATATCCGGGCCACCAGACCCGGCCTTCGCGGACGAAATCGGCGTGCCCTGGTATGTCAAACCCATCATGCGCGCGTTGAGCTTTGGGGCGAGGCGAAAGGCCAGGCAACGCAACGTGATGTTCTCGTTCCTGTTCATGCGGGCCAACGGCGAACAGCTGAGCGAGATCACCTCCCTCATCGACCAAGGCATCATTCGCTCAGTTGTCGAAAAGGTTTTCCCGTTCGAATCGACCAAGGAAGCCCTGGGTTACATCGAACGAGGACGGGCAAAAGGCAAGGTGGTCGTCAACCTGATGTAGCGATGCCCACGGAGGGTGTGAAATACCGGCGTTTTGGCTACTCGTATGGTGCGACAACGCCGGCCGAGTCGCGAGGCAAGAGCGGGAACACAGGGTTTCAGGCGGCCCCCACGGCATGCGTCAAGCAGAGCGTGACTGGTCCCACCCGCCGCCGGCGTCGGCGCGATGAGTTGGTGGCGGCGCGGCGGTCTAGATCCAGGACACCCGATGAACCAGGATGGAGCCCGTGGACCTACCCGTAGAGCCGCCGATCGAACCGATGCTCGCCAAAGCCCAGGTGAAAGTGCCCGACGAGGGCGGGGTGTGGTCCTACGAGCCGAAATGGGACGGCTTCCGCGCGCTGGTCTTCCGTGACGGCGACGAGGTGGTGCTGCAGTCGCGCAGCGGAAAGGAACTCGGGCGATACTTCCCCGAACTGCTCGATGTGCTGCGTGACGAACTCGCCGACCGCTGTGCCCTCGATGGCGAGGTGGTGGTGCCTCGACAGATCGACGGGCGGGTACGTCTGGACTGGGAGTCGTTGTCACAGCGCATCCATCCCGCCGAGTCGCGGGTGCGGATGCTCGCCGAACAGACGCCGGCGCATTTCATCGGATTCGACGCACTGGCCACCGGCGACCGGTCACTGCTCGACGAGCCGTTCCGGGTACGCCGTGAAGCATTGATCGACGCCGTCAAATCCAAGCAGTGGTGCCACGTCACGCGAACCACCACCGATCCCGAACTCGGGGCGCAGTGGTTGCAGACCTTCGAGGGTGCGGGGCTCGATGGGGTGATCGCCAAGAAGCTCGACGGGCAGTATCTGCCCGGGAAGCGCGAGATGATCAAGGTCAAGCACCATCGCGACGCCGACTGCGTGGCCATCGGCTACCGCATCCACAAGAGCGGGGAAGGTATCGGCTCGATCCTGCTCGGCCTTTACCGCGCCGACGGCGAGCTGCAGATGGTCGGTGGCGCAGCGTCGTTCAGCGTCAAGGACCGGCTCAAACTGCTGGCCGACCTGGAACCGCTGCGCGAGGGCGACGAAGTCCGCGACGGTGACCCGAGCCGCTGGAACTCGGCCGCCGACAAGCGTTGGATTCCGGTGCGCCCGGAGCGGGTGTGTGAGGTGGCCTATGACCAGATGGAGGGTAACACCGTGAACGGCAGGCGATTCCGGCACGCGGTGAAGTTCATGCGCTGGCGCCCCGACCGGGAACCCTCGAGCTGCACGTTCGACCAGCTCGACGTGCCGCTGAACTACGACCTGTACGACGTGCTTGAGGGAGACAGTTGACATGGCTGAAAAAGCTGGAGGAGCAACCGAACTCGACGTCGACGGGATCAAGGTGCGGTTCACCAGCCCGGACAAGGTGTACTACCCGAAGCTCGGCTCGGCCGGGACCAAGGGCAAGTTGATGGAGTACTACCTGTCAGTGGCCGACCGGATGGTGACGCTGTTGAAAGACCGGCCGACGCACTTGCAGCGCTTCCCCGACGGCATCGAGGGTGAGGAGATCTATCAGAAGCGAGTGCCGCAGAAGCACCCCGACTATCTGGAGACCTGCGTCGTCACCTTCCCGTCCGGGCGCACCGCCGACGCGCTCAAGGTGACTCACCCGGCGGCCATTGCGTGGGCCGCGCAGATGGGCACGATCACGTTGCACCCCTGGCAGGTTCGATGCCCGGACACCGAACATCCCGACGAGCTGCGCATCGATCTGGACCCACAGCCCGGCACCGGTTTCGCCGAGGCCGCCGCGGTCGCGTGCGATGTGCTCAAGCCGCTGCTCGACGAACTCGGCCTGGTCGGCTATCCCAAAACGTCGGGCGGTCGGGGCGTGCACATCTTTCTGCGGATCAAGACCGACTGGGATTTCATCGAGGTGCGCCGGGCCGGGATCGCCTTGGCCCGCGAGGTCGAACGCCGTGCGCCAGACGCGGTCACCACCTCGTGGTGGAAGGAAGAGCGGGGCGAGCGGATGTTCATTGATTACAACCAGAATGCCCGCGACCGCACGTTCGCCTCACCTTATTCGGCGCGCAAAACCCCGATCGCGACGGTGTCGACGCCGTTGTCCTGGGACGAGCTCCGCACGGCCAATCCTGACGACTACACCATCGCCACCGTGCCGGATTTCCTTGCCGGACGGGTTGATCCATGGGCCGGCATCGACGACGACAAGCAGTCCCTGCAGCCGCTGCTGGACCTGGTGGCCGCCGATGAGGAGCGCGGCCTCGGGGATCTGCCGTACCCGCCGAGCTATCCGAAGATGCCGGGCGAGCCGCCGCGGGTGCAGCCCAGCAAGAAGGTCGCCGAGAACTGGGACGAGCAGGGCAATCGTCGCTGACGCAGTCAGAGCAGCCGGAGCAGAGCGAAGTCTGACGGTGGCCGGGGAGCCACCGGCGCGGTGGCAAGCGTCGGCTGGAATGCGGTGGTGATCAGTGCCGGGGCGGAACCGCCGATCACGACGGCGCTGGTAGGTCCGGCCGGTGTCGGCAGGTTGAGCGTCTGGCCTGGCTCGCCGTAGATGCCCGAGCAGTCAACGCCTTCACAGGCTCCGGTGGACGCATCGATCCGGCCCGCGAACATGTCATCCACCCAGCCGGTGATGAGGGTCTGTGAGGCCGCCTTGTTCGGCTCCGTGGAGAACCCGTAGAACAGGTACGACAGGAGCTGGATGGCCGGGCTCCCACCCTGCATGGCATCCAGGTGTTGGCCGTCAGCCAGCACTACGCCGTTGAACATGTCCGGTCGATGCTCGATCAGCGCCGCATCGACCCGGCGCACTTCCTTGGGCGCACCCAGTTCCAGTACCGGGACGTAGGTATCCAGCCCGTCCAGTTTGTCCAACGCATCCGGCAGTACGTTCTCCGGCGGCGCGCCGTCGAGCAGTACCACGCCGGCCAGATGGTTCTCTGCCCCAGTCGATTTGACGGCATCCGCGTAGTAGCCCGCGGCGCCGGCCACCACACCCGCGCCCAGCGAGTGCCCGACCAGGACGAACGTTTCCGGAAGGGGTACGTCGGCACCGTACCTTGCGGCGTATCCGGCTGCCTGCGCGCTGGCGGTCAACGCCTCGCGGTCACCGAGGAACAGCTCGGCTGTTGCGCGATAGACCTGATCGTCACCCAACCAGAACCCGTCCCGGACAAACCGATTCGACGAGTAGGTCGGCACCACCACGACGCTGTTGGTGCGCTCGGCCAGGTTTGCCGCGGTGTAGCTGTACATCGCACTCACGCCGAGGAACCCGTGCTGCAGCAGGATGATCCGCTCCGGCGGTTCGTCGCCCTCCGGGTAGTACCAGTCAGCGGGTACGTTGCGGCCTTCCGTGATCTCCAACGAGGAACTTCGTACCGTGACGTTGCTGCCGGCGGGAACCCTGGGCGGACCCGCGATGGCGGTGACGGCCACACCGACGAAGTCGAAGACGAATGACTGGATTTGGTCGGGCAGTGACAGCGACGGCGCCGCGGTTGGCGGCACCGGCAAGGTGGGCGCCGCGGCCTGTGGATCTGGCGCTGCGAACGAGGCCGCGACGCGCTTGAAGACGTGTCGCAGCATCGGCGCGGCTTGCTGCTCATTGGTTTCGACGGACTCGACGGGCTCCGCGGACGCTCCCGGTGCGGTGGGTGCAGCGCTCGGCTGTGCCTTCGAGAGGAAGTTGACCAATACGGTCTTGCGTTGCGTGGCACGCGTTTCGCGTCCGCTTGCGCCAGGTACTGCCGCCGGGGTGGGCCGGGACGCGGCTATCTTGGCGGGCTTGATCGCCTTCTTGCCCACGACGTCCCGATCGGCGTCAGCTGACCGGGCTGAATGACGTGTCCGGTTGGGGCTGCGACGTGGACCCGCCCGGTGGCCCTTGCTCGACGGACTTGCGCTGGCAGCGGACTCGGATGCCTTCGGGCCGTCGGAACCTGATCCAGTGTCGGCAGTCGCCACATCGGCTCCGGCGACCATTGCCGCAGAAACCCCGGCCGCCACCGCGCCTGCCCCGAGCCAAACCGATAGTCGCGCCACAGTGTCTCCTGCCCCGAGAAGCGTCGATTCTCGAGCGTCAATGTATGACACGCGCAGGTCGCAGTAGACAGTTTTCGCAATCTGCGCACGATCGGCTCGGAACCGTTCAACGTCCCAGCGGCCTCATCGAATGGTTCGGGCGTGAACCGGGGCGTAGCGCTCGCCGGCGACTCGGTCCGGTGCGAAGATCTCGGCCAGAAGCGCCACTTCGTTTGCGCTGATCGCAACATCGGTGGCAGCGATGTTCTCCCGGACGAACGGAATCCGCTTGGTTCCGGGAATCGGCACTACATCGAGCGGCTGTGCCAGCAGCCAGGCCAACGCCAGTTGTCCCGGGCTGCAACCCTTCTCCGTCGCGATGGCCTGAAGTTTCTCGACTGGCTCGAGGTTGACCGCGAGGTTCTCGGCGGAGAACCTCGGGTTCGTGGCGCGGAAGTCGCTTGCAGCGAAGGTGCTACCGGCCTTCACGGATCCGGTGAGCGCCGAGCGGCCCAGGGGGCTGTAGGGCACGAGGGTGATGTCCAATTCCCGGCATGTCGATGTGATGCCGTCCTCTACGTGCCGTTCCCACAGTGAGTACTCGGATTGCAGCGCGGTGATCGGGTGGGTGGCGTGTGCGCGACGGATCTGATCTGGGCCGACCTCGCTGAGTCCGATGGCACGGACTTTGCCCGCCGTGACGAGTTCGGCCATCGCTCCCACGGTTTCCTCGATCGGCACGCTCGGGTCGAGGCGATGGTAGTAGTACAAATCGATGACGTCGGTACGCAAGCGGTGCAGACTGGCCTCACATGCCGACCGCACATACTCGGGCCGGCCGTCGATCGCGATCCCGTCGGCAGAGTCGTTGACCTTCGCCGCGAACTTGGTAGCCAACACGATCTCGTCCCGGTGCCCGGCGATCGCGCCGCCGATCAGTTGCTCGTTGTGGCCGAAGCCACGGATCGGCACACCGAAGGTGATGTCGGAGGCGCCATAGACATCGGAGGTATCGAGGAAATCCACCCCGAGCTCAAGTGCGATGCGAATAGTGGCTGCCGATTCGCTGTCGTCCGCTTCGCCGTAGGACTGCGACATTCCCATGCAGCCCAGGCCGATCGGGCGCACCGTAAGATCGGAATGCCCGAGGGTTGTCCTCATTTGGCCGCTCCCAGGGGGTCGACCTGATCGGCGGTGACATCGTCGGCCGCGGTGGAAAGGCTGAGGGACTCCCACTTCTCGTCGTCGGCGAGCAGGTCGTGTCCGGCGGAGGTCGCGTAGCGGTAGGCATCGGGTCCGACGAGCAATCGCTCTGGGGGATCACTCATCTCGGCGATGGTGAGGACGAGTCCGGCCACCTTGGCGGGGTCGCTGGCACCGAGGTTCTCCGGTGTGCTCTGTGCGATCGACGCACCGACGGTGCCGGCGTACTCCTCGCGGACCGAGGCGGCCCGCATCGACGATCCGGCCCAATCAGTGCGCATACCACCGGGTTCGAGCACGGTGACCTTGATTCCGAGAGGCTCGACTTCTTTTGCGAGCACGCCGGAGAATCCGGTGACTGCCCACTTGGCGGACTGGTAGGCGCCCAGGCCGGCGCGCACGAGTCGCCCGCCCACCGATGAGATCTGGACGATGTGGCCGGCGCGCTGGGTGCGCATGACGGGCAATGCGGCTTGGGTCAGCCGTACGACGCCGAAGAAGTTGGCGTCGATCTGGGCACGGAAGTCGTCGAAGTCGAAGTCCTCGATGGCGGCCATGTTCGCGTAGCCCGCATTGTTGACCAGCACGTCGAGTCGGCCGAACCTCTCGACCGCGGTGGCCACGGCCGCGTGTACCTGGGCGTCGTCCGTCACGTCGAGTTCGACGACGGCGAGGCGATCCGGCTCCTGCTCGGCAAGGTCGGCCAGGGCAGTGGCGGAGCGGACTCCGGCGACGACGCGGTGCCCTGCGTCCAACGCGGCTTCGACGATGGCGCGACCCAGACCCCGGGATGCGCCGGATACCAGAAACACGTTCGACATTGCGTTACCTACTTTCGGTTGACATATCTGGGTGGAGTAGTGGTTCAGGCGACGCTGCGGACTGTTCCGCCGTCGACGCGCAGATCGGCTCCGCTGATGTAGCCGGCCTGCATGCTGGCCAAAAATGCGACTGCGGAGGCGATTTCGTGCGGCATACCGAAGCGGCCGATGTCGTTGGGAAACCACTCGGTCGCGGCGGCTCTCTCGATGTCTTCCCACGTCGAGCCCCACCCGTGCACTGCTGCGGCGCGGATGGCCATGTCCCGCACAGGTTCGGTCAGGATGGCGCCCGGCGCGACGGCGTTGGACGTGATGCCCGTGCCGGCGAGTTCCCGGGCCAGCGACACAGTGAGGTTGTGCCGGGCGGCGAGGGTTGCGTTGTAGTGCGGTTGCATGGCGACCGGCTGGATCGCCAGCCCTCCACCGATCTGAATGACGCGGCCCCACCCGCGCTGCCGCATCCCGGGCACAAGGCGCTCGATCATGCGTACGCCGGATACGACGTTGACCTGATAGATCTGTGCCCACGACTCGGCCGTGAGATCGGACCATCCGAGCCCGTCGTAGTACCCGGCGTTGTTGACGAGGATGTCGATGTCGCCCGCGGTCGCGGCAACGGCGTCGGCGCCATCGTCGGTGGTCAAGTCACCGGTGACGGACACCGCGTCGCCGCCGCCGGCTCGAATGCCGTCGGCGACGGCCCTCGTGCGTGATGCGTCGCGCCCGTGGACCACGACCGAAGCACCCTCGGCGGCAAGCGTTTCTGCGATGGACTGCCCCAGTCCGGTGCTCGATCCGGTGACCAGTGCGCGCTTACCCGACAACCCGAGATCCATGACCCACTCCCATGTCTACGTCTGTATACATTCGATAGGTATACAGACGTAGACTTGCGCCCGGATATTCCCTAGCGTTCTCGGCATGGGTTCCTCACGACCACGCAATGCTGCAGGCACGCGCGAAGCGATCCTGCAATCGGCGATCCGCCACTTCGCGCTGTCCGGCTATGACGGTGTCGGCGTTCGTGAGATCGCACGAGACGCCGGGGTCACCGCGATGCTGGTGAACCGCTACTTCGGGTCCAAAGAGCAGCTGTTCGCCGAGGCGGTCGAAACCTCCTTCGCACCACCGGCGATCGTCGCCGAGGAACCGGACGCCCTCGCGCGCGACATGGCCACCGCGCTGGTCCAGCGCTCCGACCCGGATGCAGACCCACTGGAGCCGTTCCTGATCATGCTCCGCTCTGTCTCGAACCCGGTCGCGGTGAACATCGTGCGCGACGCGATCGCGCGCCACGTCGGCCGGCGGTTGGGCCGCCAGCTCCCCGAGCCCGGACGGCAGCTCCGCACCGACGCGATGCTGTCGGTGGTCAGCGGTGTCCTTCTGATGCGCCGGGTGATGCGAAGCCCGGGCTTGACCGACTGCGATACCGGCCAATTGACCGCTCTGTTCGAGCGCCTGTTCGCCACGATCATCGATGCTGACCTGGACTGAGCCCGGCGCCAAGGCCGAGCGTCAGCTCCCCAGCATCAGATCCAGAAAACGCTCGTACCTGTCGGCGGTGGTCAGGGCGTCGGCCGAGTCCATCAGATGCAGCACTCCGATACCCGTCGCGAAGGTGGCCTGGCCGCGCAGCGCCGCGTTCTCGGGGCTGAACCCGTAGTCGGCATACGCCTTGGTGACCGCGACCAGAACGCGATGGTCGGCCGCCCGCACATTGGCCGCGGCGACGTCGTCGGATCTGGCCCACTCCCGCATCGCGCGCTCCAAGGTCCAGTGGCGCGGGGACAGCAGTTGCTTCATCATCGTCGACAGCCGCTCGCGCGGCGGCAGGTGTTCGAGTTCGGCAAGTGAGCGCCGGTCCTGTTCCAGGAACACATTCCACGACGCGACCAGGGCGGCCCGATAGCCCTTCATATCGGTGAAGTGCCAGTAGAAGCTGCCCCGGGTCGCGCCGATCTGCTCGCAGAGGCGTTCGATCTTCAGTGCCCGCATCCCGTCGGAGGCCAGCAGGGCGTACCCGGCCTGCACCCAGTCATCGGCGGTCAAGCTGCCGGGCGTGCCTTTGCGTTCGGCCATCCGAACAGGGTAGGACGGATGCGCCCTATCCCGCGGCCGGCAGGTGCATCCCGAACGGCACCGCGCTGATCAGAGTGACCGGCACGGCCTCGCCGCTGGGCACCGGGTAGCTGCGGTGCTCGCCGGGACGCGCACCGACGATGGCCTCGCCCAACGGTGAGTTCACCGAATAGACCTCCAGGTCGCCGTATTCGGCGCCCCGGACACCCAGCAGGAATGTCTCGATCTCACCGGTCTGGTCGTAGCGCACCGTCAGCACCATGCCCGGCTCCGCCACTCCGTCGTCCGGCGGATCCTCACCGACGACGGCGTTGAGCAGCAGATCGTGGATCTGCTGGATGCGGGTCTGCCGGGCCCGCTGGATGGCCACCTCGTTCTCGTCGGAGTCGGAGGCTGCTTCTCCTGCGATCAGATCACGTAGCGTCGACAGTTCGACCTGCAGGCGCTCGTAGGCCTGCGGTGATAACCAAACACGTTGGCTGACAGTCATTGTGGTTTCCTTCCGATGATGCTCCAGTTGCCGTCAGGGGCGGGTTGTGCACCGCCCCTGACGGCTTTGGGGGCCCGTCAGGGCAAGGTCGTGAATCGTCAGCGCAGGGGATCGAATTCCCGCAGCGCCTCGGGTTGCTTCCCGGTGGTCATGTATTCGGCGAGCAGTCGGCCGGTGACGGGGCCGTGCGCCAGCCCCCACATACCGTGCCCGCCTGCCACGTAAATGCCTTGTGCCACTGCGCCTATCAGTGGACGCCCGTCGGGGGTGACGGGCCGCGGGCCCACCCACGCATCGGTGCGGGCTTCCCAGTCCACCCCATCGAGCAGCGGGGCGGCCGCGGCGATGATCGCGTCGACCCGCGGCGGTTGCAGCGGATCGTCGGGGGAGCGGAACTCCATAGTTCCGGCCACCCGCAACCGGCCTTGATACGGCGTGCAGGCGACACGGGCGTCGGGCAGATAGATGGGACCGAGAACCGGGCGGTCCACCGGCACAGTGAACGAGTAACCGCGTCCGGCCTGCACCGGCGTGTGGACCCAGGGCTTCGCCAGCTTCGACAGCCACGCCCCGGTGGCGATCACCGCGGTCTCGGCGCTCAATGTTCGGTCCGTCAGGTCTACCTTCACGTCGGCACCCACAGCGCGCACGTCGGTCACTTCCCCGATGACCAGCTCCGCGCCCCTGGCGGTGACGGCGTCGCCGAGCGCCTGGACGAACCGGCCCGGGTCCACGAAGCGCTGGCCTTCCACACTGATGCCCGCGGTGATCGCCGACGACGCCAGCGGGACATGGTCGCGCAGCATCTCACCGGACAGGCCGGTGACCGTGACGGTCTGTCCGACGGCGGCCATCCGGCGCAGTTCGGTCATCAGATGTTCGGCTTGGTGGGAGTCTTCGAACAGCGCGGTGATCGGACCGTCAGTGGTGGGTACCGACACCCCGTTGGAAGTCAGCACGTCGTAGGCCTCGAGGCATTCCTCGTTGAGCGGCACGTTGGCTCTGGCGACCCTGGTCCAGGTCGAGAGCCGGCAGTTCATGGCGAACCGGGCCAGGAACGCCAGCAACCGGGGGCCCGATGTCAGCGGGATGTGCAGGGGAGCGGCCGGGTCGAAAAGGGACCGGAGGCCGTAACGCAGCACTGCCGGATCGTTGAGCGGGATCGTCAGCGTCGGCGAGACCCAGCCGGCATTGCCCCATGACGCACCTGCGGCGACCCCGGTGCGGTCGACAACGGTGACCTTGACCCCATGCTCCTGGAGAAACCATGCGGTGGACAGGCCGACGATGCCTGCACCCACGACAACCGCTGACCGCGGTGCACCGTCAATGCGCTCGACCCCATACATGTCTTCCATGGTGGGGCCGCTCACCCGTTCGGTATTTGCGCCAGCTCGACAAACAGCAGGTGAGAGATTGTCGAGCTACGACAACTCTTCGGTCGCGGCCAGCTCGATCATCATCGCCAGCCGCTTGCGTGCATCGGCCAGGTCCAACTGGGTGAGTTCGATCATCTTGCGTAACCGGTAACGCACGGTGTTCTCGTGCACACCCAGCGTCCGCCCGGCCGCGGCCAGATCGCCCTGGGCTTCCAACCAGGCCCGCAGCGTGGCCGCGTACTGCGTGCCATTGGCCTGGTCGTGGGCCCGTAGCTCGGCGACGGGTCCGCGCTGCGGCGCCCGGCCGGCGCGGGCAGCGATCCGCAGGCGCTGCAGCAGGATCTCGTCCCAGGCCTCGTCGTAGACCGGCACCCTGTCGTCGAGGCCGAGGGCACCTTCGTGCCGGACCTCGTGCAGGACTTCGTGCAGGGCCAGGCATTCGTCGGCCTCACTGCGGGCCAGCGCCAACTCGACGGCAGTGGCCGGACCGCTGATGCCGGCCAGCACGGTCACCGGCTCGGGCAACGCGGCGCGCAGCCCCGCCACCCACCGGCTCGCGGCGTCGGCCTCGGCGCCGGGCAACACGGTGTAGACGGTGTTGCCGGCCAGGGCGCTGCGCCCGGGACGTGACCAGCCGAAGCCCGCGGTCGCCCGCTCGAAGGCCAGCAGCAGCGCGGCGTGCCGCTCGTCGGCGGTCCGGGCACGCAACGCGATCACCCGCAACGGCGTCTGCGGCAACCCGAGCCGGCTGGCTGCCGTGGTGGCATCGGCGGCGCCCTCGAGGAGACGGATGACGAGCTCCGACTCCACCTGGCGTTCCAGATCGGCGCTGGCGCGGGAGCGAAGCAGATGCAGGGCGACCATGCGGGCACCGTCGGCCAGCGCGGCCCGGCGCGCGTCGGGCAACGGAGCGGTACAGGCCACCCAGATCGAACCGAGCAGTTCGCGACCAGCCCGGGCAGCCACCACCATCCGCCCGGTCAGGCCGAGCTCGTGATCGCCGTCGACGAACATCGGCTCGTCCGATTCGGCCAGGTGCCGGAACACCCCACGGGTCTCGAACAGGGTGCGCAGCGGTTCGGGTGCCCCACGGCTCAGGATCGTCTCGGCGCGAGCCGGATCGGCATGCTGCTGCAGCCGCGAGTACGCCAGCACCGCGCTACGCCGGTCTTCGATGGTGACCGCGCCACCCACCGCATCGGCGAGGCTGTCGGCCAGTGCGAACAAATCGGTTGGGCCGCGCCCGGATTCGGTCTCCCGGCCTTCCAGCACGACGCCGTAGACCACGGCCGCCAGCTCGCTCCAGGAGACTTCGGGCTCGACCGTCATCACCGCGATGCGGTCGTCGGCTGTCAGTCCGTCGTCATCGGCGGGGCCGTTCGAGCCGCGGACCAGGACGACCACGGCGCGCGCTGCCTTCGCCCACCGCACCGCCTCGGCCACCGACCCGGCCCCGACCGCCAGCAGGACATCACCGATGACCTGGCCGGGTTCGTGCATCACCACGCTGCGCAGCTCGGTCGAGCGCGGCGCCGGACCGAGTCCGTGTGCCGGGGCGCGCAGCCGCACCCCGTAGCCGCCCAGGACGTTGATCAGGCGGTCGAGCGTGACCACGGATTACGGCCCGGCCGCCAGCGTGGCCTTGCCGGTGTGCTGCTGGCCGCCCTGGTCGAACCAGGTCAGGCCGATCACGTCGCCCGGGTAGTGCCGATCGAGCACCAGCGTCAGAGTGCGCGCCGAATCCAGCGGGGTGCTGTCGATATTGGTGAGCACGTCGCCCGGGATCAGGCCGGCCGCATCGGCCGGGCCGCCGGCGATGACGTCCTGGACGATCACGCCGCCGCTCTGGCGCTGCGCGGTACGGACGCCGACGCCGAGCAGGGTCGGCGGTCCGATGTGCACCGAGCCCGACGGGGTGCGGGCGCGGATCTGCCCGGCGATGGCCATCGCGTCGTTGATCGGAATCGCGAACCCCTTGCCGCCGGGGCCCATCCGGAAGTTCACCGACGCGGCAGTCGTCATACCCACGACCTGGCCGGCGTCGTTGACCACGGGCCCGCCGGAGTCACCGGCACGCACCGGTGCGGCGAACTCGAACAGGCCGTTGATCTCGTCACTGGTGCCGGTCAGCTCGTCTTCGGCGTTGACGGTGCGGTTGAACGCGCTGACGGTGCCGACCTCGTGGGTCAGGGGCGAGCCGGTGCCCCCGGCATTGCCGAGTGCGACGACGGGGTGGCCCGGTGCCAGTGCGGCCGAATCGCCGATCGGTGCCGGCGCGAGGCCGGCCGCACCGCGCAGTTGCAGCACCGCGATGTCGTTCTGACGGTCGTATCCGACCAGGTCCGCGGGGAATCTCTGGCCACCGACCGTGGCGCTGATCGAGTTGGCCCCTTGCACGACGTGATAGTTGGTCAGCACCTCACCGTTCGGCGACAGCACGATGCCGGTGCCGATGCCGTAGGCCTGTTGGTAATCCACAACGGTGTCGATGCGGGCCACCGACGGTTCGACCTGGGCGGCCACCGCGTCCGGATCACCGGGTGCGGCGGCGGCAGGTGCAATAGGGGCGATAACGGCCGTCGCGGCGGCCACTGCCACCGCGACGATCGTTCTGAACGGATGTGAGCTCACTTTGCTCATATACCCATCTTGGCTGGATAAGTACCCGATGTCGACGCGATTGGCGTGCGTCAGTCCTCGGCGGTGACTTCGCCGCGCGAGCGCCGGCCCCGCCGCTTGGTGCCGCTCTTGCTCGACGGCCGCCGGTTGCGCAGGGAGTTGCCCTCGCTCGGCTCGGCTTCCTCGGCCGTGGACTGAGGCTCTTCGGCGCCGGACTCTTCGGCCTGGTCCTCGGTCTCTTCCGCCTCGTCAGCGTCGTCCTCGGACTCGACCTCAGTGGACTCTTCGGTCTCGTCGACCGCTTCGGCCTCTTCAGTCTCCTCGGACTCGTCCGCCTCATCAGCTTCTTCATCCTCGGCGACGGCCTTCTTGCGCCCGCGGCGTTCGGCCTTCTCGCGGGTCTTGACCGGCTTCGGCGGCGGGGGCGGCAGCTCGGCGACAAAGGCCAGGTAGAAGGCGAAGATGCCGAGCAGCGCGATCGCGGCGGCGGCGCCGTAGATTCCGAACAGCCACGGCCCGAAGCTGTCCAAGGACAGCCAGATCTCGGAGACCGCGGTACCGACGATCAGCACTGCGGCCAGCACGTGCAGGGCGATCGAGGCGGTCCGCAACCGCAGCGCCATCTCGGGGGTGGACAGCTCGGGACGCTTGGTCCGCTGCAGCGTGAACACCACCGGCAGGGCCGCGAGACCGATCAACGCACCAGTGACGATGCGCAGGATCAGCCCGAGCGTCGGCGAGGTCTGGCCCATGAGTTCGGGCCAGCGCGGAAGAACGAAAAAGAAGAACAGGCCGGCGGCCACGATCGAAAACGACACGTGCCAGATCACCGCGACGGTGCGGCCCATACTCCTCCTCGGGGTACTTAATTGGGCCGGGGTGCGAGCTGCTGATCAGGGTTGATTCAGCAGGTCGCACCCCGGACCCGAGCGCGGAGGATAGGGGATTTGAACCCCTGAGGGCTGTTAACCCAACCCGCGTTCCAGGCGAGCGCCATAGGCCACTAGGCGAATCCTCCGTCGGCAATCGTAGCCGACGCTCGAACCGGTCCCGTAAACGCGGGGGACAGGGCGGGTATTACACTCGCCTTGGACCCCGCGCGGCGTCCATCCTGTGAACTCCCCCAGGGCCGGAAGGCAGCAAGGGTCAACGGGCTCTGGCGGGTGCGCGGGGTCCCCTTATGTCCAGCTCGTTCCGCTTCTGTGAAAGGCGCGCGGTGTCGTTCCAGTCTCTTGGCCGCGACGATCTGCTCGCGCAGCACGAAGTCCAACGGCGCAACTACGCAGAGCTGCAGGCGAAGAAGCTGAGCTTGGACCTGACCCGCGGCAAGCCGGCCCCCGAGCAGTTGGATCTGTCCAATGCGCTGCTGTCGCTTCCCGGCTCGGAAAAAGATTCCTTCCGCGACCGCACGGGCACCGATACCCGCAACTATGGCGGCCTGCACGGCCTGCCTGAGCTGCGGGAGATCTTCGGGGAGCTGCTCGGCATCCCGGTGCAGAACCTGATCGCAGGCAACAACGCGAGCCTGGAGATGATGCACGACGTCATCGTGTTCTCGCTGCTGCACGGCGGGGTGGATTCGGTGCGGCCCTGGATAAAAGAACCCGTCGTGAAGTTCCTGTGCCCTGCACCGGGCTACGACCGCCACTTCGCGATCACCGAGTCTTTCGGTATCGAGATGATCCCGGTGCCGATGCGCGAGGACGGACCCGACGTCGATCTGATCGAGGAACTCGTCGCGGCCGACCCGGCGATCAAGGGCATGTGGTGCGTCCCGGTGTACGGCAACCCGACGGGCGTCACCTACGCCTGGGAGGTCGTCCGGCGCCTCGTCCAGATGCGGACGGCGGCAAACGATTTCCGGCTGATGTGGGACAACGCGTATGCGGTCCACACCCTCACCGGCGAATTCATCCGTCAGGTCGACGTGCTGGGGCTGGCCGAGGCGGCGGGCAACCCGAACCGTCCGCTGGTGTTCGCCTCGACCTCCAAGATCACCTTCGCCGGGGCGGGGGTGAGCTTCCT
Organism: Mycobacterium sp. IDUB_24; assembly: GCF_055419385.1. NCBI lineage: Bacteria > Bacillati > Actinomycetota > Actinomycetes > Mycobacteriales > Mycobacteriaceae > Mycobacterium > Mycobacterium sp. IDUB_24. The sequence goes on from NZ_JBVAXO010000005.1 coordinate 106,121, forward strand.
GGGCGGCTCGCTGGGCAACATCGCCTGGTACCTGCAGCACGCGGGTAAGAAGTCGATCGGACCGGACAAGATCAACCAATTGCGCCACCGGATCTTCTTCGGCGACGCCGATGGCGTGAAATTGCAGATGCAGCGTCACCGCGAGTTGATCGCGCCCAAGTTCGCTCTCGTCGCCGAGATCCTCGAGGACCGGTTGGGTGAGTCGAAGATCGCGTCGTGGACGGATCCCAAGGGCGGCTATTTCGTCAGCCTCGACGTGTGGCCCGGCACGGCGAAGCGCACCGTCGCATTGGCCAAGGACGCCGGGATCGCGGTGACCGAGGCGGGTGCGTCGTTCCCGTATCGCAAGGACCCCGAGGACAAGAACATCCGCATCGCCCCGACGTTCCCGTCGCCGTCCGATCTGCGTGAGGCGATCGACGGTCTGGCCACCTGCGCGCTGCTGGCGGCGACCGAGCAACTTCTGCGTTGACTTAGAACTGACGGTGCATTTGTGCGAGTAGCGGTGTGCGTGGTTTCAAAGTCAACAACCGAGTTCCAGCGGGGGACCGCCGAGGGGCGGCCTCCGCGGCGTGATCCCGAGCTCTGGCCGCCAAAGTCGATCCCATTCACGCTCTACCCGGATGAGGATGGCGGGCCGTCGGTGTCCCGCGGCCACTCTCACGTGGGTCCAACCGGCTCGCGTGATGTAGTCGGCACGCACGATGTCATAGCCGAGCTGATCGGCGTGCTGCGCACCCTCGTATTCGACCGCCAGCATCAGTTCTTCCCAACCCATATCGAGGAAGTACCTCCGGTAGCCGTCGGGCCCGGGCACCGGTATCTGTGTCTGCGGCCGCGGAAAACCTGCGTCGACGAGCATCAGCCGCAGCCAGGTCTCTTTCGGGGACTGTCCGCCGGGGTCGAACAGGTCCAGCGCCCGTTCGAGTTGCCGCAGGCCACGGGCGTGGCGGTGGTGCGCGGCGAGCGTCAGCACGTCGCCCGCCGTTACTCCGGTGGCACGAGCAAGTGCGTCGAGCCGCGCGACGGCCGCCCCGATCAACCCGCGGCGCCCAAGGTCAAAAGCAGTGCGCTCGACGCTCGTGACCGACAGACCGTCGATGCGCACAACCTCCCGGTCGTAGATCAGGTCCTGTCGCGTGATCACCTTCTCGGGTGGCTTGGTCTTGGCGCTGATCAACTCGATGGGAACGTCGTCGGCCACCCACTTCGCGCCGTGGAGCGCCGATGCGGCGGCTCCTGCGATTACCGCGTTACGGCCTGACCACAACCATGCCGCAGTACTTCGTTGCCGCAGCGACACGGCAGTTCGCTTGTCCACGTAGATGTTGGGCAGGATCGTGCGGTGATAGCGGCTGAGCTGGTAGCGGTTGACGACGCCGGCCGCCAGGGCTTCGGTGCCGATGAAGGGCTCACTCATTCGGCGAGAGTCGCTGGTATCGGGGACAAAGATGGGTGTGTGCCAGCGCCGGCGTCGCCACCTGTGGATGAATCGAACTCTGTGCAGAACTCTGCGTCGACATTGAACTGACGCTGAATTTGTGCGAGTAGCGGTGTGCGTGGTTTCAAAGTGAACGGGCACCCGCGCGGCGTCAGAGCCAGTCGGTAGCCTTCTCCCGTGGCTCTCTACCGCAAATACCGGCCGGCAAGCTTCGCGGAAGTCGTTGGCCAGGAACATGTCACCGAGCCGCTATCGACCGCGCTGACCGCCAACCGGATCAACCACGCGTATCTGTTCTCCGGGCCGCGCGGCTGCGGTAAGACGTCGTCAGCCCGTATCCTGGCCCGCTCGCTCAACTGTGAGCAGGGGCCCACGCCGACCCCGTGCGGAGTGTGCGATTCGTGCGTTGCGCTGGCGCCCAACGGCCCGGGCAATGTCGATGTGGTCGAACTGGACGCGGCCAGCCACGGCGGTGTCGACGACACCCGTGAACTGCGTGACCGCGCGTTCTACGCGCCGGCCCAGTCGCGGTACCGCATCTTCATCATCGACGAGGCGCACATGGTCACCACGGCCGGCTTCAACGCGCTGCTCAAGATCGTCGAGGAGCCACCCGACCACCTGATCTTCGTCTTCGCCACGACCGAGCCGGAGAAAGTGCTGCCGACCATCCGGTCACGCACCCATCACTACCCGTTCCGGCTGCTGGCTCCGCGCACCATGCGCCCGCTGCTGGAGCGCATCTGCGCCGAGGAGAACGTCGACGTAGACGACGCGGTATACCCGTTGGTCATCCGGGCCGGCGGCGGTTCGCCCCGCGACACCCTCTCGGTGCTCGATCAGCTGCTGGCAGGCTCCGAGCAGGGTGCCAACGGCAACCACATCACCTATCAGCGGGCGCTGGCCCTGCTCGGCGCCACCGACATGGCGCTCATCGACGCTGCAGTCGAGGCACTGGCCGCCGGGGACGCGGCCGCCCTGTTCGGTGCCGTGGAGGCCGTCATCGATGCCGGTCATGATCCGCGGCGGTTCGCCGTCGATCTGCTCGAGCGCTTCCGCGATCTGATCGTGCTGCAGGCTGTGCCCGACGCGGCCGCCCGTGGTGTTGTGGATGCACCGGCGGACGTGCTGGAACGGATGCGTGAGCAGGCCGCCCATGCCGGCGCGGCCACGCTGGCCCGCTATGCCGAGGTGGTGCACGCCGGCCTCGGCGAGATGCGTGGCGCGACCGCGCCACGGCTGCTGCTGGAAGTGGTGTGTGCCCGGCTGTTGCTGCCCTCGGCGCATGACACCGAATCGGCGCTGTTGCAGCGCATCGAACGTATCGAGACCCGGCTGGACATGTCGATCCCGGCCGGCGAGGCGTCGTCGTCATCGGCCGCTCGGTCTGTCGAGCCGGCCAAGACCTTCACCCGCCGCAGCCAAGCTGCTCCGGATGCCGCCCCCGCTGAGGCTCCTGCGCCTGCCCCTACATCGCCCCCGCCTGCTCCTGAACCAGAGGCTGCGCCGCAACCGGTGGCAGCCCCAGAACCGGTCTCTGCGCCCGAACCTGTTTCCGCACCTGAACCTGTCTCCGCGCCTCCGCCTCCGCCTCCGCCCCCGGCGCCGGAACCCGAGCCCACGCCGCCGTTGCCGCCCGAGCCCGACTTCGAGCCCGAGCCCGCCCCGGAACCTGAGCCTGAACCCCAGCCGGCGCAGGCACCGGTGGCCACCGGTGGTGAGCCCAACGCAGCAGCGGTGCGCTCGATGTGGACCACCGTGCGGGAGAAGGTGCGCGAGCGCAGCCGTACCACCGAGGTCATGCTGTCGGGTGCCATCGTGCGGGCGGTCGAGGACAAAACCCTTGTGCTGTCCCATGACTCGCCGCCGTTGGCCAAGCGGCTCACGGAGTCGCGCAATGCCGATGTGATCCGTGATGCGCTGAAGGATGCGCTCGGGGTGGACTGGCAGATCCGGTGCGAGGTGGGCACCGCGGAGGCGGCCCCGCCGCCCCCGCCGAAGGCTGCGAAGCCCCCGCCTCGGGTGCCGACCCGGCCGGGCCGAGTCATTCCCGAACCTGAACCGGTGCCGGATCCGGAACCGCCCTCGTCCCCCGAGGAGGAAGAAGAAGCGATGCTCGCCGAGGCTTCACAGAGCGAAGCCGGGCCGCGTCGTGACCCCGAAGAGGTCGCGCTCGAGCTGCTGCAGAACGAACTGGGCGCGCGGAAGATCGAGAGCTAAGGCGTCCACCACGGCCGCAGCGGCAGTCCGCCGTCGCTCCCGCGCTCGTCGAGTTTGACGGCCAGAACCTGGTGCAGCTGAACCACATTCGTCTCGAAGCCGAGCCGGGATCCGGCCATGTACAGGCCCCATACCTTGGCGGTGGGCAGCCCGACCTCGGCGACGGCCTCATCCCAGTGCTCGACGAGGTTGGCGCACCAGTCGCGCAGCGTCATGGCGTAGTGGTTACGCAGGTTCTCCTCGTGCATGACCTCAAGGCCCACGTCCTGCACCTCGGCGATGATCCGCCCGGAGCCGGTCAGCTCACCGTCCGGGAACACGTAGCGGTCGATAAAGCCTCCGGCAACTGCGTTCGACCGGTTGTCGTGGCGGGTGATGCAGTGGTTGAGCAAGAGCGCACCGGGGCGCATCTTCGACTTCAGGAAGCCGAAGTACGCCGGGTAGTTGTGCACACCGATGTGTTCGGTCAGGCCGATCGAGGACACCGCGTCGAACCCGGTCTCGGCGATGTCGCGGTAGTCGCCGTGGCGCACCTCGGCCAGGTCCTCGAGCCCCTCTCTGGCGATGGCTTCCTGTGCCCAGCGCGCCTGCTCCTTGGACAGCGTCACACCGAGGGCCCTGACGCCGTGGCGGGCCGCGTAGCGCACCATGCCACCCCAGCCGCAGCCGACATCGAGCAGCCGGTCGCCCGGCTCCAGCCGCAGCTTCTCCAACACCAGCCGGTACTTGTTGTCCTGTGCCTCTTCCAGGCCGGCATCCGCATCCGGGTAGCACGCGCAGGTGTAGGTCATCGACGGCCCGAGCACCCACTCGTAGAACGTGTTCGACACGTCGTAGTGGTGGTGGATCGCCTCGGCGTCACGGGTTTTGCTGTGCCGCAACCCCTCGACCACCCGCCGCCACCTGGGCAGCGCCTCCTGGGGAGGCGGAGCGATGGGCTTGAGGTGCTCGATGCCGATGGATCGCACAATGTTCGCCAGCACCATGGCCGACGGACGCTTGAACGCCATCTTCTCGGCCAGTGCGCACAGGAGCGGGTAAGGATCACCGGGGTGCACCCCGTACATTTCCAGGTCGCCGGAGATATAGGCGCGCGCCATACCCAGATCACCCGGGGCTGTGGCCAGGTACGTGGTGCCGCGTGGGGTCTTGAGGTCCAGGCCCAGCGTGGCATCGGCGGGGCCGGCCGAACTGCCATCGTAGGCAGTGAATTTCAGTGGCAGCCTGCCTGATGCGAAGATTTCCAGGATCTCGGCCAGACTCAGCTTGCCGTCGGTGGGGTGCGTCGAGTGCTCTTTGAAGGTGGTCATCGCTGTTCTCCATTCATCGGCGCAAAACGGCTTTCGAATACAGGTCAAACAGGCGTGAATCGGGGTCGTAGGATTTCTTGACCGTCTTGTAGGCCTCGCCGCCGTAGAGTTCGTCGAAATCCTCACGCGCATAATAGGAATCCGAATACAGGGACTTGTGACCTTCGAGCTCGCTGACCTTGGTCTCGATCAGCTTGTTGGTGTGGCCTTCGACCGGGCCGACCGGCACCGATGACCAGAATCCGACGTTGACGTATGTGTGGTGGGGCCGCAGCGGGTACAGCGGCCAGCCCGCACCCTTGCGGTCATCGTCGCGTAACCGCAGAGGGCACAGCCAGATCGGTTCGATCGGTACATTCCCCAAGAACCACGCCAGGAAACCTTCGCAGTTCTCGAGTGGCACCTCGATGTCCTGCACCACCCGCTCGCGGGGTGGGCGGCCGTGCCGTTTCTCGATCCGGTCGGCGATGTTGAACCGCTGGTCGTAGGCGATGAGCTTCCAGTAGAAGCTGCTGCGACGCAGCTTGCGCGGCCAGAATCGCCGGATCGTCGGGTTCTGCGCGCCGAATGCCCGTGAGCACCAGAACCAGTCGGTGTCCCACCGCCACAGATAGTCGTGGATGGTCAGCCGGTCGTGCTTTTCACCCTGCGCGTGTTGGATCGAGCGGTAGTAGATGTCCTGGCCGGTGTAGTCGCTGACCGGTCCCGGTGTCGTCGTCTTGAACCCGACGCACAGATAGCTTTCGTCGGCGCTGAACACGACGCCGTCGAGGTAATCGACCGGCTCGCCGTCGAGGCCGCCGGTCTCGATGATCCGATCCATCGCCGAGACAAGCTCGGTCAGCGAGTGAAAGCGCAGGTGGCGCAGTGCCACAAACGGTGTGACGGGCTCCAGCTCGATGCGTAGCCGGGTCGAATAGCCCAGCGTGCCATAGGAATTGGGGAAGGTTCGAAAGAGTTCGGAGTGCTTGTGGGGTGTTGCGGTGACTATTTCGCCTGCCCCGGTGAGGATGTCCATCTCGAGCACCGATTCGTGTGGCAGACCATTGCGGAACGACGTCGACTCGATGCCGAGCCCGGTGACCGCGCCCCCCAGCGTGATGGTCTTGAGTTGCGGCACCACGAGCGGGGCCAGTCCGTGCGGCAGCGTCGCGGCCACCAGATCCTCGTAGGTGCACATGCCGGCCACGTCGGCGGTGCGGGCTTCGGCGTCGACAGCGATCACATTGGTCAGACCCGTTACGTCCAAACCTTTGACATCGCTGCGATCGCGCGCACGGAAGAGGTTCGACGTGGGCTTGGCAAGCCGCACCGTCGAATTGGGCGGTATGGCGCGGTAGCTGTCCAACAGGCGCTGCACGCCCATGGCATGGACAGCTTGTGCGTCAGTCGCAACAACAGACACACATATACGCTAGTCGGAGGTTGCCGACGATGCGACCGCAGACACGAGTTGAAGGAGTTTCATTCATGGGACAGGTCAGTGCGGTCAGCACGGTTCTGATCAACGCCGAGCCGGCCGCTGTGTTCGCCGCGATCGCGGACTACCAGACCGTGCGCCCGAAGATCCTCTCCTCGCACTACCGCGACTTCCAGGTGCTCGAGGGTGGCCAGGGCGCGGGCACGGTGGCCAGCTGGAAGCTGCAGGCCACCGAGTCGCGGGTGCGTGACATCAAGGCCTCGGTGGACGTGGCAGGCCACACGGTGATCGAGAAGGACGCGAACTCCAGCCTGGTGACCAACTGGACTGTCGCCCCGGCGGGCAGCGGGTCCTCGGTCAACCTCAAAACCAGCTGGACCGGTGCCGGCGGGGTCAAGGGCTTCTTCGAGAAGACGTTCGCACCGCTGGGCCTGCGCAAGATCCAGGACGAGGTGCTGGCAAACCTGAAGAAGGAAGTGGAGGGCGCGTAGCGCCCGACCATCTGGTGCGGCGGGCTAGCGCGCCGGGGTTCCGGCCTGGGTTCCCAGATAGGCCACGACGCCCCGGGCGATGGCCTCGGCGTACTTCTGCTGGCCGTCCGGGGTCTTCATCAGACTGGAGTCGACCGGGTTCTTCATGTTGCCGCACTCGACGAGGATGGACGGGAACTGCGCCAGGTTCAGCCCGGCGATGTCCGAGCGGGCGTCGAGGCCACCCGACCCGATGTAGGTGGCGGGCGGGATACCCGACGCGGACAACTGATCGCGCATGGTCTTGGCGAACTGCACCGACGGTCCGGCCTGCACATTGTTCAGCGGCGGCGACGAGTAGAGCACGTGGAAGCCGCGACCGTTGGCCGGGCCGCCGTCGGCGTGGATGGAGACGATGGCGTTGGGTCGCAGCGCGTTGGCCATCGACGCGCGTTCGTCGACGCACGGTCCCAGCGCGTTGTCGTTGCCGCGCGACATCGCGGTGCGCACACCCATCTGGGTCAGGATGGCGCGGACCCGCAGGGTGGTGTCCCACGTGAAGGTGTGCTCGGGGAATCCGTCCTCGGTGGATGTGCCGCTGGCCTGGCAGTCCTTGGTACCGCCGCGGCCGGTCGGCACCTGGCGGCTGATCGACCCGTCGTTGGCGCCGTTGTGGCCGGGATCGAGGAAGACGATCATGCCGGCGACGTTCGAGGGGGCGGCGGTGGCGTGGGGGGCGTCGACGATCGCGGAGGCGGTCGCAGCGACAAGAACGCAGATGGCTGCTCGGCTTGCTCGGGCGGCGCCGACACGCACGCGGACTGGAACTCGCACGGGCGTCACGCTAGCCCGCACGCCGACTAGGCTGAAAGCTCAAATCGCCGCCGACAGGCGAGAGCAACCAAGTCGAGACCAAGACGCAATCAACACGGCAAGGGGATCCAGTCGATGCAACCCGGAGGCACGCCCGACATGTCGGCCCTGCTGGCGCAGGCGCAGCAGGTACAGCAGCAGCTCATGGAGGCGCAGGAGGCGCTCGCCAATTCCGAGGTGCACGGTCAGGCCGGTGGCGGATTGGTGCAGGTCACGGTCAAGGGCAGCGGTGAGGTGGTCGCGGTGGCCATCGATCCCAAGGTGATCGATCCGTCCGACCCGGAGACCCTGCAGGACCTCATCGTCGGCGCGCTCGCTGATGCCTCCAATCAGGTGAATACTCTGGCGCAGAGTCGGCTGGGACCGCTGGCCGGCGGTTTGGGCGGATTCGGACTTCCGGGACTGTGAGTGTTTGAGGGCCCGGTTCAGGATCTGATCGATGAGCTCGGCAAGTTGCCGGGGATCGGGCCCAAGAGCGCGCAGCGGATCGCTTTCCATCTGCTGAGCGTCGAGCCGCCTGACATCGACCGGCTGACCGCGGTGTTGGGCCGCGTCCGTGACGGTGTCACGTTCTGTGCGGTGTGCGGCAATGTCTCCGATGAGGAACGCTGTCGCATCTGTAAAGACCCGCGCCGGGACGCGTCACTGGTGTGCGTGGTCGAGGAGCCCAAGGACGTGCAGGCCGTCGAGCGCACCCGTGAATTCCGCGGTCGTTATCACGTGCTGGGCGGGGCGCTGGATCCGTTGTCCGGCATCGGGCCCGATCAATTACGCATCCGCGAACTGCTGAACCGGATCGGTGAACGCGTCGACGGCGTCGACGTGGCCGAGGTGATCATCGCGACCGATCCGAACACCGAGGGTGAGGCCACCGCCACCTATCTGGTGCGGATGCTGCGCGATATCCCTGGATTGAGCGTCACCCGCATCGCCTCGGGCCTGCCGATGGGCGGTGACCTGGAGTTCGCCGACGAGCTCACCCTGGGCCGGGCGCTGGCCGGCCGCCGCGCGATGGCCTGATTCGCGGCTCGCCGCGGTGGCTTGATTCGCGGCTCGCCGCGGTGGCTTGATTCGCGGCTGATCGCCTGCACGTTCGCCCTAGTGCGCTGTGAGCGAAGTGGGAACCTGTACTGGCCACGGCGCCACTAACGTCGGAGTCATGCCCGACCTACTCCAGATGGCGGATTCGCTCTATCGACTGCGCATCCCCGGCGGCCAGGCTCATCTACTCAACAGTTACCTGTGGACCGAGCCGGACGGGGTGACGTTGATCGACACCGGCTGGCCGGACAGTGCCGAGTTGATCGACGACGCGCTGACCGCATTGGGCCGGCGTCGCATTCACGTCAAGCGCATCGTGCTCACCCACTTCCACGAGGATCACTGCGGTGCGGCCGCCGAAATCGCCGGCTGGTCCGATGTCGAGGTCATCGCCGGCTCGGGCGACGCCGAGTTCGTACGCGGTGCGCCGGGTCCGGTGCCGGTGTTGACTGCGGGTGAGCGCACGCTTCGTCCCGACCTTGTCGAGCCGCCGAACGGGCCGCCGTGTTCGGTGGACCGCGTGGTCGGTGACGGCGATGTCCTCGAATTCGCCGACGGTGCCCGGGTCGTCGGCGTGCCCGGGCACACTCCGGGCAGTATCGCGCTGTATCTCCCCGCTGCCGACACCGTGCTCACCGGCGATGCGATAGCCGAGTTCCACGGACAGGTGATCCTCGGGGTGTTCAACACCGACCGGGCGGGCGCCTCACGTGCGGCGGGGATTCTCGCCGCCACGGGTGCGCAGCGCGCCGGGTTCGGGCACGGCGAGCCGATCCTCGCCGACGCCGCAGCGCGTATCGGCGCAGCTGTCGACGCTTTCGCCTAGGCCCGACGCGGGGCCGTCAACCGTTCGCGGCGCAGCAGATCCACCTCGGGCAGCTCCAGCGGCGGCAGTTCACCGACGACCTGAGCGAGCAGATGGTCGGCCAGTTCCGGATTGCGCGCCAGACACGGTCCGTGCAGGTAGGTGGCCATCACGCTGCCCTGCACGGCCCCGTCGTATCCGTCGCCCAAGCGGTTGCCCGCGCCTTTGGTGACTGCCGCCAGCGGCCTGGCATCGGGGCCCAGAACCGTTCCGCCACGGTGGTTTTCGAATCCCGTCAACGGCTGCGTCAGCCCATCCAGGAGAGGTCTGGAGGCTACCTCGCCGATGGTGCGGGTCTCCTGCGGTGACGTCGTGACATCGAGCAGCCCGACACCTTCGACCCGTTCACCGGCCGAGGTCTCGTACCAGTGGCCGAGTACCTGGATGGCCGCGCAGATGGCCAGCACCGGTGCGCCCCGCGAAACCGCCTGTTGCAGACCGGGATACCGGATCAGGTGTTTGGTGGCCAGCCGCTGCGCGTAGTCCTCGGCCCCGCCGAGGGTGTAGAGGTCCAGGGAGTCGGGCACGGGATCGTCCAGCGTGATCTCCACGATCTCGGCGTCGATACCCCGCAGCCGCAGCCGTTGCCGCAGGACCACCGCGTTGCCGCTGTCGCCGTAGGTGCCCATCACGTCGGGCAGCACCAGCCCGATGCTGACCGTTGAACTGCTCCTCGCGTGCACACCCGTCATGAGATCCGCCGATTCAGTTGCAGGAATGCGGTGTAGTTGGCGATCACCTCGACGTGCCCGGGTGGGCAGGCGTCGATCGCGCCGACGGTGTCGTGCACCAGGGAGTGTTCGACGCCCGCGTACCCGAGCCGCACCGCGAGGTCGGTACCGCGCTCGCCGGCGGCCACCACTTGAGTGTCGTCAAAGTGCTCGAACCGAACATCCCACAACCACGACAGATCCTCCCCGTCTGGCACCTGCCCGTTGACCGAGATGACGACTCCGGCCGCCTGCTTGTCGACCATCGACAGCGCCTCCTGCCACCCGGCCGGGTTCTTGGCCAGCAGGATCCGGGCGGTGTGTGAGCCGATCTGCACTGTGCGGTACCGCCCGGCAACCTCGTCGACGCCGGAAACCGCAGCCACCGCGGCGGCCGGGTCCGCGCCGAGCGCCACGGCGGCCGCTACGGCCTGGGTGGCGTTGCCGCGGTTGACGGCGCCGGGCAGGGCCAGCGTCATCGGCAGCGCGAGGCCGTCGGGCCCGTGGATGTGGGTGTCGTCGAACCACCACTGCGGGCTGGGACGCTTGAAGTCGGTGCCCGTCGAGTGCCAGTCCCGCCCGTCACGCACGATGATCTCGCCGGACCGTGGGCAGCTCACCGAGTCACCCGACCAACTGCCGCCGGCGGCCACCCACACCACGTTCGGGCTGTCGTAGGCGGCCGAGGTCATCAGCACGTCGTCGCAGTTGGCCACGATCACCGCGTCGCGGTGGCGGGCCAGGCCGCCGCGCAGGGTGCGCTCGATGTGGTTGATCTCACCGACCCGGTCGAGCTGGTCGCGGGACAGATTCAGCAGAACGATGACCGACGGGTCCACGGCGTCAGACACATGTGGGACGTGCATCTCGTCGACTTCCAGGGCGGCCAGCTCGGCGTCGCGCGCCGAGGCCAGCGCCGCCACCAGCCCGGCGTCCATGTTGGCGCCCTCGGAGTTACTGGCCACCGGGCCGAGCGTGGCCAGGGCGGCCGCGGTCATGCGGGTGGTGGTCGACTTGCCGTTTGTGCCGGTCACGACCACGCTGCGGCGGCCCTGGCCGAGCTGGCTCAGGATCGAACGGTCCAGCGTGATGGCGACCAGTCCGCCGATCATCGCGCCCGCACCGCGGCCGGTAACCCGCGACGCCCAGCGTGCGGTTGCTCCGGCGGCCAGTGCGGCGCGCCCACGGATGGTCAGCATCCGGCGATTTTAGGGGCACGACACGCAAGCGTGCCGGGCGACTCTGTCGGGCCCGCGTGCCATCCTGGCGAATATGAGCAGCGCGTGGGGCAGGCCGGCGGAGGAGCCGGGAGCGGGCTGGGCGGTCGTCGACGTGGAGACCACAGGGTTTCGGCCCGGGCAGGCTCGCATCGTCAGCGTCGCCGCACTGGCGGTCGGGGATGACGGCAATGTCGAGCGCAGCGTCGCCTCCCTGCTGAACCCGGGTGTGGATCCGGGGCCCACCCATGTGCACGGGCTGACCGCCGAGATGCTGGAAGGCCAGCCGACCTTCGGCGACGTCGTCGGCGAGCTGAGCGACATCCTGCGCGGACGCACGATGGTCGCGCACAACGTGGGCTTCGACTACAGCTTCCTGGCCGCCGAGGCCGAACTGGTCGGGGCGGAGCTGCCCATCGACAGCGTGATGTGCACTGTGGAACTGGCCCGTCGGCTGGCTCTGGGTACCGAAAATCTGCGGCTGGAGACGTTGGCGGCGCACTGGAGCGTGAGCCAGATGCGGCCGCACGATGCGCTCGATGACGCGTTGGTGCTGGCACAGATCCTGAAGCCGACGCTGGCCAGGGCCCGCGACCGCAAGGTCTGGCTGCCGCTGCGCGAAGTGAGCCGACGCCGTTGGCCCAACGGCCACGTCACCCACGAAGAATTGCGGCCGTTGAAGATGCTGGCCTCGCGGCTGCCGTGCGAGTACGCCAACCCCGGCGTCTTGGTGCCGGGGCGGCCGCTGGTGCAGGGCATGCGGGTGGCGCTGTCGGCGGAGGTGGTGCGCACCCACGAGGAGCTCGTCGAGCGCATCCTGCACGCCGGGCTGTCCTACACCGACCTGGTGGACCAGCAGACCTCACTCGTGATCTGCAATGAGACCGCACCGAGTCAGGGCAAGGGTTACCAGGCCGCCGAGTTGGGGGTGCCGCTAGTCGACGACGAGACGTTCATGGGTCTGCTGACCCACATCGTCGGTGGCGCCGATATCGAGGAGTTCTGCGACACCCCCGCAGAAAGCGATCAGTACACGCTTTTCTGACTCAGCTCGGCTTTCAGCCCAGCGCCTTCGCCTTCAGCCCGTCGAACTCTGCCTGCGTGATCGTGCCGGCGTCCAGCAGAGCCTTGGCGTCGGCGATCTCCTGAGCCGGGGACCGGCCTGCGGCCTGCTTGATGTAGTCGTCCGTCTCCTTCTTGGCCGCCAGCGCTGCCGCCTGGGCGCGTTCGGACATGCCCTTGCCCCGGGCGATCAGGTACACCAGCGCGGTGAGCCACGGAATCAGGATCAGGAAGATCACCCACACGGCCTTGACCCAGCCGGAGGTCTTGTGATCGCGCCAGAACAGGTCCGTGAGGATTTGGAACAGGACCAGCAAATAGGCGATCCAGGCGAAGATGATCAGGAAATGCCACAGGAAATCCCAAGTCGAACCCCAGTCCATAACCGCTCCTTGACGTTGTCGTTCGCGTAGTCATCTACGCGAACGTCAGCTAACCACGCGCGGATGGCCCATGCCGGGCGACTCGGCGCGCGATTCGGTGGTGAGAGGTGGTGAGAGGTGGTGAGGGGTTGTGGGAGTCAGCCCTGCGCCGCGCGGTTCACCGCGGACACCACGGCCCGCAGCGATGCCGTGGTGATCGAGGTTGCGATGCCGACGCCCCAGACGGTCTTGCCACCGATCGACGCCTCGACGTAGGCCGCGGCCTGGGCTTCTTCACCCGAAGACATGGCGTGCTCGGAGTAGTCCAGGACGTTGATGTCGTAGCCGATCGCCCCCAGGGCATCGACGAACGCCGCCAACGGGCCGTTGCCCGCACCGATGATCTCGCGCTCGACACCGTCGATCTTCACGATCGCGGTGATGGTGTCGGTGCCACCGTCGACCTCGGAGGCGACCACCTTCTGGCGGATGCGCTCCAACGGGGTGATCGGGGCCAGGTACTCCTCGGAGAACACGTCCCAGATCGCCTTGGGCGACACTTCGCCACCCTCCCCGCCGGCCCCTTCGGCGAGCTGCTGGACTGCGCGGCTGAACTCGATCTGCAGCCGGCGTGGCAGCACCAGCCCGTGGTCGGCCTTCATGATGTAGGTGACGCCGCCCTTGCCGGACTGCGAGTTCACCCGGATCACGGCCTCGTACGTGCGGCCGACGTCCTTGGGATCGATCGGCAGGTATGGGACCTGCCACAGGATTTCATCGACGTCCGAGTCCATGTCGTCCGCGTCGAACTTCATCTGGTCCAGGCCCTTGTTGATCGCGTCCTGGTGACTGCCGGAGAACGCGGTGTAGACCAGGTCACCGCCGTAGGGGTGACGTTCGTGCACGGGCAGCTGGTTGCAGTACTCGACGGTGCGACGGATTTCGTCGATGTTTGAGAAGTCGATCTGCGGATCGACACCGCGGCTGAACATGTTCAAGCCCAGGGTCACCAGGCAGACATTGCCGGTGCGCTCGCCGTTGCCGAACAGGCAGCCCTCGATCCGGTCGGCGCCGGCCTGGTAGCCCAATTCTGCTGCGGCAACACCGGTTCCGCGGTCGTTGTGCGGGTGCAGGCTCAGGATGATCGAGTCACGCGGGGTCAGGTGCCGGCTCATCCACTCGATCGAGTCGGCGTAGACGTTCGGGGTGGCCATCTCCACGGTGGCCGGCAGGTTGACGATCAGCGGCCACTCCGGAGTGGGCTTGACCACGTCGGCAACCGCGTTGCACACCTCGACGGCGTACTCCAGCTCGGTGCCCGTGTAGGACTCGGGGGAGTACTCGAAGCGCCAGCGGGTCTGCGGGTACTTCTCGGCCTCCTCGACGCACATCTGGGCGCCGTCGGTGGCGATCTGCTTGACGGCGTCGCGGTCGGCGCGGAACACCACGCGGCGCTGCAGGATCGACGTCGAGTTGTAGAAGTGCACGATGGCCTGCGGGGCTCCCGCGCACGCCTCGAACGTGCGCTCGATCAGCTCGGGCCGGCACTGCGTCAGCACCTGGATCGTCACGTCGGCCGGGATGGCGCCGTCTTCGATGATCTCGCGGACGAAGTCGTAGTCGGTCTGGCTGGCCGAGGGGAACCCGACCTCGATCTCCTTGTAACCCATCCGGACCAGCAGGTCGAACATGCGGCGCTTGCGCGCCGGGCTCATGGGATCGATCAGCGCCTGGTTTCCGTCGCGCAGGTCGACCGCACACCACATGGGGGCCTTGTCGATGACGCGGTCCGGCCAGGTGCGGTCGAACGGAACGCCGGTGCCGAAGGCCGGGCTACCGCCGGGGACCTCCTCGGCGAAGCTGCGATAGCGGCTGACCGGCATGGACGAGGCGCGCTGGGTGTTCCAGACGGGCTGACCGGGGTTGGGTGCACCGGCCGGCGTATTGATCGCGCGAACCGAAGTGAAGGCATCTGCAGAGATGTCGGGGGTGGTCATGATGTTTGCTCCGGGAGTTTTGAGTGGGGGACTCGACCGGCGCATCGCAAAAACCCGCGACGGGAAGCCGGTCTGGTCAGACCCCGTCGCGGCGTCCGAGAAGGAGCACCCGCTGCACGCGGTCAACTGTACTCCGCGTCAAACCCAGGCCAAAACCCATGGCTGACGTGCACGTCCCCCGATTGGGGGAACGCAACTTCACCCACCGCACCGCCCGATCGACGGACAGACTCTGAGCCGTCCAAGCCGCACTCTTGTCTCAGTGGCCGAACAAGCCGCCAAGCCAATCGAAAAGCTAACTGAGACAGAAGGATTCACGATCATGACGAAGTTCACCAAGGCTCTGGCACTGCCCATCCTGTCCGCGGGCGTTTTCGGCGCCGTCGCGCTCGGCCTGGCCGGCACGGCCGTGGCTCAGACACCGCAGGGCTCGGGCAACCTCTACAGCCCGGACACCTACGCCACCCCGGCCCCCGGAATGAAGCCCGGCTGGCACAACCACCACGGCCCGCAGCGGATCACCAGCATCTACGAGTAGACCGAAGCGTTGACTCACACCTGCGAATCGGGGAAGGCGATCACCGAAAGGAACCGGATCGGCAGTTCGATCAGGTCTACCGGTCCGTGAGCGCCTTCCCCGTCTTGTCAGCGCGCACCGCCGGAACGGCCGTTGCCGAACTTGACCTTGGGTGTGGCGGTGCCGGTGCTGTGCCGGGACCCGCTCGTGCTCGTGTTGGTGGAGCCCGTGCGCGTCACCGAAGATCCCGGCCGGGGTGTCGCTGAACCGGTGTCGCCGTGGTCGTCTCGACCCACGGTCTTGTCCGGCGTGGCGGTGGCGGTTTCAGCCGACCCGACGGCCGATGCGGGGCCGTCGACCGCGCGAACAGCGACGCTCGGCGGCCGCGGCGCGGTGAGCGGCGGCAGGTTCACCGGAGCCACACCGGTGGCGTAGGCCTGCGCCCAGCCCAGCACGTTGGCGACGTAGGCCATGGAATGGTTGTAGCGCAGCACCGCGGCGGTCAGGTGCGCCCGGTCGCGCAGGTCCGCACCGTCACTGCAGAGGTAGCGGGCCGCGGCCAGGGTGGCATCGAAGAGGTTGTGCGGATCGGCCCGACCGTCGCGGTCGCCGTCGGCGCCGTGCAGCAGCCACGTGGTCGGCAGGAACTGCATGGGCCCCTGCGCGCGAGCGTAGGTCGTGCCGCCGCCAAAGCTGCCGGCGACGATGATCTCGTTGCCGGGCAGTGAGCCGTCGAGGGCGGGGCCATAGATGGGACTGACAGGGTTACCGCGTTCGTCGGCGGCGCCGCCGAACGCATGCGTGGACTCGATGTACCCGATCCCGGCGAGCAGGTTCCAGGTCACACCGCAGTCGGGTTGGCTCTGCGCCATCATGGCGTCTGCGTTCTGGTAGGCCGCCAGTGCGATCGCGGGGATGTGCACCGCACCCGGTGCCTGAACCTCCGGGGGTGGCGGTGGCCCCGTCGTAGCCGGCGCCGCGGTAGGTGGACGCGCCGTTGGCGCCGCCGCCCAGGGTTGGCCGGCGAGGTCGGGCAACGGCAGGACCGCGGCCGCCGGCCGTACCCGGTTCTCCTGGACCAGGCTGACCAGACTGGGCGCGACGGCGACCGCGCTGGTCAACGCCATCCGAACGATCACGGCGAGGCAGGTAGACGCGTCGCGGACCGCTCGACGGGCACGGTGGCGCATAGCCACCACAGTGACATTCGCGCCGCTGCCTGCCAACTCCCGACGTACCGGGTGTCGGCTCACACCTGCGAATCGGGGAAGGCGATCACCGACAGGAACCGGATCGGCAGTTCGATCAGGTCAACCGGTCCGTGAGCGCCTTCCCCGTCAATCTGTAGCGAGTCGCCCGGCTGCAGCCGATACACCGAGCGGCTGTGGCTGTAGTCCATGACGCCTTCGAGCATGTAGAGGAACTCGGTACCGGGATGCTGGAAGAGCGGGTAGGTCTGGCTCTTCTCGGTCAGCGTGACGTGCAGGCATTCCAGGCGTTTGTGCTCACCGCGCAAAGAGCTGAGCAGTTGATATTCGTGGCCCTGTTTGGTGCCGTTGCGCACGATCTCCGGGCCGGTGCCCGCCTTGACGAATGCCGCCGGCCGTTCGACGTCGGCCCCACGGAACAGGCTGGTCACCGGGACGTCGAGACCTTTGGCCAGCAGTGCCAGGGTGGACAGGCTGCACGAGGTCTGGGCGTTCTCGATCTTGGACAGCATCGCCTTGGAGATGCCCACCCGGGCGGCCATGTCGGCGACGGTGAGCCCGTGCTGCTGCCGCAGCTGACGCACATTGCGTCCGATCGCCGCCTCGAATTCCAGTTCCTCGACGGGCGCGTGCGGATCCCGCTCGCGGGCCGTGCCGGCATTGCGGAGCAGGGGCAGGTCGCTCACGGCACTCCTGTCTAGCGCATCTCCCCGGCACCGACGTACGGATACCGGCTCTTGAGCAAATTGTCCTCCGCGAACCGGGTCAGCCGGAAATCCGTCTCAGGTATCCGCGGGTCGGAGCTGCGGCCCTCGGTCACCAGGTCGGCGACGAGCCTGCCGACGGCGGGCGCGATCTTGAAGCCGTGCCCGCTGAATCCGGCCGCCACGATCAGGCCGTCGATACCGGTCGCGGAGATGACCGGGTTCCAGTCCGGGGTGACGTCGTAGCAGCCCGCGTAGCTGCCGGTGATCGCCGCGTCGGGGAAGCCGGGAAACCGGGTACCGACCTTGTCGACGGTCAGATCGATGAACCCGTCGGTCGCCCGGTTCAGATAGTCGTCGGGGTCGGCGGGCTCGCAGTGCGCCAGATCGCTGTTGCCGAACAGGATCTCCCCGCCCAATTCGGGGCGGACGTACTGCAGTGACACCAGGTCGGAGAACACCGGGACCGCTCCGATCGGCACTCCGGGTTTGATCGTCACGATCTGCTCCCGAACCACGCGGATCGGTACGTCGACGCCGTAGCGGGTCAGGAACGGCCGGGTCCATGCGCCGGTGGCCACGACGACGGTGCCTGCCGAAACCTTTGTGCCGTCGGCCAGTGTGACGCCGGTGACCCGGTCGCCGTCGAGCAGCAGCCCGGTCACGTTGGTGCCCTGGCGGATTCGCACTCCAGCGGCCCTCGCCGACACCGCGAACGCCTGCGCGGTCTGGTAGGCGTCACCGTATCCGCCGCGAGCCTCCCAGCCGAAGGCGGCAAACGGTTCCAGATCGGCCCACGGCCAGAGCTCGGCCACCTCGGAGCGGTCGATCTCCTCGGTCTGCACCCCGACCTCGCGTTGGGCGGCCAGGCTCCTGCGCATCGCCTCGACATTTGGTTCACCGACGCCGACGACATAGCCGGTTTGCCGGAATCCGATGTCTTGTACCTGATCTGCCAAAAAATGTTGAGGGTTCTCGAACACCTCGAGGCCGACGGTGGCCATGGCGGCCAGCGAGCTGACCCCGTAGTGGCAGCGCACGATCCCGCTGGATTTCCCGGTCATCCCGGAGCCGACGGTATTGCGTTCCAGGACAGTCACCTCGGTGACGCCACGTCGACTCAACGCCCAGGCCGCGGCGGCCCCCTCCAGGCCGCCGCCGACGATGACGACGTCTGTGCTTTTCGGGTCGGTCATGAGCCTGGTATCCAGTTCGTGCCGGCCAGCGGAACCCGCGCCATCGCCGCAGCCTCGATGGTGATCGCCACCAGGTCCTCGGGCTCCAGGTGGCACACATGGGCCTTCCCACAGGCTCGGGCGATGGTCTGGGCTTCCATGGTCAGCACCCGTAGGTAATTGGCCAGCCGCCGGCCGCCCTCGACCGGATCGAACCGGGCCGACAGTTCCGGGTCCTGGGTGGTGATGCCGGCCGGATCGCGTCCGTCCTGGAAGTCATCGTAGAAACCGGCCGCGCTGCCGAGCTTTTCGTACTCGGCGGCGTAGCGGGGATGGTTGTCGCCCAGTGCGATCAGCGCGGCGGTGCCGATCGCCACGGCGTCGGCACCCAGTGCCAGTGCCTTGGCGACGTCGGCGCCGGAGCGGATGCCACCGCTGACGATGAGCTGGACTTTCCTATGCACGTCCAGTTCCTGCAGCGCCTGCACCGCCTGTGGGATCGCGGCCAGGGTCGGGATACCCACGTGCTCGATGAACACCTCCTGGGTGGCGGCCGTGCCGCCCTGCATTCCGTCGACCACCACCACGTCGGCCCCGGCGTGCACGGCCAACTTCACGTCGTAGTACGTGCGGGTGGCGCCCACCTTGACGTAGATGGGCTTCTCCCAGTCGGTGATCTCCCGTAGCTCGTTGATCTTGATGGTGAGGTCGTCGGGCCCGGTCCAGTCCGGATGACGGCACGCGCTGCGCTGGTCGATCCCTTCGGGCAGGGTCCGCATTTGCGCGACGCGAGGGGAGATCTTCTGCCCCAACAGCATTCCGCCGCCGCCGGGTTTGGCGCCTTGGCCGAGCACCACCTCGATGGCGTCGGCCTTGCGCAGATCGTCGGGATTCATCCCGTAACGCGAGGGCAGGTACTGGTACACCAGGTGCTTGCTCTGCCCGCGCTCTTCGGGTGTCATGCCGCCGTCGCCGGTGGTGGTCGAGGTGCCGGCCTCGCTGGCCCCGCGGCCCAGGGCCTCCTTGGCCGGCCCGGACAGCGCGCCGAAGCTCATGCCCGCGATGGTGACCGGAATGTCGAGGTGCAAAGGATGTTTGGCGTGCCGGTCACCGAGGATCACGTCGGTGCCACAGCGTTCCCGATAACCCTCCAAGGGGTAACGCGACATCGACGCGCCCAGGAACAGCAGATCATCCAAATGCGGCAGCCGACGCTTGGCTCCCCAGCCGCGGATGTCGTAGATGCCGGTCTCGGCGGCCCGTTGGATATCGGCGATCGTGGATCGATCGAAGGTGGCGGATTCGCGCATCAGTACTCGCTCGCATTGTCGACGTGGAAGTGGTAGAGGTTTCGGGCCGAGCCGTAGCGGGTGTAGGACGCGGTGTCGTCGTCACGGAATCCACTGGCCGCCAACAGCTCCGCCAGCTCGGCATGGTGTTCGGCACGCATCGGCTTGGCGATGCAGTCTGCACCCAGTGAAGCCACCTCGCCGCGCACGTAGATGCGGGCCTCGTAGATCGAATCGCCCAGCGCCTCGCCGGCGTCGCCGCGAACCACCAGCCGGCCGGCCTGCGCCATGAATGCGCTCATGTGGCCGATGTTGCCGCCTACCACGATGTCCACGCCCTTCATCGAGATTCCGCAGCGGGCAGCCGCGTCGCCCTCGATGACCAGCAGCCCGCCGTGCGCGGTGGCGCCCGCGGACTGCGAGGCGTTCCCGGTGACGCGGACCGTGCCGCTCATCATGTTCTCGGCGACCCCGGTCCCGGCGTTGCCGTTGATGGTCACCTCGGCGAGTTGGTTCATCCCGGCGGCGTAGTAGCCGACGTGGCCCTCGACAGTCACCCGCACAGGGGCGTCGAGGCCGACGGCCACGTTGTGCGCGCCGTCGGGATGGGCGATGACGTACTCGCCGTCGACGCCCGGCCGGTGCAGCGCCGCATTGACCTCACGTAAAGGCGTTGTGCGTAAATCGAACCCAACTAAAGTGGCTGTTACCTGGTCCATGCGTAGACCACCTCCGGTTCCGGTTCCCAAATGCGTGCCTGCTCGACCCCTGGTAGCCCGGCCAGGGCCCGGTACTCACTGGCCATCGCCACCCAGTCGGCGGTTTCGGCGATCACGGCGGGCTTGCAGGCGATGGCGTCACGCACCACTGCGAACGAGTCGTGATCGGAGACCAGCAGGGTGTAGAAGCCGTCAAAGGTGGCGCACAGTTCCTTGAGCGCGGTGGCCACATCGCGGCCGGCGGCCAGCTGTTCGGCCACGAACCGGGCGCCCACCTCCGTGTCGTTCTCGCTGTCGAACGCCACCCCGGCCCGGCGCAGCTCGCGGCGGATGGTGGCGTGGTTGGCGAAAGATCCGTTGTGTACCAAGCACTGTCCCGGGCCAACGGTGTACGGATGGCAGCCCGACGGCGTCACCGCAGACTCGGTCGCCATCCGGGTATGGCCGACGCCCTGCCAGCCCTGCGCTTTCGACAGGCCCCAGGCGTCGGTGAGCGAGCGGGGATGACCGACTCCTTTGAGCACCGCCAGGTCGGCGCCGAACCCGGAGATCAGAGCGGTCGGGTACGCGGCCCGGACGAGGACGAGTAGTTCCTCGGAATCCATATCGGCCGACAGCAGATAGGTCGAATCAACCTGCACCACATCCACATCCGGACCCAGGTCGGGTGGTTCCGGGACATCTGTGACCGAAACGCAGCCCTGTCCGTACGGCGACCACTCCGGGTCTCCGTAGACCGCGATACCCGCTGAATCGGCACCGCGGTCGGACATCTCGCCCAGCATGGCGGCCAGCAGTTCGCCGAGGCGCGGATACAACTCTGGGCTACGCAGATGCAGCCCGACGATTCCACACACAATTTCTCCTCTCAGAACGCCGTCAGGTATTGGTCGATTTCCCACGGTGAGACGGTGCCGTGGTAGGCGAAGAACTCCGCGCGTTTGACGTCGGCGAAGTAGGAGGCGACGCCGTCGCCTGCGACGTCGAGCACGCCGGTGACGATCGAATCGGTTTCCAATGATTCGATCGCATGCAGCAGCGTGGGTGGCAGTGCCGCCGGTCCCTGGGCGCCCACCGCCCCGGGGTCGAGGCTGCGTTTGACGCCGTCGAGCCCCGCGCCCAGCGACGCGGCGATCGCGAGATACGGATTGGCCGACCCGTCACCGCCGCGCAATTCGATACGTTGACTGTCGGGCACCCGGATGTAGTGGGTGCGGTCGTTGCCACCGTAGCTCGGCTTGCGTGGGGCCCATGAGGCGCCCGACGCGGTCGAGGTGGCACCGGTTCGCTTGTAGGAGTTGACGGTTGGGGCGACGACGGACTGCAGCGCACAGGCGTGGTCCAGGATCCCGCCGATGAAGGCGTACGCCGTCTCGGACAGGCCGAGGCCCCGCTCGTCGGAATCGGCAGATCCTGCAGGGAACACCGGATTCCCACCGCTGGTCAGCGACATGTGCAGGTGCAGGCCGCTGCCGGTGCGATCGGAGAACGGTTTGGGCATGAAGGTGGCCACCATGTCGCGTTGGGCAGCGATCATCGACAACAGGTAGCGCAGGGTGATCACCCGGTCGGCGGTGGTCAGAGCGTCGGAGAATTCGAAGTTCTGCTCGAACTGTCCGTTGCCGTCCTCGTGGTCGTTGGCGTAATTGGACCAGCCCAGCGTGTTCATCGCGGTGGAGATCGCGGTGAGGTGGTCATACATCCGGGTGACGCCGCGCGCGTCGTAACAGGGCTGGGCGGCCGTGTCCGCAGCGTCGGCCGTGGCCAGCGCGCCATCGGCGTTGCGGCGCAGCAGGAAGTACTCGACCTCGGCGCCGACCCAGGGTTCGAATCCGGCGTCGGCGGCACGCTGGATCAGTCCCTTGAGGATGACCCGCGGTGCGTACGGCCACGGTGTGCCCTCGACGTGGGGGTCGCAGTGCACCAGGGCCAGGCCCTCTTTGATGAACGGTATCGGGGTGAAGGACGCCGGATCGGGGATCGCGATGAGGTCGGGGTCTTTGGGTTCCTGGCCCATGGCGCCGACCGCGTAGCCGGCGAAGCCGACGCCGTCGGTGGCCAGCAGCTCTACCGATTCAACGGGAACCAGTTTGGCGCAAGGCTTTCCGCGCAAGTCTACGAACAGCGCGAGGATGAACTTGGTGCCGGATTGTTCGGCGAGGGTGGCGAGATCGGAGGGCATAGCACCAGCACTTTCGTCTCTTTATATGAATCAAAGTATCACAGTAGGAAACATCGGCAAGCCGAGGAATCCCCGGTCACCGGCTGCCGTGGGAGCGGTCCACGGCAGCCGGGCCGGGGAATCGAACTGACTGTCAGGCGAATTCGAGCTCGTAGGCCGAATCTCGGTGGAACGCGGCGTCGATACCCTTCTCCTCTTCCTCGGAGGAGATCCGGATACCTATGGTCTTCTTGAGGACGAACGCGATGGCGAAGGCGACCACGAACGAATAGGCCATTACCGCACCGGCCGCGATCGCCTGCTTCCACAGCTGGTCGAATCCGCCGCCGTAGAACAGGCCGTTGGTGGCGTTGGGCATGCCCTCGCTGGCGAAGAAGCCGATCAGCAGGGTGCCGACCACGCCACCGACCAGGTGTACACCGACCACGTCGAGCGAGTCGTCGTAGCCCAGCTTCTCCTTGAAGCCGACGGCGTAGACGCAGATCGCCCCGGCGATGGCACCGACGAAGATCGCGCCGATCGGGGTGACCGCACCGCAGGCCGGGGTGATGGCGACCAGGCCGGTGATTGCGCCCGAGGCGGCGCCCACGCCGGTGACGTGGCCGTCCTTGAGCTTCTCGACGCCGATCCAGGCCAGGGTGGCCGCACAGGTGGCGACGAAGGTGGTCACCATTACGATCGCCGCGGAATTGCCTGCGGCCAGGGCGGACCCGCCGTTGAAGGCGTACCAGCCGGCCCACAGCATGCCGGCGCCCAGCAGGGTCAGCGGAACGTTGTGCGGCTTACGCAGCTGGCCGAACATCGCGGACTTGCCGAGCACGATCGCCACGGCCAGGGCGGCCGCGCCGGCGTTGATGTGCACGGCGGTGCCGCCGGCGAAGTCGATGGCGTGCAGCTTGTTGGCGATCCAGCCGCCGACCGAGTTCTCGGTGACGACACCGTCGAAGGCGAACACCCAGTGGGCGACCGGGAAGTACACCAGGACCGCCCAGGCGGCGGCGAAGATCATCCAGGCGCCGAACTTCATCCGGTCGGCGACCGCGCCCGAGATGAGCGCGACGGTGATGGCCGCGAACAGGGCCTGGAAGATGGAGAACAAACTGACCGGAAGCCCTGCGACCGTGGTCATGGGTTCCATGAGGTCTTTCATGCCGGCGAATTCGGTGACGCTGCCGACGAATCCGCCGTAGGACGTCCCGAAGACCATCGAGAATCCGAACAGCACCCACAGCACACCCACCAGGGCGACTGCGCCGAACGTCATCATCATCATGTTGGTCGAGCTCTTCACCGAGACCATGCCGCCGTAGAACAGGGCAAGGCCGGGGATCATCAGCGTGAGGCCGATGATGCAACACAGCATGAACGCCGTGGTTCCTGTATCCATCAACATCTCCTGGGGGTGGCGGCCCGGGCGGGCCGATCACTGGGAGTTGACGACGTTTCTGTTACGTGGACCGGCTCGTTGTGTTGCGGTGACGTAAAGCTCGGTGCCGCGCGGCGGTGAGCACCCCGTTACGGAACGTTCATCGACAGAAACGCCGGAGAAATCCGTATACCGCACCGTATACAGCCATGGATACAGCGCACGCCGAACAACACTCGGCGCTCGGTGAGGAGTACGAGAACCAGCCCGTCCCGGTGTCGGCCCGCAAGTCACTGTTCGCGGTGTCCGCGGTGTGGGTCGGGTTTCCGATGATCATGACCTCGGCCGTGTTCGCCGGCATCGTGGTCTACAACCTGGGCTTCGCCATGGGCATGGTCGCCATCGCAGTCGGCGACCTGATCCTGATGGGTTATGTGGGCATGCTGAGCTACCTCGCCGGGCGCTCGGGCAAGAACTTCGCACTCACTGCGGCGGACACCTTCGGAACCAAAGGCTTTCGCATCGTGTCGGCGTTCCTGTCCGCATTGGTGATCGGCTGGTTCGCCTTCCAGACCGGCATGGTCGGTTCCACGCTCAACCTGTCCATGGGGTGGAGTGCACCGTGGATCACCCTGCTGGCGGGGGTGTTGTCCGTGGCGCTGACGTTCGTCGGGATCCGGGCCATCTCGTGGATCGGGGTGGTGGCGTCGGTGCTGTTCATCCCGCTCGGCATCGTCGCCGTGGTGTTGGCGGCGGCCGATCACGGTATCGGCTCCGCGCTCTCCTATGGCGGCGGCGCCGGGGTGGGTGCCTTCGGCTTCGGTGTCGCCGTGACAATGGTTTTCGCGTGCTTCGCCGATTCCGGGACCATGACCGCGGACTTCACGCGATGGGCGCGCAACGGCAGGGAAGCCGCGCTGGCGGCGTTCTCCGCTTTTCCGATCGCCTACCTGATCGCTCAGTTGGCCGGGGCGTTCGTGGTCGCACTCGGTGCCGCGGCCGCACCAGGTACGGCAGGTGGTGACTTCCTGCACGTGCTGGTCGGTGGCGGCGGCATCCTGGTGCCTCTGGCGATCGTGTTCGTGTTCGTCAACCTCGGGAGCGTGTGCGCGCACTGCCTGTACAACGGTGCAGTCGGATTCGGCAACATCACCGGAAAGACCATGCGCCAGTTGACGATCGTGCTCGGTGTGGTGGGAACCGTCGCGGCCGTCGCCGGCATCTGGGCCTACTTCGCTACGTGGCTCAACATCCTCGGTGTGCTGGTGCCCCCGATCGGCATCGTGCTCATCCTCGACCAGCTGGTGTTCGCGCACCGGCGGGCCATCGCACCGCTGTGCTGGAAACCGTTCGCGGCGTGGGCAATCGGAGCTGCAGGAGCGTTGCTGACGCACTTCTATGCGCCTCAGCTCTCCGACGCGGTGGTGGCGATGGTGATCGGCGGCCTGGCATTCACCGCCCTCACCTATCTGCCGGTACGGTCGGCCGTGGTGCAGCCGGCATGACCGTCACCATCAAGGCCGCGCCCTATGTCTGGCCGTACGACGGCGATATCCCCGCCGGCCGGACCGCATTGATCAACATCGACTGGCAGGTCGACTTCTGTGGGGAGGGCGGCTACGTCGACACCATGGGGTATGACCTGTCGCTGGTGCGAACCCCGCTCGGTCCGGCGCAGGAGGTATTGGCTGCGGCCCGCGCGGCGGGATTGTTCGTCATCCATACCAGGGAGGGGCACCGGCCCGACCTGTCCGATCTGCCGGCCAACAAGCGCTGGCGTTCGGCCCAGATCGGAGCCGAGATCGGATCGGCGGGCCCGTGCGGCCGGATCCTGACCCGCGGTGAACCGGGTTGGGAACTGGTCCCCGAGATGGCCGCCCTGCCAGCCGAACCCGTGATCGACAAGCCGGGCAAGGGCAGCTTCTACGCCACCGATCTGGAGCTGGTGCTGCGCAGCCGCGGCATCACCCACATCATCTTGACCGGCATCACCACCGACGTGTGCGTGCACACCACCATGCGCGACGCCAACGACCGCGGATACGAATGCCTCGTCGTCTCGGACGCCACCGGCGCCACCGATTACGCCAACCACGTTGCGGCGCTCAACATGATCACGATGCAGGGCGGTGTCTTCGGGGCGCACGCCCCGAGCTCCGATGTGGTGGCCGCGCTCAAGGAACTGCAGTGACCGGCACGCGGGTCGAGCAACCGGTATCGCTGCGCGACCGGGTCTATGTGGACCTGGGAAAGAAGCTCATGGTCGGTGAGATCGACCACTGCACCCGGCTTGTCGAGTCCCAACTCTGCGGGACGCTCGACGTCAGCCGAACACCGCTGCGTGAAGCCCTGGTCCGGCTGCACGCCGATGGCATGCTCGAGCGGCGCTCCGACGGGTACTACCCGGTGGCCCTGGACATCGCGGGCGTCCGAGACCTCTACGAGCTGCGCATCACGATCGAACTTCGCGGCATCGCCCGAATTCTGGAAACCGACGAGCTGCGCTACGACAAGGACCGGTTGGCCGCGCTGCGGGCCGAGTGGGCCGTACTGGAAGCCAGTCCACCACCGCCAGAGGCAGACATGGTGTTGATGGACGAGTCGTTCCACATCTCGTTGTGCACTGCATCGGGCAATTCGGCGATGGTCGCCGCGCTCGACAACGTCAACCGGCGCATCCGGCTCATCCGGATGTACGACTTCGTCACCGAGGAGCGGGTGGCCGCCACCATCACCGAACACCTCCAGATCGTCGATCTCCTGTTGGACGATCAGCTCGATGCCGGCCGCAAGGCCTTGCACGAGCATGTCGGGGCGAGCTTCGAGGTCGTCGAACGGCGTGCTCTGCGGGCCTTGAGTGCCCGAGCACTCGGTCAGTCGGTCACCTCGCTGGAGGTGTTGTGGGGGTGAGCTACTTTCCGTCCGCCCCGGGCAGCGCCCTGTCCCGCGCATAGGGAGTGCCGAGCTCACTGGCTAGCCAGGGCAGGGATGCCTCGAAGGCCGCGCCGGCCGACTGGAAGTCATGGTCGCCGGTGTAACCCACAACCGAGCATTCGATGTTGTAACCGCTGAGCAGGGTGCACAGCTTATTGGCGTTGGGAGCGTGTTCCTCCGAGAAGGTGTCCCAATCCTCGACGGCGTCAGGGGGCGGTGGAGTGGTACCGGCGTCGCGGTGGACGGTCGGCGTGTCATCGGCGACGCCGAGCCAGGCCGCCATGTTGTCGTACGGGCCGTGTTGGGTGATCACGGTCTTGGGGTCGTACGCTGCCCAGGCCTTCTCGTCTCCACCGAAAAGCCGTGCGACAGTTTGGTCCTTGGTGCCTGCGTTGGGGCCGAGGGTGCCGTCGAGCCAGACGATGGCGCTGAACATGTCGGGGTTCCGAACCGCAGTGACCAGGGAGCAGGTCGCGCCCGATGACCAGCCGGCCAGACCCCAATTCTCGGCCTTCGGGCTGACCCCGAAACGCGAGATCATGTACGGAACCAGGTCTTTGGTCAGATGTGAGGCAGCATTACCGCGGGTGCCGTCGACGCATTCGGTGTCATTGCTGAACTTACCTGAGATGTCGGGAAATACGAAGATGGGCGCGTTGCCGTGATGCAGCGCGGCGTAGTCGTCCAGTGTTTGCAGGGCGCTTGTCGACTGGAGCCAGTCGTTGGGATGATTGAACTCGCCACCCATCATGATCACGGCCGGCAATTGCGGTGGTGGATTGCTGGCGAACCAGGCCGGCGGGAGATACACCACTTCGGTGCGGTGCGCGAAACCTGATGCA
Organism: Mycobacterium sp. IDUB_24; assembly: GCF_055419385.1. Lineage (NCBI taxonomy): Bacteria > Bacillati > Actinomycetota > Actinomycetes > Mycobacteriales > Mycobacteriaceae > Mycobacterium > Mycobacterium sp. IDUB_24. Next base: position 134,045 of record NZ_JBVAXO010000005.1, read on the forward strand.
TCGGCGGGAATGTCGACTCGCACCACGGTTCCGCGGGTCGGTACCTCTCCCTTCTGTTGAAGTGCGGCGAGCTGGGATTCATCGATCCACTGTTCGGGCTCGGTTTGAGTAATCCGAAGCCAAGCTGCCTTGACGGTAGGCAGGTAGCCGGTGGCGGTGTTGAGCGCGGCGAACCCGCACACGACAACCAACACCACGGACAGCACCGATACCAGCCGGCGCCACCACGCACTGCCGCCCCAGCCGGCGATCAGGATCGTTGCGCTGAATCCCAGCATCGCCGTCCAGAACACGGTTCCGAAAGCGATGGCCTCGGCGGACCAGCCTTGGTCGCGTACGAAAAGTCGAGCGGCGGCGGCGAGGCCCACGCCGACAAGTACGGCTGTGAGCAGCCAGCGCCGCATCCACTCCCGGGACCGGCCGCGGCCGATCGACACCACGATCGCGATCAGGGCAAGCAGTTGGAGGGTTATCGGGATCAAGCCGTTGGTCAGGGACAGGTTCATTTGGTTCGGCCCTCACAATCGTTCGGGGCTGCCTCCGATTTGAATCGGTCACCGATCCAAGCCAGTGTCTCGGCTGAATCAGGCTGTGGCTGTGGGTTTTTCCGGATCGTGATGGTGTCGCCCAACTTGCACGCCGCCGTGAGCGCGGTATCGGTCCACGTACCCGGGCTGAAAGGATCGCCATCGTTGTAGACCACGAGCATCGGCGCTCGTGTCGGCCCCTGCGGCAGAGTGGCCTTGGATAGGAAACCCTGCAGCGTAGATGCGGCATCTGCGTCGGCCGGTTGCAGGTCCGTGGCCGGGATCTGTCCGGCGACCTGCTCCGCGGTCGGATCGGACTGGCAGGCTAGAAGCGCGTCCCAGTGCTGTTGGGCGGCGCCGCGGCGAAACTCGTCGAGGTGGATCGCGTCCGGGTACGCGGCTTCCAGGCCGGCAAGGAATCTCGCGAGCATCACCTTCTGCTCGTTACTCAACGTGGCGTTCTTCGCGGCTTCCAAGAGTCCGTCGATGTCAGATATCGGCGAAATGCTGACTGAGCCGGCGAGTTCGAGCTCGTAGGAGTAGTTGTCCGCGAGCTCATTGGCCGCCCAGGCGGCTTGCCCGCCCTCTCCGATCCCCATCGGCAGCCAGGACGCCGACGACTGCGGCACCGCGACATGGGCTGCCTGGACCGCGTCAACAATGTTGTAGCCGGCGGTAGTCGAATCCAGATACGGGTTGTATTGGTTGCCGTCGTCCTCATCGGAAGGCTTGCCCAGACCCTGGAAGTCCGGAACCGCCACGACATAGTGTGCCTTCAGCAACGCCTCTATCGTTGGCGCGAGACCCAGCAGCGTGGGTGAAAGAGACGGCGCGCATTCCGGTGCAATGCCGGTAGTTCTGTTGGACAGCGCGACGATCGGGAATCCGCCCTCCGGCGCATCGCCCTTTGGGACGAAAACCGAAGTTGTCACCTGGGATTGAGTGTCATCGATGCCCGAGCGCGAGATGTGAGTGACGACGTCCATCGATGCAGCGGCGTTGCGCACAGGGTCGACGACATTCGTCAGCGGAACAGAGCCGAGGTTGTGCGGCGCCTCCTCCCCGGAATCCGAATTGGGTTTGGACGGCGATCCACAACCAGCGAGCACCACCATGGCGGCGGAGAGCAACACCAATCCCTTACGCATCAACAGATCTCCTTGTTCTGCGCCGCCACAACCCAATTCCGGCAATCGCCGCCAGCGCGACCAGTGCTACGCCCCCGGCGATCTCGAGTGCGTGGCTTCGGCCATCCGACGGGGTGAGCCTGGATCCGTTGTCATCATCGCGGATGGACGCGGCGACCGGGACGCCCGCCGCCCCGGCGGCCAGCACATCCCCGGTGAGGTGCGACCAGCCGATGTCCGGTCTGTCGAGGTAGTCGATCAGTGGATCCACCAGGGTCCACGCATCAGTGGTCGTGATCAGCGCGACGGTTCGGTTGCGAGGTTCGTCGGCAAAAACCTGAATCGAGCCGAGGCCCCGATTGATGTCCGCGCGCAACTGCGTAGGCAGTTCGACGGTGATCGCCGAGCCCGTGCCGCCCAACGGTGGGTTCAGCGTTGTCTGCTTGAGGGTGTTGGCGTTTGCCACGATCAGCGCCGAGTCGGAAGCTCCGGCGGCCGCCTTGATGTCCACGACCTGAGGCATCAGTTGGGCTTTCGTTTGGCGAGCCAGATCAGTGAGCACGCGCGTGGCGTAGCTGAGCTGGTTCGGACTGGTCCCGTCGAGCGCCACGTAGAACTTCGGGCTGAACTCTGATGGCAGGGAATCGAACCCGCCGGGCGCCGGCCCGCCGCGCTTTACGGTCACGCTCGACTGCTGGTCGACCTGAAAGGTGAGGGGCGCGATCATGGGCCCACACAACTGACGGGGGCTGTAGGTGAGGGCGAAATCGAGGGCGACCTGTTGTGTGAGCGTCCGCTGTGGCAGGTCGAAGGTTGTATCGAGCCTGCCGGTTGGATCGAGGGCCTGGGTGTGGACGACGATGCCGTTGGCGCGCACCAGCACCGTCGCGGCGTCTTCTTTGGCCACCGGTGTGTAGTGGGCGAGCAGATGCACCCGGGCACTCTCGATACGGCCGGCGCCCAGGGCGGCGCGATCGGTGCTGACGGCGATGTTCCCGGACCGGAGCACCTCGGCCCGACCCTTCATGCCCAGTTGGTCGAACGTCATGGTGTCGATGGTGGGCTTGGCGTCGCTGCCTGCTTGGTAGACCCTGGCGGTGTCGACCTGCGCCAGCGCCTGCAGTTCGTTGACGATCAACGATGTCTGTGCGGTCAATTCATCGCCGCGACCTGACAACCGGAGAAATACTCCGGGGGTACCGGGATTGGTGACAGTGAGGCCGGCAGGACCACGTTCGACGACAACGGCGCGGGTGAACTGACCGGACGGCGGCGGGGTCGCCCCGCGCGCTTGGCTGACGACGGTGATGCCGAGGGGTTGGGGCGCGTATTCCCGCACCAGGGCCGACGCCAGGGTGAGCACTGCTTGTTGTTCGGAAGCGTCGGCGTCGTTCGGCGCATAGACCGTGACGCGCTGTAGCACGGGCGGAAAGAACGTGCCGACCGTCGCGGGCGCCGGCTCCGTTCCGGTGAAATCGGCCTCCAGATCGCTGATCTGCAGCTGTTGCATGGGTCCACAGATCTGGCCGGTGCCATCCACCTGGCGCACCGTGAACGACAGTCCGATCGCTGAACTCCGAACGCGCGCAGCCGAAATGTCAACGGTGAAGGGCGTGACGGCCTGATTGGCCGCCACCGGCGGCAAATTCACCGCACCCAGAAAGCCGCCGTTCGGGTCGGAGACCTCCAGGAAACCTGCGCCGAGATTCACCGGGGCATGGATCAGGCCGTGCAGCCTGACGGCGGCGAGCCCGGCAGGTACCGGCACATCGAAATCTTGGTTGCTGTTCGGGGCGTTGAGGTTGATGGTGCGGGGCAGGCCCAGGGACGGCCAGGACAGTGTGACGGTGCCGGGCTCGGTGTCCGCCGCCGCCGGCGCGGCGAGGGCACTCGCGGCCACGAGCAGCGCGAAGATCAGCCGGAATGTTTTTATCGGGAGCGTAAACCGCCGCGGAGCGGCGGTCCGCCCAATGTGCGGCAGGTAATCCGAATCGGGCGAGGACGATGTACGGATCGGATTCACGATTCTCCCGTTTTGCGGAAACCCACACTGGCGTCGGACTATACCGGCGAGTGGCGGGCCAAGCGGTCGGGTTCGCCCGGATGTTCGGCAACCGAAATCGTTGTCGAGCCAAAACTTACGGGCCATAATCACGGGACGTAATGTGGCGGGTGAAGGAGACGGCCACATGTCATATGCCGAGTTTTCGTCCCGACCCAACGTCTGGTGGACCGCCGATGAATGAGCATCTGACCACGTCACCCGAGGTGAAGGCCAACTCTTTCGGCAGTCCGGATGTCGCACCCGCGCAGGCGCGGGCCCAAGCCCGTAGGTGGCGAACCGCGTATCACCGGCGGGTGGTGCTCGCCGACGTGTTGGTCCTTGTGGCTACCGGCATTCTTGCCGAATGGCTCGGATCGTTGCGGCATACCCGCGGGTTCGCTGACACTCTGCATTCAACGATTTTTGCCGCGTTCGTCGGCATCCTGTGGTTCGCTGCGCTCAGTTACACGCAGTCGCGTGATCTTTCGTTGGTGGGTCAGCAGGCCGAGGAGTTTCGGCGTGTTGCGGTGGCCACGTTCGCGACCTTCTTCTTGACCGCGACGGCCGACGTATTCCTCTCCAACCCGGTTTCGCGTCTGCAGTTCGCCGCGTTCGCGTTCGGGGCCCTCGGCCTGACCCTCGCCAGGTTTCTGTTGAGAGCCGACGTGCGCCGACGCAGGAAACACGGCGAGTACATCTCCCGCGTCGTGGCGTTGGGCGAACCCGGCGCGGCGCGTACGTTGAGTGAATACTTTGCTCGTTCGCCGAGTGCCGGGTACCGGGTGGTTGGCGTATGTTTCCCCGACGCCGGTGATCGGATCGGACAAAATGTCGATTTGCCCGCCGGATCCGTTCCCATCCTCGGTTTCAACGACGACAGTGAGATCGAGGCCGCGGTGGAATCCGCGGGAGCCGACACTCTCGCGGTGGTCTATTCCGGGCATTTGGCGCCCGAGCGGGTCAAGTTCTTGGCGTGGCGAATGCAGGCGATCAACACTGAATTCATCGTCGTCCCAGGATTGACCGAGGTGGCCGCCCACCGGCTGCACTTGCGACCGCTTGAGAATTTGCCGTTGTTCGTTGTCGAAGAGCCCACCCATGACGCCATGTCGATGGTTTCCAAACGAGTGCTGGATGTCGTCCTGTCGGTCATTGGATTGGTAGTGGCGCTTCCGGTCATCGCGCTCGCCGGGCTGGCCATCAAACTCGATGACCGGGGCCCCGTCTTCTACAAACAGCAACGGGTGGGAATGAATGGCAAGCCGTTCAAGATCATCAAGTTGCGAAGCATGTACGTGGATACGGATAAGACGGCGCAGCCGGAAAGCCACCGGCACGGCAGCATGTTCCACAAACGAACCTCCGATTCATGTGTGACGAGGGTCGGCAAGGTTCTCCGAGCCACGAGTATCGACGAGTTACCCCAGCTGTTCAATGTGCTCGGGGGGTCGATGAGCGTCGTCGGGCCCCGGCCGCTGGCCGTCGGAGAAGCGGGATCGGACGCGGCCTTCATCGAGCACCGGGAACATGTCAAACCTGGAATGACGGGGTTGTGGCAGGTGTCTGGGCGGTCGGACCTGGAGGACAAGGACCGGGTCCGGCTCGATGTGTCGTATGCCGGCAACTGGTCGGTCGTTGGGGATCTGGTGATCATCTGGCGTACCGTTGGCGCTGTTCTGAAGCGTAAAGGTGCATATTGACCGCAGTGAACGTATCGGCCTCAGCAAATGCTTTGACGACTGCCAAGAAGTTCGAGGCACGCGACTGGTTCACGCAGTTGCTTGCCGGGGCACTCGTCGGCGTTGGAATTGGTGCGATTCTCGGTGCCTTTCTGTTCGGCGCGATGGCGGCGGACACGACGGCAACGGCGCTCGTGCGGATCAAGGAACCGCCGGACCTGGTGGCCATTGCCGGCGGGGCGGTCCAATCGACACCCGTCCTTCCCGACAACACAGAACGGTATGTGGCAGGCGAGGTGGCCTACCTGACAGGCGATGGGTTTGCGCAGGCGGTCGGCGCGCGGCTCGGCCTCACCAAGCCCCCGAAACTGAAGGTGGTGCAGGAGGGGCGCTCATCGGTGGTGTCCATCACCAACACCTCCCCTTCGCGCCCCGACGCGATCAGGGCAGTGCAGACAACCATCGACCTGTATGGGCAACAGGTGGCGGCGCGAACCGATCGGCAGCTGCAGACCATCCTTCCGCGACTGGACCAGTCGGAGCAGGCCGCGAACAATCCGGACGAAATCCAGAAAATACGGGAGGTGCGCGACCGGATTCGGCTGCAGGCCGCGCAGGCCGGCACGCTGCCAGTGCTGGAGCCGCCGACACCTGACTATGTGAGCTCCCACCGGTTGCTGATCGGTGCGGTCCTCGGCGGCTTCTTGGGTGGCGCGCTGGCCCCGTTGATACTTATGGCCCGCAGAAAGCGGTCCGGACGCGTGACGCTGGCTTCGGGTGCATCTGGCCTGGCCGATTCTGTCGACCGCATCCTCATTCCGGTGGTCGATCTCCAACAGCCACCCCGCTCGGAGTGGGGCGACAACCAAATCACCCTCGGTCGCAAGCTGTATGCGCAACTGGGCGCACCGGCCGCAGGCCGGACGATTGTCCTCATCGGCGCTTCGCCTTCGTCGGGGACCTCCACAGTGGCGGCAGTGCTGGAATTGGCCGCAGCCGAGCGCGGGCCGGTGCATCTGACGAACGTTCTGGGCACCCGGCCGGATCCCGAGACGACCGTCATCGTGAAGGCCGGGCCGATAGGTGCATCGGAATCGATTCCCGAGGCGATCGCCTCGGCCACCGACCTTGTCCTGGTTTCCCGCCTCGGCGTCGACACCGATGAGCAAGTTCACCTCGCCCTCTCGTCGGCGGCATCGAGCGACGCCCCCCTGAGCGCAGTCTTCACCTCGCTGCCGTGGTGGTACTTCCGCCGTATGTCGGATCGGGGACCGGTACACCATGCTGACAGCCCCGACGACTAAGTGTCCGGCCGCTCGTAACGGGAGGTGTCCTTGACCGGAAGGTTGCTTGAGAGCAAGGCGTTCCATGCAGTGGTGCAGGTCATCGCCGGACTGGGCCTGAACATCTTTCCCGCTATCTTCATCGCCGTCTACGCCCGGCTCGCGCCGATCGAGGTGCAGGGTTTTCTGGCGCTCGCGCTGACCGTGGGCGTATATGTAGCCCAGTTGATCAATGCGTTCATCATCGAAGGACGTCTCGCCACACCGGGAGCCGACCAGAACTTCTGCCTGCCGATATGGGTCGCCTTGGTGAGCGTGGGATCGGGGGCGCTACTGATCTTCGGGCCAGCTGTCGCGATACCGGCCGTGCTGATCATCAGCGCGATCGGGTTGATGACCGGCATGCTGGTGGGCCGCTCGATCGGAATGGTCAGCGGCAGATGGAAACGCGAAGCGGTGGCCTCGATGACCCTGATCGTCTCCGGTGTGATTGCGCTGGTACTCGCTATCGGACACAACGGCCACAGTGTTCGGGTATTGGCGGCGGGTGCCGTTGCCGCGACATTGATGCGCTACCTGCCACGTACCCCGTTCGGGCGTTCGGGGATGCCACCTGACCTCGGCAAGGCCAGTTGGGTCACGGCAGAGACGGCGGTGGTGGGCGCCGTTGTGCCGGCCATGACGTCTGCCGTGCTGGTTGCCATGGGCCCGGCGTCCTCGGTGGCGTTTCGAGTCATCTCGACGGTGTCGGGTGCCTTGGAACCGATCATCGCCTACGGCAGATACCGCCTGCTGTCCCACGCGAACATGCGTGAGGCAGCCATGGTCGGCGTGATCTTCGTGGCGGGTCTTGTCGCTGTCCTCATCGCAGCCTTCGGTGGGTTCGGTCGGCTCGTCTTCGGACCCGCCTGGAGCAATGTCGGAGTAATCGCCCTGCTGCTGGCTTGCCTGTGGAAGGGCTTGATGCTGCTGTCCACCGTTCCGTTCGCTGCCTTGCGAAAAGCGGGGGAGACCACCGTCGTCTTCTGGTGCCGCGCGGTCAGCACAGTGGCATATCTCGCGATCGGGCTGGCGTTCATGTTTGTCTGGCACTCGACTATCGCCATCTTCCTCGCGTTCGTGATCGCCGAGATCTTCACCGGCATGTTGTACCGCCAGGTGGCGCGCAGATATATCGCTGATTTCGAAGGGGCCGTCGATGTGGTGGCCCGCAAGCTGCGATCCGGTCGGCGGTCGGCAACCGGCGGCGATGGTGTTCAATAGTGAATTAGGCTCGGCTGCAACAACTTCGGTCATGCCGAGGTGGTTCACCCCAGCCTTGTTCATCCTGGGCCCGGTCGCAATGTCCTTCACCGCATGGGTAGCGTTGGCGGCCTGGCGCAACCGCTCATACCGCTTCGGTCCGTTCGACGAGCTCTCAGGCTGGCAGATACCCTCATCGGTCGAGCCGAAAGGTATTGTCCTGCTGGTGCTGTGGTATGCCACCATGGTCGCGGTGGCGACCCTGGGCTGGCGGATCGGTTCGGCGGGCCGGCCACCCAGCCAAAGGGTGATGGCAGCGACGGCCAGTCCACGCTTCGAAAAGCGATACTTCCTGCTGATATCGGCCATCGCAACCGTCGGCGTCGGCTACACCTACGTCCAGATCGCGAGCGCCACCTCGATCCTCGGCGCACTGACCTCCCAGCAGGCAAATGCGTTCAGCCAGTCCATCTCCCAATCCGCCGGCATCGGAACACTTCGCTACGCCCCTATCCTCGCCGCTCCACTGGGCATCTACCTGTGGCGGAAGAAAGTCATCGGTTGGCCGTTGATGACCGCTGGTGTAGCTCTGCTGTTGTTGGACGCGGTGATATCGAGTCGGTTGTCGTTATTGATGGCAACCGTCGTTTACCTCGTGATCTGGGCAAAGACAGCGAGTCCCTCACGCCGGCCCGGTGGCCGGCGTCGCCTTTGGATGGCGATGATCGCGATTCTCGTCGTCGGGTTCTCTCTCCTGGCGGCGCTCAACTATTTCCGTAATGCCAATTACTATCGCGATGCCGGCATCACCAATCCGGCGGAGATGAACTTCTTCCAGATGGGTGCATACCTGTCTGTTCCCGCACAGGTGTCGCTCGGGGGTGCGGGTGCGATCATGCTGGGAACCTGGGAGAAGAACGGTGATCCGGTCGATTCCTTCAACGCAATCGAGCCGACGTTCCTGCAGTTCAACAAGGTGTCCAAGGACAACAGCTGGAAAGGTGACGAGGTCTACGGCTACTCCGCGTCATTCGGACCCAGTTTCTTCACGAACTCCGTATTCGCCGACACCTATGCCGATTTCGGGGCATGGGGCTGGTACTACACATTTCTCCTCTACGGATTCTGCGGATTCCTGTTGGCCAAGATTGTCCGCTACAACACCATGATCGCAGCATCGGGCGGCGTCTTGGCCTACTGCTTCTCCGAGGTATGGCGCATCCAGATCGTGAGCTACGGCTTCGTCATCTTCCTGCTGCTGTCGACGGTGGGCTGTGCGGTGATCGCGGCACGCTGGCCGTTCGGGTCGAAGCGGAACACAGCCGCTGGTATGAGTTGACAGACGGAGCGAAGCGGTGAGCATCCCCCGACGATCGGTGCTATCCGCGGTGGCGTTGGCAGCATTGGCGGGGTATGTGCCGGCAAAGAGGGAGTTTTCAGTCAACGTGCGCGACTACGGCGCCACCGGAGATGGTGAGACCGACGACTCAGCGGGAATCCAGGCGGCGGTTCGAGTGCTGAGGTCGGGCGACACCCTGTACTTCCCGAGCGGGAAGTACAGGTTCGCCGAGCAGAACCCGCCCGGCATGGCCGCGATTTCGATCACCGGAATCTCCGATGTAGCGATCGAATTCGACAGTGGTGCAGAACTGGTCATGGACAACCTCGATGAGGACGACGGCACAGGGACCAGCCACGGAATCCTGATCACCGGTCCGGCTTCGCGCATCGCACTACGCAATGTGAAGATTCGGTGGTCATCCCGGCCGCCGCGCTCACTGGGCGACGGGATCAGGATCATCGGCTATCCAACTGGACTTGGCGGCCCACCGCGCGGCTGGAGTGGAGAGCCGGCCCCGGTCAGCAATGTGGCCCTGTCGGGCTGCGAGATCCGCTCCAGTCCGCAGGCCGGCGTGATCGTCATCGGGGCGTCTGATATCGATGTGACCGACTTGCAGGTCCATGACACATCCGCCGACGGCCTGCATTTCAACGCGTGCCGACGCGCGCGCATCCGCCGACTGACCGCAACCGACAACGGCGACGACGGACTCGCACTGGTGACCGAGTATTCCGATCCACCCCTCTTCAAGAGCAATGAGCAGACCTTCGCCTTCCCCGAACTAACGGATTGGTCGAACGCGGATTTCGCGATCACGGATGTCAAGATTTCCGGTGGACGGGCCAACGGCGTTCGACTCTCGGGTGCCAATCGAGTACAGCTCAGCACGCTGAGCGTGCGGGAGAAGCGAGGCGGAGCTGGTGTCATGGTCGACTCGACGGCCGAGATCACCGCGGAAAGCGAGTGGCAGCATGTGGCGTCTCGTCGCGTGCGGCTGGAAGACATCTCCGTTTCCGGCTGCGAGATGGGCATCCAGGTGCTTGCGCGTCCGGGTTCCCGCGCGGACGGCCGGTTCACCGATTTCGACGTGACCGCGCGCAACGCGGAAATTCGCAACTGCACCAACTGGGCGGTACGGGCGGAATCCCTGACGGCGCAACCCATCACCGGATTTGGACTCTCCACGTGTACCGTCGGCGCGATATCGGTGTCCGAGGGCAACGGTGGTGTGGGACTGGGCAACACGCGTGGGCTGACTCTCGACAAGGTTTCGGTTACCCATTCCGAACTAGCCGTGATCTTCCTCGCGGAAAATACACATGGCCTGGCGGTCGACACGCTGAAGCTGGCGGTTACCCAGGCGACCCAACCGGAGGATCTGTCGATACCGTGCGCGTACTTCGACAACTGCGAGGGCAGGATCACCTCGATGGACGTCAGTTGGCCGCAGGCACCCGCATCATGGATTCCGGTTCAGCTCACCATCGAGACGTTCAGGGCGCAGACATTGGCGGTAGAGGAGCTGACCGTGACACCGGCCTCGGTCACCAATCGTCTGGGCGTCGGCTAGGGCTTGGGGCTCACTCGACGCCCGAAGGCGGATACGTCAACCCAGCACTTCGTCCAAGACTTTTTGCATCTTCGCCCGGAAGTTGGCCTCCGAGAATCCTTCTGCCCACTCTCGGATGTGAGCGCCGTCGTACGCCGAAGGATCGAAGGTCTTCATGGCCGAGACGAATCCGTTGATTACTTCGTGATCGCTACCCGGAGTGACGAGCGCCCCAGTGGACTCCGGGACGACGCTGTCGAGGGCGCCCCCTGCCCCGAGTGCGATCACGGGCGTGCCGGTTGCCATCGACTCGACCGGCACGATCCCGAAGTCTTCGATCCCCGGCATGAGCAATGCGCGCGCACGGCGGTGCAAGCTGAGCAACTGGTCGTGTGGGACTCTGCCGAGGAACGTCACGTTGGGACCCGCAAGGTCTTGGCACTGCTTCATCGATCGCCCGTCTCCGGCGACCACGAGCCGCGCACCAGCTCGGGTTGCCGCGGCGATCGCGAGGTCCGGTCGCTTGTACGGCACCAGCCTCCCGGCGAGGAGGAAGAAGTCCTCGCGTTCGACCGACGGGTCCGGGGTAAACCCTTCGGTGTCGACAGGTGGGTGAACCACCGTCGAATCACGGTTCCACCATTGGCTGATTCGCTGGGCTACCGCCGTCGAATTGGCGACGATGTGGCGCAACTTCGGTGCGGCCGCACTTTCGCCTCTCTTGGCTATGCGACCCAGAACTGCGAGGGCGGCCGCGCCGGCCCACCCGCCTGCCTCTTGGGCGCGCATGGAGGGTTCCCATGCCCACCGAGCCGGGCTGTGCACGTAGGCGATGACCGGAGCATCCGTTGCGAACACCGCTTGAGTGGCAAAGGCATGATGGCTCACCACCACGACGTCGAAGTCGTGCAGATCCATGTGGCGGAAAGCTGCCGGAATCAGCGGCGCAAGCGGCGCATACGAGCGTTGCCCGAGAAGGCGGTAGCCGGAGTTCAGCCACGTTGCATGCGGAGGTCGGGTGATGCCGTCCGGGATACTGCCCGGTTTGGTTATCGCGGCGAAGATTTCAGCATCAGGCCATTGCAGCGCTAGTTGTTCGACTACTTGCTCCGACCCAGCGATCTCGGTGAAGCGCTCGTGGACAATGGCGATTCTGCTGTCCGACATCACCTGTCCCCTCCGATTTCGTGTGCGATCGTGTGCAACAGCGGTCCGTCGAGTTGCGCCGCCAGATCGCGTAGAACCGGGCCGTATTCGGGGTGGGCCAATGCGAAGGCGAACTGCGCGACCAGATAGTCGGCGGGATTGCCTGTATCGCACCAATGTCCCTGGATCACCTGGCCGTAGACGGCATGGTCCTTGGCGTAGGCGTTGATGGCGTCGGTCAGGTAGATCTCGCCGGTCTGATCGCCCTCGTACCAGCGTTTGGTCTGCTGGCGCAATTCGTCGATGACACCGGGTGTGATGACGTAGCCGCCGATCGCGGCGTAATCCGACGGAGCCTCGTTCGGCTGCGGTTTCTCGACGATGCCGGTGATCCGCAGCAGCCCGCCGTCCAGATCCTCCTTGATGATCGGCACGCCATACCGACGTGAGTCCTCGGGGGCCATAGGCATCAACGCCAACACGGGGGATGCCGTCTGCTCGTAGGCCCGGATCAGCTGCTGGGCGCGGGGCACTTCGGCGACGAACACATCGTCGGGCCAGAGCACGAGCACCGGCTCATCGCCGAATGAGCGTGAGGCGTTGAGCACTGGGGTGCCGTTGCCGTATGGACCGTGCTGATGGAGATAGGTGATGTGGCCGCGGGCGGACAGCTGCCCGACTTCTTCGACGGCGTCGGCGTATGCGTCTTTTCCGTCTCTTCGCAGCTGGTCCCTGAGCGTCGCATTCGGACGAAAGTGCTCCTGTATCAATGTTTTCTCACCGGAGACCACGATGGTGATGTCGGTGATGCCGGAGTTGATCAGCTCTCGCACCGTGTGTTCGATGACAGGCTTGTCGCCGACCGGCAACATCTCCTTGGGGATGGCTTTGGTCAGGGGCAGCAGGCGTGAACCGATGCCGGCCGCGGGAATGACGGCTTTGCGGATGGTCTGTTGTGCCATGTGTTTCCTCTCCGTCAGGTGTCGTGGGGACGACCTAGGTCGTGCGCACGTGGTTGACCACAGTGGTCGGATGCACCAAGAGCTTCCTGATGGCGACCGGCTGTGCCGTAACTGTCCGGTCGACAACATTGGCTTGTTTCTTGATCTGTACGGGCGTCCATGACGTGGGCGCCCCTGGCCAACTGACTCGCATCGTGTGGATCGCGCCTTCGCAATTGTCGAAGATCGCGCTCGGCGTCGGAGCGTCGTCGGATTGACCGACCCGGCTGATGGAGAGTTGCAGTGCGGAGATCGTCAGATTGCTCGTGTCGTTCGCGCTGAAGGTGACAATCGGCTGAGAGTGCGTGACCGAGATCTTGCCGAAACTGATGTCTCGGGTGTGGCCCAAGCCGATTCCACCGTTGCCGCCGGTGGTGGACGTAGCGTCCACGACACAGTCGGTCAGTCGGAAGCCGGTGATCGATTGGTCGGTAAGGGACTCGGCCCGCACGGCCCAATTGCTGCAATTGTGGATGCTCGCGTCGACGACGGAAACGCCGAACTCGGTGAATCTGCTGTCGCCGCCAGCCCCTGACCGTGCCAGTACCTGTACGCCCATTTCGCAGTCGGCGATTGTGACTCCCTCAAGTTTCAGGCCGCGGGAAGCCACGTACCGCCAATCGGTGCCGGAGTCGATCTCTGCACTTGAGTCCACTACGACTCCGGCTCCATACGTCTTTCCCCGAACGGTCAGGCCGCGGAGTACCACACCGTTGGCGCCTGCGAATCGAGCGCCGTTGGCGCGTCCGCCGGAAACGGTGACATTTTTGATCGTGAAATCGGTATTTGACCACGCGGTGAGGCCCGGGAAAGCAAACGTCTGTGCTGCGCTGTCGTATGCCGGCTGATCGGAATAGTAGGTGACCAGTGCCAGGCCGTCGTCCCCATTGTCGGTGACCGTATAACCGTCGACATGTCCCCGGCGGCACGCGTTGAAATGCAAACCGTCGGCAGCTGTGTCGTGGACCCGCAGGTCGGTGACGCTGACGTCGGAGACCGCCATGAGGATGACGCCTGCCTGCGGGCTGGACTGGACCTCGCAGTGGGAGATCCGGACGTTGCCAACCGGTGCAGGCGGACCGGTCCAGCCAATGGGCGACGTGTTGTCGACGGGGTATCCGACGATACGGATGCCGTCACCCATCGACCGGGGCGCCTTTGTCGCCCAACGAATCTTTACGTTGCTCAGAGAGATGTGCGACGCCGGACCCTGTATCAGGATTGCGTGGCCTGCTCCCATGCCCTTGTCGTCCAGGTTGTCCATGAGGAGCTCGGCACCGGTATCGAATTTGATCTCTACGTTCGAGATTGCCGAGATGGCAACTGCGGCCGCACCATCGGGATTTGGCTCCGCGAACCGGTAGCGCCCCTTAGGGAAGTACAAGATGCTGCCCGGTCGCACTGCCCGGACAGCGGCCTGGATTGCGGTTGAATCGTCGGTATCGCCGTCACCTTTGGCCCCATAATCACGGACGTTCACCACGGACCGCGCGGCCGACGCCCTCGGTGCCAAACCCGCCATTGCTGTCAGAGCTGGCAGGACGGAGAGGACCGATCGCCTGGGAATGGTCACCGCCCCGTCCCGAGAAGTTCTGCGCAGATGGTTTCCGCCGCGGTGGTGGGCTTGATCTGACACTGCCTGCTGTTCACGTGAGCCCACCCCCGCTCAACCAAACCTGACCTGGCGGTGTCGTCGCGGCAGTATGTGCGGAGAAGCTCAGCCAGTGTTCGGTAGGCGTAGGGGTCGAAGTACTCGGCGCCATCGCCGCAAGTTTCCCGCAACGAAGGGATGCTCGACGCCAAAACGGCTGTGTGGGATGCCATCGCCTCGAGCGGTGGTAGTCCAGCACCCTCGTAAAGGGAGGGCATTACCAATAGATCTGCGCCTGCGACCATCGCCCGTAGCGTCTCGAACTCCAATCTCCCGATCATCTGAACCCGGTCGGCCAGCTCGGTCGCGTAGCCCACAAGGCGCTCGTCGAGGTTTCGGACCGACTCACCTGCGCCTGCGATCACCAGCTTTTGCGGGATCTCCGAGGCGATCTCTCGAAACGCCTCGAACAGGATAGGAAGGTTCTTGTGCCATTTGGCATTGCCGACGAAGAGGATGTACCTGCCCTCCACGGGGGTCAACGCAGCGTCCGAAGAGGTGAGCCAGGCTTCTCCGACCGGGATCGGCGTCACTACCGTCTGCGCTTTCGGCGATACCTCGGCCAAAGCCTTCGCGGTCGCCTGTGACGGTGTGAAGATCTTTCTGCACCTCCGTGCATCCATGGAGATCATCGCGCGCGCGTAGGCGCGGTACGCGAAATTCTTCCCGGAGACACTCTGAGGTTGCAGATGCAAGATGTCGTGAATCGTGACAAATAGTTTCGTATGGCTGTTGCCACGGCCGAGAATTGCAAGTGGAAAGGGGTAGTGCGGTAGCCACAACGCCCTCGGGCGAAGGCTTTTCAAGGCGTGACGCCACACCTGCTGCTCGCCCGCCGAGTACATCCCCGCGTTCGACGGCTTCGCGAATGCCACTGTGGTGCCGCCGTCCAGTGGCGGTTCCTTACCCTCGTCGATGAGCACGCCGAGCGAAAGACCTTGTTGGGCCAGCGTCTTCTCTACGGTCGGCAACTCGGTCCGGATATATGTGCCGATACCGCTCTGATTGATATGTCGGGCGTCGAGCAGTAGGTCGATGTGCTCTGCCATGGATCCAACGGTAGCGTCAATCCTGTACGAATTTGTCAGTCGAGCGGAATTCCCCAACGCGTGCCAAATGTGATCTGCTCCAGCGGCAACCGCTCCCGGGGTCGGCCGTCGCGCTCGGCAATTTCTTCTCCCATTTCGGAATAGTCACCCAACGTCCCCACCGCAACCACGGCAAGCGGTCGCACGCCTTCCGGGATGCCGAACGCTGCCCGGGCGCCCTCGACGTCGAAGCCGGCCATCGGATGGACGACGAGCCCGCGGGACACCGCCTCGACGGTCAGTTGCGCGATCGCCGCTCCGGCGTCGACTGCCGCATATAAGGCCGTCCTCGCATCTTCTCCCTGGTCCGTACACACCAGAACCAGCGCCGAGGCCGCATGGGCGTAGCTGTTGCCGCGCTTGAGCAGGCCGGCCAGTGTGGTGAATGTCTCGTCATCTCTGATCCCGACCACGAACCGCACCGGCTGGCGGTGGCCCCAGCTGGCTGCCCAGCGCGCGGCCTCCAGAAGTGCGGTGAGGTGGTCAGCGTTGATGGAGGCGTCGGGGTCGAAGGCCCGGGGGCTCCAACGGGCCGCGAGGTCGGGGTGGATCGGCACGCTGGTGCTGGCCAGGCGGCCGTTCGGCGTGTCAGGCACATCAGCCAAGCTACCGGCGGGGAAAACCGCGTGCGCGTCTCCCTTATTCTGTGTGGGACTCAATCCAGCTTTCTGAAGGGTTAGACAGTGGCGCTCGTCGTACAGAAGTACGGCGGATCCTCGGTATCGGATGCCGATCGGATCCGCCGCGTGGCCGAGCGCATCGTCGAGACGAAGAAGGCCGGCAACGATGTCGTCGTCGTGGTCTCCGCGATGGGCGATACCACCGACGACCTCCTCGACCTGGCCCGTCAGGTCTCCCCGGCCCCGCCGGCGCGTGAGATGGACATGCTGCTCACCGCGGGTGAGCGCATCTCCAATGCTCTGGTCGCGATGGCCATCGAGTCCCTCGGTGCGCAGGCCCGCTCGTTCACCGGATCGCAGGCCGGCATTGTCACCACAGGCATCCACGGCAACGCCAAGATCATCGACGTCACCCCCGGCCGCCTGCGCGATGCGCTGGACGAGGGCGTCATCGTGCTGGTCGCCGGGTTCCAGGGCGTCAGCCAGGACAGCAAGGACGTCACCACCATGGGCCGCGGCGGCTCCGACACCACCGCCGTCGCGCTGGCCGCCGCCCTCAAAGCCGACGTCTGCGAGATCTACACCGACGTCGACGGAATCTTCACCGCCGACCCGCGCATCGTGCCCAATGCCCGCCACCTCGACACCGTCTCCTTCGAGGAGATGCTCGAGATGGCCGCGTGCGGCGCCAAGGTGCTCATGCTGCGCTGCGTGGAATACGCCCGCCGGTACAACGTTCCGATTCACGTGCGCTCGTCGTACACGGACAAGCCCGGCACCATCGTCAAAGGATCGATCGAGGACATCCCCATGGAAGACGCCCTTCTGACCGGAGTAGCCCACGACCGCGGGGAGGCCAAGGTCACCGTCGTCGGCGTCCCGGACGTGCCCGGCTATGCCGCCAGGGTGTTCCGCGCCGTCGCCGACGCCGACGTGAACATCGACATGGTGCTGCAGAACATCTCCAAGGTGGAGGACGGCAAGACCGACATCACCTTCACCTGCCCCATGGACAACGGGCCTGGCGCGGTGCAGAAGCTGACCTCGTTGCAGGACGAAATCGGGTTCAGCCAGGTGCTGTACGACGACCACATCGGCAAGGTGTCGCTGGTCGGCGCGGGCATGCGCAGCCATCCCGGCGTCACCGCGAAGTTCTGTGAGGCGCTGGCCGAGGTCGGCGTCAACATCGACCTGATCTCCACGTCGGAGATCCGCATCTCGGTGCTGGTGAAGGACACGGATCTCGACACCGCTGTCTCCGCCCTGCATGACGCGTTCGACTTGGGCGGCGACGACGAGGCCGTGGTCTACGGCGGAACGGGGCGCTGAGATGGTTTCGAGCGGTCCGCGAATAGGGATTGTCGGTGCCACCGGCCAGGTCGGCCAGGTCATGCGCGCCCTGTTGGAGCAGCGGAACTTCCCGGCCAGCTCGGTCCGGTTCTTCGCTTCAGCCCGTTCCGAGGGCAAGAAGCTGACGTTCCGCGGCCAGGAGATCGAGGTCGAGAACAGCGAGACCGCCGACCCGTCGGGTCTCGACATCGCCCTGTTCTCCGCCGGTGCGACGATGTCGCGCGTGCAGGCCCCGCGGTTCGCCGCGGCGGGCGCCGTCGTCGTCGACAACTCGTCGGCCTGGCGCAAGGACCCCGAGGTACCCCTCGTCGTCAGCGAGGTCAACTTCAAGCGCGACGGCGGCAACCGGCCTAAAGGCATCATCGCCAACCCGAACTGCACCACCATGGCCGCGATGCCGGTGCTCAAGCCGCTGCACGAGGAGGCCGGGCTGACCCGGTTGATCGTGTCGAGCTATCAGGCGGTGTCGGGCAGTGGGCTGGCCGGTGTCGAGGAGCTCGCGTCGCAGACCCGCGCGGTGGTCGACGGTGCCGAGCAGCTGGTGCATGACGGCTCGGCTCTGCAGTACCCGCAGCCGGTGAAATACGTCGCGCCCATTGCGTTCAACGTGATCCCGCTGGCCGGTTCACTGGTCGACGACGGCTCCGGCGAGACCGACGAGGACCAGAAGCTGCGCAACGAGAGCCGCAAGATTCTCGGCATCCCCGAGCTCTTGGTCAGCGGTACCTGTGTGCGGGTTCCGGTGTTCACCGGACACTCGCTGTCGATCAATGCCGAGTTCGCTCAGCCGCTTTCGGTCGAGCGCGCCAAGGCACTGTTGGGCGCTGCGCCGGGTGTGAAGCTGGTCGATGTTCCGACCCCGTTGGCCGCCGCCGGTATCGACGAGTCCCTGGTCGGCCGGATCCGGCAAGACCCGGGTGTGCCCGAGGGGCGTGGCCTGGCATTGTTCGTGTCCGGCGACAACCTGCGAAAAGGTGCTGCGCTGAACACGATTCAAATCGCCGAGTTGCTGGCCGCCGAGCTCTAAGCGTCGCCTTGCGCCGAAACCGCATTCCAGCAGGCGTTCTCTCGATCTTTCTCTGCTGGAATGCCATTTCGGCGATGCCGGCAGCAGGTGCAACCCCGGGCTTCGGGGATCTCGTCGTGCCGCCGCTGGCTCCGGGTCAGGTGTTGCGGATCGGCCCGAGTGCCGGAACCGGTACGCCCACCCGTGATTACGGTATCGGCGCGACGGATCTGTGTGAGTTCATGGAGTTCCCCAGCCGGGTGCTCCAGGTGTGCGGTGACAGCTTCGCGGGACAGGCCGTGGGCTTCGGCGGCTGGCACTCGCCGGTAGCGCTGCACGTCGATGCCGATTCGATCGAGGATGCCGGCGGCGTGCGCTACCGGGGCGTTACCGGGGTGGACAAACCGCTGCTGGCCGACGCCGCGCCGGCCGGTTCGTCGCAGTTGCCTGCCGGCGTGATCTCAATTAACCGCGAGAACTACATGTTGGTGACCACCACCAAGGATCTCCGGCCGCAGAGCTCCCGATTGGTGAAAGCCGATGCGGCCCGGCCGAATTGGCCTACGGTGCCCGGTTCGGTACGTGATGCCAAGTACCAGGGCGGGGCCCAGACGCAGATCACCGGTTACTACGACCCGGTCCCGGCGCCGGACTCACCGAGCGGGTGGGTGTACATCGTGGCCAACAATTTCGACCGCAGCGGTCCGCCTTTCCTGTACCGGGCCAGCCCGAAGACCTTCACCGACCGTGCGAGCTGGCAGGGTTGGTCGTCGGCGGGTGGCTGGGGCAAGCCCCCGACCGCGTTGTTCTCCGACCGGGTGGGCGAGATGAGCATCCGCCAGATCGATGGCAAGCCGGTGCTGTCCTACTTCAACGCCACCAACGGAAACATGGAGGTGCGGGTCGCCTACGACCCCACGGGTTTGGGCACCGCACCCGTAACCACAGTGGTGTTCGCCAGCGCCTGGCCTGACCCTGTCGACGCGTTGCCCCCGCCGGAGATCAACGAGTTGGCCCAGCCCTACGGCGGCTACATCTCACCGGGATCCACGCTGGATCAGGTCAGGGTCTTCATCAGCCAGTGGAACACCATGGCCCGCGGCGGCACCCCGTACCGCGTGATCCAGTACGCGGTGAATCCGTTCAAGCCTTGGGAGCAGTAGCCGGGGCACGCTTGGCACGCCTTACGCCGTTTTCTACCGTGGGGCTGTGGTTCGTGCGTCCGCGCAGCCGTGGTGTGGAAAGCGGCGGCGCGGACCCACCTGAGCAGTAGCTCCCGGGACTTTCAAAGCTGATTCACAGCCAATTCTTGATCTGCACCTCAGCAGTGCTCGCATGCTCGTGACATGACTGAAACACCTTCCGATCCCGCGACCGAACCAGTCGCGGCAGCGCCGGCGACCGTGGTCGTCCCTCCCGCCCCGCCCGCCGAGAACAAGCCGAGCCGGCTCATGCAAGCGCTCGCGTGGGTGGGCATTGCCGCCGGCAGCGTTTTCATCGTCGCTGTCGTCTTCGGCACCGGCTTCTTCCTAGGCGCACATTCCGGCGGTGGCGATGGTCATCACCATCGCGGCGGCCATGACCGTGGCGGCATGATGATGTTCCACCACGGTGGACCCGGAGGTGGTCCGGGGCAGATGGGGCCGCGCCACGGCATGATGCCGCCGTGGGGTCCGGGTGGCCCCGGCGGGTTCGGTCCGGGTGGACAGGGTGGTCCCGGTGGCCCCGGTGGTCCGGGTAGCGGCTCTGAGCGTCCTGAGACCCCGCCGACACCGGCATCGCCTGCGCGACCATAATCACAGCCCACTCTTTTGGACTGACTCCAAAGAGCGCGCATACTGGAGCCGTGACCACGGTGCATCAACACGACCCCAAGGCCCTGTTGCGGGCTGCTGGGCTGCGCGTGACTGCACCGCGGGTCGCGGTTCTCCAGGCGCTGGCCGACCATCCGCATTCGACTGCAGACGATGTGGCCGGGCTGGCCCGCGAGAACCTCGGTTCGGTGTCGACCCAGGCGGTCTACGACGTCCTGCGGGCCTGCGTCAACGCGGGCCTGGTCCGTCGGATCGAACCGGCCGGTTCCTCGGCACGTTATGAGACGCGCGCCGGCGACAATCATCATCACCTGGTTTGCCGGGTGTGTGGTGTGGTTGCCGATGTCGACTGCGCGGTGGGGGAGGCGCCCTGCCTGGAGCCGTCTGACCTGGCCGGTTTCGCCGTCGATGAGGCGGAGGTCGTGTTCTGGGGAATCTGTGCCGATTGCCAGAAGGCCGCCGTCACCACATAAGACCACTCTGCAGCCCAACGGACGCCCCGGCCACCTCCCCTTGTGGCCGGGGCGCCTTGGTATTCGGCGGTATTCGGCCAAGCGCTGGGCAGGCGACTGGGAATCGTGAGATTCTCGCTAACCATGACGCGCAATCGGCTGGTGGTGGTTGCCGCGCTGGTCGCGGTGCCGGTGCTGGCCGCCGGCTGCGGTGCGGGCGCCGAATCCGAACCCGAGCGCGGCGCGGCCATGGTCTTCGCTGTGGGTGATTGCGTGAGTGTCCCGGCCACCACACCAGCAGCCCCCGAAGTGACCCGGGCCGGCAAGGTGTCCTGCAACGTCGACCCCAGCTACACCGTCGGGGCCATCGCCGACGGCACCGGGGCCTGCCCGAGCGCCGAGTATCAGCATCTGCCTGCCGAACTCGCCGACCCGTCGACCGCGCGGCTGTGTCTGGTTCCCAATCTGGTGGCCAATCACTGTTATGAACTCGGCATGCCCGCGGGCGTGGTGGAGCTGGCTGATTGCGCGGTGCGCTCCGACCGTGGCCCGGGTGTGATGGTCGAGGTGACCAGGCGTCTCGACGTGCGGGACGGTTCGGCCTGTCCCGCCGAAACCGGGCACTACGCCTGGCCTTATCCGTCGCCGGCGCGAACCTACTGCACGCGCACGGTTCACTAACTGGCATGATCGAGGCCATGCGTGCCCTGACTGTCGGTTTCGGGCTGGCCGGTCTCGCGCTGGCATTGGCTGCACCTGCTGGTGCGCGTCCCTCGGATCCTGGTGTGGTGTCTTATGCCGTCATGCCGAAGGGTTCGGTGGGCAACATCATCGGTGCCCCGATGACGTGGGAGTCCGAGTTCACCGTCCCCTTCCAAGGCTTCTCGGTCGAGAACCCGGTGTGCAACAACTGGGCCGATATCGGCCTGCCCGAGGTGTACAACGATCCGGATCTCGCCTCGTTCAACGGCGCCACCACGCAGACGGCGGGTGACGACCAGAGCCATTACGTCAAGCAGGCTGTCGGGGTGTTCGCCACACCGGAGGCCGCGGACCGCGCGTTCCATCGGGTGGTGGACCGCACCAACGGGTGCTCGGGCCAGACCACCGCGATGCACCTGGACAACTTCGTCACCCAGGTGTGGACCTTCACCGGCGGCCCGGCGAGCGCCACCGACGCCGATTGGGTGAAACAGGAAGCCGGCACGGACCGTCGCTGTTTCAACACCACCCGCAAACGGGAAAACGTCCTGCTACAAGCCAAGGTATGCCAGTCCGGCAACGCCGGCCCCGCGGTCAATGTCCTTGCCGGTGCCATGCAGAACACCTTGGGGCAGTAGAAGTTGTCGGTGCTATCTGGATGATGGAACACAACCGAGCCGTTTGAGACGGTGACGTCCGGGAGGGTGGTGGCCATGGCAGAACCCGTCAGGGCTGGTCCCGCTCGGCTCACTCCCGTCGAGTTCACCAGTGCCGAACAGGCCGCTGACTTCATCGAAGCCTGCTGTCTGGACGACGTACCGGTCGGGCAGGTGGGTCTGGAGATCGAGGCGCATTGTTTCGACGTCGAGGATCCGCTGCGGCGCCCGGGCTGGGATGAGCTCTCCGAGGTCATCGCTTCGATTCCCGCGCTGCCCGGTGGCAGTCGCATCACCGTCGAGCCGGGCGGTGCGATCGAACTGTCCGGACCGCCTGCCGACGGCCCCTCGGCAGCGATCACCGGCCTGCTGGCCGACCGAGCCGTGCTGCGTTCGGAGTTCGAACACCGCGGTCTGGGCCTGGTCCTGCTGGGCGCCGATCCGGTACGGCCCACCCAACGGGTCAACCCCGGCCCGCGCTATGAGGCCATGGAGCAGTTCTTCGCGGCCAGCGGATCGGCCGAGGCGGGCGCTGCGATGATGACGTCGACCGCGTCGGTTCAGGTCAACCTCGACGCCGGCCCGCGGGACGGCTGGGCTCAGCGGGTACGGCTGGCCCACGCGCTAGGTCCGACGATGATCGCCATCACCGCGAACTCGCCGATGCTCGGCGGACAGTTCACCGGCTGGCAGTCCTCTCGGCAGCGGGTGTGGGGGCAGCTGGATTCCGCGCGCTGCGGGCCGATCCTCGGCGCCGACGGCGATGATCCGGTCAGTGACTGGGCGCGCTATGCGCTGCGGGCGCCGGTGATGCTCGTCAACACCCCGGATGCCGTCCCGGTGACCAACTGGGTCCCGTTCGCCGACTGGGCCGACGGACGCGCGGTGCTCGGCGGCCGCCGTCCCACCGAAGCGGACCTCGAGTATCACCTGACCACGTTGTTCCCGCCGGTGCGGCCGCGGCGCTGGCTGGAGATCCGCTATCTCGACAGCGTGCCGGACGCCTTGTGGCCCGCCGTGGTGTTCACGCTGACCACTCTCCTCGACGATCCGGGGGCCGCCGCGATCGCGACCGAGGCGACGGCGCCGGTGGCCACCGCATGGGACCGGGCCGCCCGCATCGGACTGGCCGATCGCCGGCTGCAGGAATCGGCGGTCGCATGTGTGTCGGCCGCGGCGCAGCGGGCCCCGGCGGGGTTGGCGGAATCGATGGCGCAGCTGACGCGTTCGGTCCAGGAGGGACGCTGCCCGGCCGACGATTTCGCCGATCGGGTGGTGGCTCACGGAATCGCTTCTGCGATGGGCCTACTGGTGAAGGGTGAGCTTTGACCACACGCGAGGCGCTGGCTCAGCAGCTCACCAGAGCGCGGGAACGCACCCTGCGCCTGGTCGACTTCGACGATGCCGAACTGCATCGCCAGTACAGCCCGTTGATGAGCCCGTTGGTCTGGGATCTCGCCCACATCGGTCAGCAGGAGGAGTTGTGGCTGCTGCGGGGCGGCAACGCGGACCGTCCGGGCATGCTGGCCCCGGAGGTGGACCGGCTCTACGACGCCTTCGTGCACTCCCGCGCCAGCCGCGTCGAACTTCCGCTGCTGCCACCGACAGACGCACGAACCTATTGCGCGACGGTCAGATCGCGTGCACTCGACGCGCTCGATTCCCTGGACGCCGATGACTCCGGGTTCAACTTCGGTCTGGTGATCAGCCATGAGAACCAGCACGACGAGACCATGCTGCAGGCACTGAACCTGCGGTCCGGGCCGCCGCTGCTCGACGCCGGCAGCGCGTTGCCCACCGGCCGGCCCGGGCTGGCCGGCACCTCGGTGCTGATCCCGGGCGGGCCGTTCGTGCTCGGCGTCGACGAACTGACGGAACCGCATTCACTGGACAACGAGCGTCCGGCGCATATCGTCCAGCTGCCTCCCTTCTATATCGGGCGCGTCCCGGTCACCAATGCCGAATGGCGCGAATTCATCGACGACGGCGGCTATCAGCAGCCCCGTTGGTGGTCTTCGCGCGGGTGGGCGCATCGCCAGGAGGCCGGTCTGACCGCACCTCAGTTCTGGGGCCCCGACGGCACCCGTACCAGGTTCGGCCACATCGAGACCATCCCGGCCGACGAACCGGTCCAGCACGTCACCTTCTTCGAGGCCGAGGCGTACGCCGCCTGGGCCGGAGCCCGGCTGCCCACCGAAGTCGAATGGGAGAAGGCCTGCGCCTGGGATCCGGTGGCCGGAGCCCGTCGCCGGTTCCCGTGGGGCACTTCCGAACCCACCGAGGCGCTGGCCAACCTCGGGGGTGAGGCGCGTCGGCCCGCTCCGGTGGGGGCGTATCCGGCCGGCGCGTCAGCCTACGGCGTCGAGCAGATGTTGGGCGATGTCTGGGAGTGGACCACGTCGCCGCTGCGGCCGTGGCCAGGCTTCACCCCGATGGTCTATGACCGCTACACCGAGCCCTTCTTCGACGGCAATGGGGCCGGCGACTACCGGGTGCTGCGCGGCGGTGCGTGGGCGGTGTCCGCCGATATCCTGCGACCGAGCTTCCGCAACTGGGACCATCCGATCCGGCGGCAGATTTTCTCGGGTGTACGCCTGGCCTGGGATGCTCTCTGATGTGCCGGCATATCGGGTGGCTGGGCGCGCCGCGATCGGTGGCCTCGCTGGTGTTGGATCCGCCGCAGGGCCTCCTGGTGCAGTCGTATGCACCGCGTCGGCAGAAGCACGGGTTGATGAACGCCGACGGTTGGGGTGCAGGGTTTTTCTCGCCTGACGGTGTGGCGCGTCGGTGGCGCAGTGACAAACCGCTGTGGGGTGACGCGTCGTTCGCCTCGGTGGCGCCGGCGTTGAGCAGTGGATGCGTGGTCGCGGCCGTGCGTTCGGCGACCATCGGCATGCCGATCGAACCCTCGGCCTCGGCGCCGTTCACCGACGGGCAATGGCTGCTGTCGCACAACGGAGTGGTGGACCGTGCGGTTCTGCCGCTGACCGGGGAGGCCGAATCCGTCGTGGACAGCGCGGTGCTGGCGGCGCTGATCTTCGCCCGGGGCCTGGATGCGCTGGGGCAGACGATTGCCGAAGTCGGCGCGCTGGATCCGAATGCCCGGCTGAACATCTTGGCCGCCAACGGTTCTCGATTGGTGGCCACCACCTGGGGCGATACCCTGTCGATGCTGCAACTGCCGGACGGCGTCGTGCTCGCGAGCGAACCCTACGACGACGATCCCGGCTGGTCCGACATCCCGGACCGCCACCTGGTGCACGTCTCTGACTCGCATGTCGAGCTCACCCCACTGAAAGGTTCGGTATGACGCTCAGCCTGTCCAACTATCTGGCCGCCGATTCGGCGGCCACCGCGCTGCGCCGCGATGTGCGCGACGGGCTGGCGCAGTCGCCGAAGATGCTGCCGCCCAAGTGGTTCTACGATTCGGTGGGCAGCGACCTGTTCGACCAGATCACCCGGCTGCCCGAGTACTACCCGACGCGCACGGAGGCGCAGATCCTGCGAGACCGCTCTTCGGAGATCACCGCGGCCGCCGGGGCGGACACTCTCGTCGAGCTGGGTAGCGGCACCTCGGAGAAGACCAGGATGCTGCTCGACGCGATGCGCGACGGCGGGCAGTTGAGTCGCTTCATCCCGTTCGACGTCGACGCCGGTGTGTTGCGGGCTGCCGGCGATGCCATCGGTCAGGAGTATCCGGGAATCGAAATCGATGCGGTGTGTGGTGATTTCGAAGAACACCTGGGCAAGATTCCGCCGGTCGGGCGCCGCCTGGTGGCGTTCCTCGGTTCGACGATCGGCAATCTGACGCCCGGTCCGCGGGCTGATTTCCTCGCATCGCTGGCCGAGACCCTGCAGCCCGGTGACAGCGTGCTGTTGGGCACCGACCTGGTCAAGGACGCCGACCGGTTGGTCCGCGCCTACGACGACAGTGCAGGCGTCACCGCGGCGTTCAACCGCAATGTGTTGTCGGTGGTGAACCGCGAGCTCGACGCCGATTTCGACCTCGACGCCTTCGAGCATGTCGCGAAGTGGAATGCCGACGAGGAACGCATCGAGATGTGGCTACGGGCAGACGCGCCACAACAGGTCAGGATCTCCGGCTTGGATCTCGACGTCGCATTCGACGCCGGTGAGGAGATGCTGACCGAGGTGTCCTGCAAATTCCGGGCTGACGGAGTTGCCGATGAACTGGCGAAAGCCGGTTTGCGGCAGACTCATTGGTGGACCGATGAAGCCGGTGACTTCGGCTTGTCGCTGGCGGTGAAATGAGCCTCGCCCAGCAGTGGGCCGAAGCCCGCCCCAAGGTCGCCGGCCTGCATTTCGACAGCGGTGCCTGCTCGCGGCAGAGCCTTGCGGTCATCGATGCCGTCGCCGCGCATGCTCGCCATGAGGCCGAAGTCGGCGGGTATGTGGCCGCCGAAGCGGCTGCACCTGTGCTCGCGGCGGGGCGGGCAGCGGTCGCGGCACTGACCGGACTCGACGCCGCCGATGTGGTGTACACGTCGGGTTCCAACCACTCATTGGACTTGCTGCTCGGCAGTTGGCCGGGGGAGCGCACCCTTGCCTGCCTGCCCGGCGAGTTCGGGCCGAACCTCGCGGTCATGGCCGCCAACGGTTTCCAGGTGCGTGCGTTGCCCGTCGACGGGGACGGCCGCGTTGATGTCGACACGGCGGCCCGCCAGTTCGCCTCTGATTCACCAGCTTTGGTGCACTTCACGGCGCTGGCCAGCCATCGCGGGGTGGCCCAGCCGTTGGCCGCGATGGTCGCGGTCTGCCGCGCGGCGGGCGTTCCTATCGTGGTGGATGCCGCGCAGGCGTTCGGGCATCTGGACTGCAACGTCGGTGCCGATGCGATCTACTCGTCGTCGCGCAAGTGGCTGGCCGGACCGCGCGGCGTGGGATTCCTCGCGGTGGCGCCGGAACTGGTTGCGCGGCTGCAGCGGCGGGTGCCGCCGGCGTCGTGGGACGTGCCGGTGACGGTGCTGCAGAGCTTCGAACACGGTGAGCACAATGCCGCGACCCGCATCGGCTACTCGGTTGCTCTGGGAGAACATCTGGCAGCTGGGCCGGAACTCGTCCGGGGTCGGCTTGCCGAGGTGGGTCGCGCGGCGCGGCAGGTGTTGGCCGGGGTGCCGGGATGGCGGGTCGTGGAACCCGTCGATGAGCCCACCGCGATCACTACTTTGGAACCCACTGCCGGCGCCGACCCTGCGGCGGTACGGGCCTGGTTGATCGCCGAACGCGGAATCGTCACCACCGCATGCGAACTCGCGCGGGCACCGTTCGAGATGACCAAGCCGGTGCTGCGGATCTCACCGCACGTCGACACGACTGCCGAGGATTTGGAGCAGTTCGCCGTGGTGCTGCGGGACGTGCCTTAGAGTCGCGTCGTGATGACGGCCTGATGGTTCCGTCAGATATCGCGAATCGGCGGCAAGCTCCGCGTGAGTAACGCTGTGGCGATTCTGGGCGCGGATCTCCGCCAGTGCGTTACTCACGCGAACACCAAAGGGTGGTGGCCTCAGCCTGCCTTGTGCGCAGTCAGCAGGAATGCCGGGAATTTGATCCGGCCCTTGTCATCGAGGTCGTGTTCGGGCAACTCGAAGGGGACATCGGCGGGCAGTGCCATGGCATTGGCGTGGATGAAGGCCGGCCGGATGTCGTCGACCTCCCAGTACTTCGATACCGCGGCGCGCAACTCTTCTTCGGACACCTCGTTGGGCTTGGTCTCCAACTCGGCCGGGAACGCGCCCTTGGCGAACACCAGCACGTAGTAGTGCGCACCCGGCGCGGAGGCTCGGCGAATCGACTGCAGGTATCCGTCACGGCCTTCGACCGGAAGGGAGTGGAACAGGGTCGAATCCACAACGGTGTTGAAGCGGCCGTCGTAGCCCGTGAACGAGGTGATGTCGGCCTGGGCGAAACTGGCCGTCGACAGCCCGCGCACCTGCGCGGCATTGTTGGCCGCGGCGATCGCTGTCGGGCTCAGATCGAGCCCGACGACGGTGTATCCGTCGGACGCCAGTGCCAGTGACAGCTCGGCATGCCCGCAGCCCGCGTCGAGGACATCGCTCTCGAACTTTCCGGCCCGGTGCAGCGCCGCAAGCTCGGGTTGTGGCTCACCGATATTCCACGGCGGCTGACCCTCGAAACCTGCTTCCCCCTTGTACGCGCCGTCCCAGTCCAGAACCTGTTCAGATGACATGATTCCAACGTACGCGTCTCAATCCCAGGTATGGACGGGCTCATTGCTGTGCATCAGCTGCACATATCGCCGCAGCATCTCGGCCAGCGCCTCGGGCCTGGTCAACCCCCGTGACTGGAGGTCCCGCACTGTCGCGACCTGCCAGGTCGACCCGGTCTGGCCGGTCTTCGCCCGGCCTTCGATGACCCCCAGATAGCGGTCGCACACCTCCCCGGCCACACCCCAGCGGCGCAGCCCGTCGTGCGCCATCGGCAGCAGCCTGCGCAGCACCAATTCGTCCGGTGTCACCTCGCCCAGACCGGGCCAGTACAGCCGCGCGTCCAGGCCGTGTTGGGCGCCCTCGACGAAGTTGTGGTGGGCAGCGGCGAAGCTCATCTTGGTCCACAGCGGCCGGTCCTCCTCAGACAGCGTCCGCAGCAGGCCGTAATAGAACGCCGCATTGGCCAGCATGTCCACGACGCTCGGGCCGGCGGGCAATACGCGGTTCTCGACGCGCAGGTGGGGGACGCCGTCCACTACGTCATAGACCGGGCGGTTCCACCGGTAGATGGTCCCGTTGTGCAGCCGCAGCTCGGCCAGCTGAGGTGCTCGCCCCGCCGCGAGCTCGGCCACCGGGTCCTCATCGGACAGCTGGGGCAACAGCGACGGGAAGTACCGGACGTTCTCTTCGAACAGGTCGAAGATCGAGGTGATCCACCGCTCGCCGAACCAGACCCGTGGCCGCACGCCCTGAGCCTTGAGCTCATCGGGTCGGGTGTCGGTGGACTGGGTGAACAGCTCGATGCGGGTTTCGGCCCACAGTTGATGGCCGAAGAAATAGGGCGAGTTGGCGCCCACCGCAAGTTGCGGCCCGGCCAGCACCTGGGCGGCATTCCAGTTGCGGGCGAAGTCGGCCGGGGACACCTGCAGGTGCAACTGCATGCTGGTGCATGCGGACTCTGGTGCGATGGACGCCGACTGCAGGCTGAGGCGTTCGGGTCCGGAGATGTCGATGGGCATGTCCTCGCCGCGGGCGGTGAAGATCGAGTCGTTGAGGGCCTGATACCGCGTCGATTGGCTCATCCAGCCGTCGGACAGATGCTCTGGCATCAGGGTCGGCAGGATGCCCACCATCACGATGTGCGCGCCGTCCTCGCTGGCCTTGATCTCGGCGGCATTGAGGCTGCGCCGCACCTCGTCCTCAAGGTCCAGCGCCGCCCGGCCCGGCAGTGGACGTGGTGGGACGTTGAATTCGATGTTGTAGGCGCCCAATTCGGTCTGATAGGCCGGATCGGCGATGGAGGCGAGCACCTCCTGGTTGGTCATCGCGGGCTGGTACTCGTTGTCGACGAGGTTGCATTCGATCTCCATGCCGGTGAGCGGACGCTCGAACTCGAAACTCGACTGAGCCAGCATGGTCTCGAATACGTCCAGGCACAGCTGTACCTTGCGCCGGTACTCCTGCCGGTGCGCGCGGCTGAACTCGGTGTTCCGGACCTCTTCACCCACACCGCGATGCAACAACGCGAATGGTGGTGCGCGCAGCAGAATGGCCAAATGGCTTCAGGGGCGGAGGCGGGCCGACCAATGATCACGGAGGATGATCAGGGCGGGCTCGAACAGGTCTCGCACGCGGATCGGATCGCCGGGCTCACCGGGGTGCGCGCGGTGGCGGCGCTGACCGTCATGGGAACCCATGCGGCGTACGGCACCGGTCTGCTCTCGCAGGGATACGTGGGCCTGATGAGCGCACGCCTCGAGGTCGGCGTGGCAATCTTCTTCGTGCTGTCGGGGCTGCTGCTGTTCCGTCCCTGGGTGCAGGCCGCCGCCACAGCCGCCGATGCGCCGAGCACCCGGCGCTATGTGCGGAATCGGTTCCGCCGCATCATGCCCGCCTACGTCGTTACCGTCCTGCTCGTCTATGGCATCTACGAACTCCGGCCCGTGCAACCGAATCCCGGGCACACCTGGACAGGCCTGTTGCGCAATCTGACGCTGACCCAGATCTACAGCGACAACTACTTCACGGCCTACCTGCACCAGGGGTTGAGCCAGATGTGGAGCCTCGCGGTCGAGGTCGCGTTCTACGCGGTGTTGCCGCTGCTGGCCTATCTGTTGCTGGTGGTGTTGTGTCGCAGACGTTTTCGGCCGGTGCTGCTGCTGGTCGGGTTGGCGGGCCTGGCGGCGATCAGCCCGCTCTGGCTGGTGCTGCTGCACAACACCGACTGGCTGCCGGTGGGCGGCGGGGCCTGGCTACCGCACTATCTGGTCTGGTTCGTCGGGGGAATGATGCTGGCGGTACTGGCGAGGATGGGCGCGCGCTGCTACGCGATGGCGGCGTTGCCCCTGGCCCTGGCCTGTTACCTGGTGGTCTCGACCCCGATCGCGGGTACCACCACGGCGCTCACGCTCGGCCTGGGCGAGGACGTGGCCAAGACAATGTTCTACGTGCTGATCGCCACGCTGGTGGTGGCACCGCTCGCGCTGGACGGCGACGGACTCTACGCGCGGGTGATGGGCAGCAGGCCGATGGTCGCCCTCGGCGAGATTTCGTACGAGATCTTCCTGCTCCACGTGGTCGCCATGGACCTGGTGATGGAGTTCGTGTTGGGCTGGAACGTGTACACCGGTTCGGCGACCGTGTTGTTCCTCGTGACCTTGGTGGTCACGGTCCCCTTCGCCTGGCTGCTACATCGGTTGACCCGGCCGCGCTGATTCGTCGGCGCGTTGCGGCACGTGCGGGACGGGCGACTGGGCCGGTCCGGCCCCGGCGCGCCCCGGCGGGGCGACGGACGCACTGGGCTGGGCCGGCGCTGCGGCCGCGGCCCGACCGTAATCCTGTTGCGGCGACAGCAGATCGGCGTAATCGCCGTACTGAGGTGTCGCCGGCGCCTGGGCGTGGGACTGGGCATAAGCCTGGCCATAGGCCTGCCCGTAGGCGCTGCGCTGCGCCGAATCCGGTTGTGCCACAGCGCTCTGCTGGTAGTACTGCTGCACCGCCTGGTTGTAGTAGTCGAGGTAGGCCTCGTACCCGCCGTCGGCGGTGGCCGCCGTCGGCTCCGGCGTGAGCCACAGGACCGCGGCGGCGGCCGCCATCTGTAATCCGTTGAGTATCACGATCGTGGTCAGCACCCACCCGGACTGATCGGTCACGACGCGCGACAGCGCGTCGAGGAAACCCGCAGCGGCCAGGAGGACGGTAAGCCATGGGCGGCCGGTCTGCTTGGGCATCAATCCGAGAGCGGCAGTCAGGCCCGCCAGGACGGCGAACCGGACGTGCCAGTCGTTGCCACCACCGGCGGTCGCCGGTCCGAAGCTCACGCAGTAGCCGGCCAGGCCCAGCACCACCACCAGGATGGCCAGGTTGCGGGGAAGCGGATTGACCACGATCACTCCTTTACCTCAGTCGATGCTGTTTGCGGATGCTCTCAGATAACGCATCTCGTCGTCGGTGGCGACCATCGTGACGACCGCCGAGCCGGCCTGGGTGCTGACCTTGACGGTGTCGTGTTCCAGCGAGATCAGGTCGAGCACCACGTCGGCCTGTTCGGATGCCCGGGTGTTCGGCGGGGCGACGACCATGGCCGTGACCCCGATCCGCACCGACTGCTCCGGTACGCCGTCGAACACCTCGACGGTGTAGTTGCGCTCCGCGCCGGCCTGGATGGTGCGCCGATTGAAGTCGGCGACCCACAGCAGGTCATGGCGCCCGACCGCCTCGACCATGTCGCGCCAGAAGGCCGGACGCCGGCTGTGGACCAGCACCCGGGCACCCAGCGCCAGCGAGCGCAGCACCACCTGTTGGGCCAGGTGCAGGGTTCCCACGATCTCCACGCGGCGGATCTGCGGACCGAACAGTGGCAGTGCCACCGCACGTCCCTCCTGGTCTGCGCCGATCACCTGACCGCAGCCTGAGGCGGGCAGCGCCAGCTCACTCAGCGCGTCGACACGAAGGCCGGACGCCCAGTGCTCGATCTGCCCAGCCCCGGGAACAGCCGGAATCGGCAGGGTGGCGGCCAGTGCCGAGAACTGCTGGCCGTGCAGCGGCGTGAGACCACGCAGCTGGGTGGGGACGCGCACGTCACTGTCGAAGCGCACCAGTCCGCGCACCTGGACCACGTCCTGTTCGCCGCCGTGATCGGGGGCCTCACGCAGCGACAGGCACACCGTGGTGGAGTAACTGGGCACCGTCCACAACAACCCCAGGCCGGCCGTGGTCAGCATGTTCGGCTGCACGGCGAAGCTGGACAGGCGGAACTGACCTTCGCGGCAGTCCTCCCAGGTCTCCTCGACCGTGCCGAGACCCACCCCGTCGCTGAGCTGGTTGGTCGCCGCCGCGATGCCGCTCGCAGACAGGAACTGGGGCTGCAGGCCCGCCTCGGCCAGGCGATTGGCGACGCGCCGGGTGGCGGTGGTCGCGGCGCGCAGGATGCCGTCGCGGTCGCCACCTCGGCGCCGGACGGCCTCTGCGCAACGTGACGGGTTGAACCGCACGGCGATCCACACGGTGCGCTGCGCAATCGCGGGCAGCGGCCCCAGCACGGAGTCATACACCGCGGCGACATCGGTGTGGCCGGCCGAGCGGGCGCCCTGGCTGATGATGTCGATGGATTCCAGCGTGATGTCGAACTGGCGTAGGCAGTCCAGCAGGGCCTGCACCGGGACCATCTCGCCGGAAACGGTGACCCCGGGCTCCAAAACCGTCAGAGCCCTGGGGTTTTCGTCGATCTTGAGCAGCGACAGCAAAGTCGCGCCATTCCAACGGAATCCGATCTGTAGACCGTCGGGGGTGGGAACGTCGAACGGGTCGACAGGTAGGGAAGCGGGCCCGGTCTTACCGGTGCGCTTAGCTGTGCGCCGTCGTCGATTACGCAGAAACCTCCCGCGCACCGCCAGCGCCCGAGGCGCTGTCGCGCCTTTGGCTATCGGGGCGACGAGCAGCAAAGCGATCACCAGACCCGCGACCGCGCCCTGCCAGCCGGGTCGGTGCAGCCCCAGCGCGACGACGATGCCGACGACGACGAGTATTTGCAGGGCGATCAGGTCGGCCAGGGGGACGACCCGCTGCGGACCGGTATCGCCGGCGGCGGTCAGCTTTGCTGCGAAAGCCAATGGACGCATCGCATTTCAAATGGCCCCTCGGTTGTCATGTCGAGGTGGTGCGGACGTGCTATACCCTACGCATGCCAGCGCAAGTTACCACTCGCGCCCAGGTGAACGGCTACCGTTTCCTGCTCCGCCGGCTCGAGCACGCGCTCATCCGGGGCGATTCGCGGATGATCCATGACCCGATGCGGGGCCAGACCCGGGCACTGATCGTGGGGGCGGTGATCGCTGTCCTGATCACCGGGGCGGCGGCCGTGATGGCGTTCTTCAAGCCCGCTCCCAGTCTCGGCGATGCGCAGATCGTGCTGAGCAAGTCCAGCGGTGCGCCGTTCGTGCGGATCGGCGACCAGATCCATCCCGTGCTGAACCTGGCGTCGGCCCGTCTGATCGTCGGCAAGAACGACAGCCCCAAGCAGGTCGATGACAAGTTTCTCGACGCCGTACCCCGGGGCCCCATGGTCGGTATCGTCGGTGCGCCCGCCAGCATCAACCGTGGCGACGACATGGCGAAGTCGTCGTGGACCGTCTGCGACAACCTGCTGAGCCCGGCCGTCACGGAGACCACCGGCGCCCCCAGCCTGCAGACCACCGTGCTGGCCAACGACCCGGTGCTCGATGACGCAATCCGCCCGGTCGATCCCGCCGAGGCGATCCTCACCGAAACCGGCGGGACCACCTACCTGGTCTACCGCGGCGTGCGGGCTCCGATCGACGTGTCAGATCCGGTGCTGGTCAACGGACTTCACCTCCAAGGGGCGGCTACCCGGCCGATGTCGTTGTCGCTGCTCAACACCTTCCCCCTGGCCGATCCGATCATGCCGGTGCAGATCCAAGGCTCGGGGGAGCCCGGACCGCTGGGGCCCGACCATCCCGTCGGCGCCATCGTCAAGTCGGTCGACTCCCGCGGCGAACAGCTCTATGTCGTGTTACGCGAAGGTCTGCAGCCGGTGTCGCAGGCCACGGCCGACATCATCCGATACGGCGCGTCCGGCGAGGTGGCCACCGGGCAGGCCGCCGAGATCTCCCCGGCGACGCTGGCCGAGGTGCCGACCGTGCACCGATTGCCGGTCGACCACTACCCGCTGGTGTCCCCCCGGATCGTGTCGCCCAATCCCGATCGGGTGGCATGCATGGGCTGGCAGCGGTCCAACACCGATGCGCGGGCCGAGGTGCGGCTGCTGATCGGGCACCGTCTGCCCACCGCAGAGGGGGCGCAGACGGTCCGGCTGGCCAGTGCCGACGGCAGCGGGCCGGCGGTGGACTCGGTGTACCTGACCCCAGGGGCCGGGGAGTATGTACAGGCGACCGGCAACGACCCGGACAGCCGCTCGACGGGACAGTTGTTCTACGTCTCCGACACCGGAGTGCGGTACCACATCAAGGATTCGCCAACAGCCGAGGCGCTGGGGGTCGGTGGAGTCAAGGTTCCCGACGGCCCCGCCAATGCGCCGCAGTGGGCGCCGTGGCCGGTGGTATCGCTGCTACCGCCCGGGCCGGAACTGTCGCAGGAGGCGGCGCTCGTCGCGCACGACGGCATGGCCGCCGACCCGGACAGCACGAAGGTGTCGGCGGGCTGACCAGCCGTTCTACAGGCGCATCTCGCGGAAGAACGCGTAGACCCGGATTATCCAGAAGCACAGTGGGAAAAGCGATCCGACGGCGATGTACTCGAGTATCTCGACCTGACGGCGCATCACCGGAGAGAACTCGCGCAATGGCGCGGCCAGCCCGCACGCCAGGATCAGCACCATCAGTGCGAGCAGCACGACCACCGCTCGGACCTGCCAACCCTCGACGGTCACCGCGGTCTTGAGGACCACGACGACCGCGATCGTCAACCCGCTGCCGATCAGTGTCGCCGATTGCACCAGGTCATGGTGGCCGCGGCCGCGCAGACACAGCACTGTCGCCACCATGACGGCGAAAACCGTCCCTTGCCAATAGAACCCATTGCTGACATCCACCGCCAGGTAGCAGCCCACCACGGCGGCCAGTGCGGCGGCGACCAGAATGCCGGTGAGGTGCTGGTTGGCCCGCCGCACCCGGCTGATCAGATCCTCTTCGGTGGGGATGATCTGCTTGCCGATCGCGTTGACGCCCTCGACGGTGGGGCCGCCCTGGGTCTCGATGTCGTCGAGTGGTTCGCCTGCCGTCGGAACCCGCGGGATCGGCAGTTTCGACAAGCCGATCGTCACCCGCGGGGCGAGGTAGACGACGATAACGGCAATGGTTGCGAGCAAAGCGCCCACCGTGCGGAAGGGCGGTTGCCACAGCAACATTGCCGCAGAACTGACGCCGCCGAAAATGCATGCCGCGATGATCGCGGTGTACACGGCGGATCCGGTTCCCGAAACCAGGAGCACCAGCAGGGCACCGAACGCGGTGAGGGCGAACGCCATCGGTAGGGAAGTGGTGCCGGAACCGTCGGGCACCACGAACAGTGCTCCCGCGAAGACCAGCGGGACCGACACGGCGGTGGTCCAGGCCGGTGCTGCGGTGACCGGCGACCGGTGCGCGACCAGGCAGGCCAGCAGCATCCCCAACACGCCGAGGGCCAGCACCGCTGCGGGCACCGCGGGCCGGCCTGCCCAGTGCGACAACACCGAAGCGAGCGTGACGGCGGCGGCCGCGGTGACCCCGAAGCCGGCCAACGTGGGCGCATTGCCGGCGAACCAGCGACGTACCGCTCCCTGCTCGACGTCCTGGGTGTCGTCGACGTCGTCGAACAGCAGTGGACTGACCGGCTGGTTTGCCGCGCAGATCATCAGCAGATCGCCGTCGTGGATCCCTGCCTCGCCGAGTGAGAGGTGCGGGGCGATCGGTGCGCCGCCCAGCGGGGCCAGCGTCCACTGCCCGTCGGCAGCGTCAAATTCGATGATCGCGTCATTCGCGGAGATCTGTTCATTCGCGATATCGATGACATCGGGGATGTACTGGGCGATGCTGACGTGTGCAGGCAGCCCGACGTCGAGGTTCAGCTCGCCGACGACCAGCGTCAGCCGGCTGAGTTCGGGTTCAGCTTCGGGTTCGAGCTCTGACTCAAGTAGGGTCACAATCCGGTCGGCCTCCTGCGCAATGGGATTGCTCGACACGAACAATACCCAGCATCCGGCTCCGTAGCTTCCGGGGAGGGCAGGTTGAGTACGCAGGGATTCGTCCGCCGACTTCGGGTGGCGCCGCCGAGGATGCCCGGTGGCGAGGTCAGCCTGGCCCCACCGCCCGAGGTTCCGCGGTCCATCCCGGGCAACCTGGCGATGCGCCTCATGCCGTTCGTGATGCTGGTCGCGGTGATCGGCATGATCGCGTTGATGGTCACCGTCGGTGGCCGCGACATGGCCAGAAGCCCGATGTTCCTGCTCTTCCCGATGATGATGATCATGTCGATGGTCGGCATGTTCATGGGCGGCGGGAAGGGCAATGGCAAAGCCGCCGCCGAGCTCAACGAGGAACGCAAGGACTACTTCAGTTACCTGGCGAATCTTCGCGAGGAGGCCGATACCACCGGGGCCGAACAACGTACGGCACTGGAGTGGAGTCATCCCGATCCGCGGGCGTTGACCGATGTGGTGGGCACCCGGCGGATGTGGGAGCGGCGGCCCAGCGATGCGGACTACTGCCACATCCGGGTCGGTATCGGGACCCACCGGTTGGCGACCCGGTTGATGGCGCCCGAGACCGGCCCGCCCGAGGACCTCGAACCGGTGTCGACCGTGGCGCTGCGCCGGTTCGTCAAGACCCATTCCGTGGTGCACGCGCTGCCGACTGCGGTGTCGCTGCGGGCGTTTCCGACCATCAGCTTCGAAGGGGAACGCACGCTCGCACGGCAGTTGGTGCGCTCGATGGTGTTGGAACTGTGCGCCTTTCACGGACCCGACCATGTGCAGGTGGCGATCGTCACGGCCAACCCGGATGGTGAGAGCTGGAGCTGGGTGAAATGGCTCCCGCACGCGCAACATGCGTCGACCCGCGACGGCATGGGCTCGATGCGGCTGCTGTTCCCCACGCTGGAGCTGATGGAGACGGCACTCTCGGCGGAGCTGGCCGAACGCGGCCGGTTCACCCGCAACGCGCAACCGACCCAGGGACTCAAACAACTCGTGGTCGTGCTCGACGACGGATTCGTCACCGGCGACGAGCAGCTGGTCACCGATGCCGGGTTGGACAGTGTGACGCTGCTCGACCTCAACGGCCTGCGCCCGGGCGGCTCGGCCCGCCGCAGCCTGCAGCTGGTTGTCGAGGGTGATGACGTGGCCGCGCGCACCGCGGTGGGCGTCGAACGATTCGCCACCCCGGACACGATCACGATCCCCGAAGCCGAGACCACGGCCCGGCGGATCGGGCGCTACCGCCCGGCCAACGCCGCGCACATCGTCAGCCTGGAAGCCGATTCGCGGGCGGTCGACCCCGGCCTGATGTCGCTGCTGAAGATTCCCGACGCCGCCGGGATCGTGCCCGAGCAGGTGTGGAGGCAGCGATCCCCGCGCGAGCGTCTGCGGGTGCCGATCGGTATCACCCCGAACGGTCAGCCCATCGAACTCGACATCAAGGAGGCCGCCGAGGGCGGGATGGGCCCGCACGGGCTGTGTATCGGCGCGACCGGATCGGGAAAGTCGGAATTTCTTCGCACCCTGGTGCTTTCGATGATCACGTCGCACTCGCCCGAGCAGCTCAACCTGGTGCTGGTCGACTTCAAGGGCGGGGCGACGTTCCTCGGCCTGGACGGCATCGCCCACATCGCGGCCATCATCACCAACCTCGAAGACGAGCTGACCATGGTGGACCGCATGCGCGATGCACTGGCCGGTGAGATGAACCGCCGCCAGGAACTGCTGCGCTCCGCCGGAAACTTCCCGAACGTCACCGAATACGAGCGCGCCCGGGCCGCGGGTGCCGACCTCGATCCACTGCCCGCACTGTTCATCGTGGTCGACGAGTTCTCCGAGCTGCTCTCCCAGAAACCGGATTTCGCCGAGCTGTTCGTGATGATCGGCCGGTTGGGCCGCTCCCTGCACATGCATCTGCTGCTGGCCTCACAGCGCCTGGAGGAGGGCAAGCTGCGTGGCCTGGACTCGCACCTGTCCTACCGGATCGGTCTCAAGACGTTCTCGGCCGGTGAATCGCGCAGTGTGCTCGGGGTCCCCGACGCGTACCACCTACCCAGCGTGCCCGGTTCGGCGTTCCTGAAATGCGATGCCTCCGAACCCATCCGGTTCAACGCGTGTTATGTCTCGGGGGATTACGTCAAACCACGGATATCGGCGCGCACCGGGCGGGTGACCCAGTTGGGGGCGCTGGCGCCGAAGCTGTTCACCGCGACACCGGTCAAGAAGGATCCGGTACCCGCGAGAATGCCGTTGCCGCACGATGTTGCGGAGGTCGAGCCGGAAAGGGCGAGTTCCGGACCTAGCAAGACCACGTTGCTGGACATGGTGGTCAGCCGGTTGCGCGGCCACGGCAGGCCCGCCCACGAGGTGTGGCTGCCGCCGCTCGACGACAGCCCCGCGGTGAACGAACTGCTGCCGGAATCGGATTGGTCGGCACCGGCCAACGTCAACGGCCGGTTGTGGATGCCGATGGGCGTGGTGGATCGACCCTACGATCAGCGCCGCGACGTGCTCATGGTGGACCTGTCCGGCGCCCAGGGCAATGTCGCCGTGGTCGGGGGGCCGCAGTCGGGCAAGTCCACCGCACTGCGCACACTGATGCTGTCCGCGGCCGCGACCCACAGTCCCGAGCAGTTGCAGTTCTACTGTCTGGACTTCGGCGGCGGCACCCTGACCAGCCTGGCCAAGTTGCCGCACGTCGGCGGGGTGGCCGGCCGGATGGACGCCGACGCGATTCGGCGCACCGTCGCCGAGGTGGCCGGGGTCCTGAGGTCCCGCGAGCAACTGTTCCGTGAACTCGGTATCGAATCCATGCGGGATTTCCGTCAGCGCAAGGCACGGCTGGCCACGCTCTCGCCGGCCGAGGCCGCGCAAGATCCGTTGAGCCAGGACAACTTCGGCGACGTGGTGCTTGTCGTTGACGGCTGGGCGTCGATCAAGAGCGACTTCGAGACACTCGACCCGGTGATCCAATCGCTGGCCATCCAGGGCCTGTCGTACGGCGTGCACGTGGCGATCACGGCGTCGCGCTGGATGGAGATCCGGCCTGCGGTCAAGGACATGCTCGGCACCCGGGTCGAGCTCCGTCTGGGCGACCCGATCGACAGCGAGGTGGCGCGGCG
The DNA here is from genome assembly GCF_055419385.1 of Mycobacterium sp. IDUB_24. Lineage (NCBI taxonomy): Bacteria > Bacillati > Actinomycetota > Actinomycetes > Mycobacteriales > Mycobacteriaceae > Mycobacterium > Mycobacterium sp. IDUB_24. Next base: position 173,843 of record NZ_JBVAXO010000005.1, read on the forward strand.
GTCCGCTGAGCTGGTGCCGATCGGGCGGCCCGGACGCGGCATCAACTCCGAGCGGCTGCACATCCTGATCGGGTTGCCCCGGCTCGACTCCAGTTCTGCGGTGGAGGATCTGCCCGCCGGGGTGGCCGGCGCCGTCGAGGCGGTGCGCGCGCACTATCAGGATCGCGAGGCGCCGAAGGTGCGGATGCTGCCGCATGACGTGAACCGCGACAACGTCGTGCGGGTGGCCCGCGATGCCGGGCAGTTGAGCAAGGCCCGAATTGCGATCGGTATCAACGAAGAAGAACTGGCCCCCGTCGTACTGGACTTCGATTCCCAGCCACACCTGGTGGCCTTCGCCGACACCGAGTGCGGAAAGACCGGTCTGCTGCGCAACATCGCAGCCGGTGTGATGGAGAACGCCAGCCCTGTCGAGGCCAAGATCATCCTGGTCGACTTCCGTCGCTCGATGCTCGGTGTCGTCCCCGACGAATACCTCGGCGGCTATGCCACGGCCCCGCAGTCCTGCAACGATCTGATGACAGCACTGGCCGGTGCGCTCAAAGATCGCCTGCCTCCCGACGACATCACCCAGCAGCAGCTCAAGGAACGCTCCTGGTGGTCGGGGCCGGATCTGTTCGTGATGATCGACGACTACGACCTGATACCCGGCGGATCGCTGAGCCATCCGCTCGGACCGCTGGTGGAGTATCTGCCGCAGGCCCGTGACATCGGTCTGCGCGTCGTGGTCGTCCGACGCAGCGGTGGTGCCGGGCGGGCGATGATGGATCCGATCATCGGGCGTCTGAAAGACCTGTCCTGCAACGGTTTGGTGATGAGCGGCAGCAGAGATGAGGGCGGATTGTTCGGCGGATACAAGGCCGGCCCGATGCCTCCCGGCCGCGGCATGCTGGTTTCCCGGACCACCCGTAGCGGCGTGGTCCAACTGTCCCGGATGCCCGACCTGTGACCGGGGTCGAGGAGCTTCGCGAGCTGCACGTGGTATCCGCGGCGCCCGAGGCGATCCGGGTGTCGGTGGTGGGCGGTCGCACCCAACTCGATGTCGCGCTGCCGGCCGATGTCCCGGTGGCGGCGTTCCTGCCGGAGTTGGCCCGGTTGGTCAAATCCCGCGACGCCGAACGCGACGACGACCTGGCCGACCGCGACGAGCGACGGACGTTCTGGGTGCTCAGCCGTGCCGGCGGAGCCGGTGCGCTGGAGCCCGATCGGACTCTGCGCGCCGCGGGTGTGGAAAACGGTGAACTGCTGCATCTCTCGGCTCGCCGGGCGTTGTCCCCACCCACTCTGTACGACGATGTGGTGGACGCGGCCGCCCGGCTGAACCGAGCCTCATACGCGGCCTGGAGTGCCACCGCGGCGCAGACGATGGCCTTCGCCGGGTTGTGGCTGTGCTCGGCGGTATGGGTGGTGCTCCTGCTGGCGCCCGCATTGTCGGCGCCCCGGCCGGTGGTCATGGGCGCGGCGGCGCTGACGATCGCGGCGCTGGTCGCAGGCGGCGCACTCGTGCGCCGGACGCTGGCCCGGGCCGACATCGCCGCAGCGGTGGGGCCGCCCGTGATCGCCATCGGTGCCGCCGCGGCCTGGGTGCTGGCCGCGCCGCGCGGGGCGATCGGCCTGGCCTGCGGATGCGCAGTGTTGTTGGGGCTCACCGCGATCTGTTACCGCGTGATCGGTGCGGGCCACTGGTCGTACGTCGCGGCGGCGGTCGTCCTGGGCTTCGGGACGGTGGCGTTCGCGGGCCGCGCATCGGGCGCGCCCGTCGCGGCTGTGGCCACGGTCGTCGCGGTGGTTGCGGTGTTCGGCTGCCTGGCCGTGCCGGGGCTGACGGCGCGGCTCGACCAGTACCCGGTGGCGTCGGCCGACACATCACGTACCGACGACCCATTCACGACGTCGGCAGGACAGGTCCCTTCGGGCACCCCGATGCCGAGCGCCGAGCAGGTATGGGCCAGGGTGCACTCGGCTGTGCTGACCCGGTCGGGCCTGTTGGCCGGCGCGGCAACGGTGGCGCTGATCGCCGCGACGGCGCTGATGCGGGTCGAGACAGGTTGGCCGGCATTCGCTTTCGCTCTGATCTGCGCCTCGGTGCCGGCGTTGCACGCCCGCCGGGCGGCCACCTGGCCGGAGCGGGTTGCGCTAGCGGTGCCCGCCCTGGGGCTCGCGCTGATCACCTGCGTGCAGGCCCAGACCGGAGGGTGGCCGTTGCAGCTCACCGGCGTGGTCGTGCTCGCCGCGCTGGCAGTCGGCGGCGTGGGCGCGGTATTACCGGCTGCCCCGCAGATCCGCCGGTTGCACATGGCTGCGGTTTATCTGGAGTATCTGGCCGTGGCGGCGGTGATACCGCTGGCACTGTGGCCGCTGGGGCTGTACGAACGGCTGGGCCGGTAGTGAGCGCCCGACGGTGCGCGGCAGTCGCGACGGTCATCGTGACGGTCGCCGTGGCCGGCTTCGGAGCACCCCCGGCCGGTGCCGTGACACCGCCCGTCGTCGAACCCGGTCCGCCGCCGAGTGGGCCCGTCGCACCGGCGCAGCCCACCGAACTGAAGGCGATCTGCGGTATTCCCACCGGTGTGCTGCCGGGCACCGACTTCACCAAACAGACCAGCGCCGAGGCGATGCTCGAATATCGCCGGGCCTGGCGCTTTTCCCGCGGCGCGGGGCAGAAGGTGGCGGTGATCGACACGGGCGTCAACCGTCATCCGCGACTGCCCGCGCTCGAGCCCGGCGGCGATTATGTGTCGAGCAGCGACGGCCTTGTCGACTGCGATGCGCACGGCACCCTGGTCGCCGGGATCATCGCTGCGGTCCCCGCCGACGGTGACAGCTTCGCCGGGGTAGCCCCGGAGGCCGCGATCCTGTCCATTCGCCAGAACAGCGGTGCCTACAGCGTCGCAGGCACGAGTAGCAGCCAGAACGACGATCCCAATGCGACGTCGATCGGCTACGGCAACACGCACACCCTGGCGCTTGCGATCACCCGCGCGGTGGATCTCGGCGCCACGGTGATCAACCTGTCCGAGGTGGCCTGCGCGCCCGTTTCGGCCGGGTTGGACGACCGCGAACTCGGACGCGCGGTGCGATACGCCTACGAACGCAATGTCGTGGTGGTGGCTGCTGCGGGCAACTTCAACAGCCAGAGCATGTGCAACGCGCAGAACAACATGAACGATCCGAACCAACCGCTGCACAACGGATGGAACAGTGTCAGCACCATTGCCAGCCCGGCCTGGTTCGCCGACTATGTCCTGACGGTCGGCGCGGTGACCACCTCGGCCACTCCCGCTGACTTCAGCCTCCACGGTCCGTGGGTGGCGGTGGCCGCCCCGGGGGAGCGGGTCACCTCCCTGGATCCGGGCGGGCCCGGACTGAGCAATGGACAGCTCGGCCAGCAGGGGCTCGCTCCGCTGAACGGAACGAGCTTCGCGGCGCCGTTCGTCTCGGGTGTGGTGGCGTTGATCCGGTCGCGGTATCCCGGTCTGACCGCCGGCGAGGTCAAAGATCTCGTTGAACGCACCGCCCGTACTCCCGGGAATGGACCCAACCAGGCCACGGGTTACGGAGTTGTGGACCCAGTCGCGGCACTGACCTACCAGCTCCCACCTGCGGCCGACGGTCGCGATGTCACTGCCTCTTCACCGATCAGCGGGCCACCGCAACCTGATCCAGGTAATGTGCGGGCCCGCAGGATCGTCTTCACCGTCACCGCGGCATGTCTTGCGTTGATGGTGGCGGCGGTAGCGGTTGCTGCTGCCCGGCGACGGACCAGGTGAGTTAGGGGAAAGATGCCGGACGAGAATCGGCCGATCGGCGAGCCCAGATCGCTCGACGACTTGGCTCCTGGTGAATTGGACGAGGTGGAGGCCCGGGCCGCCGCGTTGCTGGAACAGATTGCGGCGCAACGATCAGCCCGGCAGATCCATACCGCGACGTCGCCCGCCGATGACGTGACCGATGCCTTTACGAAGCCGGCTCCCGAGCCCGAGCCCGAGCCCGAGCCCCCCGCCGAGCCGCCGGCCGCCGCGCCGGCCCGTAGGCTGGCCCCGCCGCCGTGGCAGATGCACAGCTCGATCGGATCCAGGGAATTCGCCGAGCGGTTCGACCTGGACGAGCCACGGCGCCCAGAGCCGGAACCTGCGCCTGAGCCCCCGGCGCCTGAGCGCCCGGAACCGCTGGTGCCCATTCCGCCGCTGCCGGAGGCGGCAAGACATTCACCGCTGCCGGAGGCGGCAAGACATTCACCGCCGCCGGAGGCAACGAGGCCGCCACTGCCGCCCCCGCCCCTGCCGCCGTTGCCACCGCCACCACCGGGTTTCATGCCGCCATTGCCTCCGCCGCTGCCACAGCCGCCGGGCGCGGTCCAGCCACCGCAGTACTCGCCAGTGCCGCCTTCGCTTGATGACGCCGGGATCCTCAACCGTTCCCGCACCGCGCCGCATTCCGGATGGCGCCGTGCCGTACACCTCGCGAGTGCTGGACGGGTCAGACCTGGTGAATCACGCAAAGAGCGGGAGCACGAAGACCTGCTGGCCCAGATTCGTCAGCCGATTGCCGGCGACTTCCGGATCGCCGTGCTGTCGATCAAGGGCGGGGTCGGAAAGACCACCACCACCTTGGGATTGGGCTCGGCGCTGTCGATGATGCGCCATGACCGGGTGATCGCGGTGGATGCGAACCCGGACCGCGGAACGCTCGCCGAACGGGTGCGGGACGTGTCCAGTGAGTCCACGGTGCGCGACCTGTTGTCGGATCCCGATATCCAGCGCTACGCCGACGTACGGAGCCACACCCGGATGGCGGGCAGCCGTCTGGAAGTACTGGCCAGCGAGCAGGAGCCCGCGGTTTCGGAAGTGTTCGGCGAATCCGACTACCGACGCACCGTCAGCATCCTGCGTCGCTACTACAACATCATCCTCACCGATTGTGGCACCGGCATCATGCATTCGGCGATGGCGGGCGTGCTCGATCTGGCGCATGCGATCGTGCTGGTCAGCTCGCCGGCGATCGACGCGGCCCGCAGCGCGTCGGCAACGTTGGATTGGCTCATGCAGCACGGACACTCGGCGTTGGTCCGCGAAGCCCATGTGGTGCTCAGCGCTTCCCGCCCCGGCTCGGCCAAGCTCAAGCTGGACAAGGTCTACGAACACTTCGAGGCCCGATGCCGCTCGGTGCACATGATCCCGTTCGATCCGCACCTGGCCGAGGGGGCTGACGTCGACTTCGACCTGCTGGAGCCGGCCACCCTCCAGGCCTATCTGGAACTTGCCGCGGCAGTTGCGGAGAAGTTTCCCAGACTCCGTGGCGGACCTCAGTACCGGTGACGGCGCCCGAACCGACCCGGGGTTGAGGCAAAGAACTCGCGGATCGGTCGACGGCATGAGAGCTATCGCCGGGGGATGCGGACTGTCGAGTAAATCTCGGTTATCTACGCGACGGTGGCAAATTGCGGTGTGAGTGGCGTTGCAACGATGGCAATTTCACAAACGTAATTGTTCATGCACTCAAATATGGTCGGTCGTAATCGAATTCGGCAAAGAACGTGGCGGCGCCTTTGTGGATCTGGAACACTTGTCGGAATGAGTAACGATGCCCTCCGGCATCAGATGACCGAGGTGCTCGCCTTGGTCTCCGAGCAGATGGCCGATATCGCTGCAGTGCAGCGCGAGCAGGCGCAGCTCACTGCGACTGCCGAGGAGGCCGACGGCTTGGTCCAGGTGACGGTCGACGCCCGTGGTCATGTCGTCGAAACCGTGATCGATGAGACATATCTCGACGAATACGAACTCGAAGAGCTCGGTGGCCACGTGACGGCGGCCGCGCAGTCCGCGGCGCACGTCGTGGCGCAGCGGTCGGCCGCGCTGATGATGCCGATCGAAGAACGGCGCCGGATGATGCCGGCACTGTCCGACATCGCCGACAGTGCACCCGATCTGCGCGACCTGACCAGATCCGTGTTCGGCAATGACGATGCAGGTGTCCAGGCGGGCGAGCCAGAGGACACCGACCGGGACGAATCCGCATTCCCCACCGTGAGGAGCTGAATCGATGGCTGACGAGCTCGGTGTCGGACCTTCTGACCTGCGGGCAACCTCGAGGAACCTGAACGATGTCAGCGTCAGGATGAAAAACGTGCTGTCCACCCTGCAAGCCAATCTGGCGGCCGAAGGTGCCGCGTGGGGTGACGACAAGATGGGTGACGGGTACGCGAAAGGCAGTGCGGGGTATTTGGCGCAAAAGGACTGGGTCGACGGCTCGGTGGCGATAAAGACCGATCTGCTCGACTACTACTCGGACGGTTTGAAGGGCTCTGCGGACTCCTTCGAACAGAACGACCAGCCGTAGCCGTCAACCGGACGGGGTGGTGCGCCGCGTAGGCCCGTTGCCACACCAATTCGCCTATGGACATCCAGATCCCACCCGAACTCCAGTGGGTGTCATATCTCGCGGGTGGTGAGTGGCCGCAAGGCAGCGAAACCCGAACCCGCCGAATCGGCGAGCATTATCAAGCTGCGGCCGAAGCACTGCAGGACCTCGTCCCGGATCTGAACAGGGTCCGTGGTGAGACGATGTCGGTACTGACCGGCGACACCGCCGACGCAGCGGATCAACAGTTCGCCATGCTGTTCGACGGCGACTACACGGTGGACAAACTCTCCCAAGGCATCTCGGGAATGGGTGAGGGCGCCACCAATTTCAGCTCCGAGATCGAATACAGCAAGCTGTCGATCATCGTCGGGCTGGCACTCGCCGCCGCCGAGATTTCGTACAGCCTTGCCATGGCGGGTCCCACCTACGGGGCGTCGACGGCTGCGATTCCCGTCATCGAGACAACGACCATCGCGTGGATACGCGCACTCGTGATGTGGGCGATCAGGCGTCTCGGCGAGAAGATGGCCGAACTGCTGACCAAGACGATGATGAAGAGGCTCCTGCACGAAGGCTGGACGGAAGCCTTGGAGGAGCTGGGGCAGGGTCTACTCCAAGAAGGGATTGTCCAGGGCATCCAGGCCAACAACGGACATTCCGCTTACCGGTGGGACCGGTTCCAACAGACGGCGATCTCCTCCGTGGTCGGTGGCGGAGCGGGCGGAGTCACGGCCGTGCCGGTTGCGCATGGGCTCGGACCCGCTCGCAACCGGTTAACCGCGGCGACCAAGGGCGCAACCACCATGTTCACCGCCGGGGTGTCGGGCAACGTGGCCGGCACATTGGCGGTGGGCGGCGAATTCGACACGATCTCGATCCTTGCCAGTTCCACCAGCACCAGCATCGGTGGTCTGAAAGGTATCGGCGGAGGCCACACGCCGCAGCAGAACAACCAGACCAATCCGGCAAGTCCCCCGCGGCCCGATGCCCCGAACGTCGGGCTGCGGGGTGAGAATCCGGATGCGGAGCTCGACACCGGCCGGCAGGACAGCGATGACGACGGTGAGAATGACACCAACCGAACTGCGCCGAACGATTCCGCCGGGCAGCCGGCCGCTCCCGCCAAGTCGAGTCCGGGACGCGCCGGCGCCGGCCAGACGAATAACACCACACCGCAATCGGATTCGAAATCTGCGTCCCGCAACGGCGAACAGCACGCCGCGGCCGGCAAGCCGACGGTCCAGGACTCCGACCAGACGCCGGATCAGGCAGACACCGACACCGATACCGACACCGATACCGACACCAAGGACGAATCCGACGATGCGCCCGCCGTCGCGCCGGAAGGGCAGCACTCACCGAATACGCAGCATGACAACAACGACTCGGCTGACATTCCCGCCGATGAGCCGGCGCACACTGCCACGCTGAGCTCGGACCAGGATGTCGCCAATCCCGCGGCCAACGTTGCGACGACGGACGTGCCGCATGCCGCAGTCGCCGCAGAGCCGGTGTCGATCGATACCGGGCAGGTCGACGGGACACCGGTCGGCAGTACGCAGGATGTCGCTCAGGTCGCAGACGTCGCACAGCAACCTGCTGATCCGGCGCAGCAGGCTTCCGTGCCGGACGCTCCCGAACAGCAGGCCCCGGCTGTCGGTGCCCCCGCCGCACCGTCATCGCCGAGCACGGTGTCGTCGGTGCCCACTTCGCAGACCCCGGTCACCACTACGCCGAAGACACCCGAGCAGAGCGCCAAACCGACTGCAGCGAAACCAGATTCAAAGTCAGCCGTACCCAAGCAGGAAGCTCCGACCGCACGGCCCGCCGGGCCGGAGGCGCAGGTGGCGGGCGTGCCGGCCGCGCAGGTCCAGGACACCGCCCAGCCTACGAATCAGAGCGCCGCCCAGGACATCAACGAGGACGTCACGCCGGCGGGTGTGGCGCCCGAGGTCACCGACACCGGCGGTCCGCCGCATGGCGATCGGAACTGTCTGCTCGATGCGGCCGACGATCTGTCCCAGCACTTCCGCAAGCAGTACCAGGTCGACGGGGAGCCGACGTCCACCGGAATGCCGGCGCGGTCCCTGTATCAGGCGATCCGGTCGCGGGCCGACTTCGCCACTTACCGCGAGATCGAGGCCACGCTACGCAGCATGAAACCTGGTTCGGCCGCGGTCATCACGTCGGCGTGGGCCGGCGACGGGCAGCGTCAGGGCGGGCACGCCTACGTAGCGGTCTTCGACGGTAAAGACGTGTACCTGCTCCACCGCGGCGAGCGGAAGGGGTGGCCGCCGTCGTGGGGTGAGCACGCGGTATCGACGACCGCGGTCGGTTTCCTTGATTCACAGGGCGATCCGGTCGACGAGCTCGGGCTCCGCCCCGATGATCTCGATGCCGCGATCGCAGTCGGCGACGTACAGGGCACGCCGGACCAGACCCCGGGTGAGCAGTGGCAGGGCGTCACCCGCCAGAGCGATCTCGCCGATCAGGCGCTCGCCAAGCGAGACGGCGAGCTGCGAAATCCGTTGGGGTTGATGGAGTCTGCTGACGCGCGGGCGCGCGCCAACGCGGCCTGGTGGGCCGCGCTCTCGGGGGAAGAGCAGCGTGCCGTGATCGACGTGCACCCGCGGCAGATCAGCAACGCCGAGGGGATCTCGCCGAAGGCGCGCCATGAGGCGAACACCAAACTGCTCGAAGGCGAGCGCAACCAGTTGAAGTCCTGGCGTGACAGCGGTCATCGCCTCACCAGAGCGCAGAGCAAGATGCTGGCGCGGCTGGAGCGGATTCAGAGCTCGCTGACCGAGGCGCAGACCCGGGCCCGGGAAGCGGGCATCGACGGCCCGCTGCTGTTGGCTTTCGATGCGTCGGAGTTCGGTGGTCGCGGTCGCGCGGTCGTCAGCTTCGGCACCGATCCGTATCAAGCGAATTCGGTGTCGTGGCATGTGCCCGGCCAGGGGGTGACGATCGACCGGATCGGTGCCACCATGGCCGACGCGCTCAACCACCTACAGGCTGTCCAACAGGACAATCCGACCCAGACGGCTGCCGCGATCGCGTGGCTCGGCTACGACACCCCCAGCGGCTGGAACCGTTGGCGCGCAGCCGGACACCAGCTCGCCCGTGAAGGCGGGGCGATCCTCTACAGCGATATCCGGGCGTTCAACGCCGCGCGTGACACCTTGGCCGCCGACGGTGGACACTTCAACGAGAACCACATCTTCGCGCAGGACTACGGCACCACCGCGGTCAGTTATGCCGGTCGAGATGGCCGGTTGGCACACGATATTCGCGCTATCAGCTTCACCGACTCGCCAGGGGCGGGGCCGGTACGCCATGCCTCCGAGTTCGGCCTCGGTACCGGCAACGTCCGAGTCGCATCGTCGGCGCGAGAGCTGCCCGCCGTGCTCACCGGGCGCACGCCGATCGTCGAGGTGAATCTCGGCACCGATCCCGCCGGCGAAGCCTTCGGGGCGTCTTCTGAGACCGAGGCTCCGGCCGATCCTCCCGAGCACACCACCGTTGAACCCACCACTCGCACGACCGCGAATGAGGCTCTGGCGCAACGAGAGCCAGCGGTCGGCATCGACGAGGTGGTCAATCCGCTGGGCCGGGCGGACGATGCCGTGACCCGGGCCGAGGACAACGCCCGGTGGTGGGCGAGCTTGTCCGAAGCGCAGCGCCAAGCGCTGATAGAGACCTATCCCAGGCAGATCGGTAACTCCGAGGGGATCACACCGACGGCCCGCGACAAGGCGAACCGTCTTGCCATGGAGCGCGCCCGAGATTTTGTGCAGAACAAGATCGATCGTGGTGAGAAGCCCACCAAGGGCGAATTCAAATTGCTGCGACGCATGAACAACCTTCGCAACGCGTTGGCGACGATGAAGAGCGAAGCGGCGGCGGCCGGGATCGACCCACCACTGGTCCTGGCGTTCGACTCTCCGGAGTTCGGCGGTGACGGCCGGGCGGTCGTGAGCTTCGGGGCCGACCCGTACGTGGCGGATTCGGTGTCGTGGCTGATCCCTGGGTTCGCGACGACGATCGACAAGCTTGAAGGCAACATGCGCAACGCGCTGAACCATCTGCAGTCGACGCAACAGGAGAATCCGGACCTGGCAGCGGCGTCGATCGCCTGGATCGGCTATGACGCGCCCAATGATGCGGCCATCCCTCGCGTCGCCGCGCGTGGATTGGCACGCAAGGGCGGGGAGATTCTCTACAGCGACATCCGGGCGTTCAATGCTGCGCGCAACACGCTGGCCGGGGACGGGCCTCGATTCAGGAACAACCACATCTTCGCGCACTCCTACGGCTCGACCACTGCGAGCTACGCCGGTAAGGGCAGTCGGCTGGCCGAGGACATCAACACGGTGACATTGCTCGGTTCGCCGGGTGCGGGTCCGATACGGCACGCCCGGGGATTCGGGATCGGCGCTCAGAACGTTTTCGTCGCATCGTCGTCGCTGGATCCGGTTACCGGGCTGGGCGGGCGTTCACCGGGACAGAACGGCCGGTTCCTCGGACGGGGACTGGGCCTCGATCCGGCGATGAAAGACTTTGGTGCGGTGCGGATCACCGCGCAATTCCCTGATTCGATGAACGACTTGAGTGCGGTCGGGACGCACCGGAGCTACTACCAGTACATGCCGGGCGACGCCGATCCGCGGGTACGCACCGAATCGCTGGCCAACTTCGGTCGGATCGCCGCCGGGCACGCCGAGAGGCTGCACACGGAGAGATACCGGCGGGTTGTCGATGGGCGCACCGTGGATCCGGCTGCCGGACGGCCGCTGCGGCTGGACAGTGATACCGACACCGAACAGGCGAAGGAACTGCGCCGCTGGAACCCGCGGTGGCATCCGGGCGAGGTCACCCGCACGACCGACCCACTCGTGGCTGACGCTCTGCGACAACGGAATCCGCAGGTATCCATCGACGGGATGACCAACCCGCTGGGAGACGAGCCGGAGGCCGCGGCTCGGGCCCGTGCCAACGCGGAGTGGTGGTCGGGATTGTCGCCGGATCAGCGGCAAGCGCTTCTGAACGCGCATCCCTTCCAGATCGGCAATGCCGAAGGCATCCCCGCCGACGTGCGCAATGACGCCAATCGCCGTGTGCTACAGCGCTATCTGGATCGCGCGGCCGGTATTCAGGAGCTGATCGACGCCGGCACCAAGCCGAACGACGCGCAGCTGGACTTCCTGCTGCGGGTGAAGAAGCTCGAGAGCACCCTGGCGCGCGCGGGCGAGGCGGCCCGGCAGGCCGGGGTGGGAGAGCCGTTGATCCTGGCTTTCGATCCGCCGGCCTTCGGCGGCGACGGCCGGGTGCTGGTGAGCTTCGGGGCCGACCCGTATGTGGCGGATTCGGTGTCGTGGTACGTGCCCGGCTTGGGAGCGCAGGTCGACAAGCTCGACTACGTCATGCACTGCGCATTGAACATCCTGCAGTCGACGCGGAGTGAGAACCCGTCGCTCTCGGCGGCCTCGATCGCCTGGCTGGGCTATGACGCGCCGAACGGTTCGGCGACGCTCAAGGTCGGGAGCACCGATCTGGCGGAAGCCGGCGGTGACATCCTGCACGCCGACATCAGCGCGTTCAACGCGGCGCGGGATGCGTTGGCCGGTGACGGCAGCCATTTCAAGGGCAATCATGTGTTCGGGCATTCGTACGGTTCGACGACGACCAGTTTCGCGGGCCGCAATGGCCGACTGGCCGACCACATCGAGTCGGTGACGCTGATCGGTTCACCGGGTGCCGGCCCGCTGAGCCATGCCCGCGATTTCGGCATCAGCACCGACCGGGTCTTCGTCGCGTCGTCGTCCCGGGATTTCGTCACCGGCCTGGGCGGGCGGACATCGGACTCGCACGGCCGTCTCGGACGCGGGCTGGGCACGGACCCGGCGATGGATACCTTTGGCGGACAGCGAATTCGTGCCGAGTTCCCGGCGTCGATGGACCGCAAGGACACCACCTCCACTCACAACGCGTATTTCGACTTCCAGGAGACGGACGGGCCTGGTACGCGGCAATGGCTGGTCACACCTTCGCGTGCGGTCCCCTCGGAATCACTGGCCAACCTCGGTCGCATCGCTTCCGGAAACCTGGACGGGCTCCAGTTCGAAGAACACCGCACCGTGGCCGAGCGGCCGGGACGTTTGTTCGGCACTCGCCGCGAGACCGTCGAACCCGCGGCGACCCGCAGCGGTAGCCAGCGGCGCAATTGGTGGAATCCGCGGTGGCGGGCATCCGACATAGACGTCGATCCGCAGCAGACCGTTGCCGAGCCCGACTGGTCGGAGACCGAGGACAGCAGTGAGGCCCACCGCAGGGAAGTCCTCGCGGCTGCAGACAGGTTGTTGCAGCAGCGGATTCCGCCGGTCGCCATCGACGGCATCGTCAACCCGCTGAACGGGTCCGGCGATGCCGTGGCACGAGCCGAAGCCAACGCGCGATGGTGGTCGTCTCTGGACGTCGACCAGCAGCAGACCCTGATCGATGCGTATCCGACCCGGATCGGCAATGCCGAGGGTATTCCGCCGGTGGATCGTGATGCGGCGAACCGTCTTGCGATCGACCGCTTCCAGAACCACATGCAATCGATGATCGATCGTGGTGTTCGGCCGAGCGACGCCGAGCTGAATTACCTGCTGCGGGTCAACCGGTTGGAGGCCGGCTTGCAGCAGATGGGGCGCGAAGCATCGGAGGCCGGACTTGACGCGCCGCTGGTGCTGGCGTTCGATCCCCCGGCGTTCGGGGGCGACGGTCGCGCGATCGTCAGCTTCGGTGCCGACCCGTACCAGTCGGATTCGGTGTCGTGGTTGGTGCCGGGGTTCGCCACGACGATCGACAAGCTCGAAGTGAACATGCGCAATGCGTTCAACCACGTGCAGTCGACGATGCGCGCCGCTCCGGGGCTGACGGCAACCTCGATCGCCTGGATCGGCTATGACGCACCCAACGGTTCAGCTGCCGGTCGGGTGGTCGGCCCTGAGCTCGCGCGCCGTGGCGGCGAGATTCTCCACAACGACATCCGGGCATTCAACGCCTCGCGTAATACCTTGGCCGGAGACGGAAGCAGATTCCGGGGCAACCACGTCTTCGCCCACTCGTACGGTTCGACCACGGCAAGCTACGCGGGCAGTGACGGCCGACTGAAGCACGACATCACCACAGTGACACTGGTGGGCTCACCGGGAACGGGACCGATTCGGCACGCACGCGCATTCGGCCTCGATCCTGGCAACGTGTTCGTCGCGTCTTCCTCGCTGGACCCGGTGACTGCATTCGGCGGGCGTACTCCCGACGAGGATGGTCGGGTCGCCGGGCGCGGGCTGGGTATGGACCCGGCGATGGAAGAGTTCGGTGCCGTGCGGGTGGCCGCTCAGTTCTCCGATGCGATGAACACCCCGCGCACCTTCGGTACCCACAAGAGCTACTTCCACCACCACGCGGATGATGGTGCCGGCCCGCCGGTGCGTACCGAATCGGGGGCCAACTTCGGGCGGATCGCGGCGGGCCGAACCAACGATCTGCAACTGGAAGAACCTCGCCGGCTGGTCGACGGGCGCACCGTGGAACCGGCCACCGGACGCATGTTGCGCCTGGATGGGGACATCCAAGTGGATCAGGGCGAGCGCCGCGCGTGGAATCCCCGATGGCGTCCGGGCGAGGCGGCGCCGTCTGACGTCCAGGTAGCAGCGGATGAGCTACTGCACCAACGGAATCCGCGAATGACTGCCGCGGACCTGGTTCACCCGTTGGGCACCGGTCCCGAGGCAGTGGCGCTGGCCCGGCAGAACGCGGCCTGGTGGGCCGGGCTGGAAGAGGGGCAGCGCCAGATTCTGGTGCAGGCGTACCCGCAGGAGATCGGCAACGCCGAGGGCATCCCTTCCGCCGTCCGAGACCACGCCAACCGCGAGGTACTGCGGCAGCACGCCCGGGAGGCCGCCGAGGTGCAGGCCAAGATCGACGCGGGCCAGAAAGCCACTCCGAAGGAAGAAGCCTTCCTGGTCCGGATCAACCGGCTAGAAACTGCGATGCAGCGGGCCGACGACGCCTCCCAGGTGGCCGGGGAAGGCCGGCCACTGTTGCTGGCACTCGACATGGGTGCGTTCGGCGGTGATGGCCGTGCGCTGGTGAGCTTCGGGGCGGACCCGTACACGGCGGACTCGGTGTCGTGGTACGTCCCCGGCCTGGGCTCACAGCTGGACAAGCTCGACTACATCATGCACTGCGCGTTGAACATTCAGCAGTCTGTGCACGCCGAGAACCCGTCGTTGTCATCCGCCTCGATCGCCTGGCTGGGCTATGACGCACCGAACGGATCGGCGTCGGCACGGGTGGCGGGTACCACTTTGGCGCAGCGTGGCGGCGAGATGCTCTACACCGACGTCAGCACGTTCACCGCGGTCCGGGATGCATTCGCCGGGGACGGAAGCCATTTCAATGGCAACCACGTATTCGGCCACTCGTACGGCTCGACCACCACGAGCTACGCCGGGGTCGACGGGCGCTTGGCTCCCCACGTCACGACGGTCACGCTGGTCGGTTCACCGGGTACCGGCTCCTTGCAGCATGCCGGCGATTTCGGCCTCGACGAGGGCAGGGTTTTCGTGGTCTCCTCGTCGCGGGACTTCGTCACCGGCCTGGGCGGTCGGACACCGGGCTCGATGGGGCGCTTCGGGACCGGCCTCGGCACCGACCCGGCGATGGACACGTTCGGTGCGCGACGCGTCAGCGGCGAGTTCCCGGCGTCGATGGACCGCAAAGACACCCTGACGACCCACAACGCGTACTTCGACTTCCTCGAAACCGACGGCCCGGGCACCCGGCAGTGGTTGGTCACCCCGTCACACGCGGTGCGTACCGAGTCGCTGACCAACATCGGCCGCATCGCCGCCGGAAACTACGACGACGTTCACACCGAACCGCACCGTACGGTCGACGGAAACCGTTCCCGCACCATCGAACCCGCGGCGGCCCGGCCGGTCATGCGGCTCGACGACGATCCCGGTGTCTTTCACCCGACCGATACCCACCAACGGAACCGCGTCCCACGCTGGGCCCGGGGCGGCGACTGCGCGCAGGTCCTGACACAGGAAGTATCGGCACGGACCGGCCGAAACATCCAGCTCGACGTCGCGCCCTCACGCCGTGGCACGCCCGCGCGCGCGATGTTCAAAGCGTTCGGCTCCAGCGCCCATTTCGCGACGTACGCCGATATCGAACGGACGCTGCTCGGCAGGCCCTCGGGCTCGATGGCGGTGATGGCGTCGCGCTGGAGCGGGGGACAACCCGTCGGGCATGCGTACATGGCGGTCAACATCAACGACCGGGTGTATCTGTTCGACCCGCACACCCGGCAGTATTCGGGTTGGCCCCCGCACTGGGGCCAGGCCGCGGTGGCCCAGACCGCCGTCGGCTACCTGGACAAGAACGGCGTTCCCGTGGAACGCGGGCGGTGGTACAACCAGTTCGCCGCGGCCGCCATCGGCCGGGTGCAGGGGCTTCCCGACGGCCTGGCCCACGGAAACGTCGACACCAGAACGGCAGTCGACCGGGATACCGCGAGTCGTGCTGCGCTGCAGCACTATCGAGACCGGGCCGACCATATCCGGACAAAGCTCGACCAGTTCGGCTCGACCACCCGTGAAGAGCGTGCCTTCCTGGAGCGCATCGATCGGCTCGACCTCGCGGTGCGAAAGGCCGACGCCGACGCGGCGCGGGCCGGCCTCGACGCCCCGCTGGTGCTCGCGTTGGACACCTCGGCCTTCGACGGCGGTGGGCACGCCGTCATCAGCTTCGGCGCTGACCCGTTCCACGCTTCGACCGTGACCTGGCAGACCGCCCGTGGATCAATCGAGCAGCTGGGCACCGTCACGGCACGCGCGCTCGACGGGCTGGAAGGATCCCAGGATGCGGCGGCCATCGCGTGGATCGGCTCGGACACCGGGGCACTGCATCAACAACTGGCCGAATTCCACGCCACCCGGCAGTCGTTGGGGGGGCCTGGGCCGTTCACTGGGAATCACGTTGTCACCCAGGCTGACTCGCGGATTCCCGCGGAGCGGCCCGCGACCCAGGTGGTGGCTCATCGGGGAGCGTCCCACGACTTCCCGGAACAGACCCGGGCCGCGTACACCGAAGCGCTGCGGCAGGGGGCGGATGCCCTCGAATGCGATGTCCGGCTCACCAAAGACGGTGAACTGGTGCTCATCCATGACAAGACCGTCGACCGCACCTCGAACGGGACCGGTCGCGTCGGCGACATGACGCTGGCCGAGCTGCAGGCGCTCGACTTCGACGGTCACGGCATTCTCACTCTCGACGAGTTCATCCAGCTCGCCCAAGACGCAGAGCAGCCGGTGACGTTGTTCATCGAGACCAAACATCCTGCGCAGCAGGGCTTGAAGATCGAGCGCGAAGTGGTCGCCGCGCTGGAACGGCATGGGCTGACCAACCCGGGGCCGGACCAGTTGGTCAAGGCGGCGGTGATCTCGTTCAACCCCGATGCGCTGGTGCGGGTCCGCATGGCCGCCCCGAACGTCCCCACCGTCCTGTTGGGCCCGGCGGCCCGGTACCTGGCCGGCATAGTGGGCGCCACGGCGATCGGCCCGTCGATCGAAACGCTGCGTAACAACCCCGAACTCGTCGGGGCGGCGGCCGCGCGAGGATTGGCCACCTACTGCTGGACGGTCAACAACGAAGCCGACGTGCAGTTCGCGCGGGATCTCGGCGTGGACTGGGTCGCCACCGACCACCCGGGCCGCACCGACGCCATGGTGGGGGATGCGCCTATCCGCCCACAGGCGGAGCACGAAAGTACGAACACTGCAACAGAGCCCGCTCACAGCGAGGCGGTTCGTCAGGTGGCCGATGACGCCCTGTCGCGGCGGATACCGCCGGTGCGGCCCGACGAGCTGCGCAACCCACTCGGTCCGGCCGAGGAAGCCTCCGCGCGTGCGACCAACAACGCTCGTTGGTGGGCCGGCCTGAACGAGGAACAGCGCAACGCCCTCGTCGAGACATACCCGCAGCACATCGGCAACGCGGAAGGCATCGCGGCGGCGGACCGTGACCGCGCGAACCGCCATGTCCTGCAGCAGATGCGCGAACAATCGGATGCGGTCCGGTCGAAGGCGGACCGGGGAGAACGGCCGACGCGCGCCGAGCGGCAACTGCTGCGCCGCATGGACAAACTCGACCTCGCGATACGCAAGGCTGATGGCGATGCGGTGCAGGCCGGGCTGAAGCCTCCGATGCTGCTGGCGCTCGACGTCTCGGCGTTCGGCGGCGACGGACGCGCCGTACTCAGCTACGGTGCTGATCCGTACACCGCGGAATCGGTGTCGTGGCATGTGCCTGGAGTGGCCAGCTCGGTCGACTCGTTGCTGGGCTTCAACACCACGTCCGCACTAAATCATCTGCAGGCAGTGCGGCAGGAGAATCCAGGGTTGTCGGCGGCTTCGATCGCCTGGATCGGATACGACGCCCCGAGCGGCTGGAGCACCTTGCGTGCTGCCGGTCACGGCATGGCCCGCACCGCCGGCGACATCCTCTACAGCGACATCAGAGCGTTCAATGCCGCCCGTGACACGCTCGCCGGCAACGGCAGCCACTTCGCGGGTAACCATGTCTTCGGTTACTCCTACGGATCGACCACCGCCGGATACGCCGGGCAGAACGGAAGATTCGCCGGCCACGTCCGAACCGTGTCCCTGGTTGGCTCGCCGGGCGCGGGCCCGGTGCGTACCGCCGGCGAGTTCGGAATCGGCGCCGAGAATGTCTTCGCCGCGTCGTCGGCACGAGATGTGGTGACCGCACTGGGCGGGCGCACCGCCGGCTCCGACGGACGGATCCTCGGGATCGGCCTCGGCACCGACCCGGCGATGGATTCCTTCGGCGCCGTGCGAGTCACTGCCGAACCGCAGGCTTCCATGAACCGTCCGCTCACGGGCGGCACCCATCACACCTATTTCCTGAACACGGAGGCGACGACAAACCTCGGTCGCATTGCTGCCGGGCGTACTGACGCCGTCACCACCGAGCAACACCGCACCGAGCTGGGCCGGAGTCGGCGCGCGCCGGCGCTGCGTACGGTCGAACCCGCCGGAGATCGGGTGGGGGGCAAGCGGTTCTGGAATGTGCTGTGGCGTCGACCACCCAACTGTGCGGTCACCGTCACTGAAGAGTTGTCCTCTTTGTTCGAGGGCCGCAAGTTCGGGTTGGATGCCAGGCCGTCACGGCGCGGTGTACCCGCGCGGGCGCTGTTCCAGGCGGTCGGTTCCGATGCGCGGTTCGCGACATACGACGAGGTCGAAGCGACTCTGCTGGGCGATCCGTCGCTGCGGGTGGCCGTGCTGACCTCACAGTGGGCCGGTGGGCGACAGGGCGGTCACGCCTACCTGGCCGTGAAGGTCGACGGTCAGGTGCAGCTGTACGACCCGCACACCCGGAAGTACTCGCCGTGGCCCCCGCACTGGGGACAGCACGCGGTGACGCAGACCGCCGTCGGCTATCTGCAGACCAACGGCGATCCGGTCGGCCCGATGACCGTCGACGTCCCACTGCAGCTGGACGCAGCCGATGCGGTCGGCAATGTGCAAGGCCCGCAGACTGATCAGGACTTCACCCGGCGGCAGGCCGAGTACCGCGCGCAGGATCCGGCCACCCGGCTCGTCGATACCCGCTACGCCGAACCACTCGGTGACGTGGTCGACAACGCCACCGACCGGGCCCGGGTTCATCAGCTCGCCCAGGATCTGTCCGGCAGGTACGGCCCGTACTTCGTTCAGATGAAAGCCGAGGACTTTACCCGTTCGGTCCAGCTGACTGGCGACATCTTCGACGGCAACAAGAAGATCGGCACCATCATTCGGGAGTTCGTGCGGGATCCTGACGGCACCCTCGTCGCCGTGCACAGCGGCCTGCACATTGATGATAAGAATTTGCGTGGCAAAGGGTTCTCCAAGGCCGTGACCTACGAGCTGGAACGCTTGTACGTGCGCTCCGGCTTCGACCGCATCGAGGTGACCACCCACGACAAGGGCACCTTCGCCTTCGCCAGACGCGGCTACGCGTGGAATCCCCGGCCCGACCAGCTGCTGCAATCGCTGGACCGGGTGAAACAGTCGGCCGGCAAGCTACGTGAGACCGTCAGCGACGAAGCCAAGGATCTTCTGGATCAGGTTGTATCACAGTTGGATCCGAGTAATCCGCGCCTGTCGGAACCCATCGACCTGGCAAGCCTGGCCACCCGCGAGGAACCGGATCTGGGCCAGCGCCTGCTGGATGGTGCGGCCGGGAAACACACCAACGCCGTGAACTACGTCAAATACCTGGACTTGGCATCGGTCCCGTCAACCCGGACCGGTCTGAAGGGGTGGCTGCAGAACCTGTTCGGGCGCGACTCTGCTTCGCGTCTGACCGACGACAACTGCGCCTATGACGTGGCCGGCGAGTTGTCGCGGATCTATCCCGGGCGCTTCGATCTGACCTATCCCCCCTCGAGCACCGGCGTGCCGGCCTGGGCCCTGTTCCAGGCGGCGCAGTCCCGCTCCGAGTTCGCGACCCATGACGACATCGAGGCCGAGCTGCTGGGCAGGCCTGCCAGATCGTCGGCAATCGTGGTGTCGCGGTGGGCATCCGATAGTGGCCGACAGGGTGGGCACGCCTACCTCGCCGTCACCGACGGCCGACAGGTGCAGCTCTACGACCCGAAGACCAGGCAGTATTCGCCGTGGCCACCGGAGTGGGGCGACGCGGTGGACCTCACCGCCGTCGGCTACCTCGACGAGAACGGCGAGGCGATCCGACCGCTGCACGACGTGCCGCTGCAGCTGGGCATGCGCGCCGCCGATTCGGTTGGGGATGTCAAGGGGCATCCCGAACCAGGTCCGGACGGTTTCGATACCGATCCGGTCCGCGTCCTCGGCCTGCCCGCCCACGCATCCGGGACGCTGTCGGAGGGCCAGTCAATCGCGGCGTTCAGCCAGGGTGAAGCGCGGATGCGTGACCTCAACGACCAGCTCAGTCGCGACGGCGTCAACGCCGAGGAACGCGCGCGTAGGCTGTCGGAACTGCGGAACTCATTGCGCGCGTGGGCCTATGACCTGATGAGCAACCGAGAGGCCGCGGAGTTCCTGGCGCGCGCCACGGTCAACCCGACCTTCGAGGATTTAGTTGCCCGGAACGTGGAACGCGGTCTGACGGGCGACGCGGTCTTCGAGGCGATCATCGACAGCTCGACGCACAGCCGCCTGGCTCCGGGCAGCCTGACCGACATCGAAACCGGTGCGGTGTACTCGCAGTTCGAGCTCGGACTGCGGGCGCTCAACGAGCAGATGGTCAGTGACGGCGTCAGTGCCGAAGAACGGGCCAGGCAGCTGTCCGGGTTGCGCAGTTCGTTGCGGTCCTGGACCCGGGAACTGATGGAGAACCGCCCGGCGGCGGACTGGATGGCGGCCAACGAGAGCAACCCCAGCTTCGAAGACCTCGTCGCCCGGTACGAACGCAAGGGGCTCACCGGTGACGACGTCTACAACGCCATCATCGACGGGGCCACCCACAGTCACTACTCGGCGGGGACCCTGAGCAACGAGGAGACCCGCACCGTCTACACCAACTACGAGCTGCGGATGCGGGAACTGCGGGACCAACTTCTGCGCGATGGCGTGAGCGTCGAGGAACGAGCCAGGACCATGTATGGGATGCGGGCAACCATCCGCAGCTGGACCCGGTCCCTGATGGCGGACCGCGCGACGGCCGACTGGCTGAACGAGAACGAGCAGAATCCGACGTTCGAGGCGCTCGTGGAGCGAAACCGGGCGAAGGGCCGCGTCGGCGATGAGATCTACGAGGCCATCATCGCCAGCTCCACGCGCAGCCGTGGCAGTGTGAACGAAGATCTCGGCATCGATCCGGAGAATCCGCCCGATCTGCCGCCGATGAGAGGGCCCGACGACGACGGCCCGCAAGATCAAGATCAGGAAGGTGACACGACATGAGCAGCGAGCAGCCCACGCCGTTGCGCTTCGACCAGTCGGGGCTGCGCGGTAGGCGCGCGCGCGTGCTCGTCGACGAGCCCACCGACGAGATCGACTGGCCGGCGAACCTGCCCGCAGGGATCAAAACCGTTGTCATCGTGGACGACACGCCGAACCCGCACCACACGCTGCGGGTGCATCCGGTCGACGATCCCGATCAGGTCGCCCTCGTGGTGTTCGACCAACTGGCGTTGGATCAGGACGGTGGGGAGTAGGCATGGACCCACGAAGAATCGAGCTCAACCGCAGACACAGCCGGGAGATGAGTGCGCTGTTCACGCAGTTCCACGACGCTCATCCTGACATCGAATCCGAGCTCGACGACGGCCAGATGACTCCGGAGCAGGGTGCGGAGTGGACGGCGTTCAGCGCACCCCTCCTGGCCAGACACCAGGCCGAACGCGCTGCACTCGCCGATGTGATCGAAGCCGAGCAGAAGAACACGGGAAGGTAGACGCGATGGAAGCGGTACAGGCGATCTCGTTGGTCGCAGACTGGATCAGGTCGCGGGGGCTCGACTATCCGACCGAAGGTCTGGCAGCCGATCGCTTCGACAAGGGCTGGAGCGTGTACGCACCGGTCGAGATCGACGACAGCGATCCGATGGCGTTCCTGGACATCCCGGTCGGGCGGTCGATCTTCCTGGTGGGTGATTCCGGACGCATCGAAGAGGTGTCGTCGTCGATTCCACCGCAGCAGGCGCGCGAGGCGTTCAGCGCTCAGGAACCCGCGGCCAAGTCGAACGGTGCGGCCAAGCCGAACGGCGACGACTCCGACGAAGCGGCATTCATGGCCGAGTTCGAGCGGCAGTTCCGGCTGGCTGCCGCCGACGACCCGGACGTGATCGCCGACTTCACGATCGTCGACGACGCGCCCACGCCCGTCGGCGACGCGCCGACGAGTGCAGACGCCGCGAGCGCCGAGGAAGCATCCCGCCTCATCGACTCGATCGTGCAGCAGCTGGCTCAGCTCGGCCCAGAAGGTTGGGACGAGTTCTCCGCGGTGTTCGCCTTCACCGTCACCTCCCAGATCGCCCAGCTGCAGTTCTGGGCCCAGGACCGCACCGGCCTGGTCCCGGTGCCGCAATCGATCGCCGACCTGGTGCGCCAACAACGAGAGGTCTCGGCCCGCATGAGTGCCGGACCGTGGTGGCGACTGCTGTTGAACGTCACCAACACCGGTCAGGCGACGGTCGACTACGACTACGGCGACGAGCCGTTCCCGGACGACCAGATCGTTGCGGCAGAGCACTACCGCAACGACCTCGACACCTACCCGCGTAGGCAGGTGCCGGTGTGGTTGGCCGGCTACACCGCCGGGCCCGATGCGCAGGGGCGCGACGCGGCCCGGGCTGCGGATGCGGCCCGGGCCGACGAGGCCGCAGGCCGCGCCGCCGTCGTCACCGACCAGATCCCGCCGCTTCCCGACCTGGTGGCGCGGTGGGCGGTGTTGTCGGCCGCCTACGTCGGAATCGGGTCGGACTGGGGCCCGCGTATCTATCCGGGGTATGCCTGGTTCGAGAGCGATGCCCGCAGCGGGTCGACGCTGTACCTGCTGCCCGGTGACCGTGCGGTGCTCTCCGGTGGCAAGTGGAACTCCGGGTTGCTGGAGGCTGCCTACAACGGCGGTGGTCCGCTACCCGATCTCTACGGCGGAGCCCCTGCGTGGGTCAACGACTCCGTGTTGAACACCCGAAATCGCAACGGACTGCTGAGTTTCTGCTTCTGGTGGTGCAACGGTCAGTGGCATCGCGGTGCGACCGACACCTCCGGCGAACTCGACGTACCGGTTCCGGCTGTCTGGACACCGGAGGAAACAGTCGCGGCCATGGTGTCTCAGACCGGGGCGGACACGCTCGATCGTTGCCAGGCCCTGTTGGAGGTCGCCACCGAGGGCGCCGCCACGGTCGACGACGTGGCGGCAGTGTTCGACGACCACCCCGACGCACAGGTGTACGCCGCGGCCAACCAGTTGAGCCTGGCAGGTCTGTTGACCTAGAACTGGCGGGTAGCTGAACTCTCGGCGAACAAGGCCGTCAGAAATGGCGGTCTGCGGTACTGCGCAATAACGTGAATTGCGATGCTGCACGGAACTTTTCGCCGATGGGGGATCGGATGACCCTGCAGATTCCCGGTCCGCTGCAATGGGTGTCCTACCTGGTCGGCTCGCAATGGCCCAAGGGTGACGAAGACGCCATGTACCGCATCGGCGGTGAATGGGGCAACCGCGCCGAGCAATTGAGAGAGCTGATACCCGAACTGAACCGGATGCGGGCCAGCACCAGTGCTGTCCTGCAGGGCGTGACCGCCGGCACCGCCGACCAGCAGTTCGCGTTGCTGTTCGACGGTGACGCCACGGTCGACAAACTCGCCGATGCGATGGTGGCGCTCGGTGAGCTCGCCGAAAGTACCGGCAAGAACATCGAATACACCAAGTTGCAGATCTTGACTTCCCTGGCGATCGCGGCGTTCGAGATCTCCTGGGCGCTGGCTCAGACCTCGGTGACATTCGGAGCGTCGGCGGCCGAGATCCCGCTCATCGAAGTGTCGACCTCCGCCGCGATCCAGCGGATGGTGTCCGTGCTGCTCAAAGATGTCATGACCGACCTGGGCAAGGCAATGACGAAGACGACGGTGCACCGCATCATCAAGAAGTCCGGCGTCGAGGCCGCTGAGGCTCTCGGGCAGGAACTGTTCATCCAGAACATCCAGCAGTCCAAGGGACATCAGAACGGCTACGACTGGGACCGGCTGGGAACCGTCGCACTCGCCAACTCCGTCGGCGGGGCCACCCAGGGCACGGTCAGCATCTACGGCCAGCGGCTACTGGGTAATTCGGCGGTCAAGGGTGCGGCCGTCGGATACGTCGCAGGCATGTCCAAGAAGGTGACCGGAGCGCTGGCCACCGGCAGCCAGATCGACCCTGTTTCGGTCCTCGGATCGGTGCCTACTGCCGTGACCGGCGGGGTGCGCGGCCGAGCCGCGGCACACAGCAGCAAGGCGTCGACGGCGGACGGGGGCGGTGCCTCCGCGGCGGCCGGCGGGGGAGACGGGGACTAGACATGGACAACGACGCGGCACGCCATGAACTCATCGACGCGCTTGCCCTCCTGCAGGAACAGTTCGCCGATCTTGCCGCAGTAGAGACCGCGCGAGCGGAGTTGTACTCAGCGGCAAGTACCGCTCACGGGACCGTCACGGTGACCGTCGACGCGCACGGCGTCGTCATTGCGACCGCCGTCAGCGAATCCTATTTCGATGAGCACGATCTGGGCGATCTCGGAAGCTACATCACCGCCGCGGCCCAAGACGCCACCCGCGACGTCGAGCGGAAAGTCGCCGAACTCCTTGCACCACTGGCGCAGCGCCGTGCGGAGATGCCTTCCTTGTCGGACATCATCGACGGTGCCCCCGACATCAGGGTGCTGCTGTCCAACCCGGCGCCGCCGCCGGCTGGCGACGGCGTAGAAGAGCCAGGCGGCTACCCCACTGTGAGGAGTGCGCGATGACCGTTCCGCTGGGTGTCACGCCGGCCGACCTGCGTGGCACCGCGCGATACCTCGCCTCTGTCAGCAATGACATGAAAGCCGTGCAGTCGGCGCTGATGCACATGCTCAGCGGTGAAGGCGAGGCCTGGGGGCACGACAAGATCGGCAAGCAGTTCGCCGACGGCGGCAAAGGCTATAAGGCCCAGTTGGATTGGGTCGACGGGTCGATCACCGCGAAGACCGACCTGCTCGACTACTACGCCGACGGCCTTCAGCTCACCGCCGACGCCCTGGAGCAACAAGACAAGCCCTGACGCCTCACTCTGAACGCCCCGGCGTGAATTGCTGCCCCCGGGCCGGACGCGCCGGTCCTGGCTGGACACCCGAGTCGGGCTGCCAGGTGGGGGTGCCCCGCTGCGGAATGCGGCGGCGAGACTCGGGCTGCTCGGGCTTCGCGCCCTCCGACTGCTCGGCTTCCTCGTCGGCGCCGACCACGGGTACCGAGGCCTCCGAGTCGCCCATGACGTCTTTGCCGTTCTTCTTGCGTCGCAACGCCTTGTTGACCTGGTGGCCCTTGCCGTTCTGATCGCCGGCGCGCTGGCCCGCGGCCGGAGCACCTGCTCCGGGGCTGCCCGCGCCCGCACCGAGACCGGCCCCGGCCCCGGCGGCTCCGGCGGGCATCTTCGCCGCCGCAGTCGCGGGTGCTCCCGTCGGAAGGCCACTTGGCAGGCCCCGCAATGGAACTCCGCCACCGGCGCCGCCTGCACCCTTTCCGGCGCCCGCACCACCGAGCCCTTGCGGCCCGAGGCCGAGGACCCCCTCGGGCGGGCCTCCCATCCCTGACCCAAGCGGGTTCTGCTGGGCGGCGTTCTTGGCGGCGTCCATGGCCTGGCCCATCGCGTCCTTGGCGGCGTTGGTTGCCGTGTCCAACGCCGACTTGGCGGGGTCGGTCAGGCTCTCGAGAGCATCCTTCGTGGGGTCGGTCGTGGAATTTTGATCAATGGGCTTTTGGTCGACTGGTTTCAGCTTGTCGAGGTCGGTCGGCTTGTCGGGGTTCAGCTTGTCGAAGGCCGACTTGTCGAAAGGCTTGATGCCTCCGGGGCCGCCGCCCGGGCTGAACGGGCTCGTACCACCCGGTCCGCCTGGCCCGCCGGGGCCGGTGGGATCGCCGGTGGGAGCTTCGAACTTCATGTTCGGCAGCGGAGGAAGATTGGGGAAGTTCTGGGCTACCGCTTCGATGGCCGGCTGGTAGGTGCCTTCAAAGAGTTGCACCGCCTCGGTGTAGTCCTTGATTGATTGCTCGACCCGTTCCTTGTCCTTGACGGCGGTGTCTACGTTCACATACTGGCCATTGTCGAGCCTCAGAGCGCCGTCGGAATCGAAATGGTATCGGTTGTTGTATGCCACAATCTCGGCATTGACCCCCTGCAAATTCTTCGAATCAAAATCCTTGACCACGTCATCGCTTGCAGAGTTGGGGAAATGTTCTTGGACATAGTCGAATGCGGTATAGAGCACCTTCAGCCGGTCGGAGATCTCTTCCGACGACGGCGTGAAATCGTAGATCGAGGTCTTGGTGACCTGCTTGGACGCGGCTTCCGCCGCCGTCGCGCTGTCGCCAGACCACTTTCCCTCGATTGCCTTGTCGACTTTGTCCTTGAAGGTCTCGGCATGTTCCTTCAGGTTGTCCCCGTGAGTTGTCCAGGCCGTGGCCAGGGCATCGATCGCGGTGAGGTTCGACTTCAACGTGGACTTTTCGTCGCGGAGATCTTTGAATGTCCAGCTCTCGAAGTTGATGGCCTTGCCGCCGGTCGTGGCGGCAGTCACCGCATCCTGAACGGTTCGGTCTGGGGTCATTCCCGGAATTGCGTCGAGCGTGGAGGTGTCCGGCGCTCTCTCTTCCGTCTCGATTCCATCTAGCTCGTCCATCCCCTGGACGGGCTTGTTTTCAAATTTGTCGGTTTGGTAGTCGGGCTGCTCCTGGTTGCCCATCAGGGTGTTCCACTCTGATTCGGTCCAAGAAGGGGCATAGGAGGTGAAATACTCGCCGCCGAACACGGCACCCACGTAGTTTCCGAAACCGCTCATGGCTAGTCGGCTTCGTGCTTCTTCAGCGCATCCGCCGCGTCGTGCGCCGTCTTGATGAAATCCGATGTCTGGGCCAGCTGTTCCCTGACGTAGTCGGTCAGCGCCTTGCCCTTTGCGTTGAAGGCGGTCTCCATGGCCTTGGCCAGGTCGTTGTTCGGATTTTTGCCGAAGTAGCCCGTGGTGTCATCCAGGGCATTGTCGATGATCGCCTGCAACTTCGCCTCGTAAGGATCGAAGGCACTCGTCTCGAGTTCGGTGACAACACCCGGTTCGAGGTGGAGGTAGAGCTTTCCGTCGGTGGTAGCAGCGTCCAGGCCGGGCCAGGGACTAGTCATGATTCTCCTCTGCGGCGATCGTCACGGTTGTGCTGAATCTGATTGTGCTGCATTGAATGGCAACGTCACCTCTTTCTCGATTCGAAGCAGGACCGCGGCCGAGTTGACGAAATTCCCGGCAGCGAACAGCATGACCAGGTCGCCCGGTTTGGCGATCTTGTGATTCATCAGATAGGCGAGGCTCACCCCGAAGTCCGAGACCGTCAGATGCCCGAACTGTGCCGCGAAGTCACGCAGACCGGGGGCCGGCCGGAGTCGGGCGTGCATGGCGAGGGCGTCCGTGACCTGTCTCGGCTCGATGAATGACGGTGCGAACCAATCGATGTCGTCTGGCTTGAGACCGGCGCGTTCGTAGCATTCGATCACGGTTCCGACAGCTACCCGAAAACTGGCTATTGCATTGTCTTTCACGGTCCCGGAACCTCGCCGGTCATAGTTCTCCCACCTGGCGATCCAATCCGCCAAGGTCGGGAACGTCGGATCGTCGATGGCGCCGTCAGTTCTGCCGTGCATCATGCCGGCCGACGGATTGTGCGAACGTGCCGCGGCGGACACGATCCGGGCGAACCCTTCGGTTCTGTTCAGAAGTGCGCAGAAACCGCTGTCGCCCAGCAGGGAACCTTCGGTCGCCGGGCTGGCCGCGTACTCGTGCCGGTCGAAGTAGAAGATGCTGTCGCCGCCGGTCACCATCGCGTTGTCCCCGGCCCAACCCGCCTGGAGCACTGCGTCAGCGAGCATCACTCCGTACAGTCCGCCGGAGCAGAATTGCCGGATCTCTGTCGCGGAACCGGTGGATGTCTTGCCCAGCAAGGACTGTTGGAGTGAATTCTGTATCGGCCAGAAATGCTCGCCCTGGTACAACGTGCCGCAATGAAAGGACGCGGCCATGCTGTCGGCCGCCGCAGACAGCGCGGAGCCGTCGATCTGGCGCCCGGCCATCTCCACCATTTCGTGGACCGACTGCATCTCCTCCGCTGCGGTCGCGAGGTGTTTCGGTCGACCGGCGCTGTCCGTGCCGCCGGGTATGTACGTCGAAACGGTGCTAAGGAAGGCCATTGAACTCTTGTTCTGTCCGCGCTGCGGTGAGTCTGTCCTCCGCTGTCTTGACGTGTGCAGTCTCGATCTTCTTGAAGGCGGCCAGCAGGTTCGGGACACTGGCCGGAATGATCTGAAACGAACTGATGCCCTCGTTCACCACGTACGCGCCGTCGTCGGCAACGTTGATCAGGGTCAGGTGGTTCTCGTTGCGCAGGGCGTAATCCTTGGTGAATTCCGAGGAGCCGGACAGCAGAATCGAACCGGTGATTCGCACGTCCCGTAGCACCTGCGCGGGCGTCTCGTCCTCGAACTGACCATCCTTGCGTGGCCTGCTGCCGGGCTTGTAGTCCGGCAAGGCCTCGAGGACCACCTGCGGGAAATCCACGTTCACGCACCCGATGATCTGGACGTCTTCACCGAAGATGGTTTCTTCGCTGGGATCCTGGGTTACGACGGCGCAGTATCCCGACGCTCCGATCACCCCGAACAGGCGATACAAGCGCGTCCCTGCGCGGTCTTCGATCTGTCCGAACCCCTGCAGCAGGAACACCGGCGTGCGCAGAGCGTCGAGTATGCCAAGTCGGGTAGGAGTCATGCCCGCGCGCTGCCGGGCCAGCGCGGTCTGCCGATCGGCCTCGAGTTCAGCCTTGTACTTCTGCTGGCTGTTTCGATAGGCCAGGGGGAACGGCAGCCGGTCGAGGCCGATCACCTCACACAAGCAGCGGAAGTCGAAGCCGCTCATGAACCACGGTTCGACGTCATGGCGGATTGGGGCCACTTTGTCGGTGATCACGTTGAGCTGCTTTCTCTCTGACTGCTGGAAACTGAACGCGTAAGCGGGCTCGGTCGCGATGGAGTCATCGACCGAGCCCGCCGACGAACGGGCTTGCTAGAAGCCGCCCGCAAGATGCCTGTCGAGTGCCGCGGCGTCCTCCTGCGACTGATTTCCCCCGGACCGGGTCTGGGTGATCTCGTTGAGGATCGCGTCCATCTGCTGCAGGATCTGCGTCTGCTGCGTGTGCAGCGTCGCCGCGGCGTCGCCCTCGTATACGCCCTGCAGCGCGGCGAACACCTGGCTGACTTCCTCACGCATCTGCATCGCGTTGTTGGTCGTCCCCTGAATGTCGTCCAGGGAAGCGTAGTTGGCGCCGTACTGGTACCGAATGCTATCCGTATCCATTGATCAAAACCTTTCGATGTCTAGTCGGCGTCGTGGGTGACGAGTGCGTTGATGTCCGACTTTCCTTTGTCGACGATGTGCTGCAGGTTGTTGATGACGTAGTTGAAGTCCTCGTGATGCTGCGTCATGATTCCGCGGAACTTCGCCGCCTTCCCGCCGGTCCACGAGCTGGCCGTCATCGACTCGGTGGAATCGAGGATCTGGGAAGCCAGCCGCCTGACATCCATCATCTGTTTGTCGATGTTCTCGATCTTGCTCTGGGCTTCCGCGGGCGTCAGATGGAGCGTCATGCCTTACCTCTCTTTGTCAGAACCGGCATGAATCGCCGGACGGTGGTTGAGAATTCGCTTTTGAACACGGAGCGGATCTAGCAGTCCCCCCATCTGTAGCCGGACAGCTCGACAAGCTGGCCGATGGCCTGCTTGATCGTGTGATCCGACCCTGGCTTGAGGGTGGTCCACAGCTGGCCGCTGGGTGAGGAGCTCGGGGCGCCGACGATACGTCCGCGTTTGGTGTAGAACACGCCGACCGCCCCGGCGGAACGTGAGACGCGGTCCACGTCCTCATCGAGTGCGTAGTAGACGATCTCGGCGAAGGCCAATCGTGCAGCCAGCGCCGAGCCCAGCGTCATCGCGGTTCGGGTGTCGGCTCCGAGGGCCCGGATCCGGTCGGACAACTCGGTGGCGTCATGGGTGTCCGACAGTGCCTGGGCGACCTCGGTCAGTGGGGCGCCGACGGGGCCGATCTCAGCTGGGACCGACGCCGGGAGCCGACGCAGCAGGGCACCGGTGGCGCTGGGCAGCTTCGCTCCGTCGTCGATCAGGTCCAAGGTGATCTCATTGCCGACCCGGCAGGCCGAGATGCATTGTGTGCCATGGCGGACGACCGTGACGCGGGCCAGGCCATCGGGAGTGACCAAACGCATCGCGAGTTCGCGATCGGGCCGTTGCAACGATTGCACGACCACGGCGAGTTCGGCGCTGACCTCACCGGCCGACAGCAGGCCGCGCTCGGTCAGGCTCCGGGCGGCCACACCGGCGGCCTCGCTGTGTGCGGATTCGGTGGGGTGTCGCGATCGTAGGTCCAGCACCAATGGCAGCGCTTGGACTCCCAGACGTAGCGCCAGAACGTGCATTTCATCGTCGGTGACGACGAAATGTGGAGCAAGAGATGCCGTCATAGGTTGAGCCCCCGGTCGACGCCGATCACCGGGGGAGTGACCCAGCGGTTGTCCACCTGTTCGAGCGTGCGCTCCGGTTCGTCGGCAAAGCCCTCGCCGGCGGGCACCTCGGGGGCCGCGAGTTCGTCGAACACCGCGGTGTCCGGGCCCCAACTGACGTTCGACACCATGAACGGTGCGTCGTTCTGCTGCGCGGCGGGAAGCCAGGACTGACCGGCGTCGGACACTCCGGCCCCCGGTTCGCCGGCCCCGTCCAGAGTCGCCGCGGGTTGCACCGATTCGTAGTCGCGGCTCTGGTCGTTGCGGCCCATGGCGCCCATCGGCGCATAGGGCGCGCCACCCATCCCGCCGCTGCCCGAGGAACCGCCGGTGCCGGCGAATCCGGTCTTCTGCAACGCCTTCGGGTCGGTAGTCGACTTGATGCCCGGTGCGAACATCGGTGCCAGCGGCGGTGGCGGTACCGCAGGAGCGCCGCCGGCTGCCGCGCCGCCGCCACCGGGTGCGCCTTCGCCGCCCTGTTCGGCCGCCAGGGCATTGCCTTTCGACACCTGTGGAGGTGGGGGCTGGTCCCACGGCTGAGCCAGGGGAGCAGCAGCTTCTTCGTACTGCTGCATGACGGCCGCAGCGCTGGCCGCGTCGGCGGTTGCGGCTGCGTCGAACTCGGCGAACGTCCCGGTCAGCACGGCCCCGTTGTAAGCGGACAGGGAGGCCATCATGTCCTGGGCGGTCTTCGCCTCGATGGCCTCCGACACGCTCGGCATGGCCAGCACCGCCACCGTGTTGGCGACCGCGGCTTCCTCGGCGCGTTGACCGTTGCCTGCCGCGCTGAGACTGATCGCCTGCAGCCACTTGCCGAATTCTTCGAGGCGCTGTGCCGCCGCGCTGGAGGCCTGGCTGTCCCAGGCGGTCCGCAGGCGTGCCACGAGCTTGTCGAAATCAACGGAGACATTGGCCAATTCGTTGGCGACCCGGATCCAGGCCGCGCCGGCACCGCCGACCGATGCCGGACCGGGCCCTTCGGTGAGGTCTCGCGCCAGCTGCTCGGTGCTACGTGACTCCCACGCAACGTCGGTGAACCCCACGCCCAGAAACCTCCCCTCGCAGAACAGAACCAGATGTATGTGTGATGGTCAGCCGGCGAAGTCCTCCGAGGCGGCAATGTTGGACGAATGACCGCGCAGTGTCGCAGCCACCTCGTGGACCTCGGCCATACCCTGATCGGTGGAGGTACCGAACGAGGTGTGGACCTCGTTGAGGGTCTGGGCAATTCGTTGTGACACTTCGTCACGGGCCGACGGCGTCACGGTGAGGTTGGGCGCCTCATCGGTCATCACCCGCTGTACCCGGTTGGCGAGTTCGTCGAGTTGGCGGCTGACCTCCTGCACCTCTGCGGGCTGGATGGACATTCCGTCGCTGTCGGCCATGACCGTTCTCCTTGGTTGGGGATCACTAGATCCGGAGTTCGACGTCCGGAGGCTGATACGGGTCGGCCTCCCCGAGGACCGGGGGTGCCGCAGTGCCGAGATCGCCGACGATCTCGCTGCCTTGGTCGGTGGTGTGCAGGAAGGACGCCGAGGTGTGATTGTTGCTCGACGAGGCGTTCGCGCCCTGGCCGGCGCCCATCGCGCCCATGGGTGCACCCCCCATCATGCCGGGCGAGCCGACACCGCCGACGCGCGGTGCGGCTGATTGTGCTGGTGCGCCGGCACTTTCGGCCTGGAGCATCGCTGACATCGGTAGCGACCGGGGTGCAGGTGTTCCGCTGCCACCGACCCCGCCGCCGAGACCGCCGGCACCCATTCCCCCGCCCGCGAGCGCGGGGTCGCCTTCACCTTCTCCCGCCGCGTCGGCGGTCGGGTCCATTGGATCGATCGCTGGATTCGCGGCGTTCTGGCTGGCTGCGGAGGCCGCTCCGGTGCCGGCCTGCACTCCGGCCTCGGCGCCTTTCATCGCCATCGGCATCAGCGGCGCCAGGCCGGCCAGTGACGACGCACCCTCGGGTGCGGCGGTGACGCCCACCGGCGCACCGGCCGCGGTGACCTCGGCGGCCTGGGTGGCGAGTGAAGTCTGGAGTTCGGTCATCACCTCGGCAGTGGTGGCAATTGCCTTGTTGGCAGCGGCGATTGCCGCGGCCCAGCCCCACGGGAAGATGATCATGGGCCCGATGGCCGCGATGGTGGCGGCGAACTCGGTGATGGTGGCGATGAGCCGGACCCTGGCCTGGCCGACGTTGGCGGCGGCCGCGGTCAGACTGCTACTCAGGGCATCGGATTGGGCACCGACCTCGGCTCCGTTGGAAATGGCGGTCGTCGTCTTGGCTGCCGCGGCAGTGCCGGACGCGCCCTGCCAGGCGTCACCCGCCGCACTGACCGACTTCGCCATGGGGCCGCCGGTGGACTGGAACATCTTGGTGATGGCCGGCAGCATCGTCGTCGGATCCACCCCCTCGAACATGCCGCTGCCCAGCGTGCTGAGCGCATCGGTGACCGGGCTGATCAACGCGCTCGGATCCATGGGGTTGGCGGGGGGCTGCTGCTCGGGTTGGCCTTCGGGAGGCGGTTCTTCTCCCGGCTTTTGATCCGCTATGGGCGGCAAACCCAGGCGATCAAGAATTTGTTGGACTGGCAAATTCAGAAAGTCTTGCAAGTTCTGTTCTTGAGCAGCGATAACCGGTGTGGCGTCGTAGCCGGGAACGCGTTGAGCCAACTGTCCGACCGGTGTTACCGGCTGTGGAGGCAAAACCGTAGGCATGGGGCGTCCGGCCTAAGCGTCGTCGTTGGACAGGACGGCGGACCGGGACACTTCGGTGGCGGCTCCGGTGGCGGCATGCACTCCGCCCACCAGTAGTGTGCCGGCCAAATTATTGGCTTGAGCTGGGCCGAACGCTGCGAGATACACCGCACCGATCGGCCCGAGTGCAGTTGCCGCGGACATCAGCATCGCAGCTGAGTCGGCCGATCCAGCTGTGGTTATCGCGGATGCAGCCGCTTCATTCGCAGCGGAAAAGGTAGCCATCCCCGAGGGTTGGGCGGCGAAAATGTCGCTCATCGTGCTGATACCTTTCCAGCTGGACGCGGGGGCTGTGCGGGCACGAGACCAATAAACTATAGCCGCGCCCACCCCTCCCAGCTAACTGAATTTTCCGCGAATAATGCGTGTAAATCGTTCGGTTTGTTAATTAGCGCAATGGCAAAAATTGCTGGATAAACGATTTTCGTGCGCATCCCGCCGGCGTCACGGGTGTTCCGTTGCAGTTCAGGTGCCAACCGGTTGGTCGGGTCGCTCGGGTTGGTTACGGTTTGCCGGCGAGGGGTCGCTAGCCCCGCGGTTCGAAAGCGGTGCCGTCCCAGCGCGTCAGCGGCGCCTGGTTCAGTTCCTGCATCCGCTGCGCGAATTCCTGGGACAGATACTGCTGGCGGGCCGCCGCGACCTGCGCGGCAGCGCCGGCGGTCTCGACAATCAGCTTGGCCAGCGCGTCCGCACCCAGCTTGTGCGCGGCGGGCCCGAGCCACAGCCCGGTCATCGCGCCCAGGCCGTCGACCTCTGCGCTGACATTCCCGTCACGGCTGGTGACGCGCGCCGAAATCGATTGGCAGTGCTCATCCATCGCTTGTACCAGGTCACGCTGCTTACGGATGCGGCCGAGGAGGGAGTCGGCGAGCCCGGTCATACCGACCTGCCCCAGGTGGGCGGGAGTTCGCCCTCCTCGCCGAGGACCTCGTCCTCGGCGCGGCTCAGCTCATCCTCGGTCGCCAGCCGCAGCGGATCGATGACCGATGTGCTGTAACCCTTTTCGGCCAGGTCACGCCTGCGCTCGACCTGGGCGCGGGCCGCCGACAGGCGGCACAGCGCCATGATCTCGTCGGCCAGTTGTGTGGGCGGCTTCTTCAACTCGACGGGATCGAGGCGAAGCGCTACCGGCAGACCGCGTTCGGTGGTGTGCACCGAAATCGTTCCACCAGCTGACTGCACCGGCTGTGCCATTCTGCTCAACTTAGTACACTCGCGGGCGTCCGTCCGGACCGTGCAGTGAGGAGATGTGTCACCTCCGATGAGTGGATCCACCGATGCGCAGCGGGTTTTCGATGCCGGAGTGCTGTCGCTCGGCATTCCCATCGACGGATTGGAGACCGAGCGCGACCTGCCGTACGCGGCGCTCGCGTTCCGCCGGGCCACGGAGTATGACCCGGATATGTGCGATGCGTGGTTGGGCCGCGCCGCCACCGGTGACACCAGCTCCGAGGTCATCTATCACCTGTACCGAACCAGCACACTCTCGTTGTTCCGCGAGCAGCGCCGACTCGGTCTGCCGCAACGGTCTTTGAGCGGACGCTTCCAGACCGGCCTCTACCTCGACTACCCGTTGAGCACCAAGACCGAGATGTGGCTCGCCTACGCGGCCAGCATGATCTGGGCAAGGGATTTCGACGAGGCTGAGCAGGTGCTCGACAAGCTGGAGCAGACGACGGCCGGACCGGACGGCGACACCGGCGAGATCTGCGCGTATATCCGTGGCGTACTGCACTTCACGACGCAGCGATGGCCCGACGTACTGAGTGCGCTGAGCCGGTCGGGATCATTCACCGACAACTACATCGGCGCCGGTGCAGATCTGATGGTCGGCTCGGCATGTGCGCAGATGGGACTGTTCGGGGAGGGCATCCGCCGACTCGACCGGGCCATCGAGGGCCCGGTTCCGGGAGCACGGCGGGCCGCGGAGTTCTGCAAGGGGCTGACCCTTCGGGAGATGGGCGAAGAGCAGGACGCCCGGGTGATCTTCGAAAGGATCTACAGCGAGGACCCCGGATTCGAGGCGAACGCCGCAGCATTGGCCGATCCCAAGTACCGGCTGGTGGTCACCTCGAAGGAGATCGTCGACTCACGCTCCGACCGTTGGGACCCGGCCAGCGTGCCGTCGGCGGAGGACCTCCTGGCCGACGATCTGTCGGAGCGGGGCAACGAATACCTGCAGGCGGCGCAGCAGGAACTGGATCGCCAGATCGGCTTGTCAGAGGTCAAACTCCAAGTCGCCAAACTGAAGTCGGCGGCGATGCTGGCAAAGGTCCGTGGGGACAAGGGGCTCAGTTCGGCGGCGCGCAGTCTGCACCTGGCGTTCACCGGCCCGCCCGGCACCGGCAAGACCACGATCGCCCGCGTGGTGGCACAGACGTATTGCGGCCTCGGTCTGCTGCGCACGCCCAACATCGTGGAGGCCAAACGCCACGACTTCGTCGGCCAGCATCTCGGCAGCACCGCGATCAAGACCACCGCGCTGATCGACTCGGCCATGGACGGAGTGCTGTTCATCGACGAGGCCTACACGTTGATCCAGACCGGGCTGTCCGGCGGCGACGCGTTCGGCCGTGAGGCCGTCGACACCCTGCTGGCCCGCATGGAGAACGACCGCGACCGCCTCGTCGTGATCATTGCCGGCTACGACGCCGAGATCGATCGCTTCCTGGCCTCCAATGACGGTCTGGCGTCGCGGTTCACGAAACGAATCCGATTCGGCTCCTACGGACCGCACGAGCTCGCGGACATCGGCAAGCTCGTCGCCCGCACCCGGGACTCGGAATTGTCCGAGGCCGCCTACGAAGAACTTGTCTCCGCGTGCGTCACGCTGTGCCAGAGCGAGGCGCTCGACCAGTCGGGACAACTGCGCCCCGGGATCGACCTGGCCGGTAACGGGCGGTTTGTGCGCAACGTGATCGAAGCCGCCGAAGAGGAACGCGAATACCGGCTCAGTGAGGTCCACGGCATGAATCTGTCGGATCTCGACGAGGCGCAGCTGATGCGGATCGAACCGGTGGACATGCGGGCCGCGCTCAAACAGGTGCTCGGCATGACGGCATCGAGTTGACAGGAGGGAAGTAGCCATGACCGACAGCGACGACGAGCGGTTGAGCGTCGGGCCCCCGGAGCCGACTCCGTTCACGTCCATCAAGCCGCGGACCGCAGATGGGCAGCGCCCGTCCGTGGTGCCCAGTAACGGCGAACTCGGCCTCATCCGTGCCGCGCCCACGCCGAAGTCAGGTTGGCGCAAGGCCGTCTACCGGGCCACCGGCATGAATCCCGGTGTCTCCGAACAGGAGTCGGCCCACAAGACGCTCATGGATCGGGTCAACCAGCCGGTGGTGGGCGGGCCGTTCAACATCGCCCTGCTGTCCCAGAAGGGTGGGGTCGGCAAGACCACCACCACCGTCGGGTTGGGGGCCACACTGGCCGCGACCCGCGGTGATCGCGTGATCGCGGTGGACGCCAACCCGGACTTCGGGACGCTCGCCCAGCGCGGACCCAACGAATGCCATTCCACCGTGCGCGACGTGCTCCTCGACGACGGCATATCGCGGTACTCCGACATCCGCCGCCACACCTCCCAGAGCACCAGCCGCCTGGAGATCCTGGCCTCCGAGCGCGACCCGGCCACCTCGGAGGCGTTCTCGGAGCACGACTATCGCGGCGTGCTGAGTGTCTTGCAGCGCTTCTACAACATCATCCTGACCGACTGTGGCACCGGACTGGTGCACTCGGCGATGGCGGGAGTGCTCGATGTGGCGGACGCGATCGTGATCGTGGCATCGCCTGCCATCGACTCCGCGCGTAGCGCCCTGGCGACGTTGGATTGGCTTGAGCGCAACGGCTATTCACACCTGGTGCCGAAGGCGGTGGTGGTGGTCAGTGCCTCGCGACCCGGTGCCCTGGGGCTCGACATGGGGCAGCTGTCCAACCATTTCCTGCCCAGGGTGCGGGCCCTGCACGTGATTCCGTTCGACGATCACCTCGCCGAAGGTGCCGAGGTGGACCTCGGTTTCCTCAGCCGGCCCACCCGGCAGGCGTTCCTGGAACTGGCCTCCACCGTCGCCGACCTGTTCTCGGTGGCGCCACAGGTCCAGAGGCGCGCCTGACGGGATTCACCGGCCGCGTCTGGCAATGACGATCTGAGGCTGGTTCAGCCCGCTACGCAGCGTGAGCTCGATCGACGGGTCGGCGTGCCGCGCCAGGCTGCGCAATGCCGATGGGCTGTAGCTGCGCAGTGAGCTGATGACGCCGTCGTGCGCGAACGGAAGCAGCACCGCCGCCGGGAGCATCGTCGCCAGGCGCAACAGGTGCAGTGGAGCCGGCGGCCGGGGGAGGTCGATGATCAGCAGCGTGCCGGCGACCCGGGTGCCCTCGGCGAACACCCGCGCGGCCTGCACCGGGTGCAGATGGTGGAATGAGAGCGCGAACAGGACCAGGTCGTAACTGTCGTCGGCGGCGTCGATCGCGGTGGCGTCCAGCTGGCGGACCTCGGCCCGGGGATGGTTGCCGAGATCGCTCGCGGCGATGCGGGCCACCGATTCCGCGTCGAGGTCGGTGACGGTGACCCGCGCCGACGGGTGATCGGCCAGCAGTTGACGCGACACCCCGCCGTGCCCGGCACCCAACTCCAGGATTCGTGGATCGGGCACATCGGCGACGAGGTCGAGCGCGATCGCGGCAAAGCGCTGATGGTTCTTGAAGAACCGTCCGGTCCAGTCCAGGGCCCCGATCACCTGATGCTTGACCGAAACGCTGACGTCGTCGCGGTCGAGGTACTCCAGCCGGTCGGTCTCGAGCAGGCGGTCCAAACACGAGGCGCGGAACCCGCCCCGTGGCATCCGGTCGATATCTGGGGGGTCGGGAGCCATGTAAGCCATGATGGACGTTTCGGAGGGCAGAAGCGACAGCGACCCGGGAAAGGGGCACAGTGGCCGACTTCGTAGCTGCGATCGACCAGGGCACCACCAGCACCCGGTGCATGATCTTCGATCATGCCGGTGCCGAGGTGGGCCGCCATCAGCTCGAGCACCAACAGATCCTGCCCAAGGCCGGATGGGTGGAACACAACCCGGTCGAGATCTGGGAACGCACCTCTGCGGCGATCATGACCGCACTGAACAAGACCAACCTGGTGTCCGGAGACCTTGCCGCACTGGGCATCACCAACCAGCGGGAGACCACGCTCGTCTGGAACCGCCACACCGGCCGGCCGTACCACAACGCCATCGTCTGGCAGGACACCCGCACCGACCGCATCGCGGCCGCGCTGGACCGAGACGGCCGCGGGGACGTGATCCGGCGCAAGGCCGGGTTACCGCCCGCGACGTACTTCTCGGGCGGCAAGATTCAGTGGATCCTCGACAACGTCGACGGGGTGCGGCGCGATGCGGAGAACGGCGACGCGATCTTCGGAACGTCCGACACGTGGGTGACCTGGAACCTCACCGGCGGCTACCGCGGTGGCGTGCACGTCACCGACGTCACCAACGCCAGCCGCACCATGTTGATGAACCTGGAGACCCTGGACTGGGACGATGAACTGTTGTCCTTGTTCTCCATTCCGCGGCAGATGATGCCCGAGATCAAGCCGTCGTCGTACCCGGCCTCGTTCGGGATCACCCGGGACAACGGCCCGCTGGCCGGGCAGGTGCCGGTGACGGGAATTCTGGGCGACCAGCAGGCCGCCATGGTGGGCCAGGTGTGCCTGGAACCGGGGGAGGCCAAGAACACTTACGGCACAGGAAATTTCCTGCTGCTCAATACGGGCGAGAAGATCGTGCGGTCGGAGAACGGACTGCTCACCACGGTGTGCTACCAGTTCGGTGACTCGAAACCTGTTTACGCCCTTGAGGGTTCGATTGCGGTGACCGGGTCCGCAGTGCAGTGGCTGCGTGATCAGTTGGGCATCATCAGCGGGGCGGCGCAGAGCGAGGCACTGGCCAGGCAGGTCGCGGACAACGGCGGCGTCTACTTCGTCCCCGCCTTCTCCGGGCTGTTCGCCCCGTACTGGCGCTCGGACGCCCGGGGCGTGATCGTCGGGCTGTCCCGCTTCAACACCAACGCCCACCTGGCGCGGGCCACTCTGGAGGCGATCTGTTATCAGAGCCGCGACGTGGTAGAGGCCATGGAAGCCGATTCCGGTGTGCACCTTGAGGTTTTGAAGGTCGACGGCGGCATCACCGCCAATGCGCTGTGCATGCAGATCCAGGCCGACGTGCTGGGAGTCGACGTGATCAAACCCGTGGTGGCCGAGACTACGGCGCTGGGCGCGGCATATGCGGCCGGGCTCGCGGTGGGATTCTGGGCGAGCCCCGACGATCTACGGGCCAACTGGCAGGAAGGTCAGCGCTGGAGCCCTCAGTGGGATGACGCGCAGCGCTCCGGGGGTTACGCCGGTTGGCGCAAAGCCGTTGAGCGCACCCTGGACTGGGTCGAGATCGACTGACCTACTGCCGCTGACACTTGGCGATGATCGCGTTGAGCTCGTCGAAATACTGCGTGCCGAGAATTGCGTGCGTGGCCTTGTCTTTGTTGCGGACGGCGTCGGTGATCTGCCCGGCGAGCTCGCCTATCCGGTGGGCGTGCTGCGCGGTCTCGCCGTCGGTCACCTGGTCGGCCGCCTCACGGATCAGTTTCGACCAGTTCTCGTAGTCACCCACCGTCGGACCCTGATTGGTGTCGAACGCAGGCATGACCGCGCCGGAGCTCGCGCGGGTGTAATCCACCAGTAGCTGGGCTTGCCGGCAGCCCTTGTTTCCGGTGTACGTCAGTGCGGTCACTCCCACGATCACCAGGACCGCGCACGCGGCCGCGGCGGTCGCGATCGCAATGTTGCGGGGCTCGGCATCGGGGACGCGTCGCCGCCACATCACATGGGCGACGATGACGGCACCCACGCCGACCACCGCCATGATGATGGCTTCCCGCAGGTCGCCGGTGCCGACACCGGACGCCGAGCCGACGGCCCCCATCGTCGCGGCGGCGGCGAGCAGGACCAGAAGCCACTGCCAGATGCCGCGTCGGCGCTCGTAGGCGTCGACATCACGGAATTGAAGTCCGATGACCGCGCCGGCCGCGGTCAGAACTGCGACGACGGCCGGCGCGATGATTGTGACGAGGCTGCTCACACAGGCAGCCTACGGGCCGCTACTCCTCGCCGAGGACCTGGTAGACCTCGCGGCGGGCGTTGTTGACGATGTCGAGGATGCGCTTTTGCTGGTCCTCGCTGGCGGTGAAGCTCGACTGCCCGACGGCGGCCATCAACTGGCCGAGCGCGCCGCGGAGGTTCATCGCAGCCGGGTCGGCGTCTTCGGTGATCTGTTCCCAGGGTGGTGTTTCGATGGCGGCCGCGGCCTGACGCCCTTCGTCGGTCAGCTCGAAAGTCTTCTTGCTGCCCTCGGTTTCGGTCGGGGCGATCAGGCCTTCGTCGACCAGCAGTTGCAGGGTGGGGTACACCGAGCCCGGGCTGGGCTTCCACAGGTTGTGGCTGCGGGCGGCGATCTCCTGGGTCATCTCATAGCCGTGCATGGGCCGTTCGGCCAGCAGGGTCAGGATGGCTGCGCGGACATCGCCGCGTCGACCGCGTCGACCGCCACGTCCGCGGTGCCCGCCGAACGGTCCGCCCAGGGGGCCGCCAAGGGGTCCGCCGAGGGGGCCGGGCCCGAATCCGAAGCCGAGCCCTCGCCCGCCGCGCGGGTCGAAGCCGAATCCGGTCTGGCAGCTGGCGTCGACGCCCTCACGGGCGGCCTCTGCCTGGGCGCGCATCTGTTGGCGCATGTCGCGGCGTGCGGCACGGGCCTGGTGGAACATGAGGCGCGCTTCTTCGCGGCCGAGGGGTACGAAGCCGAAGCCGCCGGGTGAATTGAATGCGTTGGTCATTGGGATAGGTCCTTCGTTGTCGTGGAGGAGCGCTGTCAGCGCTTCCGATGCGTCAACGATATATCGGGATCTATCGGTTGTCGAGTGTCTTCTTGAGCCAATGTGCCCACTCGGCTTGCATCCTGTTGAAGCGCAGGCCGTACTCCAGGGCTGCGTGCCCGTACCGGTCCCCGTCGGTGTCGGCCCAGGAAATGGCTGCTTCCAGTTCTCTGAGCCGCGTCACTTCGGATTCGGCCTGGGCGGCCAGTGTGGCGAGATGGTCGAGCGCCTGGTCGCGGGGCAATTCGCCGAGCAGGAACACTCGTAGCAGTCCGGCGCTGCGCTCGGGCGGATCGTCAGCCGGATTGGTGATCCAGCGCTTCAGTTCGGTGCGGCCGGCGGGGGTGACGCGGTATTCCTTGCGGCCGCGCGGACCGATGGCCGAGACCTCGATGAGGCCGGATTCGGCCAGCTTGTTGAGCTCGCCGTACAGCTGGCTCTGGGTGGCGGGCCAGACGTTCGCCATCGATTTCTCGAACCGCCTGAGCAGGTCGTACCCGCTGCCGGGGTGCTGTGCCAACAGGCCAAGTGCCGCCATCCGCAGACTCATGCCCGCGAGTCTACATTTCACTATTGACATGTCAGTTATGGAATGTCACCGTGGGGTGCATGACTTCAGCCCTGCCCATCGGCGAACGCGACTTTTTCCGGCGCGGCAACTACGCCCCCGTCGCCGACGAACTCACCGAACACGACCTGCCCGTCGAAGGCGCCATTCCCGCCGAACTCGAGGGCTGGTACCTGCGCAACGGGCCCAACCCGCGTCAGGCAGGAGAGCACTGG
Organism: Mycobacterium sp. IDUB_24; assembly: GCF_055419385.1. NCBI lineage: Bacteria > Bacillati > Actinomycetota > Actinomycetes > Mycobacteriales > Mycobacteriaceae > Mycobacterium > Mycobacterium sp. IDUB_24. The sequence continues at coordinate 216,060 of NZ_JBVAXO010000005.1, forward strand.
TTCACCGGCGACGGCATGATCCACGGCATTCGCATCGAGAACGGCGCGGCCAAGTGGTACCGCAACCGCTGGGTCCGGACCGACAGCTTCATCAAGGACTTCCCGCTGTACAACCAGGACGGCACCCGCAACCTGCGCTCCGCCGTCGCCAACACCCACGTTGTCAATCACGCGGGGAAGACCCTGGCGCTCGTGGAATCCTCACTGCCCTACGAGATCACCAATGACCTGGAAACCGTGGGCGCCTACGACTTCGGCGGCAAGCTCGTCGACTCGATGACGGCGCATCCCAAGATCTGCCCGACGACCGGCGAGCTGCATTTCTTCGGCTACGGCAGCATCTTCGAGCCCTACGTCACCTATCACCGTGCCGACGCCGACGGTGCACTGACGATCAGCCAGCCGATAGACGTCAAGGCGCACACCATGATGCACGACTTCGCGATGACCGCGGACCACGTCGTCTTCATGGACCTGCCGGTGGTGTTCGACCTCGACATCGCGGTCAAGGGTGAAGGTGACATGCCCTACCGCTGGAGCGATGACTACGGCGCCCGGTTCGGCGTACTGCGCCGGGACGATCCCGCCGCACCGATCCGGTGGTTCGACATCGATCCGTGTTACGTGTTCCACGTCGTCAATGCCCACGACGAGGGTAATTCGATTGTGCTGCAAGCAGTTCGCTACCCCGAGCTGTGGCGAAACGACGGCGGGTTCGACGTCGAGGGAGTGTTGTGGGAATGGCGGATCGACCTGAACGCCGGGACGGTGCGCGAACGCCCGCTCGACGACCGCGGGGTGGAGTTCCCGCGCATAGACGATCGGCTGGCGGGTCTGCCTGCGCGGTACGCGGTCTCCGTCGCGGCCAACGCCTGGATCCGTTACGACCTGACCACCGGCGCAGGCGTGCGGCACGAACTCGGATCCGGCGGACCGGGGGAAGCCGTGTTCGTCCCCGGCGCGGGTCCGGCCGACGAGAGCAACGGGTGGTACCTGGGCTACGTCTACAACCCCGAGCGGGACGGCAGTGATCTCGTGATTCTGGATGCATCGGACTTCAGCGGAAAGCCCGTCGCCACCATCAAACTGCCGCGCCGAGTGCCCTACGGGTTCCACGGGAACTGGATCAGCGCCTAATCTGGGCCAATGGCCGTGAAGTGGCTCGATTCTCCCGAGGAGCACGACTATGACGCCGCCGCCGACTATCTCAGCCTGATCGCCGAGACCGCCGCCGTGACGGACACGGTGGCGGCTCTACAGACGGCGGAGGTGGTGTACCGCAAGGCGAAAGACATCCTGCGAGCCGCGCGGCCAGGCGGTCGGCGGTGTGCTGTTGCAGATCGCCGACGGCTATCACCGGGTGTGCGCGAGCTATGTCACCGACGAGAACACACCGATACCGTGCCATCTGGTTTCCTGGCAGGTATGACGGGCTGAGGTGGCAGGGTTCGGGTTCGACACACTGGCGCTGGTCGCGGTCATCGGCCTGACCGGACCGGCGCTGGCGACCGTGCCGCGGTTGCGCATCCCCGTGGTGATCGGTGAGCTGATGGCTGGGATCGTAGTTGGCAGAACCGGATTCGGAATCGTCGATTACAGTGACCCGACGTTCACCCTGCTGGCCAACATCGGCTTCGCCTTGGTGATGTTTGTCGTCGGCACCCATGTCCCGGTGCGCGACAGGACGCTGCGTACCGCGATCCCCGGGGCGCTACTGCGGGCCGTCTTCGTCGGTGTGGTGGCCGCGGTGCTCGGCGTCGTGATCGCGCGCGCGTTCGGCACCGGGCACGCGGCGCTGTACGCCGTGGTCATGGCGTCCTCGTCGGCAGCCCTGGCGCTGCCCGTCATCGACGGGCTACGCCTGGAGGGACCACCCGTGCTGTCCGTCACCGCGCAGATCGCCATCGCCGACACCGCATCGATCATGTTGCTGCCGTTGGTGATCGACATCCAGCGAGCCCCCCGTGCCGCACTGGGGGCGCTGGCCATCGCGGGGTGTGCGGGCGCGCTCTTCCTCGTATTGCGGGCCGGGTATGCCCGGGGCCTGCGCCGCCGCGTGCACCACTACTCGGCGAAGCACAAGTTCGCACTCGAGCTTCGGTTCAGCCTGATCTTCCTGTTCGGACTTTCGGCGGTCGCGTTGACCACCCACGTCTCGATCATGCTCGCCGGTTTCGCGCTGGGCCTGGTGGTGTCGGCGATCGGGGAGCCCCGCCGGCTGGCCAGGCAGTTGTTCGGTATCACCGACGGATTCTTCGGTCCATTGTTCTTCGTCTGGCTCGGCGCCTCGCTGCAGGTGCGCGAACTCGGTGACCATCCCGAATTCATCGCGCTCGGTGTGGCATTGGGTCTCGGTGCGGTCCTCGCACACTGCGCGGGCCGGTTGTTCGGCCAGCCGGTGACACTCGCGGTCTTCTCCGCTGCCCAGCTCGGTGTCCCTGTTGCGGCCGCCACTCTGGGCACCGAGCAGCACCTCTTGGCGCCGGGCGAGCCCGCGGGCCTGATGCTCGGTGCGCTGCTGACCATCGCGACCACGTCGATCGCCGGGGCGGTGGCGGCCCGGGCCAATCGGCCTGCAGCTGCGTCGCCAGAGTGACGCAAGGGTCGCTGCGCGTCGCAAATCGCGACCGTAGCGTCACTTTCGCGATCAAACCGCCCGATGCTCGTTCGGGCTGACTCCGTACGAGCGCTTGAACGCGCTGCTCAACGCGAAAGGTGTGGAGTAGCCGACCTGTCGGGCGACGGCGGCGAGCGTGGCCTCGCTGCCCCGCAGCAGGTCGGCCGCCAATGCCAGGCGCCAACCGGTGAGAAACGCGATAGGCGGTTCACCGACCTGATCGGCGAACCGACGCGCGAACACCGCACGCGAACAACCCACTGCCGCAGCGAGATCGGACACCGTCCAGGGATGTGCCGGGTTGTTGTAGATCAGCTTGAGCGCAGGCCCGACGACGGCATCCTGTTCGGCCTGCCACCAGCGCGGTGCATTGCCGTCCCGGTCGAACCAGGCGCGCAGGACCGCGATCAGCAGCAGGTCGAGCAGTCGATCCAGATAGGCCTCCTGCCCGGACCCGTCGCGGCCGGCCTCGGCCGACAGCAGATCGATCAGCGGGGTGTCCCACTCTTCGGCGCGCAACACCAGTACCGCAGGCAGCGCGTCGAGGAGGCGGGCGCTGACCTCGCTGCGGCCTTCGTAGGCGCAGACGATCGACTCCGCGGCCCCCTCGACGCTGTTGCCCCAGCTGCGTAGCCCGAGCGACATCTCGAAATGCAGATCCTCCCCGGACAGCGTGGTGCACTGCTGTCCGGGATTGATGATCACGCTGGGCGGCGTGGCCGGATCGTCGGCGAAGACGTAGTTCTCGGTGCCGCGGGTCACCGCGACGTCGCCGGGGCCGAGCCGGAACATGCCGCTGTGCTCGCCGACGATGACGGCGTCGCCGCGCGTCTGGCAGATCAGAGCCAGCGGGGCTTCGTCGCGGATGGCGAGTGACCACGGCGAATCCATGCGGAGCCGCAACACGAATGCGCCCCGTGCGCGTACGCCGTCGAGCAATCCGACCAGGGCGTCCACCCCGGTAGGGTAACGCTCAGTCCGGCTTTCGCGCCTCGATCAGATGCCGCGATGAGTGCGCGACGAATGATCCGTCGGCCTCGATCTGCCGGTGCAGCGCGGCGAGCCTGTCATGATGGGCCGCGACGGTGAAGCCGGGCACAATCCAGATGACCTTGCGCAGGAAATACACCACCGCGCCGATGTCGAAGAACTCCATACGCAGCCGCTCGGCACGCAGGTCGACGATGTCGAGGCCGGCGTCGCGCGCGGCGGCGCATTCGACGTCGGGATCACGGGCCCGACGGGCCTGTGGCTGCGGGCCGAGGAAGAACTCGGTGAGCTCGAAAACGCTTGCCGGGCCGACGTGTTGGGCGAAGTAGGTGCCGCCGGGGCGCAGTACGCGCGCGATCTCGTCCCACCACACGGTGGCCGGATGCCGGCTGAGGATCAGCTCGAACGCCGCATCGGCGAACGGCAGCGGCGGCTCGTCGGGATCGGCGACCACGACGACTCCGCGCGGGCCGAGCAGCCGGGTCGCGCGGTCCAGGTTGGGCGGCCAGGATTCGGTGGCCGCCATGGTCGGTGGGAACGCCGCCGCACCGGCGAGCACCTCACCGCCGCCGGTCTGGATGTCCAGCGCCGAGGACACGGTCGTCAAACGACGGCTCATCAAACGCTGATAGCCCCACGTCGGCCGGGCTTCGGTAGCCCGACCCCGCAGCCACGAGAAGTCCCAGCCGTCCACGGATGCCGCATCCGCTTCGGCCACCAACTCGTCGAACGTCATGGACTCATCTTGACACCCGGGTAGTGCGAGACGATCACGTATGGAATCGGGAGTCTCGGCCATGGAACGTCTCGAATCGACGCCGTTGACTGAAACCATGACCAGCACCCCCGTCGTCGTACTCACCGCAGCTGCCGCTCTCGGAAGTGCCGCCGCCGGCGGAATCTTCTACGCGTTCTCCACCTTCGTGATGCGCGGCCTCGACCGCACCGGGCCGGCCGCCGCGATCGCCGCCATGCGCGGTATGAACGCCGAAGCCAACACCAACGCGCCGTTCCTGCTGTTCCTGCTGGGCTCCGCGCTGCTCTCGTTGACCGTCGGCGTGATCGCGGTGGCCCAGATCGGCCGCCCGGGCAGTTGGTACCTACTGGCCGGTGCGGTCTTCGGGGTCCTCGGCATGGTGGTCACCATGGCGTTCAACGTGCCGCTCAACAACCACCTCGACCAGGTCGACCTGGCGGATGCGGCCGCCGAATGGGAGTCCTACTTCGCGACCTGGACGGCGTGGAACCATGTCCGCACCGCCACCGGGTTCGTCGGTTCGGCGCTGATGTTGGCTGGGCTTGCCTACCGCTGAGCCTGCTTGCGGAACGCAGCCGTGACGATCCCGGCAGCGGCCAGCGCGAGCGTTGCCGCGATGATCGCTGTCGGTGCGATGCCGGAGTCGAACGCTGTGCGGGCCGAATCCATCAGCACGTCAGCGGTCTTGGCGGGCAACTCGGCGGCCACCGACACCGCCCCGCCGATGCTCTCACCGGCATCGGCCGCCTGCTCCGAACTCAAGCCGGCCGGTAGCGCAATGTTGTTGCGGTAGAACGCAGTGAAGATGGTGCCGAGCGTGGCGGTGCCGATCACGGCACCCAGCTCGTAGGCGGTCTCCGAGACTGCCGACGCGGCACCGGCTTTGGCGGCCGGCACCGAGGCGACGATGGTGTCGTTGGACACTGTCTGCGAGATGCCGACACCGAGCTCGAGCACGATGAACGAGACGATGATCGCCATCACCGTCAGGTCGTGCCGGAACGTCAGGATCATCACGAAGCCGAGCGCGACGAAAATCAATCCGGTGGTCATCAACGCCTGCGGGGAGAACCGCTTGGCAGCCTGCACCACCCCGATACCGGCGACCATCGACACCAGGGCGCCGGGCAGAGTCACCAGGCCGGCCGCCAACGGGGACAGGCCGAGCACCAACTGAAGATGCTGCGAGATGAAGAAGATGAAGCCGATCAACCCCACGATGGACAGGAAGTTCGCCAGGATCGACGAGCTGAACGGTGCGTAGGAGAACAACCCGAGGTCGAGCATCGGTGTGGCACTTCGCTTCTGGCGACGCACAAACAGCACGCCCGACGCGACACCCACCACAAGGGCCAACCCGACCAACAATGACAGCCCGTCGTGGGCAGCGGTCTTGATCGCCCACACGATCGGCAGCATGGCGGTGAAGGACAGCGCCACGCTGACCAGGTCCAGCGGACCCGGATTGGGGTCACGGGATTCCGGGATCAGCTTCGGCCCCAGGATCAGCAGCGGCAGCAGGATCGGCACTGCCACGAGAAACACCGAACCCCAATGGAAATGCTGTAGCAACGCGCCGCCGACGATGGGGCCGAGGGTCGATCCGGCGGTGAAGCAGGACGCCCAGATCGCGATCGCCAGCCGGCGTGCGGAGGCCTCGGTGAAGATGTTGCGGATCAGCGACAGCGTGGAGGGCATCAACATGGCGCCGAACACGCCCAGCACCGCGCGGGCCAGCACCAGGTACTGCGCGCTCGGTGCGAAGGCGGCCGCCACCGACACCACCGCGAAACCGGTGGCGCCGATCAACAGCATCCGGCGCCGGCCCAGCCGGTCGCCGAGGCTGCCCATGGCGACCAGCAGTGCGGCCAGCACCAGCGAGTAGACGTCGACGATCCACAGTTGAGTGGATGCCGCGGGCCGGAAATCCTCGGCGATCGCCGGGAGGGCGAACGCCAGCACGGTGTTGTCGACCGCGATCAGGAGGACCGGCAGCGCCAGTACGGCGAGTGCCAGCCAGGCGCGTTTGGGCGTTGAGTTCACCGACGGTGAGCCGTCGAGGCAGGTGGACATGCGGGGAGCTCCAAGGAAGTTTCGTTCAGCCGCGCGGGAGACGGATGGTGCCCGCGGTCAGGCTGGTCATGATGGCGTCGACGATTTGATGGCGGGGGGTGCCGTCCTGCTTGGCGGCTTCGTAGCCGGCGTCCAGCAGGGCCCAGAACACCCGCCGTGCCCATCCTGGGGGATATTCGGGCCTGTCGACAGAGGCCCGGTTGAGCACCTCGACGATCGCCTCGTCGCCGGTGTCCAGGTAGGCCGCCAGTTCGGGATCGGCCAGGATCGTCGGCTCGCTGTAGACGAAGATCACGATGGGGCCCAGGTCGAGTTGGCTTTCCACGACGCGGCGCAGTGCCGCATCGGCCGGACCGTGAGTGGGATCCGCGCGGTCGATCGCCGCGTTGCTGAGCTCGTGGACATGCCGAGCCAGGGCGCACAGCAGATCGGAGCGTTCCGGGTAGTACCGGTGCACGGTGCTGCGGCCGACGTCGGCGGCGGTGGCGATATCGCTGAGGGAAGCCGACGGGTTGTCGGCCAGGACCGTCATGGCGGCATCGAGAATCGCCTTGCGGGTGCGCTCACGCGGGCCGCTGTGCGTCGACGCCGAATTGGTCATGAATCAAAATGTAGCACATTTGGGCCAAAATGGGACACATGTGTCCCACTATCTAGCCGGGAGGGGCGAATCCGCTGGTGGGAGGCGACGGATAGGTCGGGTACTGCGAGGGATAGGGCATCGGTTGGGCCTGCGGCATCAGCCGGGCAAGGGCCCGACGGTGCCGCTCGGCCAGCACCGCGGCCAGCACGTATTCGACCGGCGCGCCCGGTGGCGGCGGGGGTGAGATACGCGAGGCCACCTCGGCGAAGATCCGGTGTCCCATCTCATGGCGTATCCGCGGATCGAGTTGGGCCGAGCGGGACAGGAACTGCCTGGCCAGTTCGGCCTGCTCGGGGCCGAGCCCCGACAGTTCCAGCGAGCCGGCCCACCAGGCCAGCGCCGGCGGCATGACCGGCGGTGGGTTCAGCCTGGGCCCGCGCTCGCTGATCACCACGGTCCCGGCGAAGATGTCGCCGAGGCGTTTGCCCTTGGCAGACACCAGGCTGCAGATCACCGCGGGTCCACCGGTGAGCATCCAGATCTCGATGAATCCGGCCAGGCCGCGAAAGAGGGCCTGGCGGAAACGTTCCGGGCCGCCGTCGTCGGCCACCACCCGAAGGCCCAAGGCCATCTTGCCCAGCGACCGGCCACGGGTCGCGGTCTCCATCACCACCGGATACCCCACCAGGGTCAGCACCGTGAAAATGATCAGGATGGCCGCCGACAGCGCGTCGTCGAGCTGACTCAGCGTGATCGACCACAGCACGAGCCCCGTCACATAGCCGACGGCGATCACCAGAATGTCGATCAATGCGGCCAGCGTGCGCACCGGCAACTGGGCGATCGCCACGTCGAGGACGACGGCGTCCCCGGTCACCACCGGCGCGGGCTGCCAAACCATAACGACACACGCTACCGACTACGCTTTGCCACGTGGATGTCGATGCGTTCGTCGTGGCCCATCGCCCCACCTGGGACCGCTTGGAACAGTTGATAAAACGACGCCGACGGTTGACCGGCGCCGAGGTGGACGAGCTCGTCGACCTCTATCAGCGGGTCTCCACGCACCTGTCGATGGTGCGGTCGGCATCGCAGGATTCGGTTCTGGTGGGGCGGCTGTCCGGGCTCGTGGCCCGGGCACGTGCCGCGGTCACCGGAGCGCACGCCCCGCTCTGGCGCGAATTCGTCCGGTTCTGGACAGTGTCCTTCCCGGTGGTCGCCTACCGGTCCTGGCGCTGGTGGCTGGGATCGGCAGTGGCGTTCTTCATCGTGACCGTGGCGCTGGCGCTGTGGGTGTCGGGCAACCCGGATGTGCACGCGGCAATCGGAACCCCCAGCGAGATCGACGAATTGGTCAACCATGACTTCGCGTCGTACTACAGCGAGCACCCCGCCACATCATTTGCCCTGCAGGTTTGGGTGAACAACTCCTGGGTGGCCGCGCAGTGCATCGCCTTCGCGATCCTGCTCGGTCTGCCCATCCCGTACGTGCTGTTCCAGAACGCGGCCAACCTCGGCCTGATCGCCGGGCTGATGTTCAGCGCAGGCAAAGGCGATCTGTTCCTCGGCCTGATCACGCCGCACGGACTGCTGGAGATGACCGCAGTGTTCCTGGCCGCCGCGGTGGGGATGCGGCTGGGCTGGACGGTGATCGCGCCCGGTGACCGACCGCGGTCGCAGGTGCTCGCCGAACAGGGCCGGGCGGTGGTGGCGGCCGCGATCGGGCTGGCCGTCGTCCTGCTGGTATCTGGTCTGATCGAGGCCCTGGTGACCCCGTCGCCGTTGCCCACCTGGATGCGGATCGGAATCGGTGTGGCCGCCGAACTCGCCTTCCTGGGTTACGTGTTCCACTACGGGCGCAAGGCCGTACGGGCCGGGGAGAGCGGCGACCTCGAGGACGCCCCCGACGTGGTGCCGACGGGTTAGAGCTTGCCCGCGGCCTTCATCGCCAGATAGTGGTCGGCCAGCGCCGGCGCCAGGTCTTCGGGGCGGGCATCGACCACGTCGACGCCGTGGCCGCGAAGCCGCGACGCGATGGCCCGGCGATCGTTGCGGGCCCGCTCGGCGGCAGCAGCGTCATAGATCTGCGCGGCGTCGGAGCGACCCGCCGCTAACTGGTCCACCCGCGGATCGGACACCGCGGCCAGCAGAAGCTGATGGCGCGCCGACAGTAGCGGCAGCACCGTCATCAACCCCTCGTCGAGCGCCGAGGCGTTCAAATCGGTCAGCAGCACCACCAGCGCCCGGCCCCGTACCCGGCGCGAGACCGCCGAAACCATCGCGGTTGCATCGGATTCCACCAGCGCAGGCTGCAACGGAGCCATCGCAGCGACCAGCGCGGCCAGCAGTTCGGTGCGCGAGGCGCCCCATACCCCGGCGCGCGTGACCCGGTCGATGGCCAGGAAGTCGACGTGATCCCCGGCGCGGGCGGCCAGCGCGGCCAGTAGCAGCGCCGCGTCCATCGACCAGTCCAGTCGTGGCCACCCGCCCGGATCCAGTGCGGTCGGATCCACCCCGACCCGGCCCGCCGAGGTGCGTCCGGTGTCGAGCACGATCACCACCCGCCGGTCGCGCTCCGGGCGCCAGGTGCGCACCACCACGTCGGCCCGCCGGGCCGTGGCGCGCCAGTCGATCGAGCGGACATCGTCACCGACGACATATTCACGCAGCGAATCGAATTCGGTGCCCTGGCCGCGGATCAGCACCGGGATTGCACCGTCCAGCTGCCGCAGCCTGGCCAGCCGGGACGGCAGGTGCTTGCGGGACAGGAAGGGTGGCAGGACCCGCACCTGGCCGGGCAGCCGCTGCGCACGCTGGCGGCCGGCCAGCCCGAGCGGGCCGATCGAGCGCACCGTGACCAGCTCGCAGCGCTGATCGCCGCGGCGCACCGGACGCAACCGGGTGACCAGGGATACCTTTTGTCCCGCATCGATGTTCACGCGGTGCTTGCGCGGTTGCGCCGACGCGCTGGGCGGCCAGGCATCGCGAACCGCACCACGCACTGCCCGTCGTCCGGTGTTGTGCACGGTGAGCACGGCGTCGACGGTCTGGCCCAGGCGGGTGGTCGACTCGCCGCCGCGGCTGATCTCCAATCCGCCGATGCGGCCGGCGAGCGCGACATCGGCTGCCACGGCCCCGGCCAACAGCGCCGCCAGCACCACGAAAGCCATTGCCGGCCATGGGGCCAACGCGACCGGCAGCACGCACACCAGTGCCACCAGACCGGCGCGGCCGGTGAGAACCATCAGCGTGGCACCGGGACGGCGGCCAGGATGCCGTCCAGCACTCCGTCGGAGGTGGCGCCTTCGAGTTCGGCCTCCGGACGCAGCGCCACCCGGTGGCGCAGCGTGGACCTGGCCATCGCCTTGACGTCGTCAGGGGCGACGTAGTTGCGGCCGGACAACCAGGCCCAGGACCGTGCCGTGGCCAGCAGAGCAGTCGCACCGCGTGGTGACACGCCGAGTTGGAGCGACGGGGAATGCCGGGTGGCCCCGACGATGTCGACGATGTAGCCCAACACCTCGTCACCGACCAGCACCTGGCGCACCGCCTCGCGCCCGGCGGCCAGCTCGGCAGCCCCGGCCACCGGCCGCACGGCCGACAGGTCGCGCGGGTCGAAGCCCTGTGCGTGCCGGCTCAGGATCGCGATCTCCTGATCCCGCGGCGGCAACGGCACCGTGAGCTTGAGCAGGAAACGGTCCAGCTGGGCCTCGGGCAGCTGATAGGTGCCCTCGTACTCGATCGGGTTCTGGGTGGCCGCCACGATGAACGGATCGGGCAGCAGCCGGGGTGTGCCGTCGACGCTGACCTGACGCTCCTCCATGGCCTCCAGAAGCGCCGCTTGGGTTTTCGGCGGTGTCCGGTTGATCTCATCGGCCAGCAGCAGGTTGGTGAACACCGGACCGGCGCGGAACTCGAACTCGGCGGTACGCGCGTCGTAAACCAGGGAACCGGTGACGTCGCCGGGCATCAGGTCCGGCGTGAACTGCACGCGCTTGAACTCCAACTGAAGGGCCGCCGCCAGGGTGCGCACCAGCAGGGTCTTGGCCACCCCGGGCACACCCTCCAGCAGAACATGCCCGCGGCAGAGCAGCGCGACCACGAGTCCGCTGATCACCGCATCCTGACCGACCACCACCTTGGCGATCTCATTGCGCAGGGCCAGTAGTGCTTCACGGGCGTTTTTCGAGGCGGTGGTCTCCGGGTTGGGCTGAGTCACGACTGCGCGACCTGCCTTTCGATGTCGTCGAGTTGATGTGCGAGGTGGACGAGTTCGGCGTCGGTGGCAGGCGGTGGGCCGAACAGGATGTGACCGACCGTGTTCGACGCGGTGCCGCAGCGCGCGGCGACAGCGGCCGCGACGGCGTGCGGTGCCGCGGCGGAGGTCAGGCCGAGCCTCGGCAACAGGCGGCCCAGCACCGCGGTGCGTAACGCGTCGGCGGCGCGGTCCCGCGCGCGGCGGGAGCGGTACAGCCGTCCACGTCCCTCGACCGTCTCCGAAGCGCGGACCACCACCGGCAGGGATTCGGCGACCAGCGGACCGAGGCGTCGCGCCTGCGCCACCGCCAACAGTGCGACCACCAGACACAACTGCAGTACGATCCACCGGACCTGCGGCGGCATCAGATCCGACAGCGTGCCATCCCCGGTCGACTCGGCCTCGAAATGCTGTGGCGCATACCAGATCATCCGCGGAGCAGCCCCGGCCAGATTCATCGCCAGTGCCGCGTTGCCCTCTTTGAGCAGGCGCGAGTTCGTCATGAAGGAGCCGGTGCCGATCACGGTGACGGTGCGCCGGCCATCGCGGTAGCGGACCAGCGCGCCGTCGTAGCACGATGTCAGCGGTATACCGTCGGCCGCGGTGTAGGTATCGGTGGTGCCGAGCTGCGTTGTTCCGGCCCGGTTTGCCTCGGGCAGTTCACAATCCGGCTCGTCGCCGCCGAACTCCGTCGGTTTCCCGAGCCGGATCTGCGGGGCCAGCTTCTCCCGCGTGAGCCCGGACGGCGCGATCAGCAGCAGATCCCCGGGGGTATCGATGAGCCGGCCCACGGTCTTGTCGCTGGACAGGAACATCGTCTGCGCCACCACCAGCAAGGTGCCGGGCCGGGCGGCGCGTTTCACCGCGTCGACATCGTCGGCGGTGATCACTTCGACCCCGTGATCCCGCAACAGACTGACCAACGCGTGCGTGCCCTCCGGCGACGTCGACTCGGGATCCATCGCGCCACCCGGGCGCGGTGCGGTCAGATACACCGTCGCCACGGCCACCGCGACGATGACGGCGAATGCCAACAGGACCCAGCGTGCCGTGCGGAATCGGTGTTTGACCGAAGCAGTGGTCATGGCACCCGGGCCTCGTCGAGCGCGGCGATCTGCCGGTAGGCCGATTCGGTACCCGGTAGTTCGCCGTAGGTGACGTCGTTGAATGTGGTGGCCGCGCTGAAAAGTTGGGCCGACAGACCCGGTAGCGCCGCCGCGGCGTCGCGCGCGAGTTCGGTGGCAGTACGACCCGGGACCGCGTCGAGAACCCCGGTCTCCTCAAGGCGACGGGCCAGGGCGCGGACCCGGTGGCGAATCGCGGACGACCAATCTCCTTGTGCGGCATATTGTTCAGCGATGGAGCGGTGCTGCGCGGCGCTGAGCTCCGCGCTGCCGAACAGGGCACGGTCCGCGCCGCGCGCAGTACGCATGGTGCGCCGTGCGATCCGCACCGCCACCACGACGGCCACCACGAGCAGGATGGCAAGCACCGAGATGGTGAACCAGCCACCGGGGATCGTGGATCCTGCGGCGGTGATCCGGTACAGCAGATCCTTGAGCCAGTCCCCGATCTGATCGGTCGGTGAAGCCCGGGGGTAGATCGGCTTGGTCAGCTCGTTCTGCGCAGCGTCGTGCGCAGCGTCGCGGTCGATGTCGATGCCTGTCACCTCAGACGTACCGCGGCAGCCATAGTTGGTCGGCAGTTTCCACCGGTGCACCCGCACCCGTCTGCAACATCAGGTCGAACGCCTCGGCCCGGAACCGCCGGTCGGCGTAGAGCAGGACCACCACGCCCGCACTGAACGGCGCGGTGACGATCTGCCCGATCGCGGCGCCGACGGCACCGAGGATCAGCGCCGGCACCGTCGGGCCGTCGGCGACCATCGACATGATCTGCCCGGCCACGTTGAACGGCGCACCCACCCCCCAGGCGATCACCGAGGCCACGATCGAGGACAGCACCCAGATGCCGAAGACGCGCCAGAAGTCCTTGTTCACCAACGCGAATGACCGTTTGACCGCATCGACGATGCCGCGGTGTTCCAGCACGATCACCGCGGGGGCGAACAGCAGAACCGTCGACACGTAGAGCACACCGACCAGGGTGAGCAGCACCAGCGGCGCCCCGACGGCGAACGCCGCCAGCCCGCCGCCGAGCGCGTCTGCACCGACGATCACGACGGCGACCCCGCCGGCGAAGACGACCAGGGCCAGGGCCTGCAGCACCGTCAACCCGATCAGCGCGGGTAACCGTCCGCGGAGCCGCCGCCAGGCCTCACCGATGGTGATGCTCCCGCCGAATACCGAGCGACCGATCACCACCGTGAGCATGCCGCTGAGCAGAAGCGAGGCAAGCGTCGTGACGACGATGCCGACGAACGCGCCGGTGGCGAACACCGCGAGCGTCCCGGGCGACGGCGCCTCACCCTGCACCGTCGAGTCGAATTCGCCGAGTGCCGACAGTGGCCCGACTTGCAGTGCAAGCGTGATGATCTGCGACGCGAGAACGACCACGGTGGCCAGACCCAGCGTCGCTTTCGGATTGGTGCGGACGTAGGCGACGGCTCCGTTGAGGATGTCGGTCAGGCTCAACGGGCGAAGCGGAATGACACTCCCCAAATATGGCCGACCGCTCGTCATCCTTTCACCGTAGTTCCCGCCAGCAACTACGGTGGACCCCATGCCGACCGAGATCATCGTGCAGGGCTCTTTTTCCGCTTTTCAGTCGCCCGAACGTGCAACGGTCCACGCGACGCTCGGCTACGAGGGGCCGGCGATCGAACCGGTCTACGAGCGGGTGGTCCGTGATCTGGACACGGTGAAATCCACTATCACCCCACTGCACCAGCCCGATGCCGGCCCGGTCACGTGGTGGTCCACCGGCCAGGTGCGCACCTGGGCCAACCGGCCCTGGAACAACGAGGGCAAGCAGCTGCCGCTGGTGCACCATGCCAGCGTCGACATCAAGGTCAAGTTCAGCGACTTCACCGCCCTGTCGCGATGGGTCGGCGGCCACGTCACCGAGACGGGCGGCTTTTCGTTGTCGCGGATCGAATGGGCCCTGACCACCGAGCATCGCGATGAGCTCGTCGCCCAGGTACACACCCGCGCCGTGCAGGACGCCGTCATCCGTGCCCAGCGCTACTCCGATGCGCTTGCTCTCGGTCCGGTGCGGCCGGTGGCGATCGGCGACGCCGGAATGTTGGGGCACAGCCCCGCGGGGGCGTCCGGGCCGGGATTCGTGCGGGCCATGGCGGCGCCCGCAGGCGGCGGCGGGGCACCTCAACTCGAATTCGCGCCCGCCGATATCGAGGTCTCGATGTCGGTCGACGCCAAATTCGTGGCGGGCGAGAACTGATCGCAGCTAGGTTGACGCTATGGCCGACCTCAAGGACAAGCTGCGCGCGGATCTGACCGGCGCGATGAAGTCGCAGGACAAACTGCGCACCGCCACCCTGCGCATGGTGCTGGCGGCGATCCAGAGCGAGGAGGTCTCGGGTAAACAGGCCCGCGAACTGTCCGACGCCGAGGTGATCGCGGTGCTGGCCCGTGAATCGAAGAAGCGTGGCGAGGCGGCCGAGATCTACACCCAGAACGGCCGGGGGGAACTGGCGGCTGGGGAACACGCCGAGGCCCGGGTCATCGACGAATACCTGCCCACCCCGCTGACCGATGCCGAGCTGGCCGACGTCGCCGACACCGCCATCGCGCAGGTCGCCGAGCAGATCGGGGAACGGCCGGGCATGCGCCAGATGGGCCAGGTGATGAAGGCCGCCACAGCCATTGCCGCGGGCAAGGCCGACGGTGCGCGGTTGTCGGCAGCGGTCAAGGCGCGGCTTTAGGTCCTGCCCCGGCCATCGGGTTGAAACTCATGGCGACGGGTATCTCAGCTAGATGCCAACGGGTAAAGGGATCTACGACGGAGAGCACGGGGCGGATCACGGCGGCAAAGGCGACAAAGCTGATGCCGCCGCACGGCGGGCTCGGGTCAAGAATGTGCCGGAGGACACCCCGGACGTGGACACCACCGAGAGCACCAGCCAGGAACCACCCGACTGAGCCTGACTCCGGGCAGTGTCACGCCGCGAGGCTATTCAGCGGAACGCCCGACACGGCTGCTGTGATACGCGGTGCGTCGAACGTCGGCCAGCCAGTTGGGCACCAGGCGGACACCGTCGGCCTCGTGCAGCGCGGGGTCGAACGAGACGTCGCGGCCGTGCGGGAGCTTCTCGAGCAGTGACAACCGGGCCAATGGCTCGAATTCGCCGGTGACGGGGGATTGTTCGATGTCCAACTGGACCCCACCACGTTCCAACTGACTGTTGACGCTGTCGAGGCAGAGCCCGCCGCCGTCGAACTCGGTGGTCAGGCGAGCCCGCAGCCACCACAGTGCACCGCCGAAACGCAACGGCATCACGCTCGAGAACGTGATCCCCGCCCAGGAATTGGCCGGCCACAACACAAATCGATTGCCGGCCAGGGTCGAGGCCAGCAGCACATCCCACGGTGTGCCGGACAGTTGCGGTGGCATCCGCCAGGCCAGGCCGGCAATGTCCGGCACGGAATCGGGTGTGCCGATCCCTTTGGACAATCGCCCGACGACGTCACACGAGTAGAGCGGCAGTCCCCTGCTGGGGGGCGCCGTGCGCTCGAGGGCGCCGCGTGCCAGCACGCCGTTCGGGTGGAACAGCCGCCGGTGCCGCACCGCAGCACCGAACTCGATCGGCCAGGACGCGACATCGGAGATCTTCATGCCACCGACTGCCCGCCGCGGCGGCCTTGCAAACGTGCCGGGCTAGATCCGCCAGAGTGCTTCTTGGGTGACGCTGGCGATCAGCGTGGAGTCGGCGTCATAGAGGGAACCGACCGCCAGACCCCGCGAGTCGTTGTGGTTGGCCGGCCGGATCTCATAGCGGTGCCAGTGCTCCGGGTGGAACGGGCGGTGAAACCAGATCGAATGATCCAGGCTGGCGGCGAAGCCGAGGTCCGACCGTAGCGGCACCGTCGGAGGTAGTGCCGAGGGCACCGGACCGAGATCGGACATGAACGTCAGCGTGCAGGCGCGGATCAGCGGATCGTCCTCGATCGGGGTGCTGGCCCTCACCCAGAACGGCGGGATGGCGAACTCCGAGGCGTCGTCGTGAGTGGTTCGCAATTCGAACTTGTCACCGAAATCCAACACCTCGGCCTTGGGAACCGCCGTGGCGAACTCCAGCGCCGGCGGTGCATCCGGGAACCAGTCGAGTCCCGGTTCGGGATGGTGGAACGACGCGATCATCTCCAGGATCACCGCCCCGCCCTGGCTGGCGGTGACATGGCGGGTGGCGAACGCGCGTCCGTCCCGAATGCGGTCGACGTGGAACTCGACGTCGGCGTCGTAGCGTCCGCCGCGGACAAAGTAGGCGTGCAGCGATTGCGGGAGTTTGCCGTCGTCGACCGTGGCTCCGGCCGCCGCCAGTGACTGCGCCGCGATCAGGCCGCCGAACAACCGCTCTACCGCACCTCGGCGCGGCTCGCGAACGCAGAAGTCATCGCCGTGACGATCGAACTGCAACAGTTGGGCGATCCAGCTCAGCGCGGCCATCGGCCGAGGCTATCAACTGCTTGGTTGGGACCGCGCTCACACCTGCTCGGCGAAATAGCGCCGGCCATCGGAGGCCAGCCGCCCGAACGCCGCTTTGACCACCGGCGCCAGGCCCTTGAACGGGATCGCGAACAGCGGCTTCGGTTCGATCGCGACGATCCAGGTGAACTGCGTCTGCCCGTCGCCGGCGGGTTCGACCAGGTAATCCTCGGCGAACCGGCGCAGCGACGGAATGCTGGCGTGATCGACGGTGAACGAATACCGGCGGCCGTCCTCCCACCGGAAGAACGTCTCGTGCACCCGGACCACCCCGGGCGCCAGCGTCACCTCGCGGGAGGTGCCGACGCCGAACGGCCGCGGCGCCAACCAGGTCACGTCCTTGACCGACGGCCCCCAGGCGGCCAGGGACTCATCGGATACGAGCGACTCCCATACCTTTTCCGGCGGTGCCGCGAAACGCTTCCGATAGGTGAAGATGTGCGGCGCGGTCGTGAAGAAGTCCGAGTCGGCGGGTTCCAGCGTGAACCGGGGCATGGTGCCAGCATGCCCTGGAATGCCCCGGCACGTCACTGCGGGATACTCGGATACACGCGCATACCGGAGGGAGACCTATGACGGCGGCGCTCGCCGACCGCTACGAGCTACGTGGCGTGCTCGGCCGCGGCGGCATGGCCGAGGTGCGTGACGGCTGGGACACCAGGCTGTCGCGTCCGGTCGCGATCAAACTTCTCTATCCGGCCCTGGCCGCCGACGAGTTCACGCGTCGGCGATTCGAGGACGAAGCGCGGGCCGCTGCCGCACTCAACCACCCCAACATCGTCGCGGTCCACGACAGCGGTGAAGACCACGGCACGCCGTACATCGTGATGGAACGACTGCCCGGGCCCACCCTGGCCGAAGAGATTGCGGCCGGACCACTTTCAGCCGACCGCGTGCGCTGGGTGCTGGCCGACCTCCTCGGCGCGCTGACAGCCGCCCACGGTGCAGGCATCCTGCACCGCGACATCAAGCCCGGCAACGTTCTCATCACCGCATCCGGCTCCGCCAAGCTTGCCGACTTCGGTATCGCCAAGACCGCCGGAACCGCCCACACCCACGCTGGAACGGTCTTCGGCACACCGGATTACCTGAGCCCGCAACGGATTACCGGACAAGCGGCATCCGCCTCGGACGATCTGTACTCCGTCGGTGTGCTCGGCTACGAGGCGCTGACCGGGCGGCGGCCCTTCGCGCGGGACCACCCGATCGCCACCATGCGCGCCGCCGTCGACGAAGCCCCGGTGCCGATCGGCATGCTGCGCCCCGATGTCGATCCTGCTCTGGTTCAGGCGCTGGAGCGTGCCATGGCGCGGGACCCGGCCTACCGTTTCGCCGATGCTGCCGCGATGCGGGCGGCATTGCACGCCGCGCCGCCTGCGCGACCGGCGACCCTGCTTCTGCCGGCCCCGCTGCCGCCTCGTCGGTCGCCGGTCCGGTGGGTGCTGGCGGCCGCGGGTGTCGTCGCTGCCGTCATCCTCGGGGCGATGCTGCTGATCGCCGATCCGCCGCCGCAGCGTGCGCCGGCCGTGACGCCGGTGATCACCTCTGTCGCGCCGACCGTGCCTGCCGCGACGAGCATCCCGACCGTCACGCCGACGCTGCCCGAGGACGAAGGGGACTGGGGCAACTGGAACGGTCACGGCAACGGAAATGACAATGGGAATGGCAAGGGCCACGGCAAGAAAGGCCATCCGCATGGCTGACGGCGCCTGACCCGCTTGGCGATCCGTCTGGGGACAGGCCCGAGGTTGGGAATAGACGCCGGGGCCGCGACGTTCCCTAATGCATAGGAAAGCTATGCGTTCGATGGATTGGTTCGATTATGAGTAAATTCGGCATCAAGGTCGCCACCGTGATCGGTGGGTGCGCTGCCGTTGCGCTGGGTGTCTTCGGGGTCGTCGGGGGTCAGCAGAGTCATCCCGTCTCTCTTCTCGGGTTCGAGCCGTCATCTCCGATGCAGACCGGGGTAACCATCACGCCATCCAACCCGGCGCAGGCACCCGAGATCCCCATGGCCACTCCGGGAATCAAGGGACCTGCTCCACTGCCGCCGGAAGAACAAGGACTACCGGGATAGGCGAGCTGTACCAGCTGTCGACGCACCGTCGATGATCGGGGCTACCGCGTCGTATATCGGCCAGGCGTCAGGCGCGGCGTAACTGACTGGGTACCTTGCGATTTCGGGAAAGCCGCCCCCGGCGCGGTCAGCATGCACTCATCGATCTCGCCGGCGCAATGGCGAATCAGGAATGCTCTGAAATCCGCTACCGGACCAACTGCGGGCCAGAAAGCAAGAAGGCCCTGAACCGGATAACCAGTCAGGGCCTCTCACTTGCGGACACACGAGTCGGGGTGGCGGGATTCGAACCCACGACCTCTTCGTCCCGAACGAAGCGCGCTACCAAGCTGCGCCACACCCCGCGTGAAGCTCCGACAGCGTATCGCACCGGGTACCTCGAAAGCCAAACGGCCATGTCTGCGCCGACGCGCCACGGATCGTCGTCGTTTTCCACTTGAGGGTTGTTGGCGGGACGTTTCACAGCCCTCAGGTAGAAATCGGCGAGAAACCGGGAAGCAACGAGCTATCGGTGGCGTTATTCACATCATGACCGTCCTGGGCGCCACCATCTACCTGGGGTTCTTCGCCCTGGCAGCGTTTTGGCTGTTCCTGACGGCCGAGACGGATCAGGACCAGCTGCCTGAGCACTCGAACTCCGAGAGCACCTCCGCGGACTCCGACAGGTCCAGTCCCTGGGCGCTGAGCCAGTCCGCATCGAAGTAGGTATCCGCGTAGCGGTCGCCGCTATCGGCCAGCAGGGTCACCACCGATCCGCTGCGGCCGTGCGCGATCATCTCGGCCAACAGGCCGAACGCGCCCCACAGATTGGTGCCGGTCGACGGCCCGACCCGACGGCCCAATACCCGGCTGGCGTGATGCGCCGCGGCGACCGATCCGCAGTCGGGGACGGCAATCATCCGGTCGACCACGCCGGGCAGGAACGACGGCTCCACGCGCGGCCTGCCGATGCCCTCGATACGTGAGGACGCGCCCGTGACGACGTCATCGCGGCCCTGCGCATAGCCGGGGAAGAACGCCGAATTCTCCGGGTCGACGACACACAACTGTGTGGCATGCCTGCGGTAGCGGATGTAGCGACCGATGGTCGCACTGGTGCCGCCGGTGCCGGCCCCCACGACGATCCACTCCGGAACCGGATGTGGTTCGAGACGCATCTGCTCGTAGATCGACTCGGCGATGTTGTTGTTGCCGCGCCAGTCGGTCGCCCGCTCGGCATTGGTGAACTGGTCCAGATAGTGCCCGCCGGTCTCCTCGGCCAACCGTTGGGCCTCGGCGTATACCTGCGAGGACTGGGCGACGAAATGGCAACGGCCACCCTGGGCTTCGATCAATGCGATCTTGGAGCCACTGGTCGAGGCCGGCACGACTGCGATGAACGGCAGCCCCAGCAGCGCTGCGAAGTAGGCCTCGGACACGGCCGTCGACCCCGAGGACGCCTCGATGATCGTGGTGCCCTCACCGATCCAGCCGTTGCACAACCCGTACAGGAACAGGGACCGGGCCAGCCGGTGCTTGAGGCTGCCGGTGATGTGCGTCGACTCGTCCTTGAGATACAGCGCGACGTCAATGTCGTCGCGCCAGACCGTCGGCAGTGGGTAGCGCAGTAGATGGGTGTCGGCGCTGCGCTTGGAATCGGCCTCGATCAGCCGCACCGCATTGTCGACCCACCGGCGTGGCCGGGGACGCGAGGCGGTGCAGCCCGGCTGGCTCACCGGGCCGAGACGGCGGGGCTGGACTGCCCGGCCCTGATCCCGACGTGGCCGCCGCCGGTCGGCGCCGCGACGAGCGTCAACAAGGTGGCCTCGGGACGGCAGCAGAACCGTACCGGCGCGAACGGCGATGTGCCGATTCCCGCCGACACATGCAGCTGCATGTGCGATCCCCACTTCGAGGCGCCCTTGGCCCGGGACCGGTCCAGCTCGCAGTTGGTCACGATGGCGCCGTAGAACGGCAGGCACAGTTGCCCGCCGTGGGTGTGCCCGGCCAGCACCAGCTGGTAGCCGTCGGCTGCGAAGCGGTCCAGCACCCGCGGTTCGGGGGAGTGTGTGAGCCCCAACGTCAGGTTCGCCGCACCGTTGGCCCGGCCGGCGATGGTGTCGTAGCGGTCGCGTTTGAGATGCGGATCGTCGACCCCGCCCACCGCGATGTGCTGCCCGGCCACCTCGACGTCGCGACGGATGTGGGTCATGTCGAGCCAGCCGCGTTCGGTGAACGCCGCGCGCAGGTCCTGCCATGGCAGCGGCTCACCGTGCGTCCGGTGTTGAGGGTTGGTGACGTAGTTCAGCGGGTTCTTCAAGCGCGGCGCGAAATAGTCGTTGCTGCCGAACACGAATAGGCCGGGCGCCGAAAGCAGATCGCTCAGTGACTGCACCACCGCGGGCACTGCCTTGGGATGGGCCAGGTTGTCGCCGGTGTTGACCACCAGATCGGGCTCAAGGCGCG
The DNA here is from genome assembly GCF_055419385.1 of Mycobacterium sp. IDUB_24. Taxonomy (NCBI): domain Bacteria; kingdom Bacillati; phylum Actinomycetota; class Actinomycetes; order Mycobacteriales; family Mycobacteriaceae; genus Mycobacterium; species Mycobacterium sp. IDUB_24. The sequence continues at coordinate 237,485 of NZ_JBVAXO010000005.1, forward strand.
CCAAATCACGCAACCAGGCCTGCTTGCGGCGCTGATTGGGACGCATGTGCAGATCGGACAGGTGCAGCACTCGCAGGGGCGAGGAGCCAGGCGCCAGTACCGGCATGGTCGCTTCCCGCAGCACGAACGCATTGCGCTCGATCAGGGACGCGTAGCCGATCCCGGCGACCAGCGAACCGGCGGTGATGGCCGCTGCCTTCTTGACTGACATGCAGGCAAGCCTACTGCGAACGTGTCCTCACGGGGGCGGTGGAGGCCCGAGCACCGGAACGGTGATCGGCGGCAGTCCCGGGATCTCGACAACCGTCTGACCGATCTCGGGCGGCGGGCCGCCGGGGAACGGGAATGCCACTGGGGGCGGCGGTGGGGCCGGCGGAATCCCGTTGCTGATCTGGATCGTGATGATCGAGCCCGGAATCGTCTGTCCGCTGGGCGCCGTGCCGACCACGGTCCCGTAGCGCGAACTGCTGTTGACCGAAGCGGCGCCGTCGGCCACCTGGAATCCGGACTCCTTGAGCCGCTGACGCGCGGCCGTCTCATCCAGTCCCGTCACGGTCGGCACCACCGAGCCGGGGCCGCCGTCGACGTAGCGCGGATCGGTCGGCGGCATGACCACCGGGCCGAAGCTGTTCGCGATCGGTTTCAGCGCCGTGAACCAGGTGCGGGCCGGCTCGTTTCCACCGAACAGGTCGCCGTCCCCGCACTGGCGCAGGGGGAACGAGCACAGCTCGCCGGGACTGGTGGAATCGTCGTAGATGTAGTTGGCCGCGGCGTACTGGTTGGTGAAGCCCAGGAAGCCCGACGAGCGGTGGGCCTCGGTGGTGCCGGTCTTACCCGACATCGGAAGGTCCCAGCCCACCGAACCGGCCGAACCGGAGGCGGTGCCGCCGGCCTGGTCGTCCTTGCTCATCGCGTTGGCCAGCGTGTTGGCCAGGCCCTCGGGCACCGCCTGATCGCAGGTCTCGGTGGTCACCGACACCTCCTGACCGTGGCGGTCGAGCACCTGGGCGATCGGGTTGGGCGGGCACCAGGTGCCGCCGGAGGCCAAGGTGGCGGCCACATTGGACAACTCGAGCGCGTTGACCTCGATGGGGCCCAGGGTGAAGGAGCCGATGTTCTGGCGCTTGACGAAGTCGGCCAGGCTCTCGTTGCTCTCCGGGTCGTAGTCGCGGGCGGTGCCGGGCAACGCGTAGGACCGCAGCCCCAGCTTGACCGCCATGTCGACGGACCGCTGGACGCCGATCTGCGAGATCAGCTTGGCGAATGCGGTGTTCGGCGAGGTGGCCAGGGCATCGGTGACACTCATCGAACCCCGGTAGCCGCCGGCGTTCTTCACACACCAGGTGTCCTTCGGGCAACCCGGGGTGTCGCTGCTGCCCAGCCCTTTGGCTTGGAAGGACCCGGGCACCGCCAGTTGGGTGTTGATGCCCATTCCCATATCCATGGCCGCGGCCGTGGTGAAGATCTTGAAGATCGACCCGGCACCGTCGCCGACGAGCGAGAAGGGCTGCGGCTGCATGGTCTCGCCGGCGTCGGTGTTCAGACCGTAGGTGCGATTGCTGCCCATCGCCAGGACCGGATGGGATTCTTTGCCCGGCTTGATCACGCTCATCACGCTGGCGATGCCCGGCGCATCCGGGCGGGCGATGCTGTCGATCGACGACTTCACCGAACCCTGCACATCGGGATCCAGCGTGGTCTTGATCAGATAACCGCCCTTGGCCACCTGCTCTTTGGAAAGCCCGGCGCGGGCCAGGTACTCCAGCGCGTAATCGCAGAAGAACGCCCGGTCACCGGCGGCGATGCAGCCGCGCGGCAACTCGTTGGGCTGCGGCAGGATGCCCAGCGGCTGCTGCTTGGCGGCGCGCAGGGCCTCGGCCTCCTGGGGGATGTTGTCGATCATGGTGTCCAGCACCAGGTTCCGGCGGGCCAAGGCGCCGTCGGGGTTGGTGTAGGGGTTCAGCGCACTGGTGGACTGCACCATGCCGGCCAGCAGCGCGGCCTGCTGCCAGTTCAACTCGGAGGCGTTGACTCCGAAGTAGGTCTGTGCGGCGTCCTGGACGCCGAACGCGCCGTTGCCGAACGAGACCAGGTTGAGATAGCGGGTCAGGATCTCGGGCTTGGTGAACGTCTTGTCCAACGTGAGGGCCATCCGGATCTCACGCAGCTTGCGCGCCGGGGTGGTCTCGATGGCGGCGCGGCGCTCAGCCTCGGTCTGGGCGATCACCAGCAGCTGGTAGTTCTTCACATACTGCTGCTCGATCGTCGAACCGCCGCGGGTGTCCGAGTCGCCGCGCATGTATCCGGTCAGGCCGGTCAGCGTGCCCTGCCAGTCGACGCCGTTGTGTTCAGCGAAACGCTTGTCCTCGATGGAGACCAGGGCGAGCTTCATCGTGTTGGCGATCTGGTCGCTCGGCACCTCGAAGCGGCGCTGCGAATACAGCCACGCAATGGTGTTGCCCTTGGCGTCGACCATGGTCGAGACCTGCGGAACCTCACCGTCGACCAGGGCGGCCGAGCCATTGGCGACCACGTCGGAGGCCCGGTTGGACATCAGGCCGAATCCACCCACCAAGGGGAACATGAACGTGGCCACCAGCACGCTCGCCAGCAGGCAGCACCAGGCGAGCTTGATGATGGTGACCGCTTGGGGTGGCTGCGCGGGCGGTCGTGTCGGCGGCTCCGGCATGGGTACAGAGTAGCCAGCTCGCCGAGCGGCACTTTCTGAGAGCAGGCCCCTGGGCACATCCCGCTTGCCTGCAGAAACACCGCAGTGCGCCCAAATGCCGGTCAGACGGGACGGCCGTCCCAAAAAAGTGGTCCACAAACTGTTGCGTTAATACCCTCTGACCACCTAGCTTGGACACACAGTGCGATCCAGGTAACACGGGCTGGCGCAATGTGGCGTAGATCGCAATGGCGTTCTACACCGGAAGGTTCAAAGCCCGCCATCTGGGGAGATGGCAGGAACGAAGGGATCGCTGGTGTCAGGTACACGAACTGTCGCAGACAACATGAACGCTTCCGCCCCCGCCACCAACCTGGTCCACCGAGGTGAGGGTGAAGCCCGGATCGCGTGGGTTTCGCAGGCGCGCTGCCGTCAGGCCGATCCGGACGAGCTGTTCGTCCGCGGTGCTGCGCAACGCAAAGCCGCGGTGATCTGCCGGCACTGCCCCGTGATCCTCGAGTGTGGTGCCGACGCGCTGGACAACCGCGTGGAGTTCGGCGTCTGGGGCGGAATGACCGAACGTCAGCGTCGTGCCCTGCTCAAGCAGCACCCCGAAGTCAATTCGTGGGCCGAGTTCTTCGCCGCCCAGCGCAAGCACCACCGCAGCGCGGTCTGACCGCGCCGATCCGGCAATCCCCGCAGAGCCCGCCTGATATCAGGCGGGCTCGGCCACTCCGGTGATCTGATCGGCAATCGCGCGCAGCGCGTCGAGATCGGATACATCGAACGGCAGCGACGGCACCCCGACGATCGCCACATGCGGATTGGCCCCGGTGAACCGGGACAGCAGCCGCACCTCGCGCTTGGCGGTGTGTGCCCGGTCGGCGTGGATGCGCAGCACGGCTGCGGCCAGCGAATTCGGATCCTCGGCCGCCAACTCGTCGGCGGCTTCCTCGGCCTTGTCGGCGTGAAGTTCGCACAGCGTGGGATGGGTGCGGTTGAGGATCAGACCGGCCAGCGGCATGTGCTCGTTCGACAGTCGGTCGACGAAGAACGAGGCCTCGCGCAGCGCGTCGGGCTCTGCCGCCGACACCACCACGAACTGGGTTCCGCGGCGCTTGAGCAATTCGTAGGTGCGGTCGGCCTTCTCTCGGAACCCGCCGAAAGTCGCGTCCAGTGATTGGACGAAACCTGCTGCATCGGAGAGCATTTGCGATCCCAGCACAGTGGACAGGGCCTTCATCGCGAGCCCGACGGCGCCGGTGACCAAGCGGCCGATCCCGCGCCCGGGCGCCAGCAGCATCCGCCACAGCCGGCTGTCCATGAAGCTGCCCAACCGCTTCGGAGCGTCGAGGAAGTCCAGCGCGTTGCGTGACGGCGGGGTGTCCACCACCACCAGATCCCACTTGTCCTCGGCCAGGAGCTGGCCGAGTTTCTCCATCGCCATGTACTCCTGCGTGCCGGCCAGCGAGGTCGCCACGGTTTGGTAGAACTGGTTCTCCAGAATCGAATCGGCGCGGTCCGAGCCGGAGTACTGCACCACCATCTCGTCGAATGTGCGGCGCATGTCCAGCATCATCGCGTGCAACTCACCGGTGACCTCCGGGGCCAACGGAACCCGCTGCGGGGTGTTTCCGAGATCCTTGATCCCGAGCGCCTGGGCCAATCGCTTGGCCGGGTCGATCGTGAGTACCACGACGGTGCGGCCGTACTCGGCGGCGCGCAACGCCATCGCGGCCGCAGTGGTGGTCTTGCCGACTCCGCCTGCGCCGCAACAGACTACGACGCGGTTGGCGGTGTCGGACAGGATTGTGTGCATGTCAAGGGCGGGCGGTTTGGTGCTCACTATCTGACCCCCTGCTGTTCGAGTGCTTCGGCGAGTTCGTACAGGCTGCCCAGGTCCACACCGTCGGCCAGCGCCGGCAACTCCAGGCGGGGTACATCGATGGCGTCGAGCAGTTCGGCACTCTCGGCACGTGCCGAGATCCGGGTGGCGTGCTGGATGGACTCGGTAAGAAGGCCGGCGAAATCGTTGTCCGCCAACGTAATACCGGTCTTCCGCAGGCCTGCCTGGACGGCGTCGGCATCAATGTCACCCTCGGCGGCCTTGGCCAGATCCTCGGCGGGTAGGTACGCCGGGATGTTGCGGTTGACGATGACGCTGCCGATCGGCAGTCCCATCTCGGTGAGCTCGTCGATCGCCTCCAGGGTCTCCTGGATCGGCAGCGCTTCCAGCAGCGTCACCAGATGGATCGCCGTCTGCTCGGAGTGCAGCAGCTTGACCACGCCATCGGCCTGCGAGTGCACGGGCCCACCCTTGGCGAGGTCAGAGACCGCCTTGGTGACGTCCAAGAATCGCGGAATACGGCCGGTGGGAGGGGAATCCACCACCACGGCGTCATAAACGCCGCGCTTGCCCTTTGCGTCCTTGGAAGTGCGCGTCACGATCTCTTTGATCTTGCCGGTGAGCAGCACGTCACGCAGACCGGGCGCGATCGTGGTCGCGAACTCGATCGCCCCGATGCGGCGCATCGCCCGGCCGGCCAGGCCCAGGTTGTAGAACATGTCGAGGTACTCCAGGAATGCGGCCTCGATGTCGATCGCGAGCGCGTTGACCTGGCCACCGCCATCGGCGGTGGCCACCTTGACTTCCTCGTACGGCAGCGGCGGCACGTCGAACAGCTGCGCGATGCCCTGACGTTCCTCGACCTCGACCAGCAGCACCTTGCGGCCGCCGGCCGCCAAGGCCAGTGCCAATGCCGCCGCGACGGTGGACTTGCCGGTGCCGCCCTTGCCGGATACGAAATGGAGCCGGGCCTTTGTCAGCCTTGACGGCCAGCCGACGTGTTTGGCGCCGCTCTCTGTGGTTGCCACCAGTGCATGCTAACCAAGCCTGAGCGTCCGCCCGATAGGCTCGGGTCATGAGCGAACCAACCCGGTGGGAATACGCCACGGTGCCGTTGTTGACCCATGCGACCAAACAGATCCTCGATCAGTGGGGTCAGGACGGATGGGAGCTGGTGTCGGTGCTGCCGGGCCCGACCGGTGAGCAGCATGTCGCCTACTTGAAGCGGCCGAAATGACGGTCACCGCGAAGCTGGCCGAACTCGGGATCGAACTGCCCGACGTGGTCGCGCCGCTGGCCGCCTACGTGCCCGCGGTACGAACCGGCAACCTGGTCTACACCGCCGGTCAACTGCCGATCCAGGCCGGTGAGCTGCTGGCCACCGGCAAGGTTGGCGCGGACATCAGCCCGGAGCAGGGTCACGAACTGGCCCGGGTCTGCGGCCTCAACGCGTTGGCCGCCGTGCATGCGCTGGTCGGCATCGACTCCGTCGTCCGAATCATCAAGGTGACCGGGTTCGTCGCCTCCGCACCCGGATTCAGCGGACAACCCGGCGTCGTCAACGGCGCCTCCGAACTGTTCGGCGAGATCTTCGGCGAGGCGGGCGCTCATGCGCGTTCGGCCGTCGGCGTGTCGGAACTGCCGCGTAACGCGCCGGTCGAAGTCGAGATCATCGCCGAAACGGCGTGACGGCAGCCGAGCACCCGGCCTACGGGCTGTTGCGGCCGGTCATCGAAACGGATGCGGTGTCGGCTTCCGTACTCCTCTGCGACAACCCGGGGCTGATGACCTTGGAAGGCACCAACACGTGGGTCCTGCGCGGCCGGGGCAGCGACGAGATCGTCGTCGTCGACCCCGGTCCCGACGATGAGGCGCACATCGCCCGCATCGCCGAACTGGGCACCGTCGCGTTGGTATTGATCAGTCACAAGCACGAGGACCACACCGGCGGCATCGACAAGCTCGTGGACCTGACGGGCGCCACCGTCCGCTCGGTCGGTAGTGGCTTCCTGCGAGGCCTCGGCGGCCCGTTGAGCGACGGCGAGGTGATCGACGCGGCCGGTCTGCGGATCAAGGTGATGGCCACGCCCGGCCACACCGTCGACTCACTCAGCTTCGTGCTCGACGACGACAACGGACCAGGGGCGGTGCTGACCGCCGACACCGTGCTGGGCCGCGGCACGACCGTCATCGACACCGAGGACGGCAGCCTGCGTGACTACCTGGACTCGCTGCGCCGGCTGCAAGGCCTGGGCGCCCGCCCGGTACTTCCCGGCCACGGACCCGACCTTCCCGATCTTCATGCGGTGACCACGATGTACCTGGCGCACCGCGAGGAGCGGTTGGACCAGATCCGGGCAGCACTACGAGAACTCGGCGAGGACGCCTCGGCCCGTCAGGTCGTCGAGCACGTCTATACCGATGTCGACCAGAAACTTTGGGATGCCGCCGAGAAGTCGGTGCAGGCTCAGTTGGATTACCTGACGGCCTAGCGGACAGACAGAAAACTGCCCCTTTTCCAATGAAAAGGGGCAGTTTTGTGTCTGCTCGGCGGAGAGGCTAGCGCGCGCGGCGCGCCAACCTCTCGCTGTCGCTGATCAGGACGCTCTTGCCCTCCAGCCGGATCCAACCGCGGTGGGCGAAATCGGCCAGTGCCTTGTTGACGGTCTCGCGGGAAGCGCCGACGAGCTGGGCGATCTCTTCCTGCGTGAGATCGTGCGTGACGCGCAGCGCGCCGCCCTCCTGGGTTCCGAACCGCTGGGCCAGCTGCAGCAGCTGCTTGGCCACCCGGCCGGGAACGTCCGTGAAGATCAGGTCGGCCAGGTTGTTGTTGGTGCGGCGCAGACGACGCGCGAGCACCCGCAGCAGCTGCTCGGCGATCTCAGGACGGTCGGCGATCCACGCGCGCAGCGCGTCGCGGTCCATCGACACCGCGCGCACCTCGGTGATGGTGGTGGCGCTCGAGGTACGAGGCCCCGGGTCGAAGATCGACAGCTCACCGAACATGTCCGACGGCCCCATGATGGTCAGCAGGTTCTCCCGGCCGTCCGGTGAACGGCGGCCGATCTTCACCTTGCCGGAAATGATGATGTACAGGCGGTCGCCGGGCTCGCCCTCGGCGAAGACCGTATGCCCGCGCGGAAAGTCGACGGGCTGCAACTGCTTCGTCAGCGCCGAAACGGCGGTCGGTTCGACGCCCTGGAAGATTCCGGCCCTGGCCAGGATCTCGTCCACGTTGCCCCTTAAGCTATTGGGTGTGTTGTCCTCTTACTGATATTTCCTGCTCAGTCTAGAGGTACGCGGTTTCGCGACTAGCCCACGCTACACACGATTGACAGGTCGAGACGCAGGAAACCCGGTATTTATGGCCTGCGGTTCGTAGTAGCGCGTCGGCAAACGCTCACTCTCGACGTCGAGGAGCACCGGCTTGACCCGCGGCACGGCCGCCGCCGGCACGGGCTTTCGGTCCAAACCCGATTCCAGCCGCTCGAGCCCGAACGCCGCCAGCATGAGCAACCCCGGAATGAGCGCTACCAGCAACCACGACACAAGGCAGTAGTTAACACGGCGTAGGTCTCAGTGGGGTCACGAATCATCACCGGTCCGCGCAGGAGAATGTCCGGCGAGGTCAGTACGCTGATCGACGTGACTGAAGCTGCCGCCCCAACAGGGAAAACGCGCCGGTCCAAGAAGTGGGACACCGAAACCCACCTGGGCCTGGTTCGTCGGGCTCGACGGATGAATCGTGAACTCGCTCGGGCATTTCCACACGTCTACTGCGAGCTGGACTTCACCAATCCGCTGGAGCTGGCGGTCGCGACCATCTTGTCGGCACAGAGCACCGATAAACGGGTGAACCTGACGACGCCCGCCCTGTTCCTCAAATACCGCACGGCACTGGACTATGCGCAGGCCGATCGCACCGAGATGGAGGAGCTGATCCGGCCCACCGGGTTCTACCGGAACAAGACCAACTCGCTGATCCGGCTGGGCCAGGAGCTGGTGGCCCGGTTCGACGGCGAGGTGCCCGACAACATCGAGGACCTGGTGACGCTGCCCGGGGTGGGGCGCAAGACCGCCAACGTCATCCTGGGCAACGCCTTCGACATCCCCGGGATCACCGTCGACACCCATTTCGGACGGCTGGTGCGCCGCTGGCACTGGACCGCTGAGGAAGACCCGGTCAAGGTCGAGTTCGCGATCGGTGAGCTCATAGAACGCAAGGAATGGACCCTGCTCAGCCACCGGGTGATCTTCCACGGCCGCCGCGTCTGCCACGCCCGCAAGCCGGCATGCGGCGTGTGCGTACTGGCCAAGGACTGCCCGTCGTTCGGGCTCGGGCCCACCGATCCGCCCACAGCCGCCGCACTGGTCAAAGGTCCCGAAACCGAGCATCTGCTGGCGCTGGCCGGGCTGTGAACACACGATGAGTCGATCGGCCCGCTGGACCGTCGTGGTGCTGGTGATCCTGGTGGCGCTGGGCGCCGCGTTCTGGATGGAATTGCGTGACGAGCCCGCACCGCAGGCCGGGGCCGGGCAGTCCACGTCCCGTGATCACCGCGATGCCGATACGCCCGAGGCCCTGGCCGGCCCCCGGGCCCGCGCGGATCTGCCGCCGTGCCCCGGACCGGGGAACGGGGCCGGGCCCGATTCTGGGGCGCTGCGCGGCATCACCCTGGAATGCGCCGGTGACGGGAAGTCCGTGGATGTGGCCCGCGCGCTGGCCGGCCGGACCGTGGTGCTCAACCTCTGGGCGTACTGGTGCGGGCCATGTGCCGACGAGCTCCCGGCGATGGCCGCATACCAGCGTCGCGTCGGCGACGACGTGCTGGTCGTGACCGTGCACCAGGACGAGAACGAGACGGCGGCGCTGGTGCGTCTGGCCGAACTCGGAGTACGGCTGCCGACTCTGCAGGACGGTCGCCGACTGATCGCGGCCGCCCTCAAGGTGCCCAACGTCATGCCTGCGACGGTGGTGCTGCGCTCGGACGGTAGCGTGGCCGGGACCCTACCCCGATCCTTCGTGAGCGCCGACGAGATCGCGGCGGCGGTCGACGAGAAGATCCGCTCTAGCCGATAGGAGCACCGGGGTGAGATCGACGCGCGATGGGCTGTTCCCGGGTGCCGCTCCGGCCTGGCTCAAACCGCTGGTGGACAACCTCGACCGGGTGCCGGACGCCTACCGGCGACGGGTTCCCCCGGAAGTGCTGGCGGGCATCGTCGAAGCCAACAATCAAGCCGCCCAGGCCGGTGCGCGGCGCGACGCCGCAGTGCTGGTGCTGTTCTCCGGTCCGGCGGGCCCGTCCGGGGGCACGCCCGCGATCCTTCCCGAAGACGCCGACCTGCTCGTGACGGTCCGCGCCTCGACTCTGCGTCACCACGCCGGCCAGGCCGCGTTCCCCGGCGGGGCGACCGATCCCGGCGACGACGGGCCGGTGGGCACGGCCTTCCGTGAGGCGTGGGAAGAGACGGGCATCGACACCAGCCGGCTCGCCCCGTTGGCGACGCTGGAGAAGATGTTCATCCCGCCGTCCGGGTTCCATGTGGTCCCGGTGCTGGCCTACTCGCCCGACCCAGGGCCCGTCGCCGTGGTCAACGAATCCGAGACCGCCGTCGTCGCCCGGGTTCCGGTGCGCGCCTTCATCAACCCGGAGAACCGCCTCATGGTGTATCGGGAGGCCAACACCAGCCAGTTCGCCGGGCCCGCGTTCCTCCTCAACGAGATGTTGGTATGGGGTTTCACCGGCCAGGTCATCTCGGCGATTCTCGACGTCGCCGGTTGGGCCAAACCGTGGAACACCGACGACGTGCGCGGACTCGACGACGCAATGGCCCTTGTCGGGCATCACAACGGTTACGGTGAAGCCCAATGTTGAAGTGGATATAGATGACACCTTCGGTCTGGCTCGATTTCGCCATCCTCGGCATCGGGTTCGTCGCAGCCATCTCCGGCTGGCGTTCCGGCGCACTCGGCTCCCTGCTGTCCTTCATCGGGGTGGTGCTGGGTGCGGTGGCAGGCGTGCTGTTGGCACCGCACGTGATCCCTCACGTCAGCGGCGACCGCACCAAACTGTTCGCCACCCTGTTCCTCATCCTCGCCCTCGTGGTGATCGGTGAGATCGCCGGCGTGGTGCTGGGCCGTGCCGTGCGCGGCACCATCCGAAACCCCTTGTTCCGGGTGTTGGACTCGGCGGTCGGCGTCAGCCTGATGCTGGTCGCCGTCCTCGTCGCGTCCTGGTTGCTGGGTAGCCTGCTGACCTCCTCCGATCAGCCGAATCTCGCTGCGGCCGTGAAGAATTCGCGGGTGCTCACCGAGGTCGACAAGGTGGCGCCGGACTGGCTGCGCTCAGTGCCCAACCGATTGTCGGCGTTGTTGGACACCTCCGGGCTGCCCGATGTGCTCGAACCGTTCAGCCGCACCCCGATCGTCAACGTCGACGCCCCGGACGCCGCGCTGGCCACCGACCCGGTGGTGACGACCTCCCGGGCAAGTGTGGTCAAGATCCGCGGTGTCGCGCCGAGTTGCCAGAAGGTGCTTGAGGGCAGCGGGTTCGTGGTCGCCCCCAACCGAGTGATGTCCAACGCCCACGTGGTCGCCGGTGCGGACAGCGTCACCATCGAGGCCGACGGCAAGACCTACGACGCGGGCGTGGTGTCCTACGACCCCAACGCCGACATCTCCATCCTCGACGTTCCGGATCTGCCGATCACCCCGCTGCAGTTCGCCGAACAACCGGCTCCGAAGGGCACCGACGCCGTGGTGATGGGTTACCCGGGCGGCGGTGACTTCCTGGCCACCCCGGCCCGCGTGCGCGAGATCATCGAGCTCAACGGACCCGACATCTACCGCACCACCACCGTCACCCGTGAGGTCTACACGGTCAGGGGCACGGTGCGGCAAGGCAATTCGGGCGGGCCGATGATCAACCGGGCCGGCAAGGTGCTGGGTGTGGTGTTCGGTGCGGCAGTCGACGACGCCGACACCGGGTTTGTACTGACCGCCAAGGAAGTCGAACATCAGTTGGCCAAGATCGGCAACACCCAGCGCGTCGCGACCGGAACCTGCATCAACTCCTGATCAGTTGGCGTGCAGCTGGGCCAGGAACCGGCTCAGCTGCTCGTTGACCGCGTCCGGCTGTTCTTCATGGCCGAAATGCCCTGCGCCCGTGATCGATACGTACCGTCCATGCGGCGCATAGCGCTGCGTCCGGTGTACCGGGTCGGCAAGCACATACGGGTCGGCGTCACCGCGCATGTGCAGCACCGGCACGTTGACCGGACGCTTCATCGAGCGCATGAACCGCCGGCCCTCGCCGCGTAGTTGGCTGCGCACCGCCCACCGCTGGTACTCCAGTGCACAATGCGCGGCCCCCGGGATCTGGATGGCCTGACGCAGATGGCCCATGGTGAGGGAGAAGTCTTGGCTGGTCTGCCATTTGGCTCCGGCCCGGCTACGGACCAGATGCTCCAACTCCGCGCCGTCGTGGCGGGTCAGCGCGTGTTCCGGCCACCCGGGCAGCTGGTAGCGCAGCATCGACGGCAACAGGGCGCGCCCCTGGTCGCGACGGGTCAAGGTGGAGGCCCGCAGCGCCGCCGGGTGCGGCGAGCTGACGAGGGCGATCGCGTTGACCACACGCGGATGCAGCACCGCGGTCGCCCAGCACACCAGGCCACCGTCAGCGTGCCCCACCAGCGTCGCGGTCTTGTGCCCCAGTGCGCGCACCAGCCCGGCGGTGTCCCCGGCCAGGGTCCAGCCGTCGTAACCGCGAGGCGGTTTGTCACTGTCGCCGTAGCCGCGAAGGTCGACCGCCACCACCCGGGCGCCGGTCAGCCCGGTGAGTTGGTGACGCCACGACCACCAGAACGAGCCGAAACCGTGCAGCAGAATGACCAGCGGGCGGTCCGCCTGAGAGAGCTCACCGGCCTCGCCCTCTCTCACACGGTCGGGCTGCGAGCGCTCGCCCTCCACCAAATGAAACCGAATACCGTTGGCGTGCACCTGCAGATGCCGCCACGGCCCCTCGATCCTGGCGACCGACGGGGCGGGTGGAGCCATTACCAGCCTGACGGATCGGAGGCCGGTGTGGTCTGGATAGCGGGCAGCGCGGCCTTGTCATGGCCGGGCGTCAGTGCCTCGCGCGTTTCCTTGACCGATTCGATGGTCTGCTGCGGGCCCTTGATCCGTCGCACCTTCAGGAAGCCGAACACCGCAAGCGCACCGGTGGTCAGCACCATCAGGCCGAACACGATCAGGAAAGCCACCCAGCGCCACAGCCAGGTGTCCAGCAGCTCGGCCAGGAAGAAGAAGAAAAAGAAGGTCGAGTAGAACAGGACCACCAGGGCAGCGATGAAGAACACGCTGCCGGTCAGGCCCTTCTTCACATCCCGGGTGATCTCGGCCTTGGCCAGCTCCACCTCGGCGCGCAGCAGGGTGGAGACCTGCGCGGTGGCGTCCTTGACCAGGTCACCGATCGAGGGGTCCGGCTTGGGGGCATGCGGGTCGACGAGCGGAATCGAGGTCACCGTCGTCGGAACGCCGTCCCTGCGGTCGCCAGTGCTCATGGCGTTCATGTTGCCATGCGGCGAAGCCGTTAACGATCCCGGCCGACATCCGGCTCTTAGTAGACTGACCCCATTCTTGAGTTGCGCGGGTCGGGCGCGTCGATCGGAGGACACTTGACGAGCAGACACCGCTGGCAGTTGCACATTGGTGCGCCGATCATCGCCCTCCTTGCGTTGTTGACTTCGGCCCCTGCACATGCTGATCCGCCGGTGGTACTGGGTGGTGGCTCGGGGATCGTCGTCAACGGCGACGCGTTCTGCACCCTCACAGCGATCGGGCACGACAACGCCGGCCGGCTCATCGGCTTCACCTCGGCACACTGCGGCGGGCCGGGTGCCACTGTGTCGGCTGAAGGTGCCGACAGCGCCGGAGTGGTGGGCACGATGGTGGCCGGCAATGAGGGGCTGGACTACGCCGTCATCCAGTTCGATCCGGCCAAGGTGACGCCGACCAACAACGTCAACGGTTTCCAGATCGACGGGCTCGGGCCGGACCCGGCGTTCGGTGAAGTGGCCTGCAAGCTCGGCCGAACCACCGGCTATTCGTGTGGCGTCACCTGGGGTCCGGGCAAGGACCCGGGCACCATCGTCAACCAGGTGTGCGGCCAGCCGGGAGACTCGGGCGCGCCCGTCACGGTCAACAACCGGCTGGTCGGCATGATCCACGGCGCCTACAGCGAGGAATTGCCCACCTGCGTGGTGAAGTTCGTGCCCCTTCACACGCCCGCAGTGACGATGTCGTTCAACACGCAGCTGGCCGACATCACCGCCAAGAACCGACCGGGAACGGGTTTCGTCCCGATTCCGTGATCCCGCGAGCAGTCCCCCGCAAGCGGGGGGACTGCTCGGCAGAGTTACTTGCCGGCGCGGATCGCCTCGAACACGCTGGGGTCGACCAGGGTTGAGGTGTCACCGAGTTCGCGGCCCTCGGCCACATCGCGCAGCAGCCGGCGCATGATCTTGCCGCTGCGGGTCTTGGGCAGCTCGGGCACCACGTGGATCTCTCGCGGCTTGGCGATCGGGGATATCTCGGTGGCCACCTGGGCGCGCAGTTCCTCGATCATGGTGTCGGCCCCGCCGTGCGCGGAGGCTTTGAGGATGACGAACGCGCAGATCGCCTGTCCGGTGGTGTCGTCGCTGGCGCCGACCACGGCCGCTTCGGCTACCCCGGAGTGGCCGACCAGAGCTGATTCCACCTCGGCGGTCGAGATGCGGTGCCCGGAGATGTTCATGACATCGTCGATGCGGCCCAGTACCCAGATGTTGCCGTCGGCGTCATAGCGGGCGCCGTCACCGGCGAAGTACCAGCCCTGTTCGGAAAAGCGTGACCAGTAGGTGTCTTTGAACCGCTGGGGATCGCCCCAGATGCCGCGCAGCATCGCCGGCCACGGCTTGTCCAGCACCAGGTAGCCGGTGACGTGCTCGGCTTCGTCGGCGCCGGGCACCAGCTCGTTGCCGTCGTCGTCGACGATCTTGGCCGAGATGCCGGGCAGCGGGGTCATCGCCGAGCCGGGCTTGGCCGCGGTGACACCGGGCAACGGGGAGATCATGATCGCGCCCGTCTCGGTCTGCCACCAGGTGTCCACGATCGGAGTCTTGTTGGCGCCGATGACTTCCCGGTACCAGCGCCAGGCCTCGGGGTTGATCGGCTCGCCCACCGAACCCAGCAGCCGCAGGCTGGACAGATTGTGGTCGGCCGGGATCTGCCGGCCCAGCTTCATGAAGGTGCGAATCAACGTGGGCGCGGTGTAATATATTGTCACGCCGTACTTTTCGATGATCTCGAAGTGACGGTGCTCGGTCGGCGAGGTGGGGGTGCCCTCATAGACCACCTGGGTCGCGCCGTTGGCCAGCGGGCCATAGGTGATGTAGGTGTGGCCGGTGACCCAGCCGATGTCGGCGGTGCACCAGTACACGTCGGTCTCGGGCTTGAGGTCGAACACGTTGTAGTGGGTGTAGGCCGCCTGGGTCAGGTAGCCGCCCGAGGTGTGCACGATTCCCTTGGGCTTGCCCGTGGTGCCGGAGGTGTACAGCAAAAACAGCGGCTGTTCGGAGTCGAATGCTTCCGGGGTGTGTTCGGCCGACGCCTTGTCGACGGTCTCGTGCCACCACAGGTCGCGACCCTCGGTCCAGTTCACGTCGATGCCGGTGCGGCGCACCACCAGCACATGCTCGACGGACGGCTGGTCCGAGACGGCATCGTCGACGGCGTCTTTGAGCGAGGCGGCCTTACCGCGCCGGTACTGGCCGTCGGTGGTGATGACGAGCTTGGCCTGCGCGTCCTCAACCCGCGCCTTGAGAGCCGACGCTGAGAACCCGGCGAACACGACGCTGTGCATGGCGCCCAGGCGCGCGCACGCCAGCATCGCCACGATCGCCTCGGGCACCATCGGCATGTAGATCGCGACGCGGTCGCCGGCGGTCAGGCCGAGGGCGGCCAGCGCATTGGCGGCCTTGCTGACTTCGTCCTTGAGTTGGGCGTAGGTGATGTCGCGGGCGTCGCCGACCGGCTCGCCCTCCCAGTGGATCGCGACCCGGTCGCCATTGCCCGCCTCGACGTGACGATCCACGCAGTTGTAGGCCACGTTGAGCTTGCCGCCGGTGAACCACTTCGCGAACGGAGCCTCCGACCAGTCCAGCACCTCGGTGAACGGGGTCTGCCAGCTCAGCCGGTTGGCCTGGGCAGCCCAAAACGCCAGCCGGTCCTTCTCGGCCTCGGCGTACAACTCGCCCGTCGCGTTGGCATTGGCCGCGAAATCGGCAGGCGGCGGATAGGCTGACGGAACTTCGATAGGCGTCGCTGGCGCGTTTGACATGGGTGTGAGCGTAGTCACCAAACGTTGCACCGGCGTTGGGACGTCACAAGATGCCGGGTGGGCGGCGGTCCTGATGCGCCCAACGGTCGGCGTGACGGAGTTCAGCGGTCCGCTAGCGTTTCGCGTATGACCGATCCACTCGCACCGCTGGTCGACCTGCCCGGTGTTTCTGCGGCCAGCGACGAGGCGCGTGAGGCCCTGGGCCGGGCGCATCGACACAAGTTCAATCTGCGCGGCTGGCCGCAGACGGCGTCCGAGGCCGCCATGCGTGCGGCGCGGGCCTCCGCAGT
Organism: Mycobacterium sp. IDUB_24; assembly: GCF_055419385.1. Lineage (NCBI taxonomy): Bacteria > Bacillati > Actinomycetota > Actinomycetes > Mycobacteriales > Mycobacteriaceae > Mycobacterium > Mycobacterium sp. IDUB_24. The sequence goes on from NZ_JBVAXO010000005.1 coordinate 253,667, forward strand.
GCTCGACGGCGGGGCCCTGCAGTTGTCCGCCGACGGTGAACCCGATTCGGTGACCGCAGGCGCCATCCGCGTCGCCGAGGCGCTGGAAGGTGGCGCTACCTCGCTTGTCGGTGTGTGGCAGCGGGCGCCGATGCAGGCGCTGGCCCGGCTGCACGCGTTGGCCGCGGCCGACCTCACCGATGACGAGCATCTGGGCCGGCCACGGACCGACCCCGACGTCGGACGCCGCCTCGAGCTGCTGACCGAGATCGTGGCCGGCGGCTCCAAGGTGCCTGCTCCGGTGCTGGCCGCGGTCGCCCATGGCGAACTCATCACCCTGGCTCCATTTGGGACCGCCGACGGGGTGGTGGCACGCGCGGTGTCGCGCCTGGTGACCATCGCCAGCGGGCTGGATCCGCACGGTCTTGGTGTCCCCGAGGTGCACTGGATGCGGAAGTCGGGGGAGTACCGGGCTGCTGCACGGGGATTCGCCTCCGGGACAGCGGACGGGCTGACCGCGTGGCTGCTGCTCAGCAGTGAGGCACTGAAGGGCGGTGCGCGCGAGGCGTTGCAGATCGCCCAGTCGGCGGCAGGCTGAGGCTGCCGCTCGAACTACTGGCAGCAAACGAAAGCGGGCGACGGTCCGAAACAGTGTCTCGGCTCGTCGCCCGCTAGCACGGATACCGGTTACCAAGCGTGCCAACGTGGGTTGCGTGGGTGGCCTCGGCGTCCTTGCGATGCGCTTCGGCTGCAACCCTACCCAAAGGGCCGTCGTGGCCGTCCGCTCCTCGCAATCACGCAGGCCCGCAACACTTTTGCCTATTCCGCGGCATGTGCTCCGCGTGGGTGCCGGACCCGTGCTAGGGAGCCTGGTTCGGGAGATTTAGCCTTCTCTTCCGGCTACACCTTGGCCTCATCCAAGCTTCCGTGGTTCCTTTGTACTACGTGACCACGGTCACAGCAAGGGTGAAATGCACCCGAGTTCCGATCGTTACGCCTGGGTTTCAGCTACTACATGCAGTAGCTCAGGAAGTGAAGCGGCGCAGCAGCGAGTACGTCAGGGCGCCGGCCGCCAAGGCGCTGATGCCGACGGCCGCGGTGGTGGCGACAGCGGCCCCCGACGGCGCCGGGAACCGGTCGCGCAACGACACCGGCCGGGTGAAGGTCAACACCGGCCAGCCGCGTGAAGCGGCCTCCTTGCGCAGTCCCCGGTCGGGATTCACCGCGGTGGGGTGGCCCACCGATTCGAGCATCGGAACGTCGGTGATCGAATCCGAGTAGGCGTAACAGTGGTCGAGGGAGTAGCCCTCACGTGCGGCCAGAGCGCGGATCGCCTCGACCTTGCCCTCGCCGTAGCAGTAGAACGCGATCTCGCCGGTGTACCGACCCTCTTCGACCACCATCCGGGTGGCCATCGCATGGGTGGCGCCCAACGCCCTGGCAATCGGCGCGACGATCTCCTCGCCCGAGGCCGAAACCACCACGACGTCGCGGCCACACAGCTTGTGGTCGGCGATCAGCTCGGCGGCCTCGGCGAACACCAGGGGGTCGACGATGTCATGCAAGGTCTCGCCGACGATCGACTTGACCTGCTCGACATCCCAACCGGTGCACATGTTGGTGATGTAGCTGCGCATCCGGTCCATCTGATCGTGGTCGGCACCGGACATCAGGAACAGAAACTGGGCGTACGTCGACTTGAGAACGGTGCGCCGGTTCAGCAGACCCTGATTGAAGAAAGGTTTGCTGAAAGCGAGTGTGCTGGACTTGGCGATGACGGTCTTGTCGAGGTCGAAAAAGGCCGCTGTGCGTACCGGCCGACGGTCGAGCGGCCCGGATTGCTGTGCGATCAATTCCCCGGCAGCCCGATCGGATGCGGTCACAAGCGCCAGCATAGAGGCACGTGCGACCAGTTATCCGACCGGCAACGCAAAATGGCAGTTCAAGACACATTCTTTCGGACGGTGATTGCCGGATCACCGCGGTAGCCCGCAGCGGTGTCTCTTGCATGTTTTGGCAGTTCCGTGTGTATAGTGAGCATTACTCGGCTTATGCCGAGGGTGTATCAGCCCGACCCCCCGGGGCTGATACACGACGACCTCCGCCTCCTCCCCCCCTGGCGGGGGTCGTCCCTTTTCTGGGGGGAAAATTCTTCCCGGCCCGGCCTCGGTGGTTGCGGAATAGCATTTTCAGCGTGTCGCCCGGCGTGTTCTGCGCTCGGGATTGATCCACAGCGCGCAATTCATCCACAATCCGTGAATTGGTGATGGTGCCGACCCCGTCGTTGCCCGCAGGGTGGGCACATGGCCACTCCGATCGCCTCGATCACCCCGTCCGGCACCGTGCTGGCGCTGATCGGCGACCCCCAGCTGCGTGAGGACGTGTCCCGGGTGGCCGCTGCCGCGGGCGTCGGGCTCGTCGTCCTCGACGACCCGTCCGGGCGCAAGGCCTGGACGGCTGCCGCCGCGGTGCTGCTCGATGCCGCGGCCGCCCTGCGGTGCGCCGCCCGGGGGCTGCCCCGTCGCACCCGGGTGGTCCTCGTCGGTCGTGACGACCCGCGGCCCGACGACTGGCAGGCCGCCATCTCGGTCGGCGCACAACACGTGGTGACACTGCCGGCCCAGGACGCCGACCTGGTGGCGGCCCTGTCCGAGGCGGCCTGCTGCGACGACGGCGGTCGCGGCCCCGCGGTGGCAGTGGTGAGCGCAAGAGGCGGTGCCGGGGCATCGGTGTTCGCGGTGGCTCTGGCTCAATCGGCGCCGGCCGCGTTACTGATCGAGGCCGACCCGTGGAGTGGGGGGATCGACCTGGTGGCGGGCAGTGAGCACCTTGCCGGCCTGCGTTGGCCGGACCTGGCCCTGCAAGGCGGGCGGTTGGGCTATCCGGCACTGCGCGACGCGCTGCCCTGCCGTGACGGGGTCAGCGTGCTCTCCAGCGGGCGCTCGGGAGCCGATATCGAGGCCGGGCCGGTGGCGGCGGTCATCGAGGCGGGGTGCCGGGGCGGCGTCACGGTGGTGTGCGATGTGCCGCGGCGCGCCACGGAGGCGGCCGAAACCGCTTTGAACGCAGCAGATCTCGTGGTGCTGGTGACACCGGCCGACGTGCGGTCGTGTACCGCCGCAGCTGCCGCACGGCCGTGGGTGCTGGCCTGCAACCCGAATGCCGGTGTGGTGGTGCGCGGCCCGTCACCGGGCGGGCTGCGGGCGGCCGAGGTGGCCCGCATCGTGGACCTGCCGCTGCTCGCTGCGATGCGACCACAGGCCGGTATCGCCGAGGTGTTGGAGCGTGGCGGCCTACGGGTGCGGTCACGATCGCCACTCGGCTCGGCGGCGCGGCGGGTGCTGTCGGTCCTGGCCCGGCACCCGGTGCAGGAGCCGGCGTGAACACCTCGCTGATCGACCGGGTACGCGAACGGCTGGTGGCCGAAGCCTCTCCACTCAGCCCCGGCGTGGTGGCCGCGGCGATCCGGGCGGAGTCCGGCGGCCTCCTCGGAGATACCGAGGTGCTGAGCAATCTGCGGCTGTTGGAGACCGAACTGACCGGGGCCGGCGTCCTGGAACCACTGTTGTGCGCACCGACCACCACCGATGTTCTCGTCACCGCCCCCGACGCGGTGTGGGTGGACGACGACAGCGGGTTGCACCGCAGCGCAGTGTGTTTCCCCGACGAGAGCGCGGTCCGCAGGCTGGCCCAACGGTTGGCGCTGCTGGCCGGGCGCCGTCTCGACGAGGCACAGCCCTGGGTGGACGGTCAACTCTGCGGCATCGGCCCGTTCACCGTGCGGCTCCATGCGGTGCTGCCTCCGGTGGCGTCCGAGGGAACCTGCCTGTCGCTGCGGGTGTTGCGCCCGGCCACTCAGAACCTCGACACCCTCACCCGTTCCGGCGCGATCCCTGCACACGCTGCCGATCTGGTGCGGGCGATCATCCGGGCGCGGTTGGCATTCCTGATCTCGGGCGGCACCGGCTGCGGTAAGACCACTCTCCTGGCCGCGGCACTCGGTGCCGTTCCCGCCCACGAACGCATCGTGTGTGTCGAGGACGCCGCGGAACTGGCTCCGCCGCATCCCCATCTGGTCAAGCTGGTGGCCCGGGGCGCCAACATCGAGGGCGTCGGTGAGGTCACCGTGCGCGATCTGGTCAGGCAGGCGTTGCGGATGCGCCCAGACCGCATCGTCGTCGGCGAGGTTCGCGGAGCCGAGGTGGTGGATCTGCTGGCCGCGCTCAACACCGGGCATGACGGCGGGGCGGGCACCGTGCATGCCAACAACCCGGCCGAAGTTCCGGCCCGGCTGGAGGCCCTCGGCGCACTCGGCGGTCTGGACCGTGCGGCGCTGATCAGTCAGTTGGCCGCCGCCGTGTTATCTGTAGGTCGGTTGTGGGTGTCCTCGACTGTCGCTGACGGTGGTGGGGATTGTGTTTGCGACCGTGGGCGACAGGTTTATCTGTAGTGCTGTACTCGATGATCTGCGTTCCGCGGCGGCGGGTTTCGGCGGATCGGTGTGAATCGGGAATGCCGCGTGTGGCGGTGGTTGGAATCTGTTGGCGGTGTCAGGTTGTGGCGGTGGCTGGTTGTCGTGTGGGGCGTGTGGGGTGTGTGGTGGGGCGTTGTGGCCACCAGCTGGCGTGGCGGAGCAGGGTGGCGATGGCTGGGACGGTGAGGGTGCGCACGAGGAAGGTGTCCAGTAGGAGTCCGCAGCCGATGATGAGGCCGGTTTGGATCATGATGGCGATCGATCCGATCATCAGGCCGAACATGCTGGCGGCGAAGATGAGGCCGGCGGAGGTGATGACGGAGCCGGTGGTGGCCACGGTGCGCAGCACGCCGACGCGGATGTTGTGGGTGGATTCTTCGCGGAGTCGGGATACGAGCAGCATGTTGTAGTCGGCGCCGACGGCGACGAGGATGATGAACGCTAATAGTGGTACGGGCCAGGCGATTTGGTGGCCGAGGATCCATTGGAAGACGATGACCCCGATACCGAGTGAGGCCAGGTAGTTCAGCACGACGGTGCCCAGCAGATATAGCGGGGCGATCAGGGCGCGCAGCAGGGCGATGAGGATGAGTCCGACGATGACCAGGGTGGCGATGGCCAGTTGGGTGAAGTCGGATGAGAGTAGGCGTTGGATGTCGGAGTTGACGGCGGGGAATCCGGCAACCGAGACGGTGGCGTGGGCCAGGGAGGTGTTGGGGCGTGCGGTGTTGGCGACGTCGGTGATGTGGCGGGCCAGGTTCATCGCCTCGCCGCTGTAGGGGTCGGTGCTGGTGTCGATGGCGAAGCGGGCGGTTTTGCCGTCGGGTGAGAGGAAGTGTTTGGCGACGTCGGCGAATTGGCGGTTGTCGAAGGCTTCGGGGGGTAGGTAGAAGCCGGTGGCGGCGTCGGATCCGGCGGTGGCGCGGGCGGAGTTTTGCAGTTGGGCCGCGATTTGACTCATCCCGGACAGCATTTGGATGTTGCTGTCGGCCAGGGTGTGCACGCCGGTGGCCAGGGCGCGTGCGCCGGAGGCCAGTTGGCCGATGCCGTGTTGGAGTCGGCCGATGTTGGCGGCGAGGTTCTCGGGGTTGCCGAGGGTTTTGAAGGCGCTGTTCATGGCGGCCACGGTGTGTTGCAGTTCGGTGAGGGTGCCGGTGACGGTGGCGTTGGTGGCCGGGTTGTACTGGTCGCCCAGGGTGGCGAGTTGGGTGAAAAACCCGTTGTCGCGCAGGGTGGTCAGCACGGTGACCTGGTCGCGGATCTGGGTGCATTGCGGGGTGGTCACACACCACGGTGAGGTGTTGAGTGCGGTGACGAGCGGGTCGAGGGCGGCGATGGCGGTCTGGGCTCGTTCGGCCAGGGGCCGGATGCCGGGGCCGGCTTGGATGGCGGTGTCGACCTCGGGTGCGGTGGCTGAGAGTTGTTGCAGCAGTGGGCCGAAGCGTTGCATGTTCTTTCCGGCGGTACCGGCTTGGGTGAGTACACCGCCCAGGGGGGTGAGCGCGGTGCGCACGGTGGTGTCGAGTTGGGCCAGGCCGTCGGCGAGTTGGTCGGCGCCGTCGGTGAGTTTGTCCAGGTCGCTGCGCCGGTCGTTGCCCTGGGCGACCGAGTCGGCCATCTTGTCGCCGATTTGTCGGTTCTGCCAGGACAGTTGGGCTTGGTCGAGGCGTTGCCCGGCCGGTCGGGTGACCCCGGAAACACGGGTGACGGCCGGGATTTGGGCGATGCGTGAGGCCATCTCGTCGAGGTCGGCCAGGGCTTTGCCGGTGCGCATGTCGGTCGGGTTTTCCACGACGAGGAATTCGGTGATGACGACGTCTTTGGGGAAATGGCGGTCCAGCAGCTGGTAGCCCTGGTTGCTGGCGGTGGTGGCGGGTTGTCCTTGGCGGTCGTCGTAGCTGATGGTCATGGTCGCCGCGGCCGCTGACAGTGCCACCAGGATGGTCAGGCTGATGACCAGCAGCGGCACCGGGCGGCGCACCACCGCCACGGCCACGCTGTTCCAGTAGCGTCGGGTGCGGTCGGGTTTGGGTTCGCCGATGCCGCGGGTGGCCGCCAGTGCCAGCACCGGCGGCAGCAGGGTGACGGTGGCGGCGAATCCGACTGCCACGGCGACCGCGCAGGCCGGGCCGAGTCCGGCGAACACACTCAAGGTGGCGAACACCATGGCCAGAAAGGCCAGGGCCACGGTGCCCGCCGAGGCCAAGATGACCCGGCCGATGCTGGCGGTGGCTGCGATGATCGCTTGATCGGCGGGCACCTGGGCGCGGCGTTGTTCGTGGTAGCGGCTGATCAGAAACACGGTGTAGTCGGTGCCGGCGCCGAGCAGGATCGCGGTCATGAACGCCACGGTGAACTGCGAGACCGGCATGCCGAGTTCGCCGAGGGCAGACAGCACCCCACGCCCGACGGCCAGGCTGAGCCCGATCACCAGCAGCGGCAGCAGCGCGGTGAATACCGACCGGTACACGATCAGCAGGATCAGGGCGATCAGCCCGGCGGTGGCGATCGAGATGAACACCAGATCGTGCTCGGCTGAGGAGATCTGATCGGCGAACGTGGCCGGTGGCCCCGTGACATAGGCCGTGGTGGACGTGTTGGCGAACGCCGCGTCGGTGAGGTCGCGCACGGCTTGCACGGATTCGGCCGCGGTGGGATCACCGAGGGTGCCGGCCACCCCGACCGGCAGATACCAGGCCTTGCCGTCTCCGCTGACCGCCTGGGTTCTGGTGATCGGGTCGGCCAGCAGATCCTGGACCAGCAGCACATGGTCGTGATCGGCCCGCAACCGTCCCACCAGATCCTGATAGCGCAGCTGATTGTCGGGGGTCAGACCGGCCGGGTCTTGCATCGCGACGAACAGCATCGTCTTGGACCCCTGCTCACCGAACGCCGCGCTCATGCGGTCCACGGTCTGAAACGAGGGCACATCACGCGGGATCAGATCGACCGACTGTTGGCGCACCACCGTCTCCAGCTGCGGGAACAGCAGCGCCAGCACCACCGCGGCCGCGATCCATCCACCGATCACTAATGCCTTGTGGCCCACCGTGAACGCCGCCAGCCGCCCCAGCCGGGCGCTGTATTCCGAGGATCCGGACAGGTCGACCCCGCGCCGGCCACGGCAAGGCCCAGCATCTCCGGTTCGATCGGCCATCCCCACGCCTCCCACAGAAACGAAACTATCGGTATCGCTACGATACTAATAGTCCCACACGGGGATCGGAAGGGCCGTGCGGACCTTTCGTGCCATGGATTCCGGTCTAGGGCGTCGGGGGGTGAATTAACTTGCGGCGTCGTCAGATTCGTCGTCGGGTAGGTCGTGGCGCACCACCCGCACCCGCCCGCGGGGCAGGCACGCCATGTAGCCGTGCCGTTTGCCGTAGAGCTCCCAGGAGGTCGCGGCCTCCTGGGGGGCGACATCGATGCGATGGCCGCGGGAAAAACCCAGGTGCAACCCGCCGTCCTCGTCGCACCACGCCCCCGTGCACACCGCGCCGGCCAGGTCCAGCAGCGGACGCTGCTGGGCTGAGACGTTGCCCGGATCGATGAGGACCTGCTCTTCGGGATAAGACGAACCGATCGGCGGCAGGGTGAGCCGGATCGGGGTGGCGATCACCAATTCGTTGTAGTCGTCGAGGTCGAGCACCAATCCGTCGTGCAACGAGACACGCTGAACGGTGCACCGCTCGATCCAGGGGGTGTGCATGCCCGGCTCCCTTCGACACGTCATTGTGTCGCTTTATGGTACTGGGAGTAGCGCAGCGATACTACTAGTCTCACTAAGTGGTGGTACCGGGGCCGGACCCTGATGTCAGCTGTCGGGTGGCGCGGTCGATGCGCTCGCGGGCCAGGTCCGCATCGATCCGGCCGCCGATGACGGCGATCAGGTTGGCCAGCCACACGTCGGCGATCAGGCCGGCCACGTCGCGGTCATGGGCGGTGGGGGTGGGCCCGCCCAGGGTGCGGGCCAGCATGTCCTCGATCACCGCGGCGGCGTGCTCGATCGCGCCGGTGGCCTCGGCGTCGGCCACGACGAACGCACGCGCCATCGCCTCGGTCAGGCGCGGGTTGCCCTGCCAGGCCAGGTGCAGGTGCGTGGTCAACCGCCCCAGCCGGGCCTGCGGCGCCAGATCACCGGTACTCCAGTCGAACTCGGTGTCGAGATGCTCGAATTCGCGGGCCAGCACCGTCACCAGCAGATGGCTTTTGGATCGGAAATGCCGATACAGGGAGCTGGCGGCAATGCCGGCCTGCGCGGCCACCGCCCGCATCTGCACACCGTCAAAACCCTGTGCTGAGGCTACCGCCCAGGCGGCATCCAGGATCGCCTCGCGGCGCACCAACACCGAGGCCGCCGGCCGGCGCGGGCGCCGCACCCGGTCCCGGGGTGCGGCGGTCGGCACGCTCACCGCGACCCCGCGTCGTCACCGGCGCCACCGTAGCGGGTCAGCTCGGCGAACAACTCCCCGAAACCGCTGATGTCACCGTGGGCGGCGAAATGGGCCGCATCCACCGTGATGAACACCGCCGAGGCGGTGAACCGGGTGACACCGTCCACACCGACCCCCACCCCGTCCACATGCAACGCCCGGCCCTCACGGGAGGCGATCCGCGCGGTCAGCCGATGCGTACACCCCAACGGCACCGGCTGCAGATAGTCCACCGTCAAACGGCGCGTCACCGCCGCAGTGGCCGCGATCCACAACGAAAAACCCAGCACGTCATCACAGGCCGCGGCGATCGCGCCACCGTGCGCCAGCCCCGGCGCACCGATATGGCGCTCATCGAACACCAGATCAGCGAACACCTCATCGCCGCACCGAAACACCTCCAGCTGCAAACCGTGCGGATTATCCGACCCGCAGCCCATGCAGGTCGGCGTGTGCGACGGCAACCGCTGCGGCTCATCAGCATCCATCACGGCCTCCTGGCACCCGGGCAGCCCCGCCACCACCGCGTCCCGACCCGATACCGCCGGTACTAGCAGTTTCGCTGCGCTACTATCGGTACCATAACCGGGAGAGCGGGGGCAACGCACCGGCGATCGGAACACACCAGGAGGTCAGGTGGGGACAGAACCCGCGGCGACACCCGACGACGACGTCGACCCGCGCCGCACCCGGTCACGCACCCGACTGCTCGACGCCGCGGCCACCCTGCTCAAAACCGGTGGGATCGAAGCCGTCACCATCGACGCGGTCACCAAAGCCTCCAAGGTCGCCCGCACCACCCTCTACCGCCACTTCAACAGTTCCTCACAACTGCTCGCGGCCACCTTCGAACGTCTGCTGCCCCAAGTCATCCCGCCCGCCCCGACCAGCGGCACCCTGCGAGAGCGGCTCATCGAACTGCTCTCGCGCCAAGCCGACCTGTTCGCCGAAGCGCCACTGCACGTCACCACTTTGGCCTGGGCCGCGTTGGGCCCCACCGAAACACACGACAGCGACAGCGATACCGGCCAACACGCCACTGCCAGCATGCTGCGCACCCGGGTGATCGAGCAGTACCGGCGGCCTTTCGACGAAATCCTGCACAGCCCCGAAACCTTCGACCAACTCGGCGAACTCGACATCGAACTGGCATTGTGCCAACTGGTCGGCCCCCTGGTCTTCGCCAGAATGACCGGCCTACGCGCCATCGGCCACCACGACTGCACCCGCATCGTCGACGACTTCATCACCGCGCAAACCACGCAGCGACCCGCACAACCAGCCAGCTAGGGTGCGGCCACGGTGGGGTCGTCGGGATCGAGGCCTTCTGAGTGCAGTTCGTCGCGTGGGTGGCTGTCCATAAGGGGTTAGACGGTGTGTGTGGGCGCACGGTTCCCACTCGCGGCGCAACCGGTTTGTGCAAGGGGGCAGATCCCGGGCGCTGGTATCGGCGTTAGGACTTGCGGGCCAGTTCTCCGTGCAGGGTCGCGATGATGTGGTCGCGTTCGCGCAGTTGGGCTTTCAGGTCGGCGATCTGGCCGTCTTGTGTCTTCAGCCGGATCCGTAACGCGGCGATGATGCTGTTTTCGGAGTCGGAAGCTGGCGGTAGCGGCGCAAGGTCGGGGGCGGCGGCCAGCGGCGCCAGCGTGCGGATCTTTTCGCGCAGTTCGGGGCGGCGATGGATGACGCTGCGTGACACTCCGGCGTGGCGGGCCAGACCGGAGATGGTGATGTCGAGGCCCTGCTTACGCATCGTTTTGATCGCCCGCTCGATTCGGGCTTCCACATCGTGACTGCGTTTTCGGGCGCTGGCCTCCAACGCTTTGCGCGACGCTTGGGTGACGCTCATGCGGGCCTGTGGGGGTCGGCTTTGCGCAGTGCGGAATCATGCGTACCGCGGGTGGCCACAGGTTGCAGCGGGATACGGTTGGCCGTTCCGGCCCCGGCGATCGCTTCGGCGTGGGTGGCCTGCTCGGCCGTCAGGCGATCCAGAATGGCTTGCAACGAGTGCAATTCGCGCAGGCGCTCAGCGACCCACACGTTGTCATCGGTGAGTTCGCGACCGGTGCGCTGACGGTACTGCTCGCGCCTGATCTCGATCAACGCGGTGGTTTTGGCGTGCTGGTCTTTGAGTTCGTCGAGGTGGGTGGCGTCGGTGGCGAAATGCCCGCACGACAAGCAGGCGTTGCCCTTGTCGCACGTCTTCAGTGGCGGCAACAGGCACACCCCGTTGGGCAGCACCCGGTCGGTGCGCACCGACAGCTGGGTCATGTCCAACATGTCGGACGGGCTGATTCCGATGTCGGTCCCGTGGGCGCCGAACTTCTTGTGTTTGAGGAATTCGGCTTCGGCGGTCGCGGCCAGTGTGGCGGCATAGCGCATGGTCATCTCGGGGCTCTTGTGGCCCAGGTAGCGCTGCACCACGTGGATCGGCACGCCGCCGTTGAGCAGTTCGGTGGCCCGGGTGTGGCGCAGCCTGTGGGTTTGGGTGAACCGCAACGGGTTTCCCGCCGTATCGGTCAACCCGTGGATCACGTCGAGCTTGTCCAGGGCGGCCCGATAGGTCGCATACGGGCGGGGCCGGTGCCCGGCCAGGTTCTGTTTGACCGCGATGAACAGGTACTTCGGGGACAGCTGGGGGTGGGTGTCGGCAAGCCAGCGTTGTTGTTCTCTGATCACGTTGACCACGGCCTGCTCGACCAGGATGGTCGGGATGACTCCGTCGACTTTGGTCTGTTGGTAGCGCAGTTTGGCCACGAACACATCGGGGTCATCGGTTGCGGTGGGCCGCTGCGCTCCGGGGATCGCTTCGAGCGGGTTGTGGTCGAGCATGAGGATTTCTGAGGCCCGCCGCCCGGTCAGCGCTTGCAGCAGCCAGATCCGGGCGGCCTGAGGGTCGCCGAGGCCCTTGATCAGTGACACGGTGCCATCGGGGTGGGTCACCGACACCAGGGCGCCGCGGATGGCGGCGAGCACGTCGAGGTAGGCCAGCATCTGCTGAAGGTCTCCGGTGGAATACCAGGTCAGTTCCCGGGTGCGGTGGGCGCGTCGGGTGCGAAACGCCGGCCCCCACAGCCGGGTGTGTGCCGCGGACAGGTTCTCCCAACGCGCATCGCCGGTGGCTGCGGCGGCCTCGGGTGCATGGTCGAGCATGAACGTGTAGAAGCTCTGGAGCTGGGATTGGCTGTCGCCGATCGCCGTGGCAGACAACGGCTTGTCGGGTCTGGCGGCCGCGGCTGGGGAGCGCAGGTATTCGTTGTAGGCCGTGAAAATCAGGCGCAGCTGCGCCGGGTCATCGGACAGAACCGGATCGGTGTAGCCACGCTCGATCACGAATTCGCCGAAGTGGCGTGCCATCTCGCGGGCACGATCGACTGCCGATGACCAACGCAGCAACTCCGCATCCAGGCAGGTGCGCAGCCAAAACCGCACCCCTTCGCGCAGCCAGGCCGGTTCGACCACCCCGATCCGGACCGATTTCTCGTGGCACGGTTCGTGTTCGCGTTGCGGGATCCGTGGATCGGCCCGCAGATCCCAGGTGTCATAGGCCCACCAGTCGATGGTGGTGGCCCGCACCGACAAGAACAGGTGCAGATGCTCGATCAGGCCCACAATGTTGCGGCGGGTGCCGCCGGCGGGCAGCCGCGCGTTGCGCCGCTCGAACACCACGACCGCGTGGCGCACCATGTCGGTGACCGCCAGGTCAGTGATGCTCACCGGGTGGCGGCCGTGGGCACTGCGGTACTCGGCCGTGGCGGCGCTGATGGCCTGAGTGGCCCAGCGCAGCAGGGAATGCTCGATCTTGCGCAGCCCCTCCTGGTAGCACACCCAGACCCACCAGGCGATTTCGTCGGCGAACCGCGCCGGGGTGGCGTGCGGGGTGAAGTCGTACACCCCGACGGCCGCAGCGGGCGGCAGATCGTTCTTGCGGGACAGGAACACCCGATCTGCCGGGGGCAGATGGACCTGATAGGCCGGGCGGCGCCACCCTTCGGGCACCTGGGCCCACTGCCCCTGCCACGCCGCGGTGGACAGGTCGCTTGCTTGCCTGATCAGGCGGTCCTCATGGCTGGCCATCGTGCAGCCCTTTCCATCCGGCGACATAGTTTTTCCATCCGGCCAGCGACCGCATCGCTGCGTCCTGGGTGACCCAGCCGTAGGTGGACAGGGTGGTCTGCACATCCGCGTGGCCCAGACGCCGCATCACCACATGCTCAGGCACCCCCGCCAGCAGCAGCGCGGTGGCGTGCGTGTGGCGCAGCCAGTGCGGTGACCAATCCGGCGGCAAGCTCGGATGGGCTGAGCGCAGGCCACGCACCTTCTCGTAGACATTCTCCTGGCGCATCGGCGAAAACTGCGGTCCCCGTTGCAGATTGACGAACACAAAATGATGCGACAGATCCGCCACCACCTGGTCGGCGTTCATCGCCACCAGCTGCCACACATACTCCGAATACAGGGCCTCAAGGTCATCGCCGACATAGATCCGCCTCGGCCCGGTCTTGACCCGAGCGCCATGGGGATGATCTTGGCGTTCCACGATGTCGATCCACGGCGTCGCACCGGCACCGATATGAAAATCGTTGTGGCGTAGCGATAAGGCTTCACCCAGGCGCATTCCCGTTTCGGCCAGCACAGCGAAAAGCAATCGGTTGCGCACCCCGGCCGGCCCACCCGTCCAGTCCCCACCGTCGCGCTGTACCGAGCAGCCGTCGAGGATCGTGGTCACTTGAGCAGGCGACAGGACCGGGGTGGCTGAGCGCCGGGGGTTGCGCACCGGGTAGATCGGATGCTCGCCGTCGCGGTGTGGGCCGACGCCGTCGAGGAACCCGACGTAGCGGGTGTGGCGCCGCCAGCTGCCCCGCTGAGTGGTCAATCGCCGATAGGGCACCTCGGTGGTGCCGGCATCGGCGTGATAGCGATACATCGACAACACCGCGGCCGCCCGAGGCTGCAAAGAACTGGCCACCATCTTGATCTCGGGGGCACCGATGCGAAGCGTTCCGGGCAGATCCCCGGTCCGCAGATACTGCAGGTACTGCCCGAACAGGTTGGTGGGGAAGTCATCCCAGCGGTGGCCGGTGTGCTCGAGCATCGTGAACCACCGCGCCAAACCCGCGGCGTAGCCGCGCACCGTGTGCGGGGACGCGCCCCCCTCACGCAGAAACCTCAAGTACTCCGCAGCCGGGGCCACCGGCAGATGATCCGCGCCGACGATCGTGTAAGTCACGGGCTCATCGGCAAAGATCACCCGCTGCACCCGCGCCACCGGCCCCCCGACCCCTTGTGTTTTAGCCGCGCCGGCTTCGCTGCCGCAACGGAATCACATTGCTGCTCCCAGTACTGGGCACCGGTGTCGCTGGGCCCGCTGTCGCTCTGCCGCTGCCGGCCGCCACCCGCACCGCCGCCGCGCCCGGCGCGGCCCGCTGCCCAGCCATGAAGTCCTCCAGCAGATCCTGGGGCCACACCAAGTCATAGGGCGCCAGCATCGCCGCCGAACGCGCCGAAAACGCCATCTCCAGCCACTTGCTGATCAACCGGGGCCGCTCCACCTCACGGTCATTCCAGCCCGGCTCCACCCGACCCCACGTCGTATCGGTATCCGGGTTGACCCGCGTGTAAAGCTGACGGCGCAACGCCTCAAACCGCGCCCCAGTCAACAAATCCGAGGTATGCAGATGCTTGATCAACGCCCCCAGCGACACACCCCACTTGGCTTTCACCGGCAACAACTCCGCCAGCGACGGCGCCCGCGACACTTCCTTGGCCAGCACCGCCGCCGGCGCCAACAACTCCGACGCGAACTGCGAAGCCTGCTCCTCACACGCCTCTGTGACACTGCCCGAGGCATGCAACACCAAATGACCCACCTCATGAGCCAGCGTCCAGCGGGTGCGTTCCCACGAATTCGATTGCCGCACAACGATTAACGGCCGAGTATTGAACTCCCCGACACGCACCGAATAACCCAAATGCTTGTCGATCTTGCCGGTGGAATCCCCGTCACCCAGGATCCGCCGCGACGACGAGGTCAACAATCGGCGCACCACGACCACCACACCGCTGCGTTCAATCTCATGCGTCAAGTACTCGATCGGCCGATCGTGCTCCAACCCCCAACTGGCACGCACCGCCGCAGCGGCCTGGACCACCGCGGTGTCGACCGGAAGTATCGGCAACTTCACCGCAGGTAACTGAGTGCGGCCATTGAGCTCGTCGAGAAACTCTCCAGCCAACGCCGCGAACTGCGCCAAATACTCCCGCTCGGTCGCCGTGATCGACCGCGGTGCCCGAAACAACAGATCCGACTGGTGCACCCGCGACGTCGGGGCCGTGGTGAAAAACTTCGCCGGGAACCGCAACACGGCCACCAGCCGTTCGAAATCCTCGACCGGCAACGCCGTCATCGTCGACTTCTCCAGCCGATTCAACCGAGAATGCTTCCAGCCCAACGCTTCCATCACCGCAGTGGCAGTCATCGCGCGCATGACCCGGGCCTGGTTGACCCGCAACCCATACACGTCCACGGTCGTCGTCATTGCGACCTCGATTCAACAGCCACCCGCTGACATTCGCATCGACCCCCGACACCACGACCCCTTAAGCGGGCTCCTCGGGATCCTCGCCCGTACCCAGCGCCGGCGGCTCGTACTCGCCGAAGTCGTCGGTGAGTCCCTGGCCCTGCGCCGGCGGATTCACCAGCGGAGAGTCGGTGACCGGTGGCAGCGGCTCGGTTGCCAAAATCTGCACCCGCGACGCATTGTCCACATCCACCACGAACGCCAACACCGCCTCCGACAATCCCCATCCATCGTCGGTCGGCCACCACAGGGCGAAGATATCCGGTGTACCGGCCGGAGTCACAATCGGCGACGGAAACAACGGCGCCGGCTCCTCCTCGTCCAACAACATCTGCTCGTCGACCTGAGCCTTCGGCGGCCGCAGCACCGGAAGATCGCCGCCGGCCGGATGTGTCACCACCCGAACCCGCTCCCCGTGCAACACCTTCGACGGCCACCGACGGGCCCGAAAATCCATCCCCCGCGAATCGGCGATCTGCACCGACAACCCACTGCCGCGGGAAGTCAACAACGTGTCCCCAGGAATCGGCTTGCGAAGCTCGCGCATCCGCAACACCATCTGGCGCACACACGTGCAAAACGCCTGACCGTGAATGTCCAATGGATCCTCGAACAACGGTTGCCACATCTGGCCGACCTTGGGGATCACCACCTCCAAGTCGTAACGCAGCGTCGCCAACGACGGCCCATGATCCGACACCGCCTTGCGCAACCGCTCTTGTAGGTTCACACGGCGAATTTCGCACACAAAAACAGGGAGCGCAAGCAACACGCCGTACCGGCGTGGCGAGGGGATTGATATTGCTACGCACCCTCATAGAGTACATGTACTCTAAGGTATTTGTGCTGATAAACACGTAGTTATGGCACTCTTTATCGAGTTAACTACAGATAACTCGGGCAGGTGCTGCTGCATGTCGGGCGTGACGGCGCCGGGCGGCGCAGGCTCGCCGAGATCGCGGTCCTACGCCGATCGACCCGGGGTGATCTGGAGGTGGTCACTGCCTGGCACATCGACACCGGGTTGGGCTGCGGCGCAGAGACTCTCCATGGTCTCGTCGAACAGCGGGTGTCGCCGTGACGGCGAGTGCACTGGCGTTGGCTGCCGCGCTTCTGCTGTGGCCGGCCACGCCCCGGCGGGCGGCCGCGCTCCGGCGAACGGATGCGCTCCGGCGAACGGATGCGCCGGGTCAGCGTCGACTGCGCGCAGCACCCGTCGTCGTGGTGCTGGGAGTCGTTCTGGCCTGGCTGGTTTCACTGCCGGCCGCCGTGGCCACGGCTCTGGTGTCCGGGACGGTCGTGGTACGCCGCAGGCGTCGCGCTGCACTGCGGCAGCGGCAACAGGAATCCGCGGCGCTGCAGGCCGCGTTGGACGTGTTGGTGGGTGAACTTCGCACCGGAGTGCATCCCGTCAACGCCTTCGGCACCGCGGCCGGCGAGGTGACCGGACCGGTACGCCGGGGCATGGGAGCAGTCGCCGCACGGGCCCGCCTGGGCGCCGATGTCGCGGCCGGTCTCGAAGATGTCGCGGCGGCGTCGCAATTGCCGATGCACTGGGAACGGCTCGCGGTCTGCTGGCGGCTGGCCCACGCATACGGACTCTCGATCGCCACCCTGATGCGCACCGCGCAGCGCGACATCGTTGAGCGCGAACGCTTTTCCAGTCATGTCGAAGCGGCGATGGCGGGCCCGCGGGCGACGGCGGCCGTGCTGGCCGGGCTGCCCGTGGCCGGGATTGCACTGGGTCAGCTGATCGGCGCGCAGCCCCTGGCGTTTCTGTGCGGCCCGGGCGCGGGTGGTTGGCTGCTGGTCATCGGAGCGCTGCTGGCCTGTGCCGGACTGATGTGGTCGGATCAGATCACCGAGAAGGCATTGAGATGAGCTGGGCGGCACTGCTTCTCGCTGCTGCACTGCTGATCGGTGCAGATCCGGGCCAGGTGCGATCCCGCGCCGCACCCGCACCGGTGACAAGGGCAAACCCCCGAAGCCGGCGCACCGATGACCCGCTCGCTGCGGCCTCGACATTCGACTTGTTCTCCGCATGCCTGGCTGCGGGGATGGCGGTGTCGACCGCGGCTGCGGCCGCCACCCCATCGGCCCCACCGTCACTGGCGCCGATGCTGCGGCGCGCAGCCGAGCTCCTCGCGCTCGGGGCGGACCCGGCCCGAGCCTGGTCCGGCAGCACTGACGCGGTACCGCAGGACAAAAATGCCGAGGCACTGTTGCGGCTGGCTCGTCGGTCGGCCGCCTCGGGCAGCGCCTTGGCCGACGGGGTGGCCGAGTTGGCTGCCCAGGCCCGACACGATGCCATCGCCGCGGCCGATGCGGTGGCAGAACGTGCCTCGGTACTGGTCGCCGGGCCGTTGGGGCTGTGTTATCTGCCGGCGTTCCTGTGCCTCGGTGTCATCCCGGTAGTCGCCGGTTTGGCCGGTGATGTGCTGGGTTCGGGTTTGTTGTGATTACACATCGCAGAGGGAGGAAATTTCATGGCAGGAAACATGATTCGGCAGACGAATGCCAGGGTGGCGCTGTTGATGCTCGACGAGTCGGGGATGAGCACCGTCGAATATGCGATCGGCACGATTGCTGCTGCGGCGTTCGGGGCGATCCTGTACACCGTGGTCACGGGGGATTCGATCGTGAGTGCGCTGACCAACATCATCAGCCGGGCGCTGAACACGAACGTCTAGATGACCGGCTGGACGACCGGGGTGCGGTCACTGTCGAGGCGGCCTTCGCCATCGCATCGTTGGTGGTTGTCCTGGCGTTGTGCGTCGGCGGCCTCGGCGCGGTGGGCATGCAGATCCGGTGTATCGACGCGGCGCGTGAAGCCGTCCGCCTGGCGGCACGCGGTGAGGGGGAAGCGGCGGCGGCCGCCGCTCGCCGAGTCGCCCCGTCCGGGGCAGTGGTGCACGTCGGCCGCGATGGCGGTCTGGTGGTGGCCCGGGTCAGCGCCGCCACAGCGCTGCCGGGCTTCACGGTGTCGGCCGAGGCGGCCGCGGCCCCCGAACCCGGCGCGCGGTGAGCGCGGGTCGGCCACGCTGCTGGCTGCGGCGATGATCGTGGTGGTGATCGCATTTGCGGCCGGCGGCGCCTATCTGGGCGCCGCCGTCACGGCCCGGCACCGGGCCCAGGCCGCGGCGGATCTGGCCGCTCTGAGCGCAGCCAGCGCCGTGGTCTCCGGGCCGGATGCGGCATGCGCGCAGGCCACCCGGATCGCGGTACGGATGCGTTCGGTCCTCGGCGCCTGCCGGATCGAGAGGCTCGACGTGGTGCTCGAGGTATCGGTTCCGGTCCGCCTCGGGCGGTGGGGCATAGGTCCGGCCCGGGCGGTGGCGCGCGCGGGCCCGGTGGATCTCGTCGTTTAGTCGAAGGTGGCCTAGTCGAGCTGGTCGAGGTCCGCGGCGGCGACCTCGTCGTCGGTCGGCAACCGAAAGGCGATCAGGCCCGCGAAGGTGTCCTCGGCGAGTTCGATCCGGTTGATCGTCATGTGCACCGGTCGCCAGCCGCCGTCGTCGGCGCGCATCCGCAACACAGCCGTGGTGACGCCGTCGGAGAAGTCCGTGGTCATACGCGCCATGTGCCGGGCATCGGCCGGGTTGATGCGCGACGCTCCGCCGTCGCGGTTACTCCAGTCGAAGAACGGTGCCGGCTCGTCGAGCCATTTCAGCAACTTCCAGTCGTCGAGGCCGACCAGGGCCCGGTGCACGCCGGGACAAGCCAGCCCGTCGAGAATGCGTTGGGCCAGGTTGTCGACGGGTGTCGCGGGACCCTCGCGCTCGCTGCGCCAGTTCATCGCCCGGGAGATCAGCCGGTCGGAGCCGTCGTCATGGGGTTCCAGGGTCACCCGGGCCACGAATCCCACCGTGATGGGATCGCCGCGGTGGTCGGTGACATCCCAGGTGGTGCACAAGGTGCTGCCGACGACCGGCTTGACGGTCATGGCCAGCACTTTGGCCTCGCTGCCGTTGAGGTCCCGGGCCGGTAGGTCGTCGGCGAAGGTTCGGCCGTGGGTGGCTTCGGTTTCCGGGTTCATTCCACTGTTGCGCAGTGATTCTGCGGTGTCGGTGGCCACGCCGGCGGTCAGGTCCCAGATCAGTGGGCCGGGAATGGGCCGCTCGGGCGCGTCGACGTCCGTCGGCCCGATCCAGACGTGCACCCCGTGGATGCGTCCGTCGGACATTCGCACCACTTCGGTGCGGATTACGCGGTCGTGCTTGGGTGTGATGCTGCTGAGGCCCTGGCCGGCCTGCACGGTTTCCCTGATGGCGCTCTGAATAGCCATCAGGTGCGGATTTCGTCGTAGAAACACACTGATGGGGACGAGGTTCTTCGTTTGCAGACCTCGTGCGACCACAACAGGCTCGCTACCCAGTGTCTCCACGAGCAGCCAGTCGTGGGTCATGTGCGGCATTTTACCGGGGTGCGCGTAGCTGTATTCGCGCGCAGCGACGACGTAATCCGCAGCAGAAACCTGCGGATTACGGTCGCGGATATCCGAAGTACGGCCGTTCGGGTTGCAAACATGAGTGAGTTCACGTAATTTGCCACTGCGCCCGGCCTCCGGGATTGGGAACGGATCGCGTTGTCCGACCGTTCGTCGCACCGTCTGTGTGTTCGGCGTGGCCGAATGCAGCCACGCAGTTGTAGATCCGCGTAGTCGGCCGTCGAGGGGTCGGTCGTCAACGCGGTCGGGGGTCACGCTGAGGACGTACTCAGCGCGCCGAGCACCAGGCGGAGTACTTGTACTGCACCAGATTTGTCCAACGGGTCGTTGCCGTTGCCGCATTTCGGTGACTGCACGCACGAGGGACAACCTTGTGGGCACTCACACGCTTCGATCGCGTCGGCCGTCGCTCCCCACCAGGTACTGAGATTGCGGAATCCGCGGTCGGCGAAACCTGCGCCGCCGGGATAGCCGTCGTAGACGAAGATCGACGGCAGGCCGTCCACCGGTCCGACGGCCGTCGAGACCCCGCCGATGTCACCGCGGTCGCAACTGGCCACCAGGGGCAACAGGCCGATGGCCGCGTGTTCGGCGGCATGCAGGCTTCCCGGCATGGATAGCAGATCAATGCCATTGTCCTGCAATGCTTCCGGGGTGACAGTGCACATCACTGCCATGGTGTCCAGGGTGCTGGGCGGCATGTCCAGCTCCACGAAATCGATGACCTCGCCGTCCATCCGTCGGCGCAGGTAGCCGACCACGGTGTTGGTCACCGACACCGGCACCAGACCGACGGTGACCGGGCCGAAGGTGCTGCGCTCGCCGGGACCGGTGACCGAGATGTCGGTCAGTTCCCTGGCGAACGTGCTGTAGCCGGGATCGGCGGCATACACGAATGCCACCCCGTCCTCGAAGGACAACGACTCGACCAGATAGGTCTCACCTTGGTGCAGGTATACCGCGCCGGGATGCAGTGCCGCCGCCGCTTGCCCGGCGCCGGTGTTGCCCAGCATCCTGCCGGTATCGACCTCCAGGATCGCGATCTGACCGCCGCTGGAGCCGCGGATGTCCACGGCGGGGTGCGGATCGACTCCAGGAGTGGGGAAGTAGCCGCTGGGGCGTTTCCGTAGCAGTCCGTCGTCGACCAGGGTTTCGGCCACTGCCTCGGCGTTCCACAACCGGACCTCGGCCGCGGTGAGCGGAAGCTCGGTTGCGGCACAGAGCAATTGCGGGCCCAGCACGTGCGGATTCGTCGGGTCGATGACCACCCGCTCGATCGGCTTGTCCAACAGCGCCGCGGGATGGTGCACCAGATAGGTGTCCAGGGGATCGTCGCGGGCGATCAACACGATCAGCGCGCCCTGCCCACGCCGGCCGGACCGGCCGGCCTGCTGCCAGAACGAGGTGACGGTGCCGGGAAACCCCGCCAGCACCACCGCATCCAGCCCGGCAATATCGATGCCGAGCTCCAGCGCGTTGGTGGTGGCCAGCCCGCGCAGCCGGCCGTCGGTCAGTGCGTGTTCCAGCTCGCGGCGGTCCTCGGCGAGAAAACCGGCCCGGTAGGACGCCACCAGATCGGCCAACTCGGGTGCGGTGTCTTCCAGCCGGGCCCGGGTTCTCAGCGCGGTGAGTTCCGCACCGCGCCGGGACCGGACGAAGGTCAAGGTACGTGCGCCCTCGGTCATCAGGTCGGCCATCACCCGGGCGGCCTCGGCGCCGGCCGAACGCCGCACCGGCGCGCCGTTCTCGCCGGTGAGATCGTCCAGCAGCGCCGGTTCCCACAGCGCGATCGTGCGCGCGCCCTGCGGTGAGCCGTCCTCGGTCACCTCGGCGACGGTCTGCCCGATCAATTCCGCGGCGGTCTCTGCAGGTGACGCCGTGGTGGCGCTGGCGAAAATGACTGTCGGGACCGAGTCATCAGGGGAGTATCGCGCGCACAACCTCAGCAGCCGGCGCAGCACCATAGCCACGTTGGAACCGAAAATGCCACGGTAGTAATGACATTCGTCGACAACGACGTACTTGAGGTGACGCAGGAACACCGCCCAGCGGGCATGGTTGCGCAGGAGGGACAGATGGATCATGTCCGGGTTGGAAAAAATCCACCTGGACCGCTCCCGGGCGAACCGGCGCACTTCGGTGGGACTGTCACCGTCATACGGTGCCGGTGCGACGTCGCGCAGGGCAGCGACGGTCTCGGTCAGGCTCTGCGCCGTGCGCAGCTGGTCGTGACCCAGCGCCTTGGTCGGTGACAGGTAGAGCACGCGAGCCTGCCGGTCCTCGGCCAAGGCCGTCAGGATCGGCAGCTGATAGGCAAGGGACTTGCCCGATGCAGTTCCGGTGGACACCACGACATGCCGACCGCCGTGGGCCAACTCGGCGGCGTCGAGTTGATGTGACCACGGCGCGGTGACGCCGCGATCCCGCAACGCCTGCACGATCTCTGGAGGGGCCCATTGCGGCCACTGATGGGGTTTGCCGTGTCGCGGAGGGATATCCGCGACATGGCGTAGCGGATTTTCGTCCGACGGGGTGCCTTCGACAACGCAAGCGAGCAGCTCACGGCCGAAATCTGACCCCTGCTCCAGCACTGTCTGTCCTCCTACGATCCACCCCGCCGTCGTCGGCCCGGATTTGTAAACGAATTGTTCACCACGCGCCGCAAACCGAGACTGTCGCAGTCGCCCCGAACATGATTGACTAATCGCGGTCGCAGCTTCTGTGTTTGTACTCGCACTCGCAGGATCGTCGTTGCGATCGCGGTTCCTGCGAGGGTTGTAGGTCGGGTCAGTTCCGGCGGCTCGCGCGTTGGTATGGCGGTCGGAACGGGCCCGGTGCACCGGAAGTCGGTGGACCGCACCCGGTTGAAAGAGAAGGAAAGAACAAAAGATGCCACAGGGAACTGTGAAGTGGTTCAACGCGGAGAAGGGCTTCGGCTTCATCGCTCCGGAGGATGGCTCTGCCGACGTGTTTGTCCACTACACGGAAATCCAGGGCAGCGGATTCCGCACCCTGGAGGAGAACCAGAAGGTTGAGTTCGAGGTTGGCCAGAGCCCCAAGGGGCCGCAGGCCACGGGTGTTCGGGCCGTCTGAGACAAAAACCCAACACAGACACCCCCGCTGAGTCCGTACCGGACACCGCGGGGGTGTTCTCGTTTTTGCGGCCTGCGCTGGCCTAGTGTCGATTTGTGAGCCAGCTGTCGTTCTTCTCGGCCGAGTCGTTGCCGCCCGCGGTAGCCGACCTGACCGGCGTTCTTGCCGGGCCGGGACAGATCGTCCTCGCGGGCACCGGCGATCGGCAGGCGGCCCGGATCTCGGTGGTCGTCGACGAGCTGTGGCGGGCCCAGGGCCTGGCCGAGATGATCAGTGACGCCGGTCTGGTGCCGGAGATCTCCCGCACCGACGAGAACAACCCGCTGGTGCGTACCGAGCTGGAGCCGCAGTTGATGCTGATCGCCAGGGAGTGGACCCGTGGCGCGGTCAAGACGGTGCCGCCGGGATGGCTGCCCGGCGCCCGTGAGTTGCGGGCTTGGACGCTGGCGGCGGGTACGCCCGAGGCCGACGACCGTTATGTGCTGGGGCTCGACCCGCATGCGCCCGATACCCACGCGGCGCTGGCCGCGGCGATGATGCGGGTGGGAATCGCCCCGACGTTGATCGGGACCAGAGGCGCTCATCCGGCCCTGCGAATCGGTGGGCGGCGACGGCTGTCACGCCTGGTAGAGAACGTGGGGGAACCGCCCGGGGAGGCGGCGGCGTTGGCGCAGTGGCCACGTATTTAATGGTGGACATACGGAGAGCCGGTTTGCGTAGGCTCGTGCGTAATGCGAAATTGTCAGTTGCCGGGCGTGGCGCGGCAACTATAGGAGTGGAGCGTAAGCACAGGTGGCTGGCGATAATGGCGGCAGCGGAAGCAAGGGACCCGTCCGGCGACTCGTAATTGTCGAGTCGCCGACAAAGGCGCGCAAGATAGCCGGCTACCTCGGTTCCAACTACGTGGTCGAATCCTCCCGCGGACACATTCGCGACCTGCCGCGCAATGCCGCTGACGTGCCCGCCAAGTACAAATCCGAGCCGTGGGCGCGCCTCGGGGTCAATGTCGACGACAACTTCGAACCGCTCTATATCGTCAGCCCGGAGAAGAAGAGCACCGTCACCGAGCTCAAAGACCTGCTCAAGGGTGTCGACGAGCTCTACCTCGCGACGGACGGTGACCGCGAGGGTGAGGCGATCGCCTGGCATCTCCTGGAGACGCTGAAGCCCAAGGTGCCGGTGCGGCGGATGGTGTTCCACGAGATCACCGAACCCGCCATCCGGGCCGCCGCGGAAAATCCCCGTGACCTGGACATCGCCCTGGTCGACGCACAGGAAACCCGGCGCATCCTCGACCGTCTCTACGGCTACGAGGTCTCACCCGTGCTGTGGAAGAAGGTCGCGCCGAAGCTGTCCGCAGGCCGGGTGCAGTCGGTGGCCACGCGCATCATCGTGCAGCGCGAGCGGGAGCGCATGGCGTTCCGCAGCGCCGGGTACTGGGACGTCAGTGCTGAGTTGGACGCGTCGGTCTCCGACCCGCAGGCCACGCCACCCAAGTTCACCGCCAAGCTCAATACCGTCGACGGCCGCCGGGTCGCCGCCGGTCGTGACTTCGACTCGCTGGGCCAGCTGCGCAAGCCCGACGAGGTGCTCGTGCTCGACGAGGCCAGCGCCGGGGCCCTGGCCGCCGGTCTGCGTGGCGCCCAGTTGGCCGTCAGCTCCGTCGAGCAGAAGCCGTACACCCGCAAGCCCTATGCGCCGTTCATGACGTCCACGCTGCAGCAGGAGGCCGCCCGCAAGCTGCGGTTCTCCTCGGAGCGCACCATGAGCATCGCCCAGCGGCTGTACGAAAACGGCTACATCACCTACATGCGTACCGACTCCACGACGCTGTCGGAGTCCGCGATCAACGCCGCGCGCAACCAGGCCAGGCAGCTCTACGGCGACGAGTACGTGCATCCGTCGCCGCGGCAGTACACCCGCAAGGTCAAGAACGCCCAGGAGGCGCACGAGGCGATCCGCCCCTCGGGGGACGTGTTCCAGACCCCGGGCCAGCTGCACAGCGCTCTGGACACCGACGAGTTCCGGCTCTACGAGCTGATCTGGCAGCGCACCGTGGCCTCGCAGATGGCCGACGCGCGCGGCACCACACTGTCGCTGCGGATCGCCGGAGCCGCCAGTTCGGGCGAGCAGGTCGTCTTCAACGCCTCCGGCCGCACCATCACGTTCGCGGGCTTCCTCAAGGCCTACGTCGAGAGCCTCGACGAGCAGGCGGGCGGTGAGGCCGACGACGCCGAGAGCCGCCTGCCGAACCTGACCCAGGGGCAGCGCGTCGATGCTGCCGATCTGACGGCCGACGGACACACCACCAGCCCGCCGGCCCGTTACACCGAGGCCTCGCTGATCAAGTCCCTCGAAGAACTCGGCATCGGCCGCCCGTCGACCTACAGCTCGATCATCAAGACCATCCAGGACCGCGGCTACGTGGTCAAAAAGGGCAGTGCGCTGGTCCCGTCGTGGGTCGCCTTCGCCGTGATCGGCCTGCTCGAGCAGCATTTCGGCCGGCTGGTGGATTACGACTTCACCGCGGCCATGGAGGACGAGCTCGACGAGATCGCCAACGGGCAGGAGCAGCGCACCAACTGGCTGTCGAACTTCTACTTCGGTGGTGAGCACGGCGTCGAGGGCTCGATCGCGCGGGCCGGTGGGCTCAAGCACCTGGTCGGCGGGAACCTCGAAGGTATCGACGCGCGAGAAGTCAACTCCATCAAGCTCTTCGACGATTCCGAGGGCCGTGCTGTGGTGGTCCGCGTGGGCCGCAACGGGCCGTACCTGGAGCGCATGATCGCCGACCCTGACAATCCCGGGGAGCTGAAGCCGCAGCGCGCCAACCTCAAGGATGAGCTGACCCCTGACGAGCTGACCCTCGAGCTGGCCGAAAAGCTTTTCGCCACACCGCAAGAGGGCCGGGTGCTGGGTGTCGACCCGGTGTCCGGGCACGAAATCGTGGCCAAGGACGGACGGTTCGGCCCCTACGTCACCGAGATTCTCCCCGAGCCGCCCGAGGACCCGGACGCCGGGACGACGGCCAAGAAGGGCAAGAAGCCGACCGGGCCCAAGCCGCGCACTGGTTCCCTTTTGCGCTCAATGGATCTGGAGACCGTGACGCTGGACGACGCGCTCAAGCTGCTGTCGCTGCCGCGCGTGGTCGGCGTCGACCCGTCGAACAACGAGGAGATCACCGCGCAGAACGGCCGTTACGGCCCATATCTCAAGCGTGGCACCGACTCTCGTTCGCTGGCCAACGAGGAGCAGATGTTCACCATCACCCTCGACGAGGCGCTGAAGATCTACGCCGAGCCGAAACGCCGTGGGCGCCAGGCTGCTGCGGCCCCGCCGCTGCGTGAGCTGGGCACCGACCCGGCCTCGGGCAAGCCGATGGTGATCAAGGACGGCCGATTCGGCCCCTATGTCACCGACGGTGAGACCAACGCCAGCCTGCGCAAGGGCGATGACGTGCAGTCGATCACCGATGAGCGTGCCTCGGAACTGCTGGCCGATCGTCGGGCCCGCGGGCCGGTGAAGAAGGCTGCCAAGAAGGCCCCGGCGAAGAAGGCAGCCAAGAAGGCTCCGGCGAAGAAGGCTGCGGCCAAGAAAGCCTGACCTGCTCTAGCCGGTCAGGTCGCTCTCGGCGTCATCGCGCTCCAGATCGCGGGGGAGCACCAGGTTCATCGGGCGGGCCAGCTGGGTGGGCCCGGTGCGCCCACGCAGCTCGACGATCTCGCCGACGTCCCAGCTCAGTGCCTCGGCATCCAGTGCGCCGCTGACCGCGATCGCGGAGGCCAGCACGTGGCCTTCCTCCAGCTTGGCGAGCTCGGTGAGGCGCGCAGCCTCGTTCACCGGGTCGCCGATCACCGTGTACTCGAATCGGGCCTGAGCGCCGATGTGGCCGGCGATCGCGCGGCCGGCCGAGACCCCGATGCCGAACTCGGTATCGGTGCCCAGAACGCTGAGCAGCTCGTCGTGCAGTTCACGGGATGCCGCCAGCGCGCCGCCGGAGGCATCGGGGTGTTCGATGGGGGCACCGAAGATGGCCAGGGCTGCGTCACCCTGGAACTTGTTGACGAACCCGCCGTGACGGTTGACGGTGTCGACGATGACCCGAAAGAACTCGTTGAGCAGGTTCACCACGTCACCGGCGGGGATCGTCGACGCCAGATGCGTCGAACCCACGAGGTCCACGAACAGCACCGCCACGTCCCGTTCCTGGCCGCCGAGCTCAGTGCCGCGTTCCAGGGCGCGTCGGGCCACGTCCTCACCCACGTAACGGCCGAACAGGTCACGTAGCCGTTGCCGCTCGGCCAGCTCGCGCACCATGTCGTTGAACCCGGCCTGCAGCAGGCCCAGCTCACTGGCGTCGTAGATCTGCATGTGCGCGTTGTAGTTACCGCGCTGCACCTCGCCCAGCGCCCAGCGCAGCTGGCGCAGCGGATCGGCGATCGACATCGCCACCAGCACGGTGCCGGACAATCCGATCACCAGCGCGGCGATGGCCAGCAGCAACAGTGGGGTGATCAGCCGGTCCGCGGATGCGGAGAGGATCGAGAACTTGCTGGCAACCAGGGCCAGGACGATGGCCAGGACCGGCACACCCGTCGAGAGGACCCAGGTCAGCACCTGGCGCAGGATCACCCCGGGGGCGCGGAAGTTCTCCGGCACCCCACCGCGCAGCGCGGCGACCGCCACCGGCCGCAGCACCCGTTCGGACTGCAGGTAGCCGATGATCGCGGTCGCGGTCGCGCCAAGCGCCGTGGCAACCAGTACCACCGGAGCTGACTTGCTGGCCACCGGCCAGCTGGCCACGATGAACACGATCGAGCCCAGGAACCAGTTCGTGACGCTGATCATGGTCCGGTAGAACGGCATTTTCAGCGTCCGCACCCGCGCCAGCTCGGTGATGGCGGGGTCGGACTTGGACAACAAGGTGTCGCGGCGCTGCCACCGGATGATGGGGATCAGCAGCCGCAGTGCCAGGTAGGCGCCGACCGTGAACGACACGAACAGGTACCCCAGGAAGATCGCCAGGTTGGCGACCGGAAGGTCCTGGAGCTGGATGCGGTCCTCCGGCGGCAGGCCGAACCGTAGGAAGCCCAGCACGAAAAGCGCGCCGATGATGTCGGCCTGCAACATGCCCAGCGTGAACACCGGCCACGGGGTGCGCGCCACCCAGCGCGCGAATGCACCGATTCGCGCGACGGGTATCGGCTCCGTGGTCACCCGTTCACCGTATCGGGCCGCAGGGACGTTCAGCGCCTGCTGTGACGTGGTTGTGTCGGCTTGACCACTACTGTTGGGGACGATGAGCGGGGTCTTTACGCGGCTGGTGGGCCAGCACGCGGTGGAACAGGAGCTGGTGGCGGCCGCGTCGGCGGCCCGCGGTGATTCGCCACACAGTGGCACCACTGTCGGGACCATGACACATGCCTGGCTGATCACGGGCCCGCCCGGGTCGGGGCGTTCGGTGGCCGCGCTGTGCTTCGCGGCGGCCTTGCAGTGCACGTCAGAGGGGACGCCGGGGTGCGGTGAATGCCGGGCCTGCACGACGACGATGGCCGGCACCCACGCCGACGTGCGCCGCATCGTGCCCGAGGGGTTGTCGATCGCGGTCAAGGAGATGCGCGACATCGTCCAGATCGCGTCGCGCCGTCCCGGGACCGGACGCTGGCAGGTTGTGGTGATCGAGGATGCCGACCGGCTCACCGAGGGTGCCGCCAACGCACTGCTCAAGGTGGTCGAGGAGCCGCCGGCATCGACGGTGTTCCTACTCTGCGCACCGTCGGTAGACCCCGAGGACATCGCGATCACGCTGCGATCACGCTGCCGGCACGTGGCGCTGACCACGCCGTCGGTGGACGCCATCGCCGACGTGCTGATCTCCGGAGACGGGCTGCCGGAAGGCGACGCCCGCTGGGCAGCCTCGGTGAGCGGCGGCCACGTGGGCCGGGCTCGACGGCTGGCGACCGATCCGGAGGCCAGAGAGCGGCGCAAGCGGGCGCTCGGGCTGGCCCGGGACGCTGCGACGCCGGCGCGGGCGTTCGCGGCTGCCGAGGAGATGGTGGCCGTCGCCGAGTCCGAGGCACTCGCGTTGACTGCGGGGCGCAACGAGACCGAGACCGAGGAGCTCAAGACCGCCCTCGGTGCCGGTGGAACCGGAAAAGGCACCGCCGCCACCACCCGCGGGACCGCCGGTGCGCTCAAGCAGCTGGAGAATCGGCAGAAGTCACGACGCACGCGGGCCAATCGCGATGCTTTGGACCGGGCCCTGATCGACCTCGCCACGTACTTCCGCGATGCGCTGCTGGTGTCCTCGGGAGCCGGCGGAGTCACCGCGAACCACCCGGACATGGCCGAGAAAGTGGAGGCCATGGCCGCCCACGTGCCGCCCGACCGGCTGCTGCGCTGCATCGAGGCGGTGCTCGAATGCCGCGAGGCGCTGGCGATCAACGTCAAACCGAAGTTCGCCGTCGACGCCATGGTGGCGACGGTCGGGCAGGCGCTGCGTGGGTGAGGTCCGGCGGGCAGGAGCGCAGCGACTCGGGGATCAAGTTGGGTCCTGGGTGGCGTCTGCCGTAAAGTGGTGCCGCCCGGTTCACCGGGTGCGCCGCCTTAGCTCAGTCGGTAGAGCATCTCACTCGTAATGAGAAGGTCGGGGGTTCGATTCCCCCAGGCGGCTCCATTTTTTTTTCGCGTCGCATGCCACTCGAGCAATCGGCGATAGGCTCACCGCCATGGCACGGATCGTGGTGGGTGCGGCTCTCCTGGCAGCGGTTTCGCTGACAGCTCCGGTGGCGGGGGCTGATCCGGGGCAAATTCCTGATCTCGGTGGTTACACCGCGGTGGATGTTCACCCCTACAGCACGTATTACAACTACCCGACGACCAACGGCGCGCAGTTCGTCAGTCCAGACGGATACCGATGCCGGATCACCTACACCGGCCGCGCCAATCCACCGATGAAGCAGGCCAGCTGCTGGGGCGAGCTGCCCGGTACATCGAGCAACATGGTCAGCGTCTTCGCGGCCATGTCACTTGATCCGGCGACATTTTCCACCGGAGATCTGGCTGCCATGGAGAAGTACACGGACTACAAGGCGCCGCGTGACCGCACAGTTGATCCGGCCGACTACAAGCTGCTTCCCGCGGGCAGCAAGCTCATCTACCCCGATACCGGAACATGTGCCGTCACCGACGTGAGCACGGTCTGCGTGGTGGGCGACCACGGCTTCGAGCTGTCGGGGCAGGGAAGCCGCGTCTTCTAGTCTCTGGTCAGTACATCGCGGGCGACGTTGCGGGCTGTATTCGCAGCAGGGAATCCCGCGTAACCGCTGGCGTGGTAGATGACTTCGGCGATCTCGTCCTCGGTGAGGCCGTTGCGGAGGCCGATCCTGACGTGCGACTCGAACTCATCGGTGGCACGCAGGGCGATCAAGATGCCCATGGTGACCAGGCTGCGGTCACGCCGGCTCAACCCGTCACGGCTCCACAACCGGCCGAAGACATTGTCGACGCCGATCGCCAGCAGCTCATCGCCGAAGCTGCCGTCGGGTTCGACAACGTCGGCCGGCAGGTGCGGCACCATCTCTCGGAGGACACGCAGACCCTGTTCGCGTACATCAGTCATGCCTGCCAGCTTGGCATGTGCTCAGACGAGTTACTCGCCGGTGGGGTGATGACGACACGGGAGCCGTCGTTGCCGCCGCCGCGGCGGCCAGCGAAAGTGAAATGGCGAACACGGCGGGCTCGCCGACTGCCCCAATTGTCGGCGGGGCACGGTCACCGACTAACTGCCCGATGCAATCTTCATCGGGAAGACGATGTCATCGCGGGCGATCGTCCCCGGGTAGCAAGGCGAGATTGCATCTACGGTGGGCGGGAAACTCGTCGGTGATGCAGAAATGATCTGGAGGCGGTAGCCATCAGGGCCATATCCGAACTGGTTGGGCTTCCGGAACTCGTCGCGCTCGATTACTTTCCATCCCCAGCTGCGCCAGATCTCGCCGACCTTCCTCACGGTGGCATCGTTGTCGATTCCCGGGGGTGATTGCAGTTCACCGATGGTGCTGAAATTCCTCGGAGCGGTGGGTGTGCTGTCGTTATCGTCGCAGTACCCGGTTGAGCCAGCTGAACCGTATCGGGTGGCGTCTATGACGGTGCCTGCCGGCAGCCCGTGCAGGGTGCGCTTCAGGTAGCTCATGAGTGTGTCCTGGGTTTGTTGTTGCGATTGGGGCACAACAGCATTCACGGATGAACCTTCGGCGGTGCAGGCGGTGGGGGTCAGGCAGAGCCCGGTCATGATGGCGACGAAAATTCTAGTTTTCATCGGCGTACCACCAGTGTGTGGCGGATTTGAGGTCAACTGACTTCCCGTCTACTCCCCAATTGCGGTAATGACGATGACCGGCGAATTCTCGGCTAGGTAGGCCTTAGATTTGATCCTGGTAGAGGTGAACGCCGCGTTGAGTTGCTCGCTGCCGAGCAGGCCGCCTTGTGGCAGTACTCCTCTCAGCGTTTCCCAGACATCGGGCTGGTTGGCAGTCGGAACGGCTCGATACCTCGTTTTCAGATCGTTCGCGACTGCCGGGCTAAGTTCGACGATGCTGTCGATCCAGTACAACGACGGCCCTGGGGCCTGCGGATCACCCATGTCTCCGCTAACCCACGAGGCGGTGACTGGTGACCCGAGCGCGGGGAAGCGTTTGGTCAATGGCTCCAGTTCGTGCCGGACCGGATTTGACGTGGTCTTGGCGGCAGGGGTGTTCACGGTGCCCTCCATCGGTTGCCGATCATGCGAACTGGGAAAACATGCTGTAAGCGCGAAGATGAGCAAGGTCAATGACAGGGCTGCAGCGCTGATCCTTTTCGCCCCAAAAGAATTCGTCACGGCAGTGTCACACCTCCGGTGTTGCGATTGTTATCGGGTACTCGAATTCCACCTGGGCTGCCTCTGCCGTCCACCCGGTCTTCCCGTCCCGGATTGAATTGGGGTGAGCTCCCTTGATCGGCTGTCGGCGCGCTCCCGAGTTCCCAGGTAACTGTCCGGGTGACTTCCCCGTGGGAATCGAACGGCTTGGCCCATCCCAGCTCGGTGAACCTACCGTTGTCGTTGTCGGACGCTCCGGTCCCAATGTCGGATTGACCGCGATTGAAGTTGTAGTGGTCTTCGGCGTGCACTGTCACCGTCATCGTGACCTTGTTGCCTTCGACCTTGACGTCCGCACTGCTCCATTGTTGGTATCCGCCAACTGCTTTCTGCCAATTTTCAGTGGTCGGGTAGTTCGCGGTCTGTGTCGCATCGCCGGTCATCGAGAATGACGTGTTGCCGCCCCGGATCAGTTCTTCAGCCCCACGTTGGGCTCGGCTGATCTGATCGTCGACGTTGGCGCGGATACCTGGGTCCTCCCGGTAGGCCTCTTCGTAATCGAATTCGATTGGTTTTCCGTCGTTATCCCAATAGTGCCGATACATCTGAGTCGCGTCGTCGAGGTCGCTTCGCAGCAAACGACCACCCGCAAGCTTTGCCTCCCATTCGGCTCGCTTCAGGTAATCACCGACCCCGGGCTCAGCGGAACCGTATTTGAAGTCTTCGTCCCAGGAGATGTCGGGTTTCGTAGGAGGTCCGATGACAAACTCAGGCCCGCCTGGCTCACCGGGTTTCGATCCAGGCTCGGCTGGCGCCTCGCCGCCGTCGGGGTCCTTCGAATCCTTGCCGTCCTTGTCCGGCCCGAGCTTCTGGTTCTGCAGCTCGTCGTACTGGTTCTTGATGTCGGTGATGCGAGAACCGATCTTGAGCATGTCTCCGTTGGCATTGCTGACGGTGTTTTTGACCTGGGTGATGCCCTGATTGGCGATCGGTATCAGGCTGTTTTCGCGAGCCTGGGGGCTGAGCGAGCTGGGCAGTGAGTTCACGGCGCTGTCGACCCAGGACTTTGTGGTGT
Source organism: Mycobacterium sp. IDUB_24 (assembly GCF_055419385.1). Taxonomy (NCBI): domain Bacteria; kingdom Bacillati; phylum Actinomycetota; class Actinomycetes; order Mycobacteriales; family Mycobacteriaceae; genus Mycobacterium; species Mycobacterium sp. IDUB_24. The sequence continues at coordinate 286,609 of NZ_JBVAXO010000005.1, forward strand.
CGAGTTGAGTGCGACCGTTGGTGACGATGTTCGCGGCATTCGTGACCTCGGCAGCCATCTTTTTGTCGAGGTCGGCGAGTTTCTGGTAGACGGCTGCATGCTCTCTGTTAGCAGCGGCATAGGCCTCGGCGCCCTTTCCTTGCCAGCCATCGTGCTGGGCGGCCGATTCGACCATGCCCTTCATCCGCAGTAGCTGGGAGCTGCCGTCGTGCTGGGAGCCGTCGACGGGCGTACCGACCCCGAAGGTTGCCCGCGCTTTGTTCCACGTGGAATAGAAGCCATCAAGCGCGCTCACAAAACTCCCCCTCGACTGGATCCTGGCAGTCACCGGTCAGTATCTCAGCACTCATCGACCGCGATGCTCAGCCACCGAGAGCTGTGATCTCTTCGGGAATGTCGCCGACTGTTTCCGGATAGATGCTGGTCTTGATCCAGGTCCCATCGGGTTTCCGGTCGACGTGCGCAGTTCCGGCATCGCTGGAGAGCAACCATAATTGGTCACTGGTGGACAGCCAGGTGATGCCGACGCCGTGGCGACTGCTGTAGGCGTACGAGTCGCGGAACACCTCGGCGCCCGTTGTTTTGTCCCGGATCACTGCCACCCAGGTGTCGACACCGTTCTGATTCGGTCCCATGTCCACCGCCACCGCATACTGCCCGGACGGTGAGTCCTTCAGATGGTCCGGTCGCGCGAAGCGGTCGTGATGTGGACTCGGGCCGCCGAAGAGTCCACAACCAGCGAGCAGGCAGGCGACCAATGCTGTGACGGCTAGTTGGCGGATCACCGTGCTGACCACCTGTCGTCACTGCCCACGAGCGATAATGTCGTACGCATCGCCGAACTGACGGATCGCGTCGTTGATGCGCGGCCACGGTGTCAGATAGACCGTCAGCTGAGTGTCGTAGATGCTCCAGTCGGCCTCGGCGATGTCACTCGGGGGCAGAAGCTGTCCACCGCTGAAGAACCCATCATTGATGTGAGGATCACCCGGGCGAGCGGTGAGCACTGCGACCTGATAAGCGAGTTCAGTCTGGGCATGCGCGGGTGTCGGAGGCGGACTCTTCCCCGCCAGATGCGCTCCGGTGGCGACGAGACTGCGCAAGGTAGCGGCGCGAAGCAGGTCCGCTTGTTGTGCGGCCCCTCGGTCGGCCAACAATGGTTCGGCCACCGCGGCTTTGGCGAATGCGACCTCGTAGCTGTGCGCGCGCTCTGAGACCGCGTCGATCAAGACTTGGTTGGCGTCGTTGTCTTTGGTCATTGCGCCGAACAGGGCCGCGGTACGCCGCATCTGCGAACCCGGGCCGTCCAACGAGCCGAAGCCCTCGACTCCCGTCGCGTCGCCGACCATCGCGCCGACGTAAGGGGCGAGGCTGCGGGCAAAGGCTTGCCAAAGAGGGGGATTGGCAGGGGTATTCGCAGGTTCGCCCTTGTTGTCGGCGATGAACGAAGCGATGGCGTGCGCCGTTTGGCCGGCGCGAGTCGCTGCGGTGTGATCGGTTGAATGCGCATCGCGCGGAATCCATACGAAGACTTCGGCCGCACCTCGGCCGTCGTCGGGCCACGCCGCGGACGTGATGTCCCGCAGGAACTCTGGACCGTCGGCTCGGTTGACCCGGTCGGAGATTGTGGCGGGATCTGTATCTGAGGGAAGTGTGGGTTCGGCGCGTGAATTACATCCGACGAGTGCGAGGAGAGCCATGGCCAATGTGAGCCCACAGATGTGTCGACGCCCCTCGCGGCGCAGCGTTGTCATCGCTGTCTGCTCACAGAACGTCCCCCCACCAGGATCCCGACAGTCAACCGTCAGTATCTCAGCAGCTGAACTACTTCGGTGCCAGGAATCCCACAGGTCCGGGGGAGATGCAGACCGACAGCGCGGCGGTGTTGGCCTGCACGGCAATCGACTGGCCGGCCCCGGGCAGCCGGACGAAGACCCGGTTGAGCCCGGGGCGCACCGGCACCTTCACCTCGGGGCCTTCGGCCAGGGCCATGGTCAGTGAACCGTCGCTGTTGGCCAGGTAGTTGATCTCGGCGGTCCAATCGGCCGGCAGCAGTGGCCCGTCGAGCGGCATGACCACGGGTTCGTCGGGCTGCACCAGGAAGCCGCACCTGGGCGCCGGGCCCTCGACGATGGTGCGCACCCAGGTCACCTTGGCGGGGAGAAGTGTGCCGGTCCGGTCGAACATCCGCAGATCGGTTGTCGCCGAGGCGAATTCGGGCCGTGGTGACGCGAGCGCGAACATGTGGCTGGCCAGGTTCTCCGGAGCGGCCACCCGTTGCAGTATCAGCGGATCGACCTCCTGGTCCAGCAGCGGTGCGGCGGATGAGGTGGAAGCCAGAGATGCGCGGGCATTGTTCAGATACGCCGGCACCGGGTTGTCCTGCCACACCTTCAGGAAGGTGAACGTCGAATAGAGACTGCTCACCACGAAAAGTACCGCGACACCGACACATACAGCAGTGCGTGTGCGTGACGCCGAGAGATAGGACGCGAACCGTGAATCCCGGTTCGGCGCACAGAATCCCACCGCCGCCAACAGCGCCAGCACCACCACGAGGTCCGGCAGATAGCGCAGCGTCTGCGCCAGCTCCAACGCCGTGAAACGAGACGAGCGCATCAGATAGATCGGGATCTGGCACGCGACGGCGTAGCCCAGGGCCACGACCAGAACCGGCCAGATGCGGTTCTTGCGCACGAGCACCACAGCGACAGCGACAACGAGGACGACCCAGCCCAGCACCATCACCGAGACGGGCGGGGTGGCCCACGGGGACGCGGGCGCCCAGCGTTGCCAGGACCACGGCCCGCCTACGATCCCGGGCACGATGCCGTGGGTAAACGATCGGCTCAGCAGGTCCCAGGTCATCGCCAGGTCGAAGCTCCACCGCTTCTGATCGACGACGACGAGGTACACCCCGATCCATGCCACGGTCAGTCCCAGGCACCCGACCCACAGCCGAAGGCCGCGTCGCCACACGTCGCGTACGCCGAAAGTCCCCGTGACGTACCCCAGAAGGGTGACGACGGCGAACGCGACGAACGGGATCACCGCGGCCTTCTCGAAGAACAACAGACCGCCGAAGAACACCAGTACGCCGAGGACCGCGTGCCGGGTAGCTCCCGTCCGCACCAACAGCACGGCCTCACCGCAGACCCACGCCAGGGCGGCCAGCATGGGCAGGGAGTTCAATGCCGCCGCCCACCAGGCGAACCCGGGCAACGCCAGCGGCGTGAACAAGGCAAAGGTCAGCGGGATCAGCAGCACCGGGCGCCAGCCGAGGATCACCCACAGTGCCCGCACCAGCGCCAGCGAGGCCAGCAGTTGCATCACCACCAGGCTCACCGCTGCCAGCACCCAGGAGAACGGCGCCACCCGCGTGACGGCGCCGGATACCAGGAACGCCGCGGGCATGACGTGGCCGTCGTGATCGTCGAAGAGGTATGACGGCGACAGCAGATCCTGGGTCCCGGCCCGGCCGATCAGGATCAGATCGTCCCAGTAGAAATAGCCGCCGAATGCGAGTACCGCCCGGACCACCAGGTGCAGCGCGATGAGCGCGGCGGCGATGCGGGCGACCTTGTTCACTCTTGCCGACTGTACGGACCCAGCGGGGGCCAATCTGCCGTCGGTATGGTGAGGCCGTGCGAACACTGGTTACTGGAGCGGCAGGTTTCATCGGATCGACGCTGGTTGACCGGCTGCTGGCGGACGGACACAGCGTCGTCGGGCTCGATGACCTCAGCACGGGCCGGGCGGAGAACCTCAGCAGCGCCGACAACAATGACAACTTCGAGTTCGTCAAGGCAGACATCGTCGACGCGGATCTGCTGGGCTTGTTCAAAGACACCCAGCCTGAGGTGATCTTCCATCTGGCCGCGCAGATCTCGGTGAAGCGTTCGGTGGACGACCCGCAGCTGGACTCCACGGTGAATGTGGTGGGTGTGGTCCGGTTGGCCGAGGCAGCCCGGCAGTCGGGCGTGCGCAAGGTGGTGCACACGTCGTCAGGCGGCTCGGTGTACGGCACTCCGCCGTCGTACCCGACGAGTGAGGACACTCCGGCGGATCCGGCGTCGCCGTACGCGGCGAGCAAGGTGGCCGGCGAGGTCTACTTCAACATGTTCCGCAATCTGTACGGCCTGGATTGCTCACATATCGCGCCGGCCAACGTCTACGGCCCGCGCCAGGATCCGCACGGCGAGGCCGGCGTGGTGGCGATCTTCGCGCAGGCCCTGCTCGCCGGGCGGCCCACCAAGATTTTCGGTGACGGCAGCGACACCCGCGACTATGTCTATGTCGATGACGTGGTGGATGCCTTCGTGAAGGCGTCGGGATCAGAGGGCGGTGGCCAGCGGTTCAACGTCGGTACCGGGGTGGAGACCTCGACCCGCGAGATGCACACCGCGATCGCCGTCGCCGTCGGTGCGGCGGACGATCCGGAGATGCATCCGCCGCGGCTCGGTGACCTGCGTCGTTCCCGTCTGGACATCACGCGGGCGCGTGAGGTGCTGGGCTGGCAGCCCCAGGTGGACCTGGCCGCGGGAATCCCCAGGACGGTCGAATTCTTTCGGAGTAATTCCCGCTAAAAGATTGTGAGTACTCACTTTCTGCTCTAGCGTTGCGTCATGTCCTACGACGTCATCGTTCGCAACGGCCTGTGGTTCGACGGCACCGGCGCCCCGCCGCAGGTCCGTACGCTGGGAATTCGCGACGGGGCGGTGGTCGCGGTATCGGCCACACCGCTCGACGAGACCGACTGCCCGGATGTCATCAACGCCGGCGGCAAATGGGTGGTGCCCGGCTTCGTCGACGTGCACACGCACTACGACGCCGAGGTCCTGCTCGACCCGGGCCTGCGGGAATCCGTGCGTCACGGGGTGACCACTGTGCTGCTCGGCATGTGCTCGCTGTCGACCGTGTATGCCGACGCCGAGGATGCCGCCGACCTGTTCAGCCGCGTCGAGGCGGTGCCGCGTCAGTTCGTGCTGGGCGCCTTGGAGCAGCACAAGACCTGGTCGGGTCCAGCCGAGTACGTGAAGGTCCTCGACGACCTGCCGCTGGGCCCGAATGTCGCGTCGCTGCTGGGGCATTCGGACCTGCGGGCCTCGGTGCTGGGACTGGACCGGGCCACCACCCGTGGCGTCACCCCGACCGACGCCGAACTGGAAACCATGGCGGCCAAGCTCGACGAGGCCCTCGACGCCGGCATGCTCGGGATGTCCGGGATGGACGCGGCGATCGACAAGCTCGACGGGGACCGGTTCCGGTCCCGCGCATTGCCGTCGACGTTCGCGACCTGGCGTGAGCGCCGGCGTCTGATCAAGGTCTTGCGTAAGCGCGGCCGGATGCTGCAGAGCGCGCCGAATGTGGCGAAAGTTCATGAGGCACTGAACTTCTTCCTGGAGAGCAGCGGCCAGTTCGGCCGACGCCGGGATGTACGGATGAGCCTGCTGGTATCGGCCGACGCCAAGTCCTCGCCCGGAGCGGTGCGTGTGCTCGGGCCCGGCGTCCGGCTGCTCAACCGGATCCTCGGTGCCAAGGTGCGCTTCCAGCACCTGCCTGTGCCGTTCGAATTGTATTCGGACGGAATCGATCTGCCCGTGTTCGAGGAGTTCGGTGCAGGTACCGCGGCCCTGCACCTCAAGGATCAGTTCGAGCGCAACAAGCTGCTCGCCGACCCCGAGTACCGCCGCCGGTTCCGCAAGTCGTTCGACCGACGGGTGCTCGGACCGACCTTGTGGCACCGCGACTTCCACGACGCCAGGATCGTCGAATGCCCTGACAAGGCGCTGATCGGCAAGAGCTTCGGGCAGATCGCCGACGAGCGCGGCATTCACCCGCTCGACGCCTTCCTCGACGTGCTGGTCGACAACGGTGAACGCAACGTTCGCTGGACCACCATCGTGGCCAACGACCGGCCGAAGTTCCTCGACAAGCTGGCCACGGAACCGTCGGTGCACATGGGTTTCTCGGATGCCGGTGCGCACCTGCGCAACATGGCGTTCTACAACTACCCGGTGAAGCTCCTCAAGCGGGTGCGTGACGCTCAGTTGGCCGGACGGCCGTTCATGACGACCGAACATGCCGTCCACCGGCTGACCGGCGAGGTGGCCGACTGGTTCGGTGTCCCGGCCGGCACGCTGCGTCAAGGTGATCGTGCCGACTTCGTGGTGATCGACCCGGCCGGCCTCAACGACACAGTGGAGGCCTACCACGAGGAGTCGGTCCCGTTCTACGGCGGGCTGAGCCGCATGGTGAATCGCAGCGACGACGCCGTCGTCGCGACCGCCGTCAACGGTGCGGTGGTGTTCCGCAACGGCCAGTTCCGCGATGGCTACGGCGAATCGGTGAAATCGGGCCGGTACCTGCGGGCCGGTGCCGAGCAACTGGACCGCACGCCCGTCTAGTCATGGCGAGAACCCAGCAGCAGCGTCGTGAGGAAACCGTGGCGCGCCTACTCGACGCCGGCATCGACACCATTGTCGAGGTGGGGTACGCGCGGGCGTCGGCGGCGGTGATCGCCAAGCGAGCCAAGGTTTCCGACGGTGCGCTGTTCCGGCATTTCCCCACCATGAGCGACTTCATGGCGGCCACGGCGCGAGAGGTGGCGCGCCGTCAGTTGGAGTTGGGAAGCAAGCTGATAGCAGACATCGCCGCCGAGCAGCCGCCGTTGCCGGCGGTGCTGACGATTCTGCGGGATATCGCGGGCAGCGACACCAACACCGTGTGGCATGAGCTGCTGATGGCGGCCCGCACCGATGAGAAGCTGCGGGGCCCACTGCAAACCGTGCTTGCCGAATACATCGAGAACATCCACGAAGTCGCCAAGACCACGCCGGGGGTCGATCAATTCCCCGAGGACTCGTTCAGCGTCATACTGGCCGTCCTGCTCAACACGTTCGACGGTGCGGCCATGGTGCGCCGCGTGCTGCCACTGCCCGAACTCGAGGACGCCCGGATCGCCATGCTGGCGGCGTTGCTCAGCCGCTAGATTTCGTCGGGCACCCGCACGTTCTGCAGGGCCACGGCCCGGGCCAGCCGGGCATAGCGCAGCTCGAGATCCTTGATCCGCAGGTACGTCGACAGCGTGACGAATACGAACGCGATGATGAGCATGTACTCCATCAGGTCCGTACCGCGGTCCACCCCAAGCCAATTGGCCACCACGGTGGTGTCGTCGGGTCGCAGGATCGCGTAGATTCCCGCCGCCACGAACAACACGAAACCGACCTTCACCCACGCCTTGGAACGGGCGCTGCGCCGCGACCCGAGCAGGTACGCCAACAGCACCAGCACCGCGACGATCAGTAGTGCCTGAATCCAGTTCATCGGGACATCCTTCTGCGTAACAGCCCGTCGAAGAGGATGTTCACCCCGTTGAGCAGTGGTTGCCCCTTGGACTTCGAGTAGTCGGTGTAGAGGATCTCGACCGGTTCCTCGAGTACGCGCCAACGGTTTTCGTACGCCAGCGAGATGAACTCACCCGCGTGGCTCATGCCGTTCATGGTGAGGTTGAGCTCGTCGGCCACCAGCTTGTTGAACACCCGTAGGCCGTTGTGCGCGTCGGTGAGTCCGAAGGCGCGGCTCTGCGGGCTCAGGAATGCCGCTGCCCGCAGGATGATCCGCTTCAGCGGCGGGGTGTGCGTCACCGCGTGGGCATCCGGGTTGGCGAACCGGGTGCCCACGACCAGATCGGCACCGTCGGTGTCGAGCCGGTCGATCATCCGCACCACGTCCTTGACCTGGTGCTGACCGTCGGCATCGAAGGTGGCGAACACGCGGGCGCCGGGCCGGCTGCGCGCGTACTCGACGCCGGTCTGGATTGCCGCACCCTGACCGAGATTCACCGGATGCGGGACGACGTGCGCGCCGGCCCGCACGGCCAGGTCGGCAGTGCCGTCGCGGCTGCCGTCGTCGACACAGACCACGTTAGGGAAAACCGAGCGCACGTCGGAGATGACGTCGCCGATGATGCTCGCCTCGTTGAAGGCGGGGATGATGATCCAAATGTCGTGAAAGCGCATGTCGATGGGCACCAAACTACACCGCGGCCTCATGCCCCGGCCGGAGCCGCTCCGTCATCACCCACGCCCCGCACGGGCGAGCGCGCCCAGGTGAACCGCGATCCCGACGAGCGGTCCGCACAGCAGCGCGATGACGGTACGCATCTCCAGCTCCACCGGTAGCAGCAGCAGTGCGACGGCCGCGACGGTGGCGAGGATCCAGCCCAGGGCGTAGGCCCGGTGCAGGGCAGCGGCGACGGTCGCGGCACCGGTCAGGGTGAGCATCGCGATGGCGACGGCGGCGGCGGTCAGCCAAGCCAGCAGGGGACCGCCGGCGCGGTACTCGTCGCCGAACCCCACCCGCAGCAGCCACGGACCCAGGAGTCCGGCCGCGGCCACGCCCACGGCGCCCAGCGCGGCCACGGCAGCAGCGGGGGCCAGCAACGCCCGCAGTCTTTTGTCGCGTTGGTCGACAAAGTGCGCGATCAGGTTGCCCTGCATCGCGGTCAGCGGAACGAGCAGCGGCGCACGCGTCAGCGTCACGGCCAGGATCACCACACCGCCGGCCGCGCCCAGATCACCCGAGGTGGCCTTGAGCAGCACCGGGAACCCCATCACCAGGATCGCGCCGGCGCCGGCCGCGGCGATCGAATGCGCCGTCCCACGCAGGAACGTCGCGGGGCTGCCCGCGGTGAGCAGCCCGGCGGCCAGACGCGCTGCCGGCGCGGCGATCAGCATGATCAGCCAGGCCACCGCGCCGGCGACAGTGGCCCACAGGAACCCCGCCAGCCCCCAGCCGAGCACGAACGTCGCGGCGGCGACGGCCACCCGGATTCCGGCGTCGGTGACCATCAGGGCGCCGTACTCGGTCCAACGATTCACTCCGGCGAGCATGCCGAGCAGGGTGGCGTGCAGACAGAATCCGGCCAGCCCGACGCTGAGCAGCACGATGCTCAGCGCCCGAGACTCGGCGAATACGTGCGCGCTCCACAGCGGTGAGCTGAGCGCGATCACAATGGCCGCGGCGATGCCGACCAGCGCGGCGATTCGCATCGGGTGGGTGGTGGGTGCGCCGCTCAGGTCCCGGTGCCGAGAGGAACGGACTTCTCGGGTGGCCTCCTGCAAGAGACCGTTTGCGGCGCCGGTCACCAGGCCGAATGCGCCCCAGAACACGCTGAAGATCGAGAAGCCGGCCGGCTCGAGGTCACGGGCGGCCAGGTACAGCACGGCGTAACCGCACAACGCGCTGATCGCCGTCGCCAGTCCGACCCGGGCGACACTGCTGCGCGTGACAGGGCCGGTGGCGGGTGCTCCGCCGGCATCGGTCACAGGTCCGGCAGCTCTTTGGAATACAGCCAGGCCTGCCACAGCGGCTGCAGTGGCTCGTCGGTGTAGCCGGCGGCCAGCCCGGTGAAATCGTCGGTGAATGCGGTGCTGTGGCGGTAGCGGGCCGTCCAATCCCTCAGCAGCGCAAAGAAATTGCGATCACCGATCAGGCTGCGCAGCGCGTGCAGGGTCAGTGCCCCGCGTTTGTAGACCCGGTCGTCGAACATGTCCTCGGGCCCGGGATCGGACAGGAGCAGGTCCTGGGGCTTGTCGCGCAGCCGCGCGTGATAATGCTCGGCCCACTCCGCGGCAGTGTGCCCGCCGCTGTGTTCGGACCACAGCCACTCCGCGTAGCAGGCAAATCCCTCGTGCAGCCAGATGTCCCGCCAGCGTCGCGCCGTCACCGAGTTGCCGAACCACTGGTGGGCCAGTTCATGGGCGATCAGCCGCTCGGCGCCGCGGTGCCCGTCGCAGTGGTTGGCCCCGAAGATCGAGATGCCCTGGGCCTCGAGCGGTATCTCGAGATCGTCTTCGGTGACGACCACGGTGTAGCCGCTGGCCAGCGGATAGGGGCCGAACATCTTGATGAAGAGCTTCATCATCTGCGGCTGATCTTCGAAGTCGTGGTCGAAATTGCGGCGCAAGCGGGCAGGCAACACCGCGTGCATCGGTACCGGCGTCTTGGCCAGCCGCTGGCTCTCGTACTGTCCGATCTGCAGGGTGATCAGGTAGCTCGACGTCGGTTCTGCCTGCTCGTAGGTCCACACCGTGTGGCCGGCGCGGGCTTTCCGGGAGATCAACTCGCCGTTCGCCAGGGCGTAGTACGGGCTGTCGGTGCTGATCTGGATCCGGTAGCTGGCCTTCGAGCTGGGATGGTCGTCGCACGGGAACCAGGAGGCCGCCCCGTTGGGTTGGCCTGCCACCAGGGCGCCGTTCGACAGTTCCTCGAAACCTACTTCACCCCAAAAGGATTCGATGGGGCGCGGGGTTCCGTTGTAGCGGATGACGACGGTCATCGCGGCGCCGGCCGGCAGTGCCGAGGACATGGTGACCGACAACTTCCCGCCCGAACATCGGTACTGGGCGGGGCGGCGGCCGTTCACCGAAACCCGCGACACCGTGAGTGCGTCGGACAGGTCGAGGGTGAAGGTGCGCACCGCGGCCAAGGTCACCGCGGTGATGGTGGCGGTCCCGGCCAGCCGGTTGATCGCCACCTTGTATTCCAGGTCGAGTTCGTAGCGCGACACCCGGTACCCGAAGTTGCCGTTGTTAGGCAGATAAGGATCGATGACTGGTGCGGGCGTCACTTTCTTTGCGGCCTTCTTCGATCGGGTCACGCGGCAGGGTCTTCTGTCTTCTTGGCAGTCTTGTCCGAGGCTTTGTCGGCGGCACGTTTCTTGCCGAACATGTTCCACGGGGCGATCGGGTTGCCCTGCCAGCGGGTCGAAGGTGGTACCTCGTCGCCCCGCATCACCAGTGAGCCCGGCCCGACCGTGGCGCCGGAACCCAGGCGCGCCGCGGGCAGTGCCACGCAGTGCGGTCCCAGCGTCGAACCTTCTTCGAGCACAACGCTGTCCAACCGCATGATGCGGTCATGGAACAGGTGGGTCTGCACCACGCAGCCGCGGTTGACGGTGGACGCGGTCCCCAGCGTCACCAGATCGGCTTCGGGCAGCCAGTAGGTTTCGCACCACACGCCGCGCCCGATCGAGGCGCCCAGCCCACGCAGCCACAGGTTCATCACCGGGGTGCCGCTGGCGGCCCGGGCAAACCAGGGTGCGGCGACGGTCTCGACGAACGTGTCCGACACCTCGTTGCGCCACACGAACGACGACCACAGCGGATGCTCGACCGCGCGAATCCGGCCGACCACCAACCACTTTGCGATCACCGCGATGGTTCCGGCCACCGCGCCGGCGGCCAGCAGAACCACGCCGGCGGACAATGCCGCCCACAGGAAGCCGAACCGGATCGTCACCGCCTGCATCGCACCGAGCACCGCGATGCCGATCGCGAAGGTGACGATCACCGGGATCAACCGGCAGGTCTCGACCGCCGAGCGCATGATCTTGAGCCGGACCGACGGATGGAACGTGCGCAGCGCGTCGGCGGCGGTGGCGTTGCGGCGCAACCGGACCGGTGGGCTGCCCAGCCAGGACGAGCCGGCCTTGGCCTTGTGCGGCGTGGCCGACAGCACGGCCACCAGTCCGTCGTTGGGCACCTTGCGGCCCGGCTGCGTGATGCCGGAGTTGCCGAGGAAGGCCCGCTTGCCGATCGTGGCTTTGGCGACATGGATCCAGCCGCCGCCCAGTTCGTAGGAGGCCACCATGGTGTCGTCGGCCAGGAACGCGCCGTCCTGCACCTCGGTGAACTTCGGGGTGAACAGGGCCGTCGAGATCTCGGTGTCCTTGCCCACTTTCGCTCCGAGCAGGCGCAGCCACCAGGGGGTGAGCAGGCTGGCGTAGATCGGGAAAAGGTAATTGCGGGCCGCGTCCATCAGTCGTTCGGTGGTCCACAGCTGCCAGCCCACCCGGCTGCGCACGGGGTGGTAGCCCTCCGACAGATGCACCGAGAGCAGACGCACCCCGATCACGGTCAGCGCGGCGTAGGTCAGCAGTGAAACCAACGCGGCGGCCGGAGTCCACGCCAGGGCAGGCAACAGGGCATCGGCGGGTGAGGCGGTGCCGTGCACGCCCCAGGCGATCACGGCGAGACCGGCGGCCAGGGCCAGCAGCGGCAGGCCGGCCAGCAGCAGGGAGGTCACCCCGTACGCCGCGACCCACACCGGAGCGCGGCCCGGCCGGTGATCGGGCCACGGGTGGCGGGCCTTGCCGGATTTCACGGCGGGTGAGCCCTTCCAGAACTGACCGTTCTTGACCTTGCCGGTCACTGCTGAGCCGGGTGCGACATCGGCGTTCTTGCCGATGCTCGCCCCGGGGAGCAGCGTGGTGCGGGCGCCGATCGTGGCGTCGTTGCCGATGGAGACCGGCCCGACGTGGAACAGGTCTCCGTCGATCCAGTGCCCGGTGAGGTCCACCTCGGGTTCGACCGACGCGCGGTGGCCCATCTTGAGCATTCCGGTGACCGGCGGAGCCGAGTGCATGTCGACGCCCTTGCCGACGCTGTTGCCCAGGGCGCGGGCGTAGTAGACCATCCACGGCGCACCGGCGAGGTTCTCCGCGCCGCTGGCGTCGGCCAGTCGCTCGGCGATCCAGACCCGGAGGTGGACCGCGCCGCCGCGGCGGTAGGTGCCGGGCTCGAGCCCGCTCAGCAGCATCCGGGCGAACAGCACCGCGATGCCCATGCGGCCCAGCGGCGTGACGAACAGCAGGAACCCGGCCAGCACCCACCACCAGCTGAGGGGGTGTGCCCACGACACGATTCCCGAGACGGCGGCCAGGTTGTTCAGCAGCGCCAGCCACACCACCCACTGCATGCCGGTCAGGGTGGCCAACGGCAGCGACAGTGCGACCTGTGCGGCCTGGGTCGGCAGCGGGGTCGGTTTCACCTCGCGGGTATGGATCTGCGGCGGCGGCTTGAGCTCGTCGAGATAGCCGGCCAGTGAACCGAGCCGGGGGTGGTCGTAGAGGTCCGCGACGGTCACCAGCGGGTAGCGCCGGCGCAGCGCGGCCACCAACTGTGCCGCGGACAGTGAGCCGCCGCCCAGCGCGATGAAATCGGCCTCCGGACCTTCGACTGCCGTGCCCAGCACGTCACGCCACAATCCGGCCAGCCAGCCCATGGTGCCGTCGAGTTCGGGGGCGGTCTGATCGGCACCTCCGGGCGGCGGCCACGGCAGTGCGTCGCGGTCTACCTTGCCCGACGTGCGGGTCGGCAGTTCGTCGAGCAGCACCAGGCGGGGCACCAGCGCGGCCGGCAGCGACTCGGACAGTGCGGCCCGCGCCGCGGACAGGTCGAAGTCCGGATCGGCACTGGCTATATAGCCGACCAGTAGCGGGGTGCCGCTCGCGGTCTTGCGCACCGCGGCCGCGCCGCCGCTCACCCCGGGCAGATGCACGAGCGCGTTGTCGACCTCACCCAGCTCGATGCGCCGCCCGCCGACCTTGACCTGGTCGTCGGCGCGGCCCTGGAAGTACAGGCCGTCGGTCTCCAACCGCACCAGGTCGCCGCTGCGGTAGGCCCGGCTCCAGCCCAGTGTCGGCATAGCCGCGTATTTCTCGGCGTCCTTCTCCGGGTCGAGGTAGCGGGCCAGCCCGACGCCGCCGATCACGAGCTCGCCGACGTCGCCGATCGCCACCGGCAGTCCGTCTTTGTCCACCACCGCGAGGTCCCAGCCGGCCAGCGGCAGGCCGATGCTGACCGGGCCCTGGCCGTCCAGCTGTGCCGCGCACGCCACGACGGTCGCCTCGGTGGGGCCGTAGGTGTTCCACACCTCGCGGCCGTCGACCGCCAGCCGGGCGGCCAGCTCGGGCGGGCAGGCCTCGCCCCCGAAGATCAGCAATCGGACCGCTTCCAGCGCCTCGGCCGGCCACAGCGCGGCCAGCGTCGGCACCGTCGACACCACGGTGATGTCCCGGCTCACCAGCCACGGGCCCAGATCCATGCCGCTGCGCACCAATGAGCGTGGGGCGGGCACCAGGCAGGCGCCGTGCCGCCAGGCCAACCACATCTCCTCGCACGATGCGTCGAACGCGACGGACAGCCCGGCAAGCACCCGATCGCCAGGTCCAATCGGGTTGTCCTGCAGGAACATCCGTGCTTCGGCGTCGACGAACGCGGCAGCGCTGCGATGGGTGACGGCCACACCCTTAGGGGTGCCGGTCGAGCCCGAGGTGAAGATGATCCAGGCGTCATCGCGCCCCAGCGGCTCGGCGGCGCGCCAGCCGCGCGACGAACCCGGTCCACGGACCAGCCCCTGCTCGGTGATCACGCCGACCACGTTGGCCTCGCCGAACACCAGCTCAGCCCGTTCATCGGGGTCGTCGGCGTCCACCGGCACGTAGGCGGCGCCGCAGGCCAGCACCGAAAGGATCGCCACGTACAGCGCATAGCTGCCCGAGGGCATCCGGATCCCGAGCTTGTCGCCGCGGCCGATACCGCGCGCCGCCAACCAGGCCACGCTGTCGGAGACATCGGCGATCAACTCGGAGTAGGTGAGCTGCACGGAGCCGTCGTCGAGGGCCGGCGCATCGGGAAAACGCCTGGCCGTGTCCTGCAGGATGTCGACAAGCGTGCGTGGCTCGGGGGCCAGTGGGGATAGCACGTATTGCGGTGGAATCTCGTGTGCACTGGCGGCAGCTGTCACGACTACAAACTACTAAGCCCGTGGCGCGACGGCTCGCCGGTCGGTGCGGCGTGCCGGTTCGATTTCGATTCGAGGGTCCGGTCAGGCAGACTGGTCGGCGGAGGGGAGTATTCCTTCGCTGCGATGTCGTCATCACGTCGGTCGTCTATGGATCGATCGGTGTCGCGGGCCGGTGCCGGTCACCGGTGGAAGAGACCTCCGGCGTTTTGACGACCGGAGGATTTCTCGATGCAGGTAACCCAGCTGGAATGGATCATCACCCTGGCGGTGACGATCGCCGTTCTGCTGTTCGACGTCGTCGTGATCGGGCGACGCCCACACGAACCCACCACCCGCGAGACCGCGACATACCTGTCGATCTACATCGGCATGGCGGTGGCCTTCGGCGTATGGGTGTGGTTCTTCCACGGCAGCCAGTTCGGGCTGGAGTTCTTCGCCGGCTGGCTCACCGAATACAGCCTGTCGGTCGACAACCTGTTCATCTTCTTGATCATCATGGCCAGCTTCAAGGTGCCGAGGATCTACCAGCAGCAGGCCCTGCTGGTCGGCATCATCCTGGCGCTGATCTTCCGCGGCATCTTCATCGCGCTCGGCGCGGTGGCGATCAACGAGTTCTCCTGGGTGTTCTACATCTTCGGTGCGTTCCTGGTGTACACCGCGGTCAACCTGGTGCGCGACACCAACCACGACGACGACGGCGACAACGGTGTGGTGCGGTTCGCCCGTAAGCACCTGCGCACCACCGACAAGTGGGACGGCCTGAAGCTGTGGGTGCATGACAACGGGCAGCGGCTGATGACACCGATGTTCCTGGTGATCGTGGCGCTCGGCACCACCGACCTGCTGTTCGCCCTGGACTCGATCCCGGCGATCTACGGGCTGACCCAGGAGCCGTACCTGGTGTTCACGGCCAACGTGTTCGCCCTGATGGGTCTGCGGCAGCTGTACTTCCTGCTCGGTGACCTGCTCAAGCGGCTGGTCTACCTGTCGCAGGGGCTGGCGTTCATCCTGGCTTTCATCGGCGTGAAGCTGGTGCTGCACGCGCTGCACGAGAACGAGTTGCCGTTCATCAACGGCGGCGAGCCGGTGCATGTACCGGAGATCCCGACCCTGGCGAGCCTCGGCGTGATCGTCGTGACGCTGGCGATCACGACCGCCGCGAGCCTGTACAAGACCCGGGTGCGGGACGCCCGGTAGTCCCTTGGATTCCGGCTGAACGTAACTATTCGGCCCGGCACGACGTATCTCTATCGTGGCCGGGTGCGGATATTCGTGGCTGAGGCCGAGGCGTGGACCGAGCTGACCGATGGTGAGGCGCCGACGGCGCGGATCTCCGCGCCCGACCTGGCCCAGGCGCGCCGGATCCGATCCGGTCTCAAGTCCGAGCACGACGACGTCTCGGTGATCCTCGACGTCACCGTCGCGGTGGCCAGAGAGTTCAGCTCCGCCTACCGCTCGGTGCGCAGATGGCTCGAGCTGGCCGGCCCCGAGGCGCAGGTGCGCTACATCGGGACGGTTGACGGCCTGGCCGGCCTGATCGCCGACATCGAGGCCGCCGAGGTGGCCGACGGCGTCACCCTGATCCCGGCTGCCGGCGGGCAGGATGTGCAGGCGCTGGGCACCGAGGTGTTCCGGCGGCTGGAGCTGCGCTCTCAGGCCAGAGCTTCGTAAAACAGGTTGAGGTAGCGGGCCGTGCGTTCGGATCCTTCGACGCCGGGACCCATCCTGTTCATCACATAGGCGAACGTGGCGCGGTGATCGGGGTTGCACGTCTCCCACGAGCCACCCCAGCCACCCCAGAAGCAGATCTTGCCGTCAGGGACATAGGACACGGTTTTCGTTTCCGGCAGACCGAACCCCAGTCCCCAGCGCAGCGGGTGGCCGAGCAGCACCAAATCGGGACCTTCGAGCTGCGGCTCGAAGATCGACTCGACGGTCTCGGGTTTGAGCAGGGCGATGCCATCCACCGTGCCACCCAACGAGATGGCCGACAGGATCCGGGCCAGCGACCGCGCATTACCGTGCCCGTTGCCCGCACCGATGTCGGCGGCGCGCCAGGCCGCGGTGTTCGCGATCTCCGGTGACGGCGTCCCCACGAAGGTCTTGAGCGCGATCTCGGAGATCTGGTCGAGTGGAATGTCGAGGGGTTCGTCGGCGGCGATGATGTCGGCAGTGCGGTGGTGGTCTTCGGGTTGCGCGCCGATCTGGAAGTCGGCGCCCAAGGGGCCCGAGATTTCTTCGCGGACAAACTCTTTCAACGTCTTTCCGGTGACCCGCCGCAGCACCTCGCCGATCAGGTGGCCGTGGGTCAGGGCGTGATAGCCCGACGCGGTCCCCGGCTCCCACCACGGCGCCTGGGCGGCCAGCACGGCCGTGGACTTCTCCCAGTCGTAGCTGTCTTCGATGCTGAACGGCTGGTCCCATCCCGACAGCCCTGAGCTGTGGGTCAATAGATGTCGAAACTCGATGTCCTGCTTGCCGTTTGCGGCGAACTCGGGCCAGTGGTCGGCTACTTTTGTGTCGGCGGTGATCAGGCCACGGTCGATCAGCATGAGTCCGGCCAGTGCCGTCACCGTCTTGGTGGACGAGAAGACGTTGACGATGGTGTCGGCGTCCCAGGTGCGGGTCCGCGCAGCGTCGGCGTGCCCGCCCCACATGTCGACGACGAGTTCACCGTCGATGTCGATCGCGATGGCTGCGCCGGTCTCCTCTCCGCCGGCGATCGCCGCTGCCAACGCGTCACGGATCGGAGTGAAGCGGTCGTCGCAGTGGCCGTGTACGAGGTCATCCATCGGGACATCATCGCCGGACCGATAGCCGTCGCGGGCGCGATTGCGGCGAAGACGAATCCGCCTGTGTCGGGGGCGCCGGCAGCATAGCCTCTGTATAGACCGAAGTCAGCGAGGGGAGCCACTCATGCCGCGTCGTGATCGCCCGCGTCGAGACCGGGACGTCGATGTTTTCTACCCGCCGCAGCCCGCGGTCCGGCCGCAGTCCAAGGTCGCCTGCGGGTGTAGCTGTGGCTCGTGCAGTTCCGGCGCGCACTGCCACAACATGGGTACCGGCTGCAACGTGCGCTAGAGCCGCGTTTCAGCGAACCGGCGTGACCAGCTGACCGGATTGCAGAAAACGGTCCAGATTCGCCAGGACCAGGGCCTCCATGGCCGCCCGCGTTTCCACGGTGCCACTGCCGACATGGGGCAGCAGCACCACGTTGTCCAGTTTCGTCAACGCCTCGGGGACGTTCGGTTCGTCGGTGAACACGTCCAACCCTGCGCCGGCAAGCCGGCCCAGCGTCAACGCTTCGACCAGGGCGTCCTGGTCGACCACGGAGCCGCGCGCGATGTTGACCAGATAGCCGTCGGAACCCAGCGCATCGAGCACCTCCCGGTCGACGAGGTGACGGGTACCGGGACCGCCCGCCGCGGCGACCACCAGCACCTTGACCTGGCGGGCCAGCTCGACAGGCGAGTCGACGTAGCGGTACGGGCTGTCGGGGATCTGCCTGCGGTTGTGATAGCTGATCGCACAGTCGAACGCCGTCAGCCGGGTGGCGATCGCCCCACCGATCCGGCCGAGACCGAGAATGCCCACCTGGGATCCCGAAACCTGTTGCGTGAGGGGATAATTACCGTCCACTGCCCAGCGTCCGGCCCGCAGATAACGGTCGGCGGCCGAGAATCGGCGCAGGGTGTCGATGAGCAGGCCCACCGCGGTGTCGGCGACGCAGTCGTCGAGCACGTCGGGGGTGTTGCTGACGCCGATACCGCGGGCGGTGGCCGCGGCCACGTCGATGTTGTCGTACCCGACGCCGAAGTTCACCACCGCTTTCAGATTCGGCAGCGCCGCCATCAGATCCGGGTCGACGCGGGTGACACCCGAGACCACCACCGCGGTGACCTCGGCAGCGTGTTCGGCCAGAAACGCACCGCGCTCGTCTCCGTTGGGCAGGGAGTAGGCCTGGTAATCGGTGCGCAGGGTCACCGCGAGTGACGGCTTCAGCGGGCCGATCTGCAGGATGCGGTGTGCGGAAATGGGCATGGCTGTCCTCGGTCGGTGCGCGTCTGGCTTGTGAAATCGCCTCTGCTGCACCACGCTACGTCAGATGTCACCGGGGTAGCGTCGGCTACCAGTTGTAGTAGCCGCCCTCAGGCCCGAGCATGCGCTCCAGCCGGGCCCGGTTGATGCGGGCCAACTCGTTGCGGACGACCTTGCGTTCGGTCTCATGGTCGTTGTGCAACCGGTCGGAGATACCGGCCATGGCCCGGTGCGCGCAGCAATCCTCGACGAACATCACGAAGCCGAATCCGAACCGTTCGCCGTAGTGGACGACCTCGGTGTTGAGCTGGGTCATCACCGCGGGATCGTCGTCCCACACCGAGCACTGTTCGCACACCGACTTCGGGCTGCGGGGGCGCCGCCCGATGTGCGGATAGGCCTGCAGTACGCGGTCGATGGAATCCTCACCGAGACTGAACAGCAGGGCATCGGCCTGCCGGAACAGCGCGGCATGGTCGGCGAACGGCCGTCCACCGGCCAGATCGGTCGCGAGCACCACGCTGTAGCAGCACTCGTACACCGCGTGCACCGCACGCCGTGTCGGCAATGCGTTGTACGCCTCAAGCCCCAGGCCCTGATGCATCAACACCTTGTCAATCATCGGGCGCGGATGGGGCGCCGAGGTTACCTCGTGTTACGGCGAGGCTAATTCAGGCCGGATCAGTGGCCTTCGGTCTTGAACCGCTCGATCGAACGCTGCAGCTCGGCTTCGGCCTCTTCGCGGCCCACCCAGTCGGCGGTCTTGACGAACTTGCCCGGCTCGAGGTCTTTGTAGTGCACGAAGAAGTGCTTGATCGCGTCGAGTTCGAACTGCGACACGTCTCCGAGGTCCTGGATGTGGTCCCAGCGCGGATCCCCGGCGGGCACGCACAGCAACTTGTCGTCGCCGCCGGCCTCGTCGGTCATCTTGAACATCGCCACCGGGCGGGCCTCGACGGTGCAGCCGGGGAACACCGACTCGGGCAGCAGCACCAGCGCATCCAGCGGATCGCCGTCCTCGCCGAGGGTGTCCTCGAAGAACCCGTAGTCGGCGGGGTAACCGAACGATGTGTAGAGGTAGCGGTCGAGCTTGACCCGGCCGGTCTCGTGGTCAACCTCGTACTTGTTGCGCGAACCCTTCGGGATCTCGATGACGACGTCGAACTTCACCGTCGCGGCTCCTTCGCATCTGCGGTCAGTCTTTGGTCGTCGGGCGACGACGCGGGTCAACCCTAATCGAGCGATAGTCTGGGCTAAACGGGTGGCTCGTCCCCACCACCGGCAGAGCAGGAGAAATATGCGGCCCACTCGGTGGCGGCAGTCCACCCATGTGGCGGTTGGCGTCGTGGTCCTGGTGCTGGTCGCCGGCGTCGTCGCGCTTGCTGCCGTGCTCACCGGGCACCGCTCCAGCGATGCCGCGGCGGTCACTCCTGCTCCTCCGCCGGCAACCGCCAGCCCGGAGATCGTCCCGGTGGACATGTCGGCGCCGACTCCGACCGTGGGCGGCCTGGCCGCGGCGTTGGCACCGGCGCTGGCGAATCCGGATCTCGGTCAGGTGACCGGCCGGATCACCGACGGCGAGACCGGCGCCGAACTGTGGGAACAGAATTCCGGGCTGCCGATGCAGCCGGCCTCGGTCAACAAGGTGCTGACGACGGCCGCCGCACTCCTCACGCTGGACCGCAACGCCCGGCTGGCCACCACGGTCGTGGCCGTCGACTCGCAGCCCGGGCTGGTGGTCCTCAAGGGCGGCGGGGACACCACGCTCTCGGCGGCGCCCGATGACACCGACACCTGGTACAAGGGTGCGGCCCGAATCAGTGACCTGGCCCAGCAGGTACGCGGCAGCGGGGTCACGGTCACCGCGGTGCGGGTGGACACCAGCGACTACAGCGGCCCGATGATGGCGCCCGGCTGGGATCCCGCTGATATCGAGGGCGGCGACATCGCACCGATGGAACCGGTGATGCTCGACGGCGGGCGTATCCAGCCGACGACGGTGGAATCCAGACGGTCGACGACACCGGCGCTCGACGCCGGCAGGGCCCTGGCCACCGCACTCCGGGTGGACCCCGCGACGGTGACGGTGCTGCCCTCCGAGGTCTCGGGCGGCAGGCAGATCGCCGCGGTGCAGTCCGCCCCCCTGATCGAGCGGCTGCGTCAGATGATGAACGAATCCGACAACGTGATGGCCGAGTCGATCGCCCGCGAGGTCGCCGCCCAACTGCACCGGCCGCAGAGCTTCGACGGCGGCGTCGACGCGGTGACGAGCCAACTCGAGGGCGTCGGCATCGACATGTCGGCCGCCAAGCTGGTCGATTCCAGCGGCCTGTCGACCGACGACCGGCTGACCGCCCGGATCCTCGATGAGGTGGTCAATATCGCGGCAGGCAACACCGAACCCGCCATGCGGCCGCTGGTGGATCTGCTGCCCATCGCCGGCGGCAGCGGCACGCTGTCCAACCGCTACCTCGACACCGACGCCGGACGTGACGCCGCGGGCTGGCTACGGGCCAAGACCGGATCGCTGACCGGCACCAATGCGCTGGCCGGCATCGTCACCGACTACAACGGCCGGGTGCTGACGTTCGCACTGATCTCGAACAACGCCGGCCCGACCGGACGTACCGCGATCGACGACCTGGCCGCGGTGCTGCGGTCGTGTGGATGTGGCACGTGAGCGATCGGGTCGAGATGACCGCGGGCCGCGCGGTCGACTGGGACTTCGCCGCGACGGTCGGGGCGAAGCTGGCCCGGTCGTCCCCGCCGTCCACGGACTACACCCGCAACCAGGTGATCGAGCAGCTCTCGGTGAGTTCGAAGGCCGCCGAGCTGCCGGTGCGGGAGGTGACGGGTCTGATCGAGGGCGCGGAGGTACCCGAGGCCCGCGTGGTCGACCGTCCGGAGTGGATCCGGGCGGCCACCCGGTCCATGCGGGTGATGACCACCGGCATCAAACCCGGTGACGAAAGTGACCACCAGCCCGATTGCTCCTCGCGTGCGCGCCAGCCGGGATTCATCACCGGGCGGGTGACCGGCGCACAGACCGGTGCGGTGTTGGCCTTCATCTCCACGGGCATCCTCGGCCAGTACGACCCGTTCGGCCCCGACGGTGGCGAGCTGCTGCTGGTGTATCCCAACGTCATCGCGGTGGAACGCCAGTTGCGTGTCTCCCCAGCCGATTTCCGGCTGTGGGTGTGCCTGCACGAGGTCACCCACCGGGTGCAGTTCCGGGCCAATCCCTGGCTGGCCGACCACATGTCACAGGCCCTGGCGGTGCTGACCCAGGATGCCGGCGAGGACGTCACCGAGATGGTGGGGCGACTCGCGGAGTTTGTCCGGAATCAGCGCAATGGGGCAACGCCGGATCCCAATTCGGCCGGTGTGCTCGGCCTGATGCGTGCCGTGCAGGCTGAGCCCCAGCGTCGTGCACTGGATCAGCTACTGGTGCTGGGCACCCTGTTGGAAGGCCACGCCGATCACGTGATGGACGCGGTGGGCCCGGCGGTGGTGCCCACGGTCTCGACCATCCGCCGTCGCTTCGACGAACGCAGGCAGCGCAAACAGCCACCGCTGCAACGCTTGGTGCGCGCCCTGCTGGGCTTTGACGCCAAGATCAGCCAGTACACCCGGGGTAAGGCGTTCGTCGACCATGTCGTGGGAGCCGTGGGCATGGCCCGGTTCAACACCATCTGGTCGAGCGCCGACACCCTCCCGCAGCCCGATGAGATCGACGAACCACAACGATGGATCGAACGGGTGCTGTAGCCGCGCTGCGGCAAGCGGTGGCGGCCGCCGGCGAGCGGATCGACGGCGAGAACTGGTGCGTGGCGCTGTCCGGCGGCCCGGATTCCCTGGCCTTGGCCGCAGTCGCGGCGGGTATGCGACCTACCACTGCGCTGATCGTCGACCACCGGCTGCAGGCGGGTTCGGATGCTGTCGCCGACACTGCACGCGGTCAGGCGTTGGCGCTGGGATGTGTTACAGCTCAGGTTATTTCGGTCGACGTCGGGCGTGCCGGCGGCCCGGAGGCCGCCGCGCGTCAGGCGCGCTACGCGGCGCTGGACGCGGCTCGGGACGGTGCCCCGGTCCTGCTCGGCCACACCCTCGACGACCAGGCCGAGACGGTGCTGCTGGGACTGGGCAGGGGGTCCGGTGCGCGCTCGATCGCCGGCATGCGCCCCCACGACCCGCCGTGGCACCGGCCGCTGCTGGGCGTGCGTCGCACTCTGACCCGTGCGGCCTGCGAGGAACTTCGCCTCAGTCCGTGGCAGGACCCCCACAATGCCGAACCCCGGTTCACCCGGGTGAGGTTGCGGCACGAGGTGCTGCCGCTGCTCGAGGACGTGCTCGGCGGTGGGGTGGCCGAGGCCCTGGCCCGCACCGCCACCGCGCTGCGGGAGGACACCGAGACACTCGACGCCCTGGCCGGTGAGGCCCTGGCCGGGACGCGCACCGAGACCGGCGGTCTGGACACGGCCCGGTTGTCGGCATTGCCCGACGCACTGCGGCGCCGGGTGATCCGGGCCTGGTTGCTCGACGGCGGTGCGTGTGATCTGACCGACATCCAGATCCGTGCGGTGGACCGGTTCGTGACGGCCTGGCGTGGACAGGGCGGGGTGGCCGTCGGGTCCGGGCTGCGCAAACAGCGGTTGTTCGCGGCGCGGCGCGGCGGCGTGCTGAGAATGCACACCGAACCGGTCTAGCGATCCGCGTTGGAATGCGGCCCCCTCGCATGGCACGCTGTTCGGTGTGGCTGTCGACTCTGCCGAGCTGTACGCGGGAGACATCAAATCGGTGCTGTTGTCCGAGGAACAGATCCGGACCCGCACCACCGAACTCGCCGAGATGATCGCTGAGCAATATCGAGACAACCTGGGCAACGACGACCTGCTGTTGGTCACCGTCCTCAAGGGCGCGGTCATGTTCGTCACCGATCTGGCCCGGACCATCCCGCTGCCCACGCAGCTGGAGTTCATGGCGGTCAGTTCTTACGGCTCGTCCACCTCGTCCTCGGGCGTCGTACGCATCCTCAAAGACCTCGACCGCGACATCAATGACCGTGACGTGCTGATCGTCGAGGACATCATCGACTCGGGGCTGACCCTGTCCTGGTTGCTGCGCAACCTGGCCACCCGTCATCCGCGCTCGCTGCGGGTGTGCACGCTGCTGCGCAAGCCCGAGGCCGTCAAGACCGAACTCGACGTCGCCTACGTGGGCTTCGACATCCCCAACGAGTTCGTCGTCGGCTACGGTCTGGACTTCGCCGAGCGCTACCGCGACCTGCCCTACATCGGAACTCTCGATCCAAAGGTGTACGAAGGGCCGTAAGCCGGAGGCTTACAAATGGCCGAGGACCGGCGCACAATCGCAGGCATGGCTGATACCCGCACGGCCCTTCGGATCTGCCCCTTTTGTGAGGCCACCTGCGGTCTGACACTCACCATCTCCGACGGTCGGGTGACCGCTGCCCGCGGAGATCGTGACGACGTGTTCAGCGCGGGATTCATCTGTCCGAAGGGCGCCAGTTTCGGCGAGCTCGACAACGACCCTGACCGACTGACGCGCCCCTTGATCCGGCGCGACGGCGCGCTGACCGAGGCCACCTGGGATGAGGCCTACGCCGTCATCACCGAGCGCCTCGGCGCGGTGATCGCCGAGCACGGCGGCGGTGCGGTCGGGGTGTATCTGGGCAATCCGAACGCACACACCATCGCCGGCAGCCTGTATGCGCCGCTGATCATCAAGGGCCTCGGCACCCGGCAGGTGTTCAGCGCGAGCACACTCGATCAGATGCCCAAGCACGTCGCACTGGGCCTGATGTTCGGCAGCCCGGTCGCGTTCACCGTCCCCGATCTCGACCGCACCGACTACCTCGTGATCATCGGCGCGAATCCGATGGTGTCCAACGGGAGCCTGGCCACTGCCGCCGATTTCCCCGGCAAGCTGCGGGCACTGCGCAAGCGCGGTGGCCGGCTCGTCGTCATCGACCCGGCCCGCACCCGCACCGCCGAACTGGCCGACCGCCACCTCGCGCCGCGGCCGGGCACCGACGCGGCACTGCTGTTCGCGATCGTGCACGTGCTGTTCGGTGAGGACCTCGTCGACCTCGGTGAGTTGGCCGAGCACGTCGCCGGTGTCGAGGAGATCCGCGCGCTGGCCGACGAGTTCTCACCCGAGGCCGTCGCCGCGGCCTGCGGGGTGGGCGCCGACGAGATCAGGGAACTGGCCCGCGAGCTCGCGGCAGCTCCGACGGCGGCCGTCTACGGCCGGATCGGGACGTCCACGGTCGAGTTCGGGACCATCGGCAGCTGGCTCGTCGACGTGATCAACATTCTCACCGGCAACCTCGACCGTCCCGGCGGGGCGATGTTCGCACTCGGCGCGGCAGCCCCCGCGCCGCGTCCGCCGAAACCGGGTCGCGGCTTCAGGACGGGACGGTGGGCGAGCCGGGTCTCGGGATATCCCGAAGTGCTCTCCGAGTTGCCGGCCGCCGCACTCGCCGAGGAGATCGACACCGCGGGCGAAGGGCAGATCAAGGCGATGATCACCATCGCCGGAAATCCGGTGCTGTCCGCGCCCGACGGTGACCGGCTGGACAAGGCGCTCGACAGCGTCGAATTCATGCTGAGCGTCGACCCCTACCTCAACGAGACCACCCGCCACGCCGATGTCATCCTGCCGCCGCCCCCGCCGGCCTACAGCGCCCACTTCGACGTCGCGCTGAACAACCTCGCGGTCCGCAACAACGTGCGGTACTCGTCGCCTGCGCTCCCACTCGACGGCCGGCCCGACGAGCCCGAGATCCTGTCCCGGCTCGCCCTCATCCTCTACGGCATCGGCGCCGACGGTGATCCCGCACTCGTCGACGTACAGGTGATCGCGACGACTCTGGCGAAAGAGACGGGCAACCCCGATTCGCCGGTGGCCGGGCGCGACGTCAACGAGCTCACCGCCATGCTCTATCCGGGCCCCGGATATGAGCGTCGGCTCGACATGATGCTGCGGCTCGGTCCCTACGGCGACGCCTTCGGCGCCAAACCCGACGGACTCACCATGGAGCGCCTGAAGGCCACCCCGCACGGCATCGACCTGGGCCCGCTGCGTCCGCGCATCCCCGAGATCCTGCGAACCCCGAGTGGCCGGATCGAACTCGCGCCGGAGCCGATCGTTGCCGATGTGGCGCGGCTACGCGACGCTCTCGACCGCTCGGCGGGGGGCTTCCTCTTGATCGGCCGGCGTCATCTGCGCTCCAACAACAGCTGGATGCACAACCTCCCCGCGCTGTCGGGCGGCTCCAATCGCTGCACGCTGCAGATCCACCCCGACGATGCAGCGGAGCTGGGGCTCACCGAGATCGCGGTGATCAAGGGCCCCGGCGGTGAGCTGCTGGCCCCGATCGAGGTGGACGACGGCATGCGGCGCGGCGTGGTTTCGCTACCGCACGGCTGGGGTCATGACCGGGGCGGTACGGGTCAGGAGCTCGCGGCGAGCCGGCCCGGGGTGAACGTCAACCAGCTCAACGACGGAACTCATCTGGACCCACTGTCGGGCACCGCGGTGCTCAACGGCATTCCCGTCGACATCGCGCCCGCCGGCTGAGCCCCCTCTTTGCGCCGAAACCGCATTCCAGCAGTGCCTCACTCGCACTTTCGCTGCCGGAATGCCGTTTCGGCGGAAAATTAGGTGAGCTCCCAGATCACCGTCACGGAGAAGTCGACCGTCTGCTGACCGGGTTCGAGCGGGACGGCCTGCATCGCGGCACGCGGCATCGGGGTGGGCGTGGGCGGGGTCGAGCCGCCGGACTGTTCGGAAATCGAGATCACCTTGCCCAGATTGAGTCCGGACAATCCGGCGTACTGCTCGGCGCGGTTCTTGGCGTCGTCGAACGCCCGGGCGCGGGCGTCGCGCACCAGGTCCGAATCGTCCTCGATCGAATAGTCGACCGAGTTGATGCGGGTGGCATCTCCTCCGGTACTTGCGATCAGGGCGAGGGTCTGCGAGGCCTTGGCGGTATCCCGGATCTTGACCTTGATGGCATTGCCGGCGCGGTAACCCGAGATCGTGTTGTCGTTGAATTGAGGTTGCACGCTGACCTGGGTGGTGCTGATGTCCTTGCGGTCGATGCCCGATCCGACCAGCGCATCGATCACGGCCTGCTGCCGCTGGCTGGACTGGTTGAGGGCGCCGGACACATCCGGGGCGATGAACTCCATCGCCACGTCGGCGGTCAGGGTATCCGGCACGCCCTGCACCTGGCCGGATCCGACGACCGTCACTTGCCGGGCCCCGTCAGGTGCGCCCCCGGCGGCAGGACCCGAGGTGGCATCGCACGCGCTTGTGCTGACGGCGATCAATCCCGCGGCGGCAAGACCGAGTACCCGTAATTTCGCATTCCCAGCGATCGGCATGCCCGAACCCTACCGGGACGTCACGGCGTCACCAGGACTTTGCAGTGCCGGTCAGGGGAGGCGAGCTCGTCGAACGTGGCGCTCACCGCGTCGAGGCCCACGTTCCCGGTGATCATCGGTGCGACGTCGATCGCACCCTCGGCGATGGCGCGCAGCGAGTTCGCGAACTCGGTCGGGTCGTAGCCGAAGACGAACTGGATGCTGATCTGTTTGGTGATCGCGTAGAACGGGTGCACGGTATCGGGCTGCATGCACACTCCGGCCACCACCAGCCGGATGCCCGCGGGTGCGCGACGCAATACGTCGTCGATGATCCCGGGTGCGCCGACTGCCTCGAAGACCACCGCGGGCGTGCAGTGATGGAACGGTGAGTCCTCCGTTGGATCCAGCGTGACGTGGGCGCCCATGGTGGCAGCGAGGTCGCGTCGGACGGCGGAGAAGTCCGACGCCACAATCGTTTCCACGCCCCGAAGTTTCAGGGCCGCGATGATCGCGACGCCGACGGGGCCGCAGCCGACGACGAGTGCCGTCTCGCCGGGTTCGATGCGCGACGCATTGACTGCATGCAGACCGACGGCCATCGGTTCGGTGAGTGCGGCGTGTTCAGCGCTCAGTCCGTTCGGAACCGGCAGTAGCAGCGGCGCCGACAGCAGCATCTTCTCGGCGTAACCGCCGACGGTGGTGTTGCTGTACACGATCGGCGCGATCCCGCCGGCGGAGATCAGCACCGGTACCGAGGTCACCAGGGTGCCGGCGGCGGCTGCCTCGGTTCCCGGTCCGGCATCGAGGATCTCGGCGCTGAACTCATGGCCCATGAAGACGTCGCCGGCCAGGTCGATGTCCATGTCGGGCACACCCTCCAGATCGGCGCCCGCGGCCAGCATGTCGGCGCCGTGGGTGGCGAAATGCAGGTCGGACCCGCAGATTCCGCAGGCCTTCACCTTGACCAGCACCTGCCCCGGGCCGGGCACCGGTTCGGGCACGTCATCGCGAACGATCATCCGGCCGTCACGCAGCACCGCGGCGCGCATCAACTCTTCCCCTCGGTGGTGTGTTCGGTGATCGCGTTGACGATGGCCTGTCCGGCGCGACCCAACAGCTGATCCCGCATGCCCTTGGCCCAGTCGTGCGACGCCCGCGCGGCCGTGAGCTGGCCCTTGAAATGCGGGATCACCTCACGGGCGAACAGTTCGTAGGAATGGAAGGTGGCCGCAGGTGGTGCCCAGTCGTGGCCGAGGAGCAGGAGGGTGCCGAACCCGCCGGAGCGGTCCAGCAGGTCCTGGATGTAGGCGATTGCGTCGGCGGTGGTGCCGATACAGCAATTGCCGCCTGCCGCATAGTTTTCCACGAACTCGTAAGCGGAATCCGTCGCCTCGGTCTTCTCGGACAGCGGCACGAAGCCGGCGGCGCCGAAGTAGTTGGCGAAATCCTGCAGGCCGTAAGTGCAGTCCGCGATGGCCTGTTCGCGGGTGTCGGCGAGGTGGACGATGCCCAGCACCCGCCAATTGGCTCGGTCCGGTTCGGGCCGATCGGATTTGGCGGCCTGCTCACGCACCGTGTCCCAGGTGGTCTCGATGGCCGCGTAGCCACCGGGCACCGACATCGACAGGGACAGCAACGAGGTGCCCAATGCCCCGGCCAGTCGCGGACCGGAGGGGGAAACCATTGCCGCGGTGGAAATTTCGGGGTAGGGCCAGGTGTAGGGGCGGATGTGCAGCGCGGCGTCGCGCAGGGTGAACCAGTCCGACTTGCGGTCGATCCGCTCATCGGGTGCGGCGCGGAACAACGCCAGGATCGCCTCAAGGGATTCCTGCATCATCGGCCGCTGATCCACCGGGTCGATGCCCATCATGTAGGCATCCGACGGCAGTGCCCCCGGCCCGGTTCCGAACATCACCCGGCCGCGGGTGAGGTGGTCGAGCAACACCCACCGGTCGGCCACCATGAGCGGGTGGTGATACGGCAGCGACACCACGCCGGTGCCCAGCCGGATGTGTCTGGTCCGTTCGGCCGCGGCGGCGATGAACACTTCGGGACAGGCGATGAGTTCGTAACCGCCGGAATGATGTTCGCCGAACCAGGCCTCGTCGTAACCGAGCCGGTCCAGCGCCTCCACCCGGTCCATGTCGTATTGCAGTGCGGTGGTCGGGGATTGGCCGACCGGGTGAAACGGTGTGATGAAAACGCCGAAATTCAACGGACTCACTTCAGGCCCTCCAAGAACTCCAACAGCACCTTGTTCACCTCATCGGGACGTTCCTGCTGCAGCCAGTGCCCGGCGCCGTCGAGCAGCACCTCGCGGTAGTCACCGGTGGCCACGTCCCGCACCCGGTCCCGCGGCGTGAAGCCCAGCACCGGGTCGGCGGTGCCGGCCACGAACAGCATCGGGACCGTGATGGTCTGGTGCGCGGTGGTTCCCGAATCAGGATCCGTGAGCTCCCAGTTCCGGTCGAAGTTGCGGTACCAGTTCAGCGGCCCGGTGAAGCCGGTCTCGGCATAGGCCTGCACGTAGTGCTCGAACTCGTCGGCGGTGATCCAGTCCGGCAGTGGCGGTAGCGGTCGGTCGGACAGGCTGTCCGGGGGAGCGCTGATGCCTTCCATCGCGATCATGCGGCGCAGCGACTGCCGGACATCGGCGCCCAGTGCGGCGTCGGCGACACCGGGCTCCTGGAAGTACAAGATGTAGAAGAAGTTGTCGCCGACGATCTTGCGCCAGATCTGCGTCGGCGGTCCGGACGCCCGGGGGACCGGGGGCACGCTCAGCGCGGCCACCGCCGCGACCCGATCGGGGAAGAACAACGGGAAGTTGGTGACGACGGGCGAGCCCCAGTCGTGCCCGACGAGCACCGCCCGCTCGGCACCGACATCATCGAGCAACCCCGCGATGTCGGCGGTCAGCTCCACGATGTTGTAGGCATCGATGCTCTCGGGCCGCGACGAGCCACCGTAACCCCGCTGGTCAGGAGCCAGGACGTGATAGCCGGCGGCCGCCAGCGCGGGCATCTGGTGCCGCCACGAATAGGCCAGCTCGGGAAACCCGTGGGCCAGCACGACCACCGGATTTCCGGGCTCACCCGCCTCGATCACCTTCAATGTCACGCCATTGGTGTCGACTAACCGCTCGGTCATGCGGACGCGAGGAGCAATAGGGCGGCGCTCACGCGAGGAGCAATCCGGTGAAATGTGAGCACGATCTCACCCAAGCACAGCGGCCCGCGCTCGGCTAGATACCGTCGGGAACTGCCGGACGTTGGTCTAGCGGTAGCCTAAAACCCTCAACTGCGCACGTTGGAAGGACCGGGCCGAACTCGGCCGAGTGATCGATGAACCGCAAAAATGTGATCCGTACGCTGACCGTGATCGCGGTCGTGCTGTTGCTGGGCTGGTCGTTTTTCTATTTCAGCGACGACACCCGCGGCTACAAACCCGTCGACACCTCGGTAGCGGTGGCCCAGATCGGTGCCGACAACGTCAAGAGCGCCCAGATCGACGACCGCGAGCAACAGCTGCGGCTCGATCTGAAGAGCGGCAAGGACGAGACCGAGAACAGCGACAAGGTCATCACGAAGTACCCGACCGGCTATGCGGTGAAGCTCGTCGACCAGCTCGACGCCAAGCACGTCAAGTTCGGCACCACTGTCAACCAGGGCAGCTTCCTCGGCTCGATGCTGATCTACATGCTGCCGCTGCTGCTGCTGGTCGGCCTGTTCGTGATGTTCTCCCGGATGCAGGGCGGCGGCGGCCGGATGGGCTTCGGCTTCGGCAAGTCGAAGGCCAAGCAATTGGGCAAGGACATGCCCAAGACCACGTTCGCCGACGTCGCAGGCGTCGACGAGGCGGTCGAGGAGCTCTACGAGATCAAGGACTTCCTGCAGAACCCGTCGCGGTATCAGGCGCTGGGCGCCAAGATCCCCAAGGGCGTGCTGCTGTACGGCCCGCCCGGAACGGGCAAGACCCTGCTGGCCCGCGCCGTCGCCGGTGAGGCCGGCGTCCCGTTCTTCACGATCTCGGGTTCGGACTTCGTCGAGATGTTCGTCGGCGTCGGCGCCTCCCGCGTGCGTGACATGTTCGAGCAGGCCAAGGCCAACAGCCCGTGCATCATCTTCGTCGACGAGATCGACGCCGTCGGCCGTCAGCGCGGTGCGGGCATGGGCGGCGGTCACGACGAGCGCGAACAGACCCTGAATCAGCTGCTGGTCGAGATGGACGGCTTCGGCGACCGCCAGGGCGTCATCCTGATCGCGGCCACCAACCGGCCCGACATCCTCGACCCGGCGCTGCTGCGTCCGGGCCGCTTCGACCGGCAGATCCCGGTGTCCAATCCCGATCTGGCCGGCCGTCGCGCGGTGCTCAAGGTGCATTCGGCGGGCAAGCCGATCGCCCCCGACGCCGACCTGGACGGCCTGGCCAAGCGCACCGTCGGCATGTCCGGCGCCGACCTGGCCAACGTCATCAACGAGTCCGCACTGCTGACCGCTCGTGAGAACGGCACCGTCATCACCAGTGCCGCGCTGGAAGAAGCCGTCGACCGTGTCGTGGGCGGCCCGCGCCGCAAGGGCCGCATCATCAGCGAGCAGGAAAAGAAGATCACCGCCTACCACGAGGGCGGGCACACCCTGGCCGCGTGGGCGATGCCCGACATCGAGCCGATCTACAAGGTGACCATCCTGGCCCGTGGCCGCACGGGCGGCCACGCGGTGGCGGTGCCCGAGGACGACAAGGGCCTGATGACCCGCTCGGAGATGATTGCCCGCCTGGTGTTCGCCATGGGTGGTCGCGCGGCCGAGGAACTGGTCTTCCGCGAGCCCACCACCGGCGCGGTGTCCGACATCGAGCAGGCCACCAAGATCGCCCGCGCGATGGTCACCGAGTACGGCATGAGTTCCAAGCTGGGGGCCGTGCGCTACGGCACCGAGCACGGTGATCCGTTCCTGGGCCGCACCATGGGCACCCAGGCCGACTTCGGCCACGAGGTGGCCCGCGACATCGACGACGAGGTGCGCAAGCTCATCGAGGCCGCGCACACCGAGGCCTGGGAGATCCTCAGCGAGTACCGCGACGTGCTCGACACGCTGGCCGGTGAGCTCCTGGAGAAGGAGACGTTGCACCGCGTCGAGCTGGAGGCCATCTTCGGCGACGTGAAGAAGCGTCCCCGGCTGACCATGTTCGACGACTTCGGTGGCCGGGTGCCGTCGGACAAGCCGCCGATCAAGACGCCGGGTGAGATTGCCATCGAGCGCGGTGAGCCGTGGCCGCCGCCGGTGCCCGAGCCGGCGTTCAAGGCTGCGATCGCCGCCGCCAGCCGGGAGGCCGAGCGGGCCAACGAGACCAACGGCTCCGGAGCCAACGGCGCGCCGCCGAACGGGGCGAACCAGAACGGTACGACCCAGCCCGATTACGGCGCACCGGCCGGCTGGCATGCGCCGGGCTGGCCGCCCGCGCCGTCGCAGCCGGGATACCAACCGCCCCAGCAACAGCAGGGCTACTGGTACCCGCCGCCGCATCCGTCGGGATGGCAACAGCCCCAGCCGTACCCCTATCAGCCTTATCCTCATCCCGGCCAGCCCAATACGCCGAACGAGGAGGCGGGTCAGGATCGTGCTCCTGAGCGGCCTGACCGGTCCGACCGGCCCAACCCCCCGGCCCACGGCTGATCCGAGAACGGAGGCTTCGATGGCGCAGTCGTTGCGCGAGCATCACAACAACACCGATACGGCCACGCGGGTATTCGACCAACCCCGTGCCGAGGCGGCCGTGCGTGAGCTGCTGATCGCCATCGGTGAGGACCCCGATCGTCAGGGTCTGGTGGATACCCCGGCCCGCGTGGCGCGTGCGTACAAAGAGCTGATGGCCGGTCTCTACACCGACCCGGATGCGGTGCTCAACACCACCTTCGACGAGGAACACGACGAGCTCGTGCTGGTCAAGTCGATCCCGTTGTACTCCACCTGTGAGCACCACCTGGTGTCGTTCCACGGGGTGGCCCACGTCGGATACATCCCCGGGGTGGACGGCCGGGTGACCGGTCTGTCGAAGATCGCCCGGCTGGTCGACCTGTACTCCAAGCGCCCGCAGGTGCAGGAACGCCTGACCGCCCAGATCGCCGACGCAATGATGCGCAAGCTCGATCCGCGCGGAGCCATCGTGGTGATCGAGGCCGAGCACCTGTGCATGGCCATGCGGGGCGTCCGCAAGCCGGGTGCGGTCACCACCACCTCCGCGGTACGTGGACAGTTCAAGACCGACAAGGCTTCTCGGGCCGAGGCGCTGGAACTGATCCTGCGGAAGTGAACCCA
The DNA here is from genome assembly GCF_055419385.1 of Mycobacterium sp. IDUB_24. NCBI lineage: Bacteria > Bacillati > Actinomycetota > Actinomycetes > Mycobacteriales > Mycobacteriaceae > Mycobacterium > Mycobacterium sp. IDUB_24. The sequence goes on from NZ_JBVAXO010000005.1 coordinate 319,949, forward strand.
GCCAGGCCGATGGTCCCTCGCGGAGCGCGCGTGCAGGTCATGGGGGTGGTGAATGTCACCGACGATTCCTTCTCCGACGGCGGCAAGTTCATCGACCGCGACCGCGCCGTCGAACACGGGCTGGCACTGGCCGCTGCCGGGGCCGCGATCATCGACGTGGGCGGGGAATCGACCCGGCCCGGTGCGGTGCGCGTCGACCCCGCGGTGGAGGCAGCCCGGGTCGCCCCGGTCATCGAAGCGCTTGCCGCCCAAGGCATCACGGTCAGTATCGACACCATGCACGCCGATGTGGCGAAAGTGGCCCTGGAAAGGGGCGCGCAGATCGTCAACGACGTGTCCGGCGGCCTGGCCGATCCCAACATGGCACCGCTGCTCGCCGAGGCGAAGGTGCCGTGGATCCTGATGCACTGGCGTTCGGTCGGCGCCGCGCAGCCGCACCGCGCTCCGGGTTACGGCGATGTGGTGGCCGAGGTTCGGGCTGAACTGCTGACCGCGGTCGACGCCGCGGTCGCTGCGGGTGTCGCCCCGGAGCGGCTGATCATCGATCCGGGTCTGGGATTCGCCAAGACCGCGCAGGACAATTGGGCCCTGCTGCACGCTCTGCCCGAATTCATCGCAACCGGGATCCCCGTGTTGGTCGGCGCCTCACGCAAACGCTTCCTCGGTGCCTTGCTGGCTGGGGCGGACGGGACTCTGCGCCCACCGGACGGTCGCGAGACCGCCACCGCGGTGATCTCGGTGCTCGCGGCCCAGCACGGGGCCTGGGGTGTTCGCGTGCACGATGTGGTGGCCTCCGTCGACGCGCTCGCCGTACTGGAAGCCTGGGAATCTGGAGGTCGGGTTGGCTGATCGAATTGAGTTGCGCGGCTTACGGGTTCGTGGCAATCACGGCGTGTTCGACCACGAGCGCCGGGACGGGCAGGACTTCGTCGTCGACATCACGGCGTGGGTGGACCTGCGCCGGGCAGCAGCCACCGACGATCTCGCCGACACCCTCGATTACGGCGCACTGGCCCAGCGGGCAGCGGATATCGTCGCGGGCCCGCCGCGGAACCTGATCGAGACGGTCTCGGCCGAGATCGCCGACGCCATCATGGCCGACGAGCGTCTGCATGCGGTCGAGGTCGTCGTGCACAAGCCGAGCGCCCCGATTCCGCTGACCTTCGACGATGTCGCGGTGGTCGCCAGGCGGTCCCGACGGGGTTCCCAATGACGTCAACCGTTCTCTCGATCGGGTCGAATCTCGGCGACCGGCTGGCCCGGTTGCAGTCGGTGGTCGACGGCCTCGGGAGTGCGGTCCGTGCGGTGTCGCCGGTCTTCGAGACCGACGCCTGGGGCGGCGTCGAGCAGGGTCCGTTCCTGAACGCGGTACTGCTCGCCGACGATCCGGGCCTCGACGGACACGGCTGGCTGCGACGTGGCCAGCAGTTGGAACAGGCGGCGGACCGGGTCCGGGAACAGAAGTGGGGCCCGCGCACCCTCGACGTCGACCTGGTCACGTGCCATGACGGTGACGTCGAGGTGCAGTCTCGCGATGCCGACCTGACGCTGCCGCACCCGCTGGCTCACCTGCGCGCATTCGTGCTGATCCCGTGGCTGGCGGTGGATCCGGATGCCACGCTGACGGTGGTCGGCCGGTCCCGCCGGGTCGCGAACCTGTTGGAGGAGATCGACCCGGCCGAGCGAGCCGGTGTCAGGCGCACTGATCTGGCGTTGGACTTCCGCACCGAACCGGCGGCCGACTGATGGGCCCGACGCGCAAGCGCGACCTGGCCGGCGCGGTGGCGGTCGTCGCCATCGTCGGCTACGTGCTGGTCGGTGTGCTCTACCGGTGGTTCCCGCCGCTCACGATCTGGACCGGACTCTCACTGCTGGCGGTTGCGATCGCCGAGGCGGGCTGGGCGTTCTATGTGCGGGCGAAGATCAACGACGGGCAGATCGGAGTCGGTGCCGGCCGGCTGCACCCGCTGACGGTGGCCCGGTCGGTCGTCATCGCCAAGGCCTCGGCCTGGGTGGGCGCCATCGTGGCGGGTTGGTGGATAGGGGTGCTGGTGTACCTGTGGCCCCGGCGCGGCGACCTGAGGGTGGCCGGCGAGGACACTCCCGGCGCGGTGGTTGCTGCCATCAGCGCGCTGGCGCTGATCGTCGCGGCGGTGTGGCTACAGCATTGCTGCAAGTCTCCCGAGGAACCTCAGGACAACGGTGATACCGCGACCGAGTGAACGATTATCGGCCAGGTAGTTGGCCGAATCGCCGCAGCGGTCCCCAGGTTAGATGACCCGTGACGGGTACAGTCGGCGCATGACCGTTCTGCCCCGCGGTGGTCGGCCACGGCGCGGCGGCCGAAGGCCGGGCTGGCTGCTCTTAACGGTATTGCTGGTGCTCGCCATTCTGGCCAGTTCCGCATTGGTGTTCACCGATCGCGTCGAGTTGCTGAAACTCGCAGTCATCCTGGCCCTGTGGGCCGCCGTCGTGGCGGCCTTCGTCTCCGTGATCTACCGGCGCCAGAGTGACCTCGACCAGGCCAAGGCCCGCGATCTGAAGTTCGTCTACGACCTGCAGCTGGATCGGGAGATCTCGGCGCGGCGGGAGTACGAGCTGACCGTCGAAACCCAGTTGCGCCGGGAGCTGGCCTCGGAGCTGCGCGCCCAGGCGGCCGACGAGGTTGCCGCGCTGCGCTCCGAGCTTGCCGCATTGCGGGCGAACCTGGAGATCCTGTTCGACACCGACCTGGTGCACCGCCCGGCCATCGAGACCGACAAGAGCGCGGTGCGTACCGCCGGCCGGGTCACCGCCAGCCGGTTGGACATACCGCCGGTCGAGGTCACCGACATCCGTATGTCGCGTACCCAGGAAAGCCCGATCATCGACGTCCCGGCCGTGCCGCATCCGCCGGAGAACGACTGGGCGACCTCCGGTGGTGTGCACCGGCTGCCGTCGCGGCCGGTGCCCGCCGGTGAGCAGCCGCGTCGCCGCCGGCGCCAACCGGACACCGCCCGCCAACCGGACACTGCCCGCCAACCCGATACCCCGCGGCCGCAGGAGCCCAAGGCGCCGCCGCGGCCCGAGCCGCAACCGGTGTCTCGCCCCGAGCCGCAACCCCAGCCTCGGCCTGAGCCGCAACCTCAATCCCGGCCTGAGCCGCAACCGGCCGCCCGCCGGCAGCCCGAACCCCCGTCGACCTGGGCGCCGCCCCCACCGCCACCGGCCATGCCACCGATGCAGCCGTCACCCACCATCGAAGCCCCGGAACCCGAGCCCCCGAGCACGCCGCCCGCCGCCGAACCCGCGGCCACGGGTTGGGAACCGGCGCCGGCCGAGGGACAGTGGATTCCCGCGGGCGCACCGGGCAGCAACTGGGCTACACCGGCAGCCCAGAACGGCGCCGCAAACGAGGCCGCAAACGAGTACGTCGGCCGGCGACGTGCCCAAGAATCGACACCCACAGCAGTTCCGGAACCCACGGCCGAATCAACTCCGGCGCCCGAGCCGGCACCTGAGCCGGCGCCGACTCCGGCGCCAGCGATGTCACCGGGTCAGGCTCCCGAGCCGCCGCCCCGTGGCCGTCACTCCGCTGCGGGTGAGGTTGCCGACCTCGGCCGGCACACCCCGGCGCAGCCGTCCCCGGCGTTGGCCACCGAATCCTCCCAACCACCCGAACCGCCGCGGCGGGCTTCGCGGCACCGCAGCGACGACGAACCCGAGCCGCCGAACGGGCACCATGCCGATGGGCAGTCGGTGAATGATCTCCTGGCGCGGTTTCAGGCAGCTCCCACCGAAGGCGGCCGTCGCAGGCGCCGCGAGGAGTGAGCTAGTCTCGTGGCGACCGTCCGGTACCCGCAACGCGGGACTGGAACGTAAAACCATTTCAACCTGTGAGGTCGTCTGCGATGCAGCAGCCCCCTGCAAACGGGTGGTCCCCTCCTGAGGGATTGCGTCCGGCCAGGCTCAGCGTCGGCATCATTTCCGCCGGTCGGGTAGGTACTGCGCTGGGCTATGCGCTGGAACGCGTCGAGCACGTGGTGGTGGCGTGCAGCGCGATATCCGAGGCGTCACGGCTGCGGGCGCAGCGCCGGCTACCCGAAACCTCCGTCCTTCCCATCCCCGAGGTGGCGCAGCGGGCCGAACTGTTGCTGTTGGCAGTCCCGGACGCGGAGCTGACGTCCCTGGTGTCGGGTCTGGCCGCCACCGGTGCGGTCCGGCCCGGCACGATCGTGGTGCACACCTCCGGTGCCAACGGGGTCGGGGTGCTGGCGCCGCTGACCGAGCTGGGGTGCATTCCGCTGGCGATCCATCCGGCGATGACGTTCACCGGGTCCGACGAGGACATCACGCGTCTGCCCGATACCTGTTTCGGTGTCACCGCGGCGGACGAAGTCGGCTATGCGATCGGTCAGTCGCTCGTGCTGGAGATCGGCGGTGAGCCGTTCCGGGTGCCCGAGCACGCGCGGACGCAGTACCACGCGGCGTTGGCGCATGCCAGCAACCACCTGGTCACGCTGGTGCTCGACGCCGTCGACACGCTGCGGGCCGCGCTGCGCGGCCAGGAGCTGCTCGGTCAGGAACTCGTCGGCGATGCGCCCGGCGGTCTGCCCGAGCGGGTGGTGGGCCCGCTTGCTCTGGCCGCACTGGAGAACGCGCTGCAGCGCGGCCAGGCCGCCCTGACCGGCCCGGTGGCCCGTGGTGACGCCGCTGCGGTGACCGCTCACCTGAATGCCCTGCGTGCGCTGGATCCTCAACTGGCCCAGGCGTATCGGGCCGATTCACTGCGTACCGCCCAACGTGCACATGCGCCGGCCGCAGTGCTCGCAGCTCTGTCGGAAACAGGCCCGGAAACCAGTCCCGAAACGAGTCACGGATGACCCCAACCACCACCCCCAAGTTCGTCGCCGGTGAGCTGAACGTCTATTCGGCACCCACCGATGTCGCCGCCGTCACCCGCGCCCTGCGCACGAGTGGGCGTCGGATCACCCTGGTGCCCACCATGGGTGCGCTGCACGAGGGGCACCTGACATTGATCCGGGCGGCCAGGCGGGTTCCCGGCGCGGTTGTGGTGGTGTCGATCTTCGTCAACCCGTTGCAGTTCGGAGCGGGCGAAGACCTCGACGCCTACCCGCGGACCCTCGATGAGGACCTGGCTGCGTTGCGGGCCGAGGGTGTCGAAATCGCGTTTACCCCAACCGGTTCGGGCATGTATCCCGACGGCCCCCGCACCAGTGTCCAGCCCGGGGCGGCCGGCAGCGAACTGGAAGGCGCGTCGCGCCCCGGCCATTTCGCCGGTGTGCTCACCGTTGTGCTCAAGCTACTGCAGATCGTCCGCCCCGACCGGGCCTTCTTCGGTGAAAAGGACTATCAGCAATTGGCGTTGATCCGGCAGATGGTCACCGACCTCAACGTCGACGTACAGATCGTCGGAGTGCCCATCGTCCGCGAATCCGATGGACTGGCGATGTCGTCGCGCAACCGCTACCTCGATGCCGATGAGCGCGAGCAGGCCGGAGCGTTGTCGGCGGCCCTGCTGGCCGGCAAGTACGCGGCGGCGGGCGGGGCTTCGGCGGCCGTGGACGCGGCTCGGGCGGTGCTCGACGAGGTGCCCGCCATCGACGTCGACTACCTGGAGGTACGCGACCCGATGTTGGGTCCCGCGCCGGGCGAAGGTCAGGCCCGGCTGCTGGTGGCCGCCCGGCTGGGCCGAACCAGACTGCTGGACAACATATCTGTCGACATCGGAGCGTCGGCAGGCATCGACGGACACCCCCGCGTCGGTGACGGCGACAATCACGAACTGCCCTGGAGGAACTGATGCAGCGCACCATGCTGAAATCGAAGATTCACCGCGCCACGGTGACGCAGGCCGACCTTCACTACGTGGGCTCGGTGACCATTGACGCCGACCTGATGGAGGCGGCCGACCTGCTCGAGGGCGAGCAGGTGACGATCGTCGACATCGACAACGGTGCCCGCCTGGTGACCTACGCGATCACCGGCGAGCGCGGCACCGGGGTGATCGGGATCAACGGCGCCGCAGCACATCTCATCCACCCGGGCGATCTGGTCATCCTGATCGCCTACGGGGTGATGGAGGATGCCGAGTCTCGTGTCTACCAGCCGCGAATCGTGTTCGTAGACGCGGACAACAAGCAGATCGACCTCGGTGAGCACGGCAACGACCCGGCCTACGTTCCCGAGGACGCGTCCGAACTGATGTCGCCGCGCTGATGCTGCTCGCCATCGACGTCCGCAACACCCACACCATCGTCGGGCTGATCTCCGGTTCGGGCGACCACGCGAAGGTGGTGCAGCAGTGGCGAATCCGGACCGAATCAGAGGTGACTGCCGATGAGCTGGCGCTCACCATCGACGGCCTGATCGGGGATGACTCCGAGAGTCTGACCGGCGCCGCCGGACTGTCCACGGTGCCCTCGGTGCTGCATGAGGTGCGCCTCATGCTCGAGCAGTACTGGCCGACGGTGCCGCATGTACTGATCGAACCCGGTGTACGTACCGGCATTCCGCTGCTGGTCGACAACCCCAAGGAAGTCGGCGCGGACCGGATCGTGAATTGCCTTGCCGCCTATCACAAATACGGCACTGCAGCGATCATCGTCGATTTCGGCTCGTCGATCTGTGTCGACGTCGTGTCGGCGAAGGGGGAATTCCTGGGTGGGGCGATCGCCCCCGGTGTGCAGGTGTCCTCGGATGCCGCCGCGGCCCGCTCGGCGGCCCTGCGCCGGGTCGAGCTGACCCGTCCGCGTTCGGTGATCGGCAAGAACACCGTCGAGTGCATGCAGGCCGGGGCGGTTTTCGGGTTCGCCGGGTTGGTCGACGGGCTGGTCCACCGGATCCGCCAGGATGTCGACGGATTCGCCGGCGACGACGTCGCGGTCGTGGCGACCGGTTACACCGCGCCGCTGGTGTTGCCGGATCTGCGCACGGTCGAGCACTACGACCCCCACCTCACCCTTGACGGCCTGCGGTTGGTGTTCGAGCGCAACCGTGACACCCAGCGCCGGCTCAAGCCCGCCAAATAGGCCGAACCAATTCGCCGTTGTTGTGAGGTTGTGCACACCTGGGCGGCAGTCTGTCCCCGTCAGGATGCGGATAGGCCCCGCCGGCCTGTCGGGGTGCAATTGTGCGCTCGCGTGTTCATTTAAGCTGGCATTTTGTGAGCCCAGCCGATCGTGACGACGCGTCCCAGTCCCAGGCCGACCTTCCCGAGCAGTTCCGGATTCGTCAGGCCAAGCGGGAGCGGCTGCTGGCCGAGGGGCGCGAACCCTATCCGGTGACCGTTCCGCGTACGCATTCTCTGGCTGAGCTGCGCAGCACCTATCCGGACCTGGCCGCCGACACCCAGACCGGCGCGATGGTCGGTGTCTCGGGCCGAGTGGTGTTCGCGCGCAATTCGGGCAAGTTGTGCTTCGCGACGTTGCAGGAGGGCGACGGCACCCAACTGCAGGCGATGATCAGCCTGGCGCAGGTGGGGCAGGAGTCGCTCGATGCGTGGAAAGCCGACGTGGACCTCGGCGACATCGTGTTCGTCCACGGCGAGGTGATCAGCTCCAAGCGCGGTGAGCTTTCCGTGCTGGCTGATTCGTGGCAGATGGCGGCCAAGGCCCTACGCCCGCTGCCCGTTGCTCACAAAGAGATGAGCGAAGAAACTCGGGTGCGTCAGCGCTACGTGGATCTCATCGTGCGTCCTGAGGCGCGCAGTATTGCGCGTCAGCGGGTGGCGGTGGTGCGGGCGGTGCGGTCGGCACTGGAACGCCGGGATTTCCTCGAGGTCGAGACGCCAATGCTGCAGACCCTGGCCGGTGGGGCGGCAGCCCGGCCGTTCATTACCCACTCAAATGCGCTCGATGTGGATCTGTACCTGCGGATCGCGCCCGAACTGTTCCTCAAGCGCTGCATAGTCGGCGGTTTTGACCGGGTTTTCGAGTTGAATCGGAACTTTCGCAACGAAGGTGTTGATTCCACGCACTCGCCGGAATTCTCGATGTTGGAGACATATCAGGCCTACGGCGACTACAACGATTCCGCGGTAGTCACCCGGGAGATTATTCAAGAGGTTGCAGACGAGGCGATCGGCACCAGGCAAGTGCCATTGCCCGATGGCACTATCTACGATCTCGACGGACAATGGGAGACATTGAAAATGTATCCCTCGTTGTCCGAGGCGCTGGGTGAGGAGATCACGCCGGAGACATCAGTGGACTACTTGTGGGCTATTGCCGATCGGCTCGAGGTGGAGATTCCGCGTGACCGCGGCTATGGGCACGGAAAATTAGTCGAGGAACTCTGGGAACACAGTGTAGGCGAGAAGTTGTGGGCCCCGACGTTCGTCCGCGACTTCCCCGTCGAGACCTCGCCGCTCACTCGCGCTCACCGCAGCATTCCCGGGGTTACCGAGAAATGGGACCTCTACATCAGGCGTTTCGAGCTCGCCACCGGATATTCCGAACTCGTCGACCCGGTAATCCAACGTGAACGATTCGAGGCCCAGGCCCGTGCGGCGGCTGCCGGTGACGACGAAGCAATGGTTCTCGACGACGATTTCCTTGCCGCATTGGAGTATGCGATGCCGCCGACCACCGGCACCGGAATGGGTATCGATCGCTTGTTGATGGCGTTGACGGGGTTGTCTATTCGAGAGACGGTTTTGTTCCCGATTGTTCGTCGTCACGGTAACTGAGTCACCGCACTGAACCTCCGCGATCCACGCGTTGTTGGAAATGTGCGCGTTTTGTGGCACATTGGGGCGCGGATGCAGGATACTCAGGCGTAAGTCACCAATGCGTATGCAGAAGGGTTCGGTGCGGGGTAATGGCTAAGAAAGTGACCGTCACGTTGGTCGATGATTTCGACGGCGAAGCCACGGCCGACGAGACGGTCGAATTCGGCCTCGACGGTGTCACCTATGAGATCGACCTTTCCTCCAAAAACGCCACCAAGCTCCGTAACGACCTGAAGCAGTGGGTGGAGGCCGGGCGTCGCGTCGGTGGGCGTCGGCGCGGACGGGCGGCAGGGCCGGCCCGTGGCCGCGGCGCGATCGATCGCGAGCAGAGTGCCGCCATCCGCGAATGGGCCCGCCGCAACGGGCACAACGTGTCCACCCGTGGCCGCATCCCCGCTGATGTCATCGACGCCTTCCACGCCGCGACATAGACGACCGCAACGTAACCGATAGTTGCCAGCTCCGGACCGGTGAGAATTCCCGGTCCGGAGTTTTTCGCTAGTGGCGAACCCGAATCGACCGGTTTTCGGAAACGAATCGTCTACCGGCGGCGTTGCTCATCTGCAGCACTCGATGTGAACAGCTTGTCCTGGGTCCAACCTCCGCACCCGAGACGGCCGCCCATTAGAGTGGACGGTAGGTACTACGTGCGGGCTATGAGGAAAACCGATAGATGTAGCCGTACGCGGGTATCGCTAGCGATGGAGAGCAGGTAACCACCGATGTTTGAGAGATTCACCGACCGTGCCCGCAGGGTCGTCGTCCTGGCGCAAGAAGAAGCCCGGATGCTCAACCACAACTACATCGGGACCGAGCACATCCTGTTGGGTCTGATTCACGAGGGCGAGGGCGTAGCCGCCAAGTCGCTGGAGTCGTTGGGCATCTCACTGGAAGGTGTCCGCAGCCAGGTCGAGGAGATCATCGGGCAGGGCCAGCAGGCGCCGTCCGGTCACATCCCGTTCACGCCGCGCGCCAAGAAGGTGCTGGAGCTGTCCCTGCGTGAGGCGCTGCAGCTCGGCCACAACTACATCGGCACCGAGCACATTCTGCTCGGCCTGATTCGTGAGGGCGAAGGCGTGGCCGCGCAGGTGCTGGTCAAGCTCGGCGCCGAGCTGACCCGTGTGCGCCAGCAGGTCATCCAGCTGCTGAGCGGCTACCAGGGCAAGGAAGCCGCCGAAGCCGGCACCGGTGGTCGTGGCGGTGAGTCGGGCAACCCGTCCACCTCACTGGTCCTCGACCAGTTCGGCCGCAACCTGACCGCCGCCGCCATGGAGGGCAAGCTCGATCCGGTCATCGGCCGTGAGAAGGAAATCGAGCGGGTCATGCAGGTCCTGAGCCGGCGCACCAAGAACAACCCGGTGCTGATCGGTGAGCCCGGCGTCGGTAAGACCGCCGTCGTCGAGGGCCTGGCGCAGGCCATCGTCCACGGCGAGGTCCCCGAGACGCTCAAGGACAAGCAGCTCTACACGCTGGACCTCGGGTCCCTGGTGGCGGGCTCGCGGTACCGCGGTGACTTCGAGGAACGCCTCAAGAAGGTGCTCAAGGAGATCAACACCCGCGGGGACATCATCCTGTTCATCGACGAGCTGCACACCCTGGTGGGTGCAGGTGCCGCCGAGGGCGCGATCGACGCCGCATCGATCCTGAAGCCGAAGCTGGCCCGTGGTGAGCTGCAGACCATCGGTGCCACCACCCTCGACGAGTACCGCAAGTACATCGAGAAGGACGCCGCGCTGGAGCGTCGGTTCCAGCCGGTCCAGGTGGGTGAGCCGACGGTCGAGCACACCATCGAGATCCTCAAGGGTCTGCGCGACCGCTACGAGGCGCACCACCGCGTCTCGATCACCGACGGCGCGCTGGTGGCCGCGGCCACCCTGGCCGACCGCTACATCAACGACCGGTTCCTGCCGGACAAGGCGATCGACCTGATCGACGAGGCCGGTGCTCGGATGCGCATCCGCCGGATGACCGCTCCGCCAGACCTGCGTGAGTTCGACGAGAAGATCGCCGACGCGCGCCGGGAGAAGGAATCTGCGATCGACGCGCAGGACTTCGAGAAGGCGGCAAGCCTGCGTGATCGTGAGAAGACCTTGGTCGCTCAGCGTGGCGAGCGTGAGAAGCAGTGGCGCTCAGGCGATCTCGACGTTGTCGCCGAGGTCGACGACGAGCAGATCGCCGAGGTGCTCGGTAACTGGACCGGCATCCCGGTGTTCAAGCTGACCGAGGAGGAGACGACTCGGCTGCTGCGCATGGAGGACGAGCTGCACAAGCGGATCATCGGGCAGGAGGATGCCGTCAAGGCTGTCTCCAAGGCCATCCGCCGCACCCGTGCCGGCCTGAAGGACCCGAAGCGCCCGTCCGGTTCGTTCATCTTCGCCGGCCCCTCCGGTGTCGGTAAGACCGAGCTGTCCAAGGCGCTGGCCAACTTCCTGTTCGGCGACGACGATGCACTCATCCAGATCGACATGGGCGAGTTCCACGACCGCTTCACGGCCTCGCGGCTGTTCGGTGCCCCTCCGGGCTACGTCGGTTACGAAGAGGGCGGCCAGCTCACCGAGAAGGTGCGCCGCAAGCCGTTCAGCGTGGTGCTGTTCGACGAGATCGAGAAGGCCCACCAGGAGATCTACAACAGCCTCCTGCAGGTCCTCGAGGACGGTCGTCTCACCGACGGTCAGGGTCGCACGGTCGACTTCAAGAACACCGTGTTGATCTTCACGTCGAACCTGGGTACCTCCGACATCAGCAAGGCGGTCGGCCTGGGCTTCACCCAGGGCGGTGGTGAGAACAACTACGAGCGGATGAAGCAGAAGGTCAACGACGAGCTGAAGAAGCACTTCCGGCCGGAGTTCCTCAACCGCATCGACGACATCATCGTCTTCCACCAGCTGACGCAGGACGAGATCATCAAGATGGTCGACCTGATGATCGGCCGCGTCGGAAAACAGCTCAAGGCCAAGGACATGGCGATGGAGCTGACCGACAAGGCCAAGTCCCTGCTGGCCAAGCGCGGCTTCGATCCGGTGCTGGGAGCGCGGCCGTTGCGCCGCACCATCCAGCGCGAGATCGAGGACCAGCTGTCCGAGAAGATCCTCTTCGAGGAGCTCGGCCCCGGTCAGCTGGTGACGGTCGATGTCGAGGGCTGGGACGGCGAAGGTGCCGGCGAGGACGCGAAGTTCACGTTCGCCGGTGCACCCAAGGCGACCACCCCCGAAGGTCCGGATCTGGCCAAGGCCGGAGCCTCCGCGGAATAACGTCCGACGACAAATGCCCCCACCGTTTCGGTGGGGGCATTTTCGCGCCTACCGGTGGAGGGTTTTCCAGCGGGGATAGTTAGGATGCTGGTGTAATCGACAGGCAATGGAATCTGGTGAGAGTCCAGAACGGCCGCGCCACTGTTAACAGTCAGACCCGACCTGTCACGACACGGACTGGGACGCGAATTCCCGGAAAGGCACGTAGATGACTACCACCGAGGCACGCAAGGTCCACGCCCGGCCGCTCGATCTGTCGGCGACCAAGGCGGTGCTCTGGCTGACGCTGACGGCGTTCGTCGCGCTGCTGGCCCTCTACTTCGTCGGGATGGACCAAGGCGCGACCTCGGTTCTGGGCAACAACACCTACGTGCACGAATTCGTGCACGACGCACGTCACCTGCTCGGTTTCCCCTGCCACTGATACGCAGCGGAGATCGAAGAACAAAATGGAAAAGCAACTCATCGGGCGCGGCATTCTGGCCGGCGCCCTCGCCGGCGTGCTCGCCTTCATCTGGGCGAAGCTGCTGATCGAACCGGTCATCGGTCGCGCGATCGACTTCGAGAACGGTGTCGGCGCAGCACATGAGGCCGCCGAACATACGCATGGTGCGGGAGGGCATTCCCATGGCGGTGAGGGCGCCGAGGTGTTCACCCGCGGTGTGCAATCCAACATCGGGATGGGCCTTGGTGTCCTGATCTTCAGTGTCGCGATGGGCGCTCTGCTGGCCGTCGTGTTCTGCGTGGTCTACGGCCGGGTCAACCTCTCGGCGCGGGCGCTGGCCGCCTTGACCGCCGGCGGCATGCTGGTCTCCCTGTGGATCGTCCCGGCAGTCAAGTACCCGCCCAATCCGCCCGCGGTCAGCCTCGACGAGACCATCCAGCAGCGGACCCTGCTGTACCTGCTGCTGGTTGTGCTCTCGGCGGGGCTGCTGGTTGGCTCAGTCCTCCTGGCACGTCGTCTCACGCCCAAGCTGGGGGCATGGAACGCCAACCTGATCGGCGCCGCGGACTACGTGGTGTCGATGGCCGTGGTCTTCCTGATCCTGCCGGGTATCCATGAGACCCCGTCGACGTTCCCGGCCGACGACCTCTACGAGTTCCGGCTGTACTCGCTCGGCACCCAGGTGGTGATCTGGGCGACGATCGGGCTGGTGTTCGGTGCCCTGGCGGCGAAGGTACTCGATGAGAAGAAGCAGTCCGTCAGCGCGTGATTTCGGGTGACTTTCGATGAGTGAGGTCGTCCGGCTGACGTTGGTGTCTCATGCCATGACCGGCGCCACAGCGGCCGGACGATTCCCCACCGACGAGCCGCTGAACCAGTTGGGTCATCGCCAAGCCGATGCGACCGTCGAACTGGGCGTCGTCGACGTTGTGTACTCCGGCCCGGAGAAACGGGCTCGTCAGACGGCCGAACTGTTGGGCTTGCCGGCGGTGGTCGAACCCCGGCTGGCCGATCTGGATTTCGGGAGCTGGCGCGGCGGTGTACTGGGCAGGGTGCAGCCTGCGGATCTGGCGGTCTGGTTGACTGATCCGACCCGGGCGCCACACGGCGGCGAATCCGTGGTCGATCTCGTCAAGCGGGTGCGCGGCTGGATGGACAGCCTGGCCTCGGCGCGGGGACGGCTGGTCGCCGTCACCCACCCTGCGGTGATCCGGGCTGCCATCCTGGTGGCCCTCGATGCCCCGCCAAAGTCGTTCTGGCGCATCGACATCGCACCGATGAGCCGGACCGTGATGCACTTCCGCGGTCAGGCCTGGACACTGCGCAGCAGTTAGCCTGCCGCGCTGCCCGAGCTAGCCCACGGGTGCCATGGCGAACGCCCGTTTGGCGATCTGCAACAACCAGCCCGCGGCAGTGGGGCTACGGAACTTCGGCCAGTTCAGCTGAAAACTGAACACCCACGGCTGTCCGGTGTGGTCCACCGCGTACCAGCTGAAGCTCAGGTCGCCGGGCAGGTTACCGCCCTTGGCGCCGATGTAGCCCCACTTCGCCGGGTCGGGATCGATGCCGGGTAGCGCCGAGAGGATGTCCTTCACCGGTGCGGCCGGTCCGACGGCCGAAGCCTGCAACGCGGCGTGCACCCGGCAGATGTCGGCCGCGGTGGCGAACCACTCGAGGCCGTCATTGGAGGCCGGGGTGTGGGTGCGGTACGGATCCGGCTCATACGGTCGGGAATTGGTCTGCTTGAGTAGCGCCACCCGATCGGCGGCCGACGCGTTCTTCCACTGGTCGCGAAGGTTGGGTTCGCCCCAGCCGACCGAGAACACCTCGTGCATGGTCGGGAACGGGGTCATGCTGGCCGGGTCGTGGTGACCGGCGGTGACCAGGGCGTGTTCCACCGCGCCCGTGCCCACGCGCCCGATCAGCAGGTCGGTGGCCATGTTGTCGCTGGCCGAGATCATCTGCTGGGCGGCGGTCCGCACGGTGATCTGCGCCCCCGGCGGCAGCTTGTCCAGCCCGGCCGAGCCAAGCTTCTTGCCTTCCTTGGTGATCGTGAGGTGGTCGTCCCACTTCACCGTCCCGGCCTTGACGGCGTCTGAAACTGCAAGCAGCACATAGAGTTTGAAGATCGAAGCCAGCGGTAAGGACAGATCGGTGTTGGTGCCGGCCACCTGCTCGCACTTGCCGTCGACCACTTTGGACACCCGGTAGGAGTAGCGCGCGCCCGACTTGGTCAGCTCGGTGTCGATATCGGACCACTTGTCGATCTTCGGCGGCACCAGCGTGACGTCGAAGCGGTCGACCAGTCCGACGTCGTTGGTCCTCAGTTCGATGTCCTGGGCCACGTTGTACGACGTCAGCACGTGCAAAGTCGCCTGCGCGGCCCCGATGTCCACCGAGGTGAGCTTGAACGGTCGATCCCACCAGATCGAGTCCATCTTGGTGCCGACCAGGTCGACCTTTTCGGGAGCGGCCAGGGTGCGAACGCCGATGGGGCCGATCGGCCAGTCGGAGTTCAGCATGTCCATGGTCTGCTTGGCCCGCAGACCGGGTGGGGTGATGGTGTCGATGTGCGCGCCGTAGGACACTTCAGCCGCGGGCGCGACACTCGGCGAACAGCCACAAGCCAGGGCAGCGGCGACCGCTGTGATGGCCGTCAGGCCAACCGTGCGGCGCAGCGTCCGGCCGCGGCTACGCCTGGGCAGCGGGTCCTGCAACGTCCAGCACAACCTCGAACTCCAGCAGCGATGCGCCGGTGGCCACAGGTTTTGCCTGCTGGCCCTTGTGTGCCTCGACCGCCGGGCCCGAAGCCCAGGCTTGGAAGGCCTCTTCGGTTTCCCACTGCGTCACCACGAAGTAGCGGTCTTCACCCTTGACCGGGCGCAGCAACTGGAAGCCGAGGAAACCGGGCTGACTGTCGACGGCATGTGCACGGTTCGCGAACCGCTTCTCCAGTTCCGGGCCGGCGTTTGGCGGGACCTCGATGGCGTTGATCTTCACGACGGGCATGGTGTTCAGGTTACCGTGGCTGCCCGGCAAGATAACGGGATGGTCACAGATCTTCTCACCGACAGAGGGGGGCGCGGCGAGCCCATTGTCCTGGTGCACGGCCTGATGGGCCGCGGCAGCACCTGGTCACGCCAATTGCCGTGGTTGACCGAGTTGGGCGCGGTGTACACCTACGACGCACCGTGGCACCGCGGGCGTGATGTGGTCGATTCCAGCCCGATCAGCACCGAGCGTTTCGTGGCGGATCTCGGTGATGCCGTGGCCGCGCTGGGTCGGCCGGTGATCCTGGTGGGGCATTCCATGGGTGCGTTGCATTCCTGGTGTCTGGCCGCGGCCCGCCCGGAACTGGTCAAGGCGGTGGTGGTGGAGGACATGGCCCCCGACTTCCGGGGGCGTACCACCGGGCCCTGGGAGCCGTGGGTGCACGCCCTTCCGGTGGAGTTCGGTTCGGCTCAAGAGGTTTACGACGAGTTCGGGCCCGTCGCGGGACAGTATTTCCTGGAGGCCTTCGACCGGACGGCCACCGGCTGGCGACTGCACGGACACCCGCAGTGGTGGCTGGACATCGCCGCTCAATGGGGAACTCGGGACTACTGGCAGCAGTGGCGGGATGTGGGTGCGCCGACCTTGCTCATGGAGGCGGGCAATTCGGTCGCGCCTCCCGGGCAGATGGGCCGGATGGCCGAAATCGGTCAAGACGCAAGGTATCTGCACGTGCCCGGTGCGGGTCACCTCATCCACGACGATGCGCCCGAGGTGTACCGGGAAGCCGTGACGGGATTTCTAGCGACGCTCGCCTAGGGCACCCGCGCTCGGCCACGAAGGCCGGCGCTCGAAGCGGCTGCGAATCGCGTCGAGATCGTGGTCCGCGCGGTACGTCTCGTAATCGGGCTGGTCGAGATCGAACAGATCCAGGCGGAAACGCAGGACGTTGCTGCGCTGTGCCGCCCAGCTAACCGCGACGGCCACCGCGAAGGGCGAGAGCAGGATGATCAGGGCTAGTGCAACGGTCATGGCAGTAATTGTTGTGAGGAAAATATACCGCCAACAGTGGCAGCGCTGACACCTTCCGATAAAATGCTGCCATGCTGAGAAGTGTCTCCACACTGGTGCTCGACGGCCTGGCGGTTTTCGAGTTCGGGGTCATCTGCGAGGTTTTCGGGATCGATCGGTCCGCTGACGGGGTGCCGAACTTCGACTTCAAGGTGTGCGGGCCCGAAGCGGGTAAACCGCTACGAACATCCGTCGGGGCGACACTTGCCCCCGAATACGGCCTGGATGCACTCCAGGGTGCGGACCTGGTCGCGATCCCCGCGATAGGTGGTACGGACTACCTGCCCGAGGCTCTCGAGGCCGTGCGTGCCGCAGCCGACGCGGGATCGATCATCCTGACCGTGTGCTCGGGGGCGTTCCTGGCCGGAGCGGCCGGCCTGTTGGACGGTAGGCCGTGCACCACGCACTGGATGCACGCCGACGAGCTGGCGCGGAAATACCCAACCGCAAAGGTTGATCGCAACGTCCTGTTCGTCGACGACGGTAATTTGATCACCAGCGCGGGCACCGCGGCCGGCATTGATGCGTGCCTGCACCTCGTTCGCCGTGAGCTCGGCAGCGAGGTCACCAACAAGATCGCCCGGCGCATGGTGGTCCCACCGCAGCGCGACGGCGGGCAGCGCCAGTTCATCGACCAGCCGATTCCAGTCCGATGTTCGGAAGGCTTTGCCCCGCACCTAGATTGGATCATGACCAACCTGGACAAGCCGCACACCGTGACCACGCTGGCCAGGCGGTCGGCGATGTCCACGCGTACCTTCGCCCGCCGGTTCGTCGAGGAGACCGGCACCACGCCCATGCAGTGGATCACCGATCAGCGGGTGCTCTACGCACGCAGATTGCTCGAGGAGACAGATCTGGATGTCGACCGGATCGCCGGGCAGGCCGGGTTCGGTACCGCGACGCTGCTGCGCCATCATTTCCGCCGCGTCATCGGACTGACGCCCTCGGACTATCGACGCCAATTCGCCTGTGGTGCAGACGAAGAGGCCGTCACGGCATGATGTGTCAGCCGTCGGGCTGGCAGGCGACGTTGACGTAGACCGTGGTGTGCCGGGACGGATCGATCCGGTACCCGCCCTCGTCGATGTTGGAGTCGGCAAGACCGTGCACGCCGGTCACCCGGCAATTCGACAGGCCTGTGTTGGCGTTGGAGTTGACCTGCACGTGATACCCCCGGCTCTCCAGATCGCGCACGGCGTCTAGGGCCGATCCGGGGCCGGACGGTGCCGCGTTGGCCGGCCCCGAGAGGCTCAGGCCCACTCCAAGGCTCATCGCCGTACACGCAAACGTCGCCAGAATTTTGCTTGACATAGATCCGTTTTATGTGAAGCAGCTCCAAAAGGGTGTGCTGCAGCCCGGATTCATGCCGAGCTCATGTAATTTCGCCTTCGCCCGCCAGCGCGAACCGGCCGTCGGCGGTCTGTTCCACCAGGCCGTCCACCAGTAGTGAGTCCAGCGCCCGGTCGCGCTGGGCGGTATCGGTCAGCCAAGCCACGTCCAGTTTGGCGCGGGTGACCGGAGAACTGCTGTCGCGCAAAACATCCAGCAGCTTGCCACGGACCTGGCGATCGGTTCCGGCGTAACGCTGCACCCGCTTGGCGATCGTTCCGGCGGGGTAACCCGCGGTGCGCCAACGGCACTGGCTCAATGGGCAGCCACCACACTGCGGCGCGCGGGCGGTGCACACAGTTGCACCCAACTCCATCAGGGCGGCCGAGAAGATCGGTGCGGTGGTATCGGGCGGCAGCAGTGCGGCCACGTTGTCCAGGTCGCGGGCCCGGGCGGGCGCGTCGGCCTCGCCGTGCAACACCCTGGTGACGACGCGGCGCACGTTGGTGTCGACCACCGGAACTCTGGCCGAATACGCGAAGCATGCCACCGCACGCGCGGTGTAGGCGCCGATGCCGGGCAGCGTCAGTAGCGTCTCGACGTCGGCGGGTACCTCATCGCCGTATTCGCCCGCGATCACCACAGCACACTCGTGCAGGCGCTTGGCCCGCCGCGGGTAGCCCAGCTTGCCCCAGGCGCGCAGTACTTCGGCCGATCCGGCGGCCGCGGTGGCCGACGGGGTGGGCCACCGCGCGATCCAGGCCAGCCAGATCGGCTCGACCCGGGCAACCGGCGTCTGCTGCAACATGAACTCGCTCACCAGGATCTGCCACGCAGAAACGCCTGGTCGGCGCCATGGCAGGTCACGCTGGGCATTTTCATACCAACCTACTAATTCGCCGGGGTCGATGCTCATCGGCGCCTCATGCAGAATGGCTGGCATGCCCAACTCGAATCCGGTGTCCGCTTGGAAGGCACTCAAGGACGGTAACGCCCGCTTTGTGGCGGGCGAACCGCAGCATCCAAGCCAGGACATCACGCGCCGGACCAGCCTGGCCCATGGGCAGAAGCCGACCGCGGTGGTGTTCGGCTGTGGCGACAGCCGCGTGGCCGCGGAGTTGCTGTTCGACCAGGGCCTGGGCGACATGTTCGTCGTGCGCACCGCCGGTCACGTCCTCGACAACGCTGTGCTGGGTTCGATCGAATACGCGGTGTCGATCCTCAACGTGCCGCTGATCGTGGTTCTGGGCCATGACAGCTGCGGCGCGGTCAAGGCTGCCATCAACGCTCTCGACGATGGCGAGATGCCCGGCGGCTACGTGCGCGACATCGTCGAGCGGGTGACCCCGTCGATCCTGATGGGGCGGCATTCCGGCCTGACCCGCGTCGACGAGTTCGAGGCCTTCCACGTCAAGGAAACGGTTACCCAGCTTCAGGCGCGCTCGTCCGCGATCGCCATGGGCCTGGCCGCGGGCACCCAGGCCATCGTCGGTGCCACCTACCACCTGTCCGACGGACACGTGGAGCTGCGCAGCCACCTGGGCAACATCGGCGAAGCCTGAGAATTTCGCTGCCGCCCCGACACGCCGGGGCGCCTCGGGCAACTGGGTATGACCTGGGCTTACCGTGAAAGCCGTGTTGGATCTCGAACCTCATGGGCCACTGCCCTCGCAGATTTACTGGCGGCGCCGGGCGCTGGCCATCGGAATCGCGGTAGTCGTCGTGGGGATCGTCGCCGCGATCGTCGCGGTGATCATGACCAGCAGCTCCGGAGCCGAGACCAAGCCCGCCGATGAACCGGCGGCCGCCGCGCCGCCCCCGCTGCCGGGAGAGAATCCCGAGGTCAAGACCCCGGTGGTGCCGCCCGCTCAGCATGCGCCGCCGCCGACGGTCACGCCGACGGCCGCGGTCACCCCGCCGCCGTTGCTCAAGGAAGGCGATGACTGCCCGGATTCGACCCTTGCGGTCAAGGGCATCACCAGTCAGCCCCAGTACGTGGTGGGTGAGCAGCCGAAGTTCACCATGGTCGTGACCAACATCGGCCTGGTCGCCTGTAAGCGTGACGTGGGTGCCGCGGTGCTGGCCGCCTACGTGTACGCGCTCGACAACAACCGGCTGTGGTCGAACCTGGACTGCGCGCCGTCCAATGAGACCCTGGTCAAGACCTTCAACCCGGGGGAGCAGGTGACCACCGAGGTGACCTGGACCGGCATGAGCTCGGCGCCGCAGTGCCCGATGCCGCGTCAGCCGATCGGGCCTGGCACGTACAACCTGATGGTGCAGCTGGGCAATCTCAGATCGGCTCCGGTGCCGTTCATCCTGGCCCAGCCCAATCCGCAGCAGCCCGGGCCGCCGGCCGAGGGCGACGCACCGGCTGAGGCGCCGGCGCCGGGTAACTAGCGCTCAGGCCAACCGGTCGGCGATGGTCGACTCGGCCAGCAGGGACAAACCTTCGCGGATGTGCCGGGCCCACATCGACCCGATGCCGTCCACCGACTGCAGATCGTCGGCGCTCGCGGCCAGCAGGCCCTGCAGCGAGCCGAACGAGCGGACCAGCAGATCGACGTGGGCGAACTGCAGTCGCGGTATCCCCGCCATCGCGCGGTAACCGCGTGAACTCATCGCCGAGTCCTGGGCCTCTGACGTCGACGGGTATCCGAAAACCCTTGCCAGCGTGGTGAAGTCGAGCAAGTCACTGTCCGTAAGGGCATCCAGCTCATCGAGTGTCGACGCGACCTGTGCGGCGGTCGGTGGGTCCGGCAGGGCATGGTAATCCCGGACGATGAGCTCCCGCGCGGCCTCGTTGTCGCCGAGGAGTTCGTCGAGCTGCAGTTTGAGCTGGCGTCCGTCGGTACCGAGTTCGACTACATCGGCGTCGATCTCCAGGCTGATCCGGCGCACCATCTCCAGGCGCTGCACCACCGTCATGACGTCGCGCAAAGTCACGAAGTCCTCTATCTCGGCGGTGGACAGCTGCCTGCTCACCTCGTCTAGCCGGCCCTTGTAGCGCTCCAGGGTGGCGATGGTCTGGTTCGCCCTCGACAGGATGGCCGCCGAATCGGGCATCACGTGGCGCTCCCCGGCAACGTAGACCGTCACGATGCTCATCGAATGGCTCACCGAGATCACCGGATAACCGGTCTGGATCGCGGTGCGCTCGGCGGAGCGGTGGCGGGTGCCGGATTCGTCGGTGGGGATCGACGGGTCTGGCACCAATTGGACGTTGGCCCGCACGATCCGGCCTCCGTCGCTGGACAGCACCACCGCACCGTCCATCTTGGACAGCTCACGCAGCCGGGTGGGGGCGTAACGCACGTCGAGGGCGAACCCGCCGTCGCAGATGGCCTCCACGCTGTCGTCGTAGCCGAGAACTATCAGCGCGCCGGTCTTGCCGCGCAGGATGCGTTCCAGGCCGTCGCGCAGCGGGGTGCCGGGCGCCAGGCGGCCGAGCGTTTCCCGCAACGTCGGCCGCGCCAGGTGCACGACGGTGCGGCTGGTTCTGGCACCGGAGTTCACGGCCATCAATTCTCCTTGGGTCGGCCGCTATTGTCCGTGATCCTATTGATTGCTGGCAATCGCGATGTCCTTGAGTGCCCGCAATGCCGCCCCGATGTGATCGACGGTGATGACGCGCAGCCCAGCGGGCGCGCTGGTGACGCCGGGCGGCACCACGGCAATCGTGAAACCCAGCCGCGCGGCCTCGGCCAGCCTGCGGTCGATGCCGGTGACCCGGCGCAGATCACCGACCAGCCCCACCTCCCCGATCACCACGGCGTTCATCGGCAACGCGATGTCGAGGTAGGCCGACGCGATGGCCACCGCCACGGCCAGGTCCGAGGACGGATCGGTCAGCCGCATGCCGCCGACGGTCGACACGTAAAGGTCGTGGCCGCCGATCGGCAGTGCGCAGCGCGTCTGCAGCACCGCGCTGATCATCGCCGCGCGGGCCGAGTCGACACCGCTGACCGCCCTCCGCGGCGGGCCGGCCGGCTGTACGGCCAGCGCCTGTATTTCGCCGATCATCGGGCGCTTGCCGTCCAGGGTGACGGTCACTGCGGTGCCGGGAACTGCTGCCGGACGCTGGTCGAGGAACAGACCGGACGGATCGCTCACGCACTCGATCCCGTTGTCGTGCATCTGAAAACAGCCGACCTCGTCGGCGGCCCCGAACCGGTTCTTGACCCCGCGCACGATGCGCAGGCTCGACGTGTGATCCCCCTCGAAGTGCAGCACCACATCGACCAGATGCTCCAGGGAACGCGGGCCCGCGATGGCGCCGTCCTTCGTCACGTGCCCGACCAGGATCATGGCCACCGCCGGGTCCCCGACAGCGGTTTTCGCATAGCCGGTCAGCGCCGTGGTCACCGCGCGCACCTGCGTGACCCCGCCGGTCACCCCGTCAGCTTCGGTGGTGGACATGGTCTGCACCGAATCCACCACCACCAGACTGGGTTTGACCTCGTCGATGTGGCCCAGTGCGATCTGAAGATCGGATTCGCCTGCCAGATACACGTTGTCGTGCGTGCAGCCGGTGCGTTCGGCGCGAAGCCGGATCTGGCCCGCGGATTCCTCACCGGACAGGTACAGCGCGCGGCGGCCGGTGTGCGCCCACCGATTGGCGACCTCGAGGAGCAGGGTGGACTTGCCGACGCCGGGATCTCCGGCCAGCAGCGTGACCGAGCCGGCCACCAGGCCGCCGCCGAGAACGCGATCCAGCTCGCTGACCCCGGTCGGGTAATGCCGGGTGATGCCCGGATCGATCGAGGAGATCGGCACGGCGGGTGAGGTAGGGGCCACCGAGCGGCGGACTGAGCTGCCCACCGAAGCGAGCACCGATACCTCGTCGACCGTGCCCCAGGTGCCGCAATTTGCACAGCGGCCCACCCATTTCGGGGTGGCGTGCTGACACTCCGAGCAGCGGTATTGCGAACGTATTTTCGAAGCGGCCACGCCGTGACAGTAACGGCTGCCTCCGACATCGGCGGTCAGGCACCGCCGGTCGGCAGGGGCCTCGGGTCAGTGACCGCCGGCTTCGCCGCCCTCGGCAGGAGACTCGCCGGACTTGTCGCGCCGTGGCGCTTCGCCTGCCGAGATCGGCACGGCGACAGTGGTCTCACCGTTCTCGAACTTGAACGTGAAGTCGTAGAGCAGGCCGTTGGTGAGCGGCTTGGTCAGGTTGACCTTCGCGGTGACGGCGTCGGCGGCCTCGGTCTTCTCCAGCGGTTTCAGCTGGCCGTCGGGCTCGCCCACCACGAGGACGCCGCCCGCCGGGATGGTCTGGTCCCCGGTCAGTGCCACGTCGCCGACAGTGGTTGTGATCGAGACGAGCTTGTTGGGCTTCTCGGTGGATCCGTTGGCCGCGACGAACAGCAGTTCGGCCTCGGAGCCGGGCTCGACGTAGTCCTTCTGCTGCGGCGCGCGCAGGTGCACATTGCGCAGCGCGATTGCGCCGGACTGTGCGCTGGCGCCGTTGACTGCGGGCTCCTGGGTCGCCGTCTGGGAGACCTGGCCTGCGCTGCACCCGGTGAGAACGGCTGCGGTCAGGCCACATGCGGCGAGACCGGCCGAGGCACGCATTGCGAAGCGGTTCACTCAAGCCTCCTGAGCTGGGTCGGCGTACTTCGACTATGCACAGTAGTAGGTGGCGTCGGCCGGCGGAATGCGAGGGCTCGGCTACGGCCGTCTCGGGCCCGCAACGCCTTTGCGGGGGCAGCCGTTTCGGGTGCTCGGCGCGCCGGGTGGTTGCACGGTTTCGTCACCATGTCAACCCCTGTTCTTCACCTGCAGTGCCCCTGACCTGCATAGTTGGTGCACGTGTGATCTGGGCCCGTGTTAGGATGGACTAGCGAAAGGGGCTCGAATCAGATGATTTTTAAGGTCGGAGACACCGTCGTCTATCCACACCACGGTGCTGCGTTGATCGAGGCGATCGAAACCCGGACTATCAAAGGCGAGCAGAAAGAATATCTCGTCCTGAAGGTTTCCCAAGGGGATCTGACCGTTCGAGTACCCGCAGACAACGCCGAGTATGTCGGTGTCCGCGACGTCGTGGGCCAGGAAGGTCTCGACAAGGTTTTCCAGGTGTTGCGGGCTCCGCACACCGAAGAGCCGACCAACTGGTCGCGCCGCTACAAGGCCAATCTCGAGAAGCTGGCCTCCGGTGACGTGAACAAGGTTGCCGAGGTTGTCCGGGATCTGTGGCGTCGCGATCAGGAACGCGGTCTGTCCGCGGGTGAGAAGCGAATGCTGGCCAAGGCCCGGCAGATTCTGGTCGGCGAGCTTGCGCTGGCCGAGAACACCGATGACGCCAAGGCATCGACCATCCTCGACGAGGTTCTGGCCGCCGCGTCCTGACGCGTGGTGGCAACAACTGTCGCGGTCGTCCCGGCCGCCGGCTCAGGTGAGCGGCTAGGCGCGGGTAGACCCAAAGCGTTCGTCAAACTGGGGGGCAAACCCCTCTTGGAGCACGCCCTCGACGGGTTGCTGGCCTCAGGGGTGATCGACAAGGTCGTGGTCGCGGTTCCGCCCGCGCTCACCGATGAGGCCACCTTGGTCTTCGGTGGGCGTGCGCAGATCGTGGCCGGGGGAGCCGACCGAACCGAATCGGTGGCGCTGGCCTTGGATGCGGTAGCAGCCGCAGGCGACGTCGATTTCGTCCTCGTGCACGACGCTGCCCGGGCACTAACCCCTCCTTCGCTGATCGCCCGGGTGGTTGCGGCATTGGCTGAGGGGCACGCTGCCGTCGTACCCGGCCTTCCGCTGGCCGACACCATCAAGGCCGTCGACGCCAACGGCGCGGTGCTGGGTACGCCCGAGCGGGCCGGTCTGCGGGCGGTACAGACCCCGCAGGGCTTCCACACAGACGTATTGCGCCGCGCCTATGAACGGGCGGGGGCCGGTGTGGTCACCGATGACGCCTCGCTCGTCGAACAGATCGGTACGCCGGTTCAGATCGTCGAGGGCGATCCGATGGCATTCAAGATCACGACGCCGCTGGACCTGTTGCTCGCCGAGGCCGTCATGGCGCGTGCCACGTGAGCATTCCCAGGGTCGGGCTGGGTACCGACGTCCATCCGATCGAGCCGGGACGCCGGTGTTGGCTGCTGTGCTTGGAATTCGAAGGCGCCGACGGCTGCGCCGGCCATTCCGACGGCGACGTCGCTGCCCATGCATTGTGTGACGCGCTGCTCAGCGCGGCGGGCCTCGGCGACCTCGGCGGAGTGTTCGGGACCGACCGGCCGGAATGGCGGGGAGTCACCGGCGCCGACATGCTGCGGCATGTCCGCGGGTTGGTCGAGACGGCGGGCTTCGAGATCGGCAATGCCACGGTGCAGGTGGTCGGCAACCGGCCCAAGATCGGGCCACGGCGGGAGGAGGCCCAGCGGCTGCTCTCCGAGCTGATCGGGGCGCCGGTATCGGTGTCGGCCACCACTACCGACGGCCTCGGTCTGACCGGCCGCGGTGAAGGATTGGCCGCGAT
This sequence comes from Mycobacterium sp. IDUB_24, assembly GCF_055419385.1. Lineage (NCBI taxonomy): Bacteria > Bacillati > Actinomycetota > Actinomycetes > Mycobacteriales > Mycobacteriaceae > Mycobacterium > Mycobacterium sp. IDUB_24. Next base: position 345,250 of record NZ_JBVAXO010000005.1, read on the forward strand.
AGCCAGCGCTTTGGTGGTTCCTGCGGAATAGGCCGGTAAGCTGGCACGTCGTGACCGATCGCGCTCAAGCCGTCGCGTCGGGGTTTGCCTCCGATTTGCGGCTGTACGACACCATGGCGGGTGCCGTACGAGACTTCGTACCGCTGCGGCCGGGGCACGCTTCGATCTACCTGTGCGGTGCCACCGTCCAGGGCTTGCCGCACATCGGTCATGTCCGTAGCGGAGTCGCGTTCGACGTGCTGCGCCGCTGGCTGACCGCCAATGGATATGACGTTGCGTTCATCCGCAACGTCACCGATATCGACGACAAGATCCTCAACAAGGCTGCCGATGCGGGCCAGCCCTGGTGGGAGTGGGCCGCGACCTACGAGCGGGCGTTCAGCGCCGCGTATGACGCGCTGGGGGTGCTCCCGCCGTCGGCCGAGCCTCGCGCCACCGGCCACATCACCCAGATGGTCGAGCTCATCGACCGGCTGATCGAGAAGGGCCACGCCTATGCCGCGGGCGGCGACGTCTACTTCGACGTCCTGAGCCTGCCCGATTACGGCGCGCTGTCCGGCCACCGGATCGACGATGTACACCAGGGTGAGGGTGCGGCAACCGGAAAGCGCGATCAGCGTGATTTCACGCTGTGGAAGGGCGCCAAGCCGGGCGAGCCGTCGTGGCCGACGCCGTGGGGTCGGGGTCGCCCCGGCTGGCACACCGAGTGCGTGGCGATGTGCGAGGCCTACCTGGGCGCGGAGTTCGACATCCACGCCGGCGGAATGGACCTGGTGTTCCCGCACCACGAGAACGAGATCGCCCAGGCGCAGGCCGCGGGTGACGGCTTCGCCCGGTACTGGCTGCACAACGGCTGGGTCACCATGGGCGGCGAGAAGATGAGCAAGTCGCTGGGGAACGTGCTCTCGATTCCTGCTGTGCTGCAACGGGTTCGGGCTGCCGAGCTACGTTACTACCTGGGCAGCGCGCATTATCGGTCCATGCTGGAGTTCTCCGAGAACGCGCTGCAGGACGCGGTCAAGGCGTACAGCGGCATCGAGGACTTCCTGCACCGGGTGCGTAACCGGGTCGGCGCCGTTGCCGTCGGCGACTGGACGCCGAAGTTCGCCGCCGCACTCAACGACGACCTCGCGGTGCCGATCGCGCTCGCCGAGGTGCATGCCGCGCGGGCCGAGGGCAACCGTGCCCTCGATGCCGGTGATCACGAGGGCGCGATGTCGCAGGCCACCGCGATCCGGGCGATGATGGGCATCCTGGGTTGTGACCCGCTTGATGAGCGCTGGGAGTCCCGCGACGAGACGTCGGCTGCGCTGGCCGCGGTGGACGAACTGGTGCAGTGGGCATTGGCAGGCCGGGCAGAGGCCCGGACCAACCGGGACTGGGCGGCGGCCGACGCCATCCGAGATCGGCTCAAAGCGGCCGGCATCGAGGTAACCGACACCGCTGACGGTCCTCAGTGGGCACTGGTGGACGGGAACGGAGCATAGATGGCCGGGAATTCGCAGCGGCGCGGCGCAGTGCGCAAGCCGGGGACGAAGAAGGGACCGACGGTCGGGTCCGGCGGTGTGCGTCGCCGTGGGCTGGAGGGCCGCGGGGCCACACCCCGCGCGGATCAGCGTCCGCACCATCCGGCTGCCAAGAAGGCCGCCAAGGTGGCGCGTCAGGCGCAGGGCCGGCACAAGAAGACCGACGACACCGAGTTGGTGCTCGGCCGCAACCCGGTGGTGGAGTGCCTGCGGGCCAAGGTTCCGGCCACCGCGCTGTATGTCGCGCTGGGTACCGAAGCCGATGAGCGCCTCACCGAATCCGTCCAGATCGCCGCTGACCGCGGTATCTCGATCCTTGAGGTGCAGCGCCACGACCTCGACCGGATGAGCTCCAATGCGCTGCACCAGGGACTGGCGTTGCAGGTTCCGCCCTACAACTACGCACATCCGGACGATCTGCTGAAGACGGTCCGCAGTTCCGGGGAGCCCGCTCTCATGGTGGCCCTCGACAACATCTCCGATCCGCGAAACCTGGGTGCCATCGTGCGCTCGGTGGCCGCGTTCGGTGGACACGGCGTGGTGATCCCACAGCGACGTTCGGCGTCGGTGACGGCAGTGGCGTGGCGCACCAGCGCCGGGGCTGCGGCCCGTACGCCGGTGGCGCGGGCGACGAATCTGACTCGGACGCTGAAGAGTTACGCCGATGCGGGTCTGCAGATTGTCGGTCTGGATGCCGGTGGCGACACCTCGCTCGACGAGCTTGAGGGCACCGGCCCGATGATCGTGGTCGTCGGCTCGGAGGGCAAGGGCCTGTCCCGGCTGGTGCGGGAGAACTGCGATGCGGTGGTGTCGATCCCGATGGCGGGGCCGACGGAGTCGCTGAATGCCTCGGTCGCGGCCGGTGTGGTGCTGGCCGAGATCGCCCGTCAGCGCCGGAGTTAGCCGATGTCAAAAGGGCGAAGCGCCAGCAGCCCGGCAGGCTTTCTCGCCTCTCGGCCGTTCAGCCGGGAGGAAGTGTTCAGCGAGCCGTGCCCGGTTCCCGACGAATCCGGTGCCTACGGTTGGTGGTTTCGCACCGTACCTGCGGGCATCGACGCTTCGGCGTGTGAGCAGCGCGACGGCCTGACACTTCTCTACGTCGGGATCAGCCCCACCAGACCGCCGGTGAGCGGGAAGCCGCCGAGCACCCAGAATCTGCGCAAGCGGGTGAAGTACCACTACGGCGCCGCCAACGCCACCGCTGAGGGCTCGACGCTGCGTAAGACGCTCGGCATCCTGCTCTCCGACGAGCTCGGCTTCAAGTTGCGCCGTATCGGCGCTGGCGACAAGCGGACCTTTGCCGCGGGAGAATCCGTTTTGACCCAGTGGATGGCCGAGAATGCCCTGGTGTCGTGGATGATTCACCCCGAGCCATGGTTCGTAGAGGACAAACTGATCGCCGCGTTCGATCTGCCGCTCAACGGCCAGGAGGCCAACAAGAGCAATGCCTTCTACCCGGAACTGAAGCGCCTGCGGCGCGTCGCGATGAACAACGCGAACAAGCTGCGCGTGCTCAAAGAGTGGTGAGCCGCAGGCTGATCCACAATCCGAATACCGAGGCCACCAGGGTCAACGGCACGGTGACCAGCCCCACGCGGGTGAACTCGGTGAAACGCGCCGGCAGGCCTTCGCGATGAACAACAGTGCGCCACAGCAGGTTTGACAGCGAGCCGACGTAGGTGAGGTTGGGGCCGACGTTGACTCCGATCAGCACGGCCAAGACGGCGGCCGGTCCGGCGCCGGCCACCAACGGAAGCAGCACCAGCACTGCGGGCAGGTTGTTGACCAGGTTGGCCAACACGGCCGCCAGGGCCGCCAGGCCCAACAGCGCGGGCAACGAGTCCCCGGCCGGAAGCGCCCCGCGCATGACGTCGCCGAGGCCGTTCTGCACGACGGCGTCCACCACCACACCGAGGCACAGCACGAACGCCAGGAACGGCACGTTTACCGCGCGTGCGATGCCGCCGATCGTGCTGCGGCGCTGGGCCAGACTGCGCACACCGAGCACGACCGCCCCGGCCAGTGCCGCCCACGCGGGGGACACGTCAATGACTGAGGTGATGACGAATCCCGCCAGCGTCAAACCCAGCACCACGAGCACGAACACCGGAACCTCGGGTGGCGGCGGCGCCACCTCGGCGGCCGGCCGATTCAACTCTTGGCGGAAAAGCCAACGCAGTAGGACGAATTCGACGCCGATCGCGGCCAGCCAGGGCAGCGCCATCACCGCACTGAACTGGGTGAAGGACAACCCCGCCACCGTGAAGGCCAACAGGTTGGTCAGATTCGACACCGGGAACAACAGCGACGCGGAGTTGGCCAGATGCGCACTGGCGTAGGCATGCGGCCGGGGCGGTATCGCCAGGGCGCGGGCAGTGGCCAGCACCACGGGCGTCAGCAGCACCACGGTCGCATCCAGGCTCAGCACGGCCGTCGTCGTCGCCCCGATGACGAACACCCGGGTCAGGAGCCGCCGGGAATCGCCCCTGCTGGCGCGCGCCATCAGCGTGCCCGCGGCGTGGAACAGTCCCTCGTCGTCACAGAGGTGGGCGAGCACCAGGACGGCCGCCAGGAAGCCGACCACGGGTAGCAGGTGATTCACCTCGGCCAGGGCGTCGGCTCCCGAGGTCACCCCGAACGCGATGAGCAGTCCGGCGGCGGGCACCGCCGCGACCGCTTCGGGCCAGCCGTTGGGGCGCGCCATCGCGAAAGCCAGGACCACGGCCAGCGCGACGAGCGCGAAGGTCAGCGCCAGGGGTCGGACCGTTCCCACACGGCCGGCAGGTGCAGGCTCACCCCGTCCTGCTCTGCCAGCCTGGTCAGCAGCCGCATTGAAACATCCAGGTCGTCACCGGCATACGGCAAGGCGCGCAACGGCTTGTGCAGTGGGCGGAAGAAGTCGTCCCAGTGGATCAGCACCACCCGACGTGCCCCGACCGCACGCACCGTGTGGGTCCAGTAGCTCTCGAAATACTGCTCGGACTGCAGCCCGAGCTGGCCGATTCCGAGGTACACGACCTCCGCCCGCTGCCCGTCAAGGGCGCCCGGCACCGCGCCGGCGCTTCCGATGATCAGTAGGCGGCGGTCGCTCGGCCGATGGTGCACCAGGGCGGACCAGGCCTCACCGCACTTGTACGCCGAGACCTTCACCGGCGGCACGACGGGTGCGGTGATGACGCCGGGGAAGCGATCTGGTGGGCAGTGCTCGGATTCGAACAGCGTCACGTCGTAGCTGCCCAGGGGGACGGCTTCACCGGAGGTGACCGTGACGATCCGATCGGGTGCCAGTCCGCCCCCGGCGCCGACCTGAGCGGTCGACGTGCCGCCCACCAGTCGGGCACCGGTGCGCTCGGCCACTACAGCCGAATCCATGGCGTGGTCGAAGTGGGTGTGCACCGGCAGCACCGCTTCGAGCTTGTCGACGCCCAGGCGGGCCAGGCTGCCGTCGATGCGGGGCAGTGACGGTGCCAGCTTGCCCAGGACAACGCTCGGCAGCGCCGGCCGGGAGAAGAACCCGTCGGTCAGCACGGCCGAGGAGCCGTCGGTCACCAGCAGGGTGCTGACCCCGGCCCAGGTGACCGTGACCGCGGATTGCGGTGTGGCCGCCGGCGCATCGAAATACCGCGCATAGGGGGCAAGGGCGGGCCTGCCGGGCTTGAGCCGCATGGCCCCACCCTATGGCTAGCGGCGGCCGTAACGCCGCCGGAACTTCTCCACCTGTCCGGCCGAGTCGATATGGCGGGCCGACCCGGTCCAGAACGGGTGTGAATCGCTGGTGACGTCGACGACGATCAGCGGGTAGGCCTGGATCCCGTCCGGGGTGGGCCACTCGATGGTGCGCTCACTGGTTGCCGTCGACCGGGTGAGGAACTGGGTGCCGGTCGAGGCGTCCTGGAACACCACGGGGTGATAGTCGGGGTGGATTGCTGGTTTCACTGGGATTCCCCTTCCTGATATGCGGATGTAGCCGGTTCGTCGATTCCGGGCTGGCAGGGTTCTTCGTGCCAATCGCCGAAGGGGTCGGGGTAGTCGGTCCACTGCTCGGGCCGCGCCAGCTCGTCGTCGGTGAGCAGTGCGCCGCGTAATGCATCGATGACATCGCCGGGCCGGGCGCCGCAGGCCAGGACCGTCAGCGATACGTGACGATCGCCGAACTTGTGGTGCCAATCGATCGCGGCCATTGCCAGGCGTTCCGGGTCGGTATAGGCCAGCTCGGTGGAATCCATTGCCGCCAGCCACTTTCCGGCGTTGCTGAAGTGCATTCCGCCGCCGGCGGATTCGATCCACATGACATCGGCCGGGCGGTTGGCCAGCCAGGCCCGGCCGCGGGTGCGCACCACGCCGTCGAGCAGGAGGTCTACGGCGTCGTGCAGACGCAGCGGGTGAAACGGCCGGCGCGCGGCGAATTCGACGATGATGACCTCGTCGTCGGGTTCCAGCGGGGGTTCGCCGGCCAGGAGTGGATCGTGCGGAGTGGCGGTGCGTCCGCGCCGGCTGTTCGGCTCCAGATGGGCGAGGCCGAGCTCGACGTGGTCGGGGCCCACGGTGATGCGGGCGCGAGGTGCGAGCCGGCGCAGCACTGCCAGTGTGGTGGCGTCGGGCTCGTTGAGTACCAGCATGTCGGCGAACTCGGCCTGACCGACGACCACCTGGGCGACCGTGCGTCCGTCGGGGAGTTCCTCGTCGCCGACGGACTGTTGCAGCCAGACCGTCGCGTCCAGGCACGCGATCACCGCGTCGATCGCGACGTCCCTGGCGGCGGGTCCGTCGATGTAACCGGGCCCGACGTGCACCCGGATGGTGTTGATCGCCCAGCACACCGCCTCTGCCTCGAGCCACGGCATCAACTGCACGACGATGCGCTCCACGTCGCCTCGACGGTGCAGCCGTCGCAACAGGATCAGCAGGTCGTCGCGGACCGTGCAGGACACGCAACCGTGGGCGAGCTCGAGCGCGAGTTCGGATGTCCCACCGTTGTCGGACACGGTCCGCAGGACCACCTGGCCGTCAAAGGCGTGGCGCACCAGCACTGTTCCGGGCCTGCGTGCCAACTCTTCCGCTACGCCGTCGCTGTCACCTTGGCCGGCGATCAGCACCACAGGGGTTCGCACGGCACCTCCCTGAGAATTTGTTGTTGAAAACGATTATCATTATCGTAAGGCTACCCCATCCGAAGGAGACCGATGTCTGCCCACTGCCAAGTCACCGGGCGCTCGCCCGGGTTCGGCAATACGGTGTCGCACTCGCACAAGCGCAGCCGCCGACGCTGGAACCCCAACATTCAGAACAAGACCTACTACCTGGCAGGCGAGGGCCGCCGGATCCGACTTCGGGTCAGCGCCAAGGGAATCAAGGTGATCGACCGCGACGGCATCGAGGCCGTGGTGGCCCGCCTGCGTAGCCGAGGGGAGAAGATCTGATGGCCAGCACCGATATCCGGCGGATTGTGAAGCTGAAATCGACCGCGGGGACGGGCTACACCTACGTCACCCGCAAGAACCGCCGCAACGACCCGGACCGGATCGTGCTGCGCAAGTACGACCCCGTCGTCCGCCGTCACGTCGACTTCCGCGAGGAACGCTGATGGCCAAGCGATCCAAGATCGTCAAGAACGAGCAGCGCCGGAAACTCGTGGAGCGCTACGCCGAACGTCGGGCCGAGCTCAAGGAGACCATCCGGAATCCCGCTACCTCACGGGCGCAGCGGGCCGCCGCCGTATCGGCGCTGCAACGCCTGCCCCGTGATTCGAGTCCGGTGCGGCTGCGCAATCGCGACGCGGTCGACGGCCGCCCGCGAGGGCACCTACGCAAATTCGGGTTGTCGCGGGTCCGCGTGCGCGAACTGGCGCACCGCGGTGAACTGCCCGGCGTGCGGAAGTCGAGCTGGTGATGGCGGCCAATTCCAGGAAGAACAACAAGAAGCGCCCCCCGGCCGCCGATCTCAAGAAGCCGAAGCGCAATCAGCTGACCGCCCTCGGCGTGACCGAGGTCGACTACAAAGACGTCCACCTACTACGCACTTTCATCAGCGAGCGGGGCAAGATCCGGTCCCGGCGCATCACCGGGCTCACCCCGCAGCAGCAGCGCCAGGTCGCCACGGCGATCAAGAACGCCAGGGAGATGGCGCTGCTGCCGTTCGCCGGCCCGGCCTGATCTACCATCGACGGCGATAGGGCGACTGCGGATCGTGGAAGCCGGTGTGAATCCGGCGCGGTCCCGCCACTGTGATCGATCGACCAGCCTTGCTGGTAGTCGAGAGCCAGATACGCACCGCAGTCGCCACCTCGCACGTACTGGGGCGGATCTCCCCGGAGAGGACGGGTACGCCCATGGGTGCTCGTTGGCTGATCGCCGGACTGGCGTCGGCGCTACTGGTATCGGGGTGCGCCTCGACCACAGCGCCTGAGACCGCGGGCAACGTCCCGCCGGGATTCCCGGTGACCGTGGACAATTGCGGTGTCAGCACCACATACGACCGGCCGCCGACCCGTGCCGTCGCGCTCAATCAGCATGCGATCGAGACGCTGCTGGCGCTGGGCCTGGAGCATTCCATGGTCGGCACGTCCTACCTTGACGACCGGATCCTGCCCGAATATCAGGCCGCCTACGACAGCGTTCCGGTGCTGGCCCAGGAGTATCCGTCCTATGAGTCGCTGCTGGCCGTCGAACCCGATTTCATCTACGGCGGCTGGGACAGCGCGTTCGACGAGAAGGAGGGCCGCGGCAGACAACGGCTGACCGACGCCGGGGTTCACACCTACCTCAACATCGAAGATTGCCGGTCCGAGCCCGTCACGATATCCACGGTGGATGACGAAATCCGAAGCATCGGAACAATCTTCGGCATCAACGACCGGGCCGAGCAACAGATCGAGAAGCTTCATCGTGAGCTGACGCAGGCCGAGGCGAAGCTGCGCGGCGTGCAGCCCGTGCGGGTCGCGGTCTACGACAGCGGCGAGGCGACGGTGTTCACGTCGGGCGGCAAGGGCATCGGAAACCTGATGATCGAGGCCGCCGGTGGTGTCAACGTGTTCGCCGATGTGCCCAAGGTGTGGGGCGACGTGTCGTTCGAGCAGTTCGCCGAGCGGGCGCCTGAGGTCATCGTGATCTATGACTACGGAGACCAGCCGGTCGCCGACAAGAAGCGATTCCTCACCGAACACCCTCTGCTGCAGCATGTTCCGGCTGTTGTTCAGCAGCGGTTCGCGGTGCTCCCGTTGTCGTCGGTGGTGGTTGGGGTCCGGGTAAGCCGGGCGGTGGACGCCCTGGCCCGGCAGCTGCATCCGGACCGGTTTGTGTGATGCCCTACCGGCTGACCCTCGCTGCGCTGGCCGGAGTGTTGCTGATGGCGATGACCGCCGGTGTCGCAATCGGTTCGGTGTCCATCCCGCCGGGGCAGGTGTGGGCCATCGTGGTGCACTCCGTGCATCCGGGTCTCGTCGAGCAGAGTTGGCCTGCGGTACGGGAATCCATCGTGCTCGACGCCCGGCTGCCCCGGGTCGTGCTGGGCGCAGTGGTCGGGGCCGGTCTGGCGGCGTGCGGCATGGCACTGCAGGCCGTGGTGCGCAATCCGCTCGCCGATCCCATGCTGTTGGGTGTCTCCTCGGGGGCATCGGTCGGTGCCGTGGTGATTCTGGTGTTCGGCGCCGGTGCGCTGCAGGCGTTCACCGTGCCGCTGGCGGCCTTCCTCGGCGCCTTCCTTGCGCTCGTCGCGGTGTACTTCCTGGCCCGCTCGGGCGGGCGCATGACGACCGCGCGGTTGATCCTGGCCGGCGTGGCGGGGGCCGAAGTGCTGTCCGCGGTGGCCAGTCTGCTGATCATCACCTCCGACGATCCGCACAAGACCCAGGCGGCCGTGCGGTGGATGCTCGGCGGGCTCGGCGGCACCACCTGGCGCATGGTCTGGGTGCCCGCGGTGGCGGTACTCGTCGGCGTCGTTGTCCTGCTGGCCGTCACCAGGTCGCTGAACCTGCTCTACACCGGTGAGGAGGCGGCGGCCTCGCTCGGGCTGGACGTGCACCGGTTCCGGGCGGGAATGTTCGTCGTCGTGGCGCTCATGGTCGGAGCCATGGTCGCGGTCAGTGGCACGATCGGGTTTATCGGGCTGATCATGCCGCATGTGGTGCGTCTGCTGGTCGGTGCCGATCACCGCCGGGCGCTGCCGGCCGCCGCGATGTTGGGCGCAGCGTTTCTGGTGCTGTGCGACATCGTGGCTCGGACCGTGGCCGCACCGGAGGAACTGCCGGTGGGGATTCTGACCGCGCTGGTCGGCGGGCCGTTCTTTCTTTGTTTGATGCGGCGGAAGGCGGAGACGTGACGGCGCGGGTGTCGTTCGAGACGGTCTCGGTGTCGGTGCACGGCAGGCCGTTGATCGCCGACGTCTCGTTGTCGGTCGCCCCGGGTGAGATGCTGGCCGTCGTGGGTCCCAACGGCGCGGGCAAGACCACACTGCTGCGCACGTTGTACCGGGCGCAGCGGCCGAGTGCCGGCCGGGTTCTGGTCGACGGCGCCGACGTGTGGAAGCTGCGGGGCAAGCAGGCCGCGCGCCGCGTCGCCGCGGTGTTGCAGGAAGCGACTGGCGATTTCGGGCTCACCGTGTGTGACATGGTGGCGATGGGGCGGACTCCGTACAAGCGATCCTTCGAGGCCGACAACGTCGAGGACCGCGAGATCATCGGTGCGGCGTTGTCGGCACTGGACATCGCCGAATTGGGCGGAACCGATTACGGGCGGCTGTCGGGAGGGCAGAAGCAACGCGTGCTCATCGCCCGCGCGCTCGCGCAGCGCACCGACGTCATCGTGCTCGACGAACCCACCAACCACCTGGATCTGCGTCATCAACACGAGGCCCTGCATCTGCTGCGGCAGACCGGTGCGACGGTGATCGCCGCGCTGCACGATCTCAATCTTGCTGCGGCATACTGCGATCGGATCTGCGTGCTCGACGGTGGCGGGCTGGTCGCCGCCGGCACACCGGCAGCGGTACTCACCGAGGACTTGCTGTCCGAGGTGTACGAGGTCGAGGCCAGGATCGCCATTGATCCCGATACCGGCAGGCCGCAGGTCACCGTCGCGCCAAAGGTGGCGGTGAGGCGGTGAACATCGATGCGCAACTCGGCGAGATCGCCTCGTACGGAGGGTTCTTCGCGATCACTGTCGGCGGCGATCCGACCGACTGGATCCCAGTGCAACGCTGCTATGACGAGGGCTGCGCCGACCTCGTCGCCAAAACCGCCGCCGGATACCGCACGACCGATCTTCGGGTCGGTGCCTCCCTGGTGCAGTTCAGTCATGCCTCGCGGCTGTGGTCCCCGCTGCTGGCCTGCGCCCTGCGCCACGGCGTGCTGCCCGACCTCACCGATCTGCAACGCCATACTTCCGGCACCGAGCTCAGGCTGCCGGTGCCGGTCGGCGAACCCGTCGAGCCCGGACAGTCCACCGCGCGGGAGCTGTACCGGAGGGTGGTCACTGAGCACCTCGAACCGCTGGCCGACGGGCTGCGGGTCAAGATGGCGCCGCGGCTGCTCTACGGCAATGCCGCGGCCGCTTTGGTGGCAGCCGCGCATGAGCTGACCCGCGTCAGCCCGGAATTTTGCGACGAGGTCATCGCGGTCACCGAAACCCTCTTGTCCACCGAGGATCTGGCCGGCACCGGAGACCTGAGCGGTCTCACTTTCCGGCGACGCAGCTGTTGCCTCTTCTACCGGGTACCCGGCGGATCGAACTGCGGTGACTGTTCCCTCACGAGACCACGCGGTTAGGTATCAGTAGGCGTAGGGATGCGCCGGGGGATCGGTGCGAGTCACGCTGACCGCCGTCATCATCGGGATGGCCTGTCGGCTCGAATCGCTTTGTCCCGCAGGAATCGTGCCGACCACTTTGATCCAGGTGTTGTCCGGATAGCCGGCCAATTGGGCCGCCGCCGGTCCGGAGAGACGAATGCGGGCCAGTTGAGCATCGGCCGCGCAGCAGATGATCACCACCCGGGCCAGGTCGCTCCGGTCGCCGTCGCTCATGGTGAAACCGGTGACGGTGATCGTGCGGTTGTCGAGGGTGCCCGCGGAGTCCTGTGCCACGCGGATCAATACGTCGGGCAGGGAGATCTCCGGAGCAGTGCCGTCGGGCAGGGGCGGAAACGGACGGCGCAGCACATCGGTGGACACCGCGGTCACCGATGCGGCGCCGGGACGTATCGCGGGCGGTACGACGAAGGCCAGCAGCGCGATCGGGATGAGCAGTAGCCATGCGACGCCGGGGGAGTGCGGGTGATCGTGAGCTTGGTGGGTGCCGTCCTCGCTATCGTCGTCGCGGCGGCCGTGCCGGATATCGCGCACGATCGCAGCGAGGGCCAGCGCGATGAGCAGCACCGCGGTGACGGCCAGGTAAGGCAGCAGTCCTGGCTTGACGTAGCGGGTGAATGTGCCGGTGATGGCGATGATCGCGGTGCTGACCCCGATCAGCAGCAGCAGTGCGTTCTCGGTCTCGCGGCTCACTGCGGCCCCAGAATCAGCAGGCCGACGCCGGTCGCCACCAGCGTGGCGACCACGAAGGTGGTGGGTGCGAACCGGACGGCGAACGCACGGCCGAACATTCCGGCCTGCATCGCGAACAGCTTGATGTCGACCGCCGGCCCGACCACCAGGAACACCAGTCGGGGCAGCAGCGGCAGCATGGTGAGGCTGGCTGCGACGAATGCGTCGGCTTCCGAACACAACGCCAGCACCACCGCCAGCGCCGCCATGGTGATCACTCCCAGCACGATCTGCCCTGCCAGATGCTCGTACACCCAGGGCGGAACCAACACGTGAAGGGCGGCCGCGGCAGCCGCACCCACCACCAGATACGAGGCCGCCGAAAGGAAGTCGTGACGCGCGGCTTCGGTGAAGACGGCCCACCGTGAACCCTCACCGTCGTGCGACCTCGGCAGGCGGCGGGTGATCCACTCCGGGCTGCCGAACCTGGCCCAGAGCGCTCCCATGATCAGCGCGGTGAACAGCGATGCCCCACACCGGGCGGCCACCATCTGCGGGTGGCCGGGGAATGCGACGGCGGTGGCCACCAGCACGACAGGGTTGATGGCCGGTGCGGCGAGCATGAACGTCAGCGCCGCCGCACCCACGGTGCCATCCTGGGTGTCGTCGCCGAAAAGTCGGCGCGCCACCGGCACCGAACCACATTCGCAACCGGGCAGCGCCGCGCCGCCGACACCGGCAGCCAGGATCGCCGCGCTCCGACGTCGGGGAAGCCAGCGGGCCAGCCGCTCGGGCGTGACGAAAACCGCGATCAGCCCGCTGATCACCACGCCGAGTGCCAGAAACGGCAGCGCTTGGACGAACACGCCGCAGAACACCGTGGCTGCCGTCGCCACATCGGGAGTGCCCTCGACGAACGCCCGCAAGGTGTTGCCCGCCAGTGCCAACGCGATGATCCCGAACACGAGAACCTGCATGGAACTCGGCCGCCACCGTAGTGCTGCCAAAGTTGTGGCCACGGCGGACATGATGCCAGCCGCAGTTGGTGCTCAGCTGGGTGGCATGCAAATGACTATCATTTTCATTCGGTGGGGTTAGGCTGTGCGGATCCTGTGCCAAGGCTTGCTGGCGAAGGCAGCGACAACGGTCGTCACCGGCGCGGTCGGGGCGGCGGCGTACGACGGCTTACGTAGCTATGAGCTCGATCAGAGCTCAGTTTCGAGAACTCGCCTGGATGAGGTTCACGTCGGCCCGTAGGTGCGGGGGAAGGCGCGCGGAATCCCACTGGCCGGCGGCGATCCACTCACACGCGCGTTGAGCGTCGGCGTCGGCGGCGATCGGCCCGATCCAGATCGCGGGTGCGCTGGGGACCCGGTCTGTCGAGCAGGGCTGCAGCACAAGTACCGGGCTGAGGTTGGCACGCCTGGTCGCGCAGGTGAACTCTCCGAGCAAGCACTGAGTACTCACCAGAACGCCATGTGGGCACTGGCGTACGACGTTTCGCAGCATGTGCACCAGCGCAGACCGGAGACCGGACGAGGAGCAACACACGCACAAGGCGACCATGAAAGGTTCGTTTGTATGGGTGCGGCCGAGAGTCACGGGAGCTCGACTTTACTTGCCAGCCAACGCCCTTCGACCTTGCTCATGGTCATCCTGATCCTGCTCCGATCCAGCCGTGGTTCCGGGTGCGCCGCGTTGCTCACCGACTGATCGACGAACATCAGCACTTCGACGGAGTCGGGTGAGGCTGATTTGACGGCCGATTCGACCACCATGCCGTGCGCCGCGGCCTTGTTCTCGGCCAGCAGTCTGCGCAGCTGCCCGCTGGACTGCGCGTAGTTGTCCTTGAACTCGCCCGTCGAGCCTTCCGCCGCCGCGGCGAAGTTCTCATCGAGCTTGTTGCCGTCGATGTTGGTCAGCACGCCGATGAATCGCTGTGCCGCGCCCAGGCCTTCGCGTGCGGCGATGTCGGTGTCGCGCTGCTGCTTCCACTGCCAACCGACGATTGCCGTGCCGGTGAGTATGGCGATGGCAGTCAAGCCGGCGACTGGCTTCAATGCCCTGTGTGGCCGCCTCCGAGCGCTGCTTTCGGTGTCGTCGATGTTCTGTTCCGGCATGCTTGCTCCTGTCTGGTCCTACGGGAGCTCGACCTTGGCGGCGAGCCAGCGACCGTCGACGTTCTTCATGGTGAGTTTCATCCGGCTGCGGTCAATTCGGGGATCCGGCCGGGCGCTGTTGGTCACCGCCTGATCGACCATGACCAGGACTACGACTTCGTCGAGCGACTTGGACTGGATCGCCGAATCGACCACGCTCCCATGGGCAGTCGCCTTCGTGTCGATCAGCAGTTGGCGGAGTTGAACGCTCGACTGGGTATACATGTCCTTGAACTCGCCGGTAGCGCCGCCGAGGATGCGGGTGAAGTTGTCGTCGACTTTGTCGCTGTCGATACTGGTCAACGTCTCGGCGTAGGCGGTGGCTGTCGACCTGGCTTGCTCGCCGACCGTATCGACTTGGTGGTGGTGCCACACCTGCGCGCCCAGTAATGCCGCTACCACTGCGGCGGCGAAGAGGACGGCTGCGCCGCCTGCCACGGTCAACCGGCCGAGACGACCCACGGTGGTGGGGCTGTCCTCGTCGGCTTCATCGTTCATGTCGCGGTCGGCGGCCGCGTCCTGAGCGGTTGTGTCGTCGTCGATCGGTGCCGTCACGGCGTATCCCTTGTCGAATCTTGTTTGTGGGCAGGCTTTTACCGCGCCTCTGTGGCGGCCGCCACATTTCGGCAACTCCGGTGAAACCGGCGTTGACAGAGGCTTGCGCTCACCCTACGTTATGTCGATAACGATAACCATTGTCATTAAGACAGGCTTTTGGGCCGCGAGGAGGGGTTGGGATGGTCGCTGGAACGCCAGTCGGGACGGCCGGTACTGCCGCGGGAACTCGACAGCCGCGATTGAAAGACGGCGAGCACCAGCCGGGCTGGTTCGTCAGTCGTCGAGTCGACATCTACTTCGTGTTCGGCCTGGGCGCACTACTGTCAGCGATCCTGTTCGCGGCCGAGAGTCACAAGGGCGTGTTTCTGGTTGGGGCGGTCGCCTTTTCGCTGCTATCCGACCTTCCGCACGTGTTGACCACAACCGTGCGGGTGTGGCTCGACCCGCGGGAGCGGTCACGGTACCGGTTGCACTATGTGCTGAGCTTCGCCGTCGTCGCCACGATCGTCGGGGTGCTCTGGTTCGGTGGGTGGTTGGTGCCGCTGTTGGCGATCTGGGCTTACTGGCAGGTCTTCCACGTCCTCAAGCAGCACTTCGGCATCATGAACATCTACGCCGCGAAGAATGGGTACAAGGGGCCGCGGAACCGGCTCAAGTACGCGTTGTATGCCGCCTGTCTGGCGCCCGTTGTCTACCGGGCGAGCCATGGACTGGACTTCTCGGAGTACGAGGTGTTCGGCCACCGGCTGCCGTTCTCGAACCTGAGTGTCCCGGTACCGCCGATTCCCAACGCGCTCATCGTCGTCGCGTACGCGGTCGCCGCGGTGTTGCTCGCCTTGGCGGTCGCCGAGCAGATCAAGCTGCGTCGCGATGGGCAGACGACGCTGCCTCCGATGGCAGTGGCCACGTTCATCATCGCGACACTGTCGTACAACCTGTCCTACCTGCTGGTGTCGGACCTGTTCGCACTCATCCTGATCGCGACGACCACCCACAGTCTGCAGTACCACCTGATCAACTGGACCAGGAACAACACCCGGTTCGCGGCATCGACCGACCCCAGCGAGAAGAAGCTCCTGCTGGCCCGGCTCTCCACACGCAAGGCACTTCCGCTCTATGTGGCAGGTCTGGCGTTGCTGGGCATCCTCGCCGGACAGCTGGACACCGTCATCTTCGCTGTGCCACTGATGTTCGTGTTGCACCACTTCTACATGGACGGCGCGCTATGGAAGAGCAAGGGTAATCCGGAATTGGCCTACGACTTGGGAATCGTTCGTGCCAAGTGACCTGAAGACATCGCTGGACGTCCGTGAGGTCACCTCACCCGCGGAAGCCAGACGGTTCGTCGACCTTCCGTGGCACCTCTACTGCGGCGATGCTCGGTGGAGGCCGATGCTGCGCCGGGTCATGCGGACGAAGATGGACGCCCGCAAGAATCCGCTGTACCGCGAGGTCGAGGTCGCCAACTTCGTTGCTTACCAAGGAGAAAGGCCGGTCGGGCGGATCTCGGCCAGTATCGACTCCGAGTACGTCAAGCGATACGGCGGCTGTGGGTTCTTCGGACATTTCGAGAGCTCACCTGACGAGGTTGTGGCCGGCGCGTTGCTGGAAACTGCGGAGGACTGGGCACGTCGTCGTGGCATGGACAAGATGATCGGACCCTACAGCTATTCGACGCGGGAGGAAGTAGGGCTGCTCGCCGAGGGCTACGACACCCCGCCGACCCTGATGCAGCCGTACAACCCGCCGTATTACCTGCAGCTCGTCGAGTCTGCCGGGTACCAAAAGAAATTCGACAGTGCCTCGTATCGCTGGAATACCGGGTCAGGCAGCGCTGTTCAGCGGCGCCTCGTCAAACGTGCCGACGCGGTGATGGACGCGCAGGGCGCCACGGTGCGGTCCGTTCGTATGAAGGATTTCAGCAACGAGCTGGAAACTCTACGGGGCCTCTACAACGATTCCTTCGCCCGCCATCCAGAGAACGTCCCGCTGAGCAAGGCGGTGTTCGCCAGGATGGCTGTGGAAATGCGGCCGTTGATCGATTCCCGCATCGTCCGCATCGTCGAGGCGGCCGGATCTCCCATCGGGTTCTTGTTGATGCTGCCCGACGTGAATGAGATCTCCGGGCAGTCCGGCCGGCTCACCCCGTCGATGTTGCTGCGCATGGCAGCCAAGCGCGGGGGACGGATCCGCGGTATCGACACCGCGGTCGTCGTCCTCATCGGTGCCGTCGAAACCCAGTTCGGGGCGGGAATCGGCCGCATCCTGGCCGGCGAGATCGTCAGGGCCAGTACCGGCAGCGGATATTCGTCGGTGGCGACCACCTGGGTACACGAAGACAACGTCTGGTCGAATTCCCTGGCCGCGCAGATGAAGACCGAGCCGGACAAACGGCACCGCGTCTACCAGAAGGCACTGTGATGGCCGGCCGAATCCTCGTCACCGGGGGCGCCGGGTACCTCGGCAGCGAGCTGGTGGCAGAGCTGGTTCGTAACGGTGAAGCAGTCACTGTCATGACCGGACCTGACGACCGTGCGGCCCAACCGGGGGGTTTGGGCCGGGGGGTTGAGGTGGTCCGGGCCGATATCACCGATTCGGACAGTGTCGATGCAGCCATGCGCGGTATGTCGTATGTGTATCACCTCGCTGGCATTGCGTCTCCGAATTCCCGTCTCGCCCATTCCATCTGGAACGCCAACGTGCTGGGTTCCTACTACGTGGCGCAGAGCGCATTGCACCACGGAGTCCGGCGCGTCGTCCATGTGTCGTCGACAGCCGCCATCGGCTATCCACCCGATGGTGTGGTGGCCGACGAGCGGTTCGACGTCGGGGGCTCGGTGCTCGACAACGTATATGCCGCCACCAAACGGGCCGGAGAACGCGTGATGCTCGACTTCGGCGAACGAGGTCTCGATGTCGTGGTGGTAAATCCCGCTGCGGTTTTCGCACCCGCGTCCGGTCCTTCGCGATCCTGGCAGGGACTGTTGGTGGCCGCGCGGCGCGGTCTACTGCGGGGCGTGCCCCCGGGTGGGACCGCGGTGTGCTCGGCCCGGGACTTCGTCGCCGGAGCCACCGCAGCCATGGTCAAGGGCGGGTCCGGGGAGCGGTACATCCTCTCCAGCACGAACCTCACCTACCGCCGGATCGCGGAATTGCTCGTCGAAGCCGTCGGCCGCAGCCACTCTGTCCGGACCCTGCCGATGGGTCTGTTCCGCACCGTCGGAGCCGGGAACCGCGTGATGCGTGACCTGATCGGCAATCCCCGCCACGACGATGCGCTGGTGCCCGAGAACGTCGAGTTGATGGGTCGCCACCTGTACTACGCCTCCGGCAAAGCCGAGCGAGAGCTCGGTATTTCGAGAATGCCCGCCGTCGAATTGATCACGGAGTTCGTCCGATGACTACCGATATCCGCCAGAAAGCGACCGGGTCGGGTTCCAAAGACGCGCTCGGCATCTCGATGGCCGAAGCACGGTCGCTGATCGCCGACCTGACCGCGCGACGCCGGTGGATTTACTGGGTCGACCTCATCGCGTGCGTGGTGATCGGCTATGCCGCGTTCGTGCTGTGCCCGGCCGACCGCTTGCTCTCGCCGATCGCGATCGGCTGTATGGTGATCGCCGCGCTGGCCTTCTACCGCGCGGTGCTGTTCGTCCACGAGATCGTCCATGCACCCGAAGAGCTGCGCTGGTTCTCGGTGGTGTGGCACGTGGTGTGCGGAATTCCTTTGCTGGTACCGCAGTTCACCTATGAGTTCCACCAGGAACATCATGGGTCCCGCACCTACGGCACCGCCGAGGATGGTGAGTACGTCCCTTATGCGACCGAACCGCGCTGGCGGGTGATCGCATTACCGTTCACCGCGCTGCTCGGCCCGCTCGTCTTCGTGCTGAGGTTTCTCGTGCTGGCGCCGCTTTCCTGGTTGGCCCCGCGGATCCGGTCCTACGTCCTGACCCGGGCGTCGGCGCTGATGATCGACGCCGACTTCGTCCGCAAGCTACCCGACGGGCGTACGCCACGATCCTGGTTGGTGCAGGAGTTCGCCTGCTTCGCCTACCTGGTGGCGATGCTGGCACTGCTTGTCGGCGGGGTGTATTCACCGAACCGTCTCGCCGAGGCCTATGTGATCGTCGCGGCGGTGCTGTTCGTGAACTGGATTAGGGTGCTGGCTGCGCATCGTTATGAGAGCCGCAACGAGCGGATGACGATTCCCGAGCAGGTCCTCGACTCGATCGACCATCCATCCATGCCGATCCTCGGGGAGCTGTGGGCGCCGCTCGGACTCCGCTATCACGCGGTGCACCACCTCTTTCCGAAGCTGCCCTACCACCAGCTCGGAAAGGCTCGCCGCCGCCTGGCCGAGGCGATTCCCCGTGACGGCGGATTCTGGACCACCGAGGATCGTTCGCTGACCACCTCTCTGTGGAGGCTTCTCGCGCATCCCAGGGAGGCACTGTGATGCGAGATTCGGCCGCGGCGACATATTCGCGACGGCTGCCGATCCGGCCCGTCGAGGGGGTCGGATCCCGGCTGCGTGACGCCGACGGACGCTGGTACATCGACTGTCTGGCGGCGGCGGGCGCGATGTCTCTCGGCTGGAATCATCCCGTTGTCCGGGAGGCGGTGATCAAGACCCTCGAATCGGGGGAGCCGTGGCAGTCGCTCGACTTTCACACCCCGACCAGACAACGATTCGTCGAGGACCTGCTGACCATCCTGCCACCGGGACTGGCACGTGACGGCCGGGTGCACCTGTGCTCGCCGAGCGGGGCCAGTGCGATCGAAGCGGCGCTGATGCTCGCCGAGATCGCCACCGGCGGACGTGAGCACATCGGTGTCCAAGGCGGTTTCCACGGCTGCACCCGGGCCGCGCGGGCGGCCAGTTCCGGTGGCGGACTGCGCCGTCAACCGGTGGTGCTCGCTCCACGGGCCACCTTCCTGCCCTATCCGCAGGATTACCGGTGCCCGTTCGGGGTCGGTGGAGAGCGCGGTATCGATCTGGCGGTGGCCGCGGTCGAGAACCTGTCTCGGCCTCACTCCGGCATCACCTCGCCGGCCTCCGTCCTGGCGGAGTTCGTGCTGGGGGAGGGCGGTGTGATCCCGGCACCGTACCGGTGGGGTAACGCGTTGCGGGACACGGCAAGCCATTTCGATGTTCCGCTGATCGCCGATGAGGTGCAGGCCGGGATGTTCCGGACCGGTCCGGCCTGGGCATTTCAGCGTTGCGACGTCGAGCCCGACATGATGGTGATCTCGAAAGGCCTCGGTTCCGGACTGCCCATCGCGGTGTTGGTGGTCCGGGAACGCTATGACGTATGGGAGCCCGGCGCTTTCACCGGAACGTTTCGCGGCAATGCGATGGCGTTCGCCGCGGCGAGTGCGGTGATCCGCTTCGCTGTCGAGACAGATTTGGCGGACCGTGTCCAGACGACGGGCGCCGCTTTTCTCGACGGCCTCAAGTCCGTCGCGGCGCAGTCCGACATCGTGGGTGACGTGCGGGGGGCTGGGCTGATGCTCGGAGCCGAGATCGTCGATCCGATGCTGCCGCGACAACACGGCGCTGCGGCGCCGGACGCGGAACGGGCTCGACGCATTCAACTGGCCTGTCTGCAGCACGGACTCATCGTCGAAACCGGGGGCCAGTACGGGAACGTGGTGCGCTTCCTGCCGCCGCTGACCATCAATGAGGTCGACATGTCGGCTGCACTCTCTGCCTTCGAAGCCGCTGTGCGACAAGAGGGTCGGAAGCGTGCGACCTGCGACGTCCTGATGGGGGCGCAGTGACAACCGATAGGAATCCGTTCGCCGCTGATTTTCTCACTGCCACCGGACTCAGCGGCTATCGCGAAGCGTTGACCCTGGCAGCCATCTGGGCCGGTACGGATTTGCGTGATCCGGACCGGCCGGGGTTGGTGGCCGGCTACGCAGAGTTGAACAAGGTCGTCGAGGGGTTCGAACTCGACTCCGCAGAGGGGATCGGGTTGCCACGCGCGTTGGGCGAGGCGGCCGGCTTGCTGTCCGGACAGTCCGCGATCGTGACCCATCCCGGTTATCTGGCACATCTGCACTGCCCTCCTACGCTGTCGTCGCTGGCCGCCGAGATCCTGGTCAGCTCCTTCAATCAGTCGTTGGATTCCTTCGACCAGGCGCCGGCCGCCACCGCGATCGAACAGAAGGTCATCGGCGACCTGTGTGCCACACTCGGCTACGACAAGGGCGCCGACGGCACGTTCACCAGCGGGGGAACCCAATCCAACCTGCAGGCGCTGATGATGGCCCGAGACCTGTTCGCTCGCGACAGGTTCGGATCCGACCTGTCTGCGGGGCTGCCGGCCGAGGCCGGCTCCTGGCGCGTGTTGTGTACCCGCCAGGCCCATTTCTCGGTGCGGCAGGCGCTGAGGATCCTCGGCCTGTCGGGCGCCGTGGTCGAGGTGCCGACCGATGCGGCCGGGCGGATGCGGATGGACGGGCTGATCGACTGTATTGATCGGGCGGCTGCGGCGGGCACGCCGATCATGGCGCTCGTACTCACCGCCGGCACAACGGACTTCGGGGCGATCGACCCATTGCCGGAGGCGATCGCCGTTGCGCGCGAACACGGCATCTGGACCCACGTCGACGCCTGCGCAGGTGGCTGCCTAGTGTTCAGCGCCACCCATCGTCATCTGCTTCGAGGGGTCGAGATGGCCGACTCGGTGGCCGTGGACTTCCACAAGCTCCTGTTCCAGGCGATCAGCTGTAGTGCGCTACTGGTACGCCGGAGCGAATCATTCGAGATACTGGCTGATCATGCCGATTACCTGAACCCGCTTCAGGATTCGGCCGAAGATGTGGTCAATCTGGTCGGGAAGTCGTTGCAGACGACCCGGCGGTTCGATGCCCTGAAGGTGTTCGTGACATTGCGCGCACTCGGGAGACAGCGGGTCGGCGAGATGATCGATGCCACCTGTGCGGCCGCGGCTGCGGCTGCGGCTGCGGTTGCGGATCACCCGGGGTTGGCTCTGGTGGCGCCCGTCGCGACCAACACCGTCGTGGTGCGCTGGCACCATGCCGACCTGTCCGACGCCGAGTGCGACGACGTGAACCAGCAGATCCGGATCGCGCTGGCCGATTCGGGGCGCGCCGTGATCGGCCGGTCGACGGCGGCCGGCAGTCAGGCGCTCAAGCTCACCTTCGTCAACCCCCTGGTAAGTCCTGAGGCTGCTGCCGACGTCATCGCGGCCATCTGCGGCGAGGGCGACCGGATCCATGCCTGCGGAAGGGAATTCACCAACGCATGAGTACAGAACTTCTTCGTGTCGACCGGGTGCGCCCTGACGATGCGCGGTTCGGCTGGGCGAAGGGTGTGGAATACACCATCTTCGGGCTGGAGAACGGTTGGGCGAGCGACTCGGACACCGCGGCCGGCGAAATGGTGCACTACCAGCAGTGGGAACGGTCCTCGGAGATCTTCGTGGGGCTCAGCGAGGATTCCGATGAACCGGTCGGAGTCCTGCGGGCGTTGCGGGCAGATACCGAACTCGGCCTGGACAGCTTCAGCACATTGCGCGACGGCCGCAGCTACGCGGTGGCCGGCCGGCCGGCGCGAAACTTCCTGTACCCGGAGTGGAATTCGTTCTTCGAGGACATCGCACCGGAGCGCATCGCCGAGCTCGCTACCCAGGGGGTGTGCAAGAAGCACCGGCGCGTGGGCATGATCGAGCAGATCTGGCAGGCGTTCTTCGGCAGCCTGGCGGCCGACGGTGTCGACTTCGTCACCGTGGCGCTCGTGGTCCCGCTGTTCGAGTGGTACAGCCAGCTGTTCTCGACGCGTATCCACCAGATCGGCGAGATCATGCCCGACTACATCGGGGCCGACAGCGTTCCGGCCGTCGTCGACATCAGTGGATCGTTCATCGCGGATGCCAACCGAACCCTTTTACCGTCAAGCAATTAGAGGAACACCGACATGCGATCCATTCACACGCAAGAACACGTCTTCCGCAAGGTCAGCGAGATCGACTGTCCCGTCGACCTTGTGTGGGACCGGGTGACCACCCAGGAGGGCATCAATGACGAGATGGGCCCCTATCTCAAGATGACCATGCCCCGCCGGTTTCGGGGACAATCGATCGCCGACGTCACTCCCGGAACCCGGATCGGTAAAAGCTTCCTTCTGCTGTTCGGCATCGTGCCGTTCGGGTTCGACGACATCACCATCGCCAAGATCGATGCCGGACGCATGTTCCGCGAAGAGTCGATCATGACCGGGATGAGGATCTGGGTTCATCACCGCACCCTGGAACCGTTGGGGGACAAGACGATCGTCACCGACGAGATCACGCTGGCCCCACAGGCGCCGATGGGGCTCATCCCGGGTTGGGGGAAAGTGATGAGCCGGGTCCTGTCGGCCTTTTTCAGCCATCGGCACCGCAGGCTGAGCCGAACCCTGACCGGTGCGGGCACGGCGCGGTGAAGCGGATTCTCGCGGCTGCCGGTGCGTGTGTGATCGGGCCCGGTCTGCTGGCCGGCTGTACATCGGTGAACGAAGCGGCCGGAAAGCCGGTCGGGCACGCCTACGCACTGCTGAAGTATCCCGATGCCGCGGCCGAACCGGCGGCCGAACCCCGCCCCGACTCTCCCTACGGAACGTATCCGTTGGAGATTTCGGGCTCGGTCACCTATCTCGACGAGACGACATCGCTGCCCACCTCGGGTGTGCTGACCATCGGCCCGGGGCCGCGGCGCGGTGAGATGCAAGTCGAGCAGTACTACATCGGTGACCGATTCCCGTACGAGGCCGGCATCGTGTCCACCGGGTCCGACGAGGCCGCGGCCGGCACCCTGGATGCGATCACGATCGTCAACCCGCTCGATTCACGCGTGTCGCTGCAATGCGCGGTGAACGGGGGAATCGACTTGGCCGGCACCGGTGAGCCGCATGAGGTGACCGGGTCCTGCGGTGGCGGTGCGACGGTCGCGGGCAGCGTGCGTTCAGAAGGCAGCCGGCAGGGCACCTGGCGCGGCAAGCCCGTCGAATTGGTCCGCACCGTAGTCGATCTCAACGTGATGGGTGTGAGTACCGGCACCATCCACCAGGTCAACGACACGCCCAAGGGCGGCAGTTTTCCGCTCTACACCGAGCTCAAGGTGGACCTCACCGCACAGGGAATCCACCTGACCGAAGAGCTGGAGCGCCACGTCCTTCCCAGAGTCGGAGATTGAACGACCCATGTCTGAAGAAAAACAAGACAATCCGTCACCGGCATTGCTCGCCGATGGCGTCACCAAGTCCTATCCCGGTGCACAGAACAGTGCTGTCGACGGACTCAGTCTGACGGTGCCCCGCGGGGTGGTCTACTGCCTGCTCGGCCGAAACGGTGCGGGCAAGACCACCACGATCCGCATGGCCACGACGCTGCTCGCGCCGACGAGCGGCCGGCTGGAAGTGCTCGGCATCCCCGTAGCCGAAACCGATGAGCTCCGGCCGCTGATCGGCGTGGCGCTGCAGGAGGTAGCGCTCGACCTCTGGATGTCGCCGATCGAACAGATCCGCATGAGCCTGGCGATGGCAAGCTGGCCGAAATCCGAAAGGCGCAGGCGGGAGGACGAACTCGTCGAGCAGTTCGGGCTGGGCAAGTACCTCACCCGAAAGGTGGGCGCACTGTCGGGAGGCATGCGACGCCGGGTCGACGTGGCGCTGGCGGTGGCCCACGACCCGAAGATGCTGTTCCTCGACGAGCCGTCCAGCGGCCTCGACATCGAGGGCAAGCAAGAGGTGTGGAACGCCATCCGCTCCCTGCGCTCGCAGGGCCGCACGGTGGTGCTGACCACCCACGACATGGACGAAGCGGTCTCGCTGGCCGACGAAGTCGGAATCATCAAGGACGGCAGATTGGTCGCATCCGGATCGACCCAGGAATTCACCAGAAGCCACGGATTCGTCGCGGCGATCTCATCGGACGTGCCGATACCGGACGCGTCGGTGCAGGCATTGGCCACCACCGGCTATCCCGTGGAGCGCACCACCGACACCGCGCTGACGGCGACGCTTGAGTCGGCGTCGGCCTCCGCGCTCGGCAGGCTCAGCGCCGAACTGGAGCGGATCGGACTGGGCGAGGCCGAGATCGAGGTCCGGTCGACCTCGCTGCGTGACGCGTTCCTGGAGGCCACCCGATGAACTCGTTGTCGAACACCTTGCGGTTGTTCCGCCGCTATGTCGTTGTGGGCCTGCGGCAGCCGGTCTTCGGTTTCATCTTCCCGATCGTCTTTCCCGTGGTCCTGGTGATCTTCGTGCGATCGATGTTCCAGCGGGTCGCCGATCTGCCCGGATTCCCGCTGTCGTCCTATACCGCCTATATCGCCCCAGGCCTCATCATGCTGATCCCGATGCTCGGCGCGGGGTACGGCGCGGGCACGCTGATCGATGAGATCAGGTCCGGCTTCACCGACCGACTCCGTCTCTACGGTGTGTCGACCAGGCAGATCATGGCGGCCAAGTTCGGATTCGAGATGTTCCGGATCCTGCCTGCGGCGGTCATCGTGATCGCCCTGCTGGCCCTGCTCGATGCCCCGCTGCGGGCCGGGATCCTCACTGGCGCATTCCTTGTCGTGCTGATGTTCCTGTGGTCGGCGGCCTATAGTTCGTTGTTCTATCTGGTGGCGCTGCGCACGCTCAACCCGCAGGCACCGGTGGCGATGCTGCCGCTTGCGCTGCCGGTGCTGTTCATCAGCCAGGCGCTCATGCCGTCGGTGTTCCTGTCGGACTGGCTTCGGTTCAGCATCAACCTGAACCCGTTCTCACACATCGTGGCGGCCGCGTCGACGATCATGTACGGCGAGTTCGACACCGGGACCGTTGTGACGGGTTGTCTTGTCGCCGTTGGCATGTTCGCCGTCCTCCAAATACCCATCCACATGGTGATTCGCCGCAAGATCGGAAGGTAGTCAGGCCGTGTCAGAAGTACGGGAATTTCTCATCGAGTTCATCACCGACGAGCTCGAGCTGCCCGCCGAAGACGTCAACGATTTCTCGGAACTGGTCGGGGACCTGGGTTTCGACTCACTGTCGTTCGCCCTAGGGGTATCCGAGATCAAAAACCGATTCGGCGTCGTCCTCAACAAAGACGATGTGTTCGAGTGCAAGACCGTCGGCGCCCTGGTCGAACTGGTGGAGAACCGCCGGCTTGCCACCTCCGGTGCGGTGAGCACGGCAGGCAACCCGCCGGGACAGCCGTGAACCGGATCCTGGACAGACTGCGTGCCGGGGCCGAGATCACCTCACGAGGTCTCACCGCGGCACCGGTCGACCCCGACGGCCGATCGCGCCTCGACCAGCTGACGACGGCGACCTGGGCACGGGTGCACCGGTCCGGCCGCGCCGTCGCGGGTGGGTTGCAGCAGGCGGGGGTGCTGCCGGGAGACGCGGTGGCCGTGCTGGCCGGTGCACCAGGGGAGATCGCCCCACTGGTGCAGGGCATCTGGATGTCGGGCGCTGCCGTGACCATGCTGCACCATCCCACCCATCGGACCGAGATCTCGGCGTGGGCGGCGGACTTGGGGCCGACGCTGTCGACGATCGGTGCCGCGACCGTGGTTGTCGGTAGCCCGTTCCTCGCCGCCGGCGAAGCCCTTTCCGCCGCCGGCGTGCGGACTCTGCTGCTGACCGAACTGCTCGAGGCGACACCGGGTCAGATCGTGGATTCGGACGAGGATGCGATCGCCTTCCAACAGCTGACGTCGGGATCGACCGGCAGGCCCAAGGCCGTCGCGATCAGCTACCGCAACATCGAGTCCAACCTGGTCGGGATGGCCGCCGCCTCAGGAGCGGACGCCCAGACCGATGTGGTGGTCAGCTGGCTTCCGCTCTTTCACGACATGGGGATGATGGGCTACCTCATCACGCCCATGTGTCTGGGCATCGAGACCGTCAAGGTGACGCCGGTCGACTTCCTCGGCGATCCGCTGCTGTGGGCCGAGCTGATCACCAGGTATCGCGGAACCATGACCGCGGCACCGAATTTCGCTTACTCGGTGCTTGCGCGCAGGCTTCGCAAGGTTGCCGATGGCGCCTACGACCTGTCGACACTGCGGTTTGCGCTCAGTGGTGCCGAGGCAATCGATGTCGCGACGCTGGACCGGTTGACCACTGCGGGGGCCCGGTTCGGCCTGCGCAAGCACGCCATCGTGCCTGCCTACGGAATGGCCGAGGCGACGCTGGGAGTGTCGTTCGTGCGCCCGGGCGACGAATACCGCGTGTGCGAGCAGCGGGTGGCACTCGGGCAGCCGCTGCCGGGATGCCAGGTTCGCGTGGTGGCCGAGGACGGCTCGGTGGTCGAGTCCCTGGCCATCGGTGAACTGGAGATCCGCGGCGAGAACGTGACCCGCGGATACCGCACCGCCGAGGGGATCGAGGCCGTCACGGACGCCGACGGATGGTTCCGCACCGGGGACGTCGGCTATCTGACCGACGACGGCCAACCCGTCATCTGCGGCCGTAAGAAGGACATCCTGATCATCTCGGGCCGCAACGTCCATCCCGAAGACATCGAGCGAAGCGCGTCCGGAGTGGACGGTGTGCGCTCGGGCGGCGTTGCCGCGGTGCGACTTTCCACCGCGGCCGCGGGCGAGGGATTCTCGATGGTGGCCGAGTCGGTACTGCACGCCGACGGCACCGAGACCGCGCGGATCCGTGCCGAGATCGCCGATCGAATCTATCGACAACTCGGGATCAGCCCGAGGGCCGTGCACGTGGTCCCGGCCGGTTGGCTGCCGAAGACCTCGTCGGGCAAGCTGCGACGGTTGGAGACGACGGCGCGATTGGGCGGGCCGGGATATCCCGGGGAGCGTGAACTCGTCAGATGACTGTGCGGGACAACAGTGCCCGGGTTGTCCAGATGGGTGCGGGATATCTGCGGCGTCATCCGGTAGCGGCGCTGGCCACGGTGGGCGAGCAGGTGGTACTCGGGTTGAAGACGATCCGGTTCTGCGTCTCCGACTTGGTGACCGGGCGATTTCAGTGGGCCGAGTTCGTTCGGCAGGCGGCTTTCATGGCCGGCGCGGCCGTCATGCCGACGGTCCTGGTGGCGCTGCCGATCGGGGTCACCTTGTCGATCCAGTTCGCACTGTTGGCAGGACAGGTCGGCGCGACATCGCTCGCCGGTGCTGCCAGCGGACTGGCCGTCGTGCGACAGGCCGCCTCGCTGGTTTCTGCGCTGCTACTGGCGGCGGCGGTGGGCGCCGCGATGACTGCGGATCTGGGCTGCCGGACCATGCGCGAGGAGACGGCCGCGATGGAGGTAATGGGCGTTTCGGTGGTCCGTAGGCTCGTCGTGCCCCGCTTCGCGGCCGCGATCGTCATCGGCATAGCACTCACCGGGGTGGTGTGCTTTGTCGGCTTTCTGTCGAGCTACCTGTTCAACGTTTACGTCCAGGGCGGTGCGCCCGGCAGTTTCATCGCCACGTTCGCGTCGTTCGCCACCACGGGAGACATGCTGCTCGCATTGTTCAAGTCGGCGGTGTACGGCGCGATCGTCGCGGTGGTGTCCTGCCAGAAAGGGCTCGCCGCCGGGCAGGGGCCGGCCGGTGTCGCCAACGCCGTCAACGCCGCGGTCGTGGAATCGGTTCTGGTCTTGATGACCGTGAATGTCGCGGTGAGCCAGCTCTACACCATGCTCTTCCCGCGGACGGGATTGTGAGATGACCCAGCCCGTGATGACGCGGCCGGTGGCGCGCTTCGGCCACTTCGTCGCATTCTCCGCCCACGCCCTCGCGGGTGCGCCACTCGCCCTGCGCCGGTACCGGCGGGAGTTCCTCCGACTGGTCTCTGACATCACCTGGGGCAACGGATCGATCGTCGTGGGCGGCGGCACCGCCGGGGTGATCCTCGTCCTCGGCATCACCACCGGAGCCCTGATCGCGGTCGAGGGGTACGACTTCCTGAATCTGCTCGGACTCGGTCCGGCAACCGGGATCATCTCGTCGTTGGTCACCACCCGCGAGCTGGCACCGATCATGGCTGCTTTGGCGTTCGCGGTTCAGGCGGGCTGCCGATTCACCACGCAGATCGGCTCGATGCGGATCTCCGAGGAGATCGACGCGATGAACTCGCTTGCGATCAGGCCGATTCCGTACCTCGTCACCACCCGCCTGCTGGCCTCGGTGGTCGCGATCATTCCCCTGTACGCGGCGTGCCTGGGCATCTGCTACCTGTCGTGCCAGATCATGGTGGGCCTCATCAGCGGGGGATCGCTCGGGCCCTATCTGCACTACTTCACGTTGCTGATCAGTGGAACCGACATCCTGTACTCGATGGTGAAAGCCGTCGTGTTCGTCTGGATCGCGGCAACGGTGCAGTGCTACTACGGATACTGCGCCGGCGGTGGTCCGGAGGGCGTCGGCATCGCCGCGGGGCACGCCATGCGGGCCAGTATCACCGTGGTGATCATCGTCAACATGCTGCTGACGATGGCGCTGTGGAGCGTGAATTCCGGTGCAAGGCTGGGTGGTTGACGGTGGCGAGCATGGTCGATCTGGACGGAAACCACCTCACCGGCAGGCAGCTGATCCGGCGTGGAACCGTGGCGCTCGTCGTGGTCGGTGTGGTGGCATCGGCGTTGCTGGTCAAATCGACCGGGATGTTCGACCGCAGCCTGCATGTGGTGGCAGAGCTGCGGAACATCGGCGACGGCCTGCCGGCCCGATCGGATGTGAAGTTTCGCGGGGTACTCGTCGGCGCGGTGGAAAGTGTCACGCCCGGGACCGGCGCACAGCCCAGTCACGTTCACATCCGGCTGGATTCGGTTTACGCACAGGGCATACCGGCCGGCGTCGCGGCCCGGGTGGTGCCCAGTAATGCCTTCGCGGTGTCTTCGCTGCAATTGGTCGAGACCGTCAACGACTCGGCCGGACCGATCCGCGACGGTGGACGGATCACCGAGGACACCACCCTGCCGACGGTGTTGTTCCAGACCACCATCACCAAACTGCGCGACATCCTCGCGGCAGCGGGGCGCGGACGCGACGACCACACCATCGGTGTGCTCGCCGCCGTTGCGGCGGCCACCAACAACCGCCGCGGGCAACTGCTCACGTCGGCGTCCGAACTCAACCGGCTGATCGATGAGCTCAACGCCGTCGTCGCGACCGACGAGGGACCATCGACGATTTCGGCGTTGTCCGAAGCCGCGCGCGGGCTGTCGGCGACGGCACCGGACCTCATCGAAGCACTGCACGAGGCAGTGGAGCCGATGCGGACCCTGGTCGAGCAGCGCAGAAGCCTCGAGGATTTCCTGGCGGCCGCTGCGCACACCACGACTACCAGCGTGGAGTCATTGCACAATCAGACCGACCGACTGGTCCACATCACCACCGATCTGACGCCGGTGCTCGGCGTGCTGGCGCAGAATTCCCAGCATTTCGTGCCGATCAGCCAGCGGATGACCAGGTTCTCCGACACCTTCTTCGCCGAGGTCTGGGATTCCGAGCTCGATACGGCGCGCGGCCGGGTGAACCTGTCGTTCACGCCGTCCTATACCTACACCCGCGCCGACTGTCCGCGCTACGGTGCGCTGCCCGGGCCGAGCTGCTCCACAGCCCCCGAGGTGCCCGTGCGGGCCGACCTTCCCGAGGTCCTGATGCCGCAGAACTACCAGCCGCCACCGGATCTGGCGCCACCGCCGGGCACAGCTGTCGGGGAGAACGGCAACCTCGTCGCGGTCGGTCCGCCGCTGCTGGCCTCACAGGTGCCGCCGGTGGATCCGTATCCGCCTCTCCCGCCTGGTATCTCCCCGGCGCCGCCGGTACCCGGCAGCGCGGCACCTGCCTCGTTCGGAGGCAACGTCGGCCCGGTCGGCAGCGGTCATGAGCGCGACCGGTTGGGCGAGCTCACCGGTGAACCCGCGACGGTGGCCACCCAACTCATCCTCGGTCCCGTCGCGCGCGGGACGGTAGTCACGCGAGCGCCGCTGCCCGCGGCGGAACCCAAGCGGTAGGAGAACATTCCGATGTCCAGTTCTGTCCCGGGGGTCGAGTCGATACGACGCCGCGGCCCGCTGCTGGGGCTGTGCCTGTTCCTGGTGGTGGCCACCGTGCTGACCTGGCTGGTCTATGTCACGCTGCGGCGGGATGTCAGCGGCCCTGCCGCGTCCTATTCCGCAGTGTTCACCGACGTCTTCGGGTTGCGTGAGGGCGACGATGTCCGGGTGGCCGGGGTCCGGGTCGGCCGCGTACAGACAATCGAGTTGCAGGGAACCCTGGCGAAGGTGTCGTTCATCGTGCAGGCCGGCCACCGCCTCACCAGCGGCACCGTCGCATCGGTCAACTACCAGAACATCGTCGGACAGCGATATCTCGCATTGGACCGCGGTGGTGACGGACCGGCCACCGAGCTCCCGGCCGGGGCGGTGATCGGGCTGGACCGCAGCGAGCCGTCCTTCGACATCGGCACGCTGCTCAACGGCTACGAGCCGCTGTTCGCCGTCCTGGACCCCGAGCAGGTGAACAACCTCACCAACGCGGTCGTCGGATCCCTGCAGGGTGACACCGCGGCCATCACCCAGCTGGTCGACCAGACGTCGGTTCTCACCGAGACCTTCGTGGGTCAAGACCGCACCCTGGACCGGGTCATCGCCGGGATGGACGGCGTGGTCGGCAATCTGGCCGGCCAGAACGACTACTTCGAGCGGACGATCACCGCGGCGCGAAATGCCGTGGCAGCGTTCGATAATCGTCGCGAACCGCTGGTGTCGTCCCTTGGCACGATGACTGCGGTGGCCGGCAATCTGTCGCGGATCGCGCGTGACGTGCAACCGGCGATCCGGGACATGCTCAACCGCGAGCCCGGCTACACCCGGCACATGCTCGACATCGAACCGCAGATCGCCTACACGGGGCTCAATACCCCACTGCTGTTGAAGGGACTGTCGCGGGTGTTCGGAGAGGGCGCCTATATGAACGCCTATGCGTGTGACGTCAACGCCTACGGGTTCTTTCCGGGGCTCAACGATGTCGTGCCGATCATCGTCGATGCCGCGACGCCGGGCGGCACCGCCAAGCACACCCCCAAGTGCAGGAGCATGGTCAATGGCTGACCAGACGTCCAGGAAGGCCTGGCTCGGACTGCTGGCCGTGCTCACGGTGGGAGGTCTGATCGCGGCGATGCTGCTCGTCAAGGAGGCCGGCATCGGATATCACCGCTACACGGCGAAATTCCTTCAGGCGGCGGCCCTGCGCGC
The DNA here is from genome assembly GCF_055419385.1 of Mycobacterium sp. IDUB_24. Classification (NCBI taxonomy): domain Bacteria; kingdom Bacillati; phylum Actinomycetota; class Actinomycetes; order Mycobacteriales; family Mycobacteriaceae; genus Mycobacterium; species Mycobacterium sp. IDUB_24. Next base: position 377,177 of record NZ_JBVAXO010000005.1, read on the forward strand.
CGACGACATCGTGGCGGTCGCCGGAATCCCGGTGGGAACGGTCACCGCCGTCCGCCTCTCCGGGGACCATGTCGAGGCTGAGATGCGCGTGCGGGACGACGTCCCGGTGGGCCGTGACACCCGCGCCGCGATCAAGGTGACCACACTGTTCGGCTCCCGCTATCTCGACCTGCGCCCCGGCGGCGACGGCGTGCCCGAGGACCGGACCATCGACCTGGCCCACACCGAGGTTCCCTACGATCTACAAGCCGCGCTTGCCGATTCGACGAGAACCTTCGAACAGGTCGACGCCAACCGGATTGCTGCTTCCCTCGACGTGCTGAGCCGGCAACTGGACGGACTACCCGCGGTGGTACCCCAGGCGATGGACAACGTGCGCGCGCTCTCATCGGTGATCGCGCAGCGACGGGACCAGCTGGGCAATCTGCTGGTGAACACCGAACACGTCACCAGCATGCTGCGCCGCCAGCAGTCCGAGATCGGAACCTTCATTCGCCAGGGGCAGGAACTGGTCGGCGAATTCGTGGCCCGCTCAGCTGCATTCCACGCGCTGATGCAGTCCCTGCGGTCCGTGGTCGACTCGCTGCACACCATCGCGGTGCACGACCGCGCCGCACTCGACGACGTTCTGTCCACCATGGCGCAGCTGAGCGGAAAGTTCGCCGAGCAGGATGCGCTCTTCCGGAACCTGTTGCAGATCGCGCCGGTTCCGATCCGACAGATCGCGAATGCCACCGGCTTCGGCAACGCGATCGAGACCAACGCCCCGGCCGGTGCCCTGATCGATTCCTGGATGTGCGCCATCAGTGGCCGGGCCGAGCAGTTCGGGATGATCCCGTATCTCAAGGACTGCAAATGATCTTCAGACACAAGCGTCTGGCGCTGGTGGCCGTGCTGATCATCCTGGTGGCGGTCGTTGCCGGACTGTCCCGGCATCTGGTCACCCACCGCGATCGCAGCATCACCGTGACCGCCCAGTTCGACAGCGCTGCCGGGCTGTACGTCGGAAATGTGGTGGCGGTACTGGGAATTCCGGTGGGCCAGGTCACCAAGGTGACGGCGAAGGGCAGCTACGCCGAGGTCGACTTCACCGTCGACGACACTGTCGCGATACCGGCGGATGTCGAGGCGGTGACCCTGTCCACCTCGATCCTCACCGACCGCCAGATCGAGCTGTCACCGCCGTATCGCGGGGGACCGACTCTGCGCAACGGCGACACCATCGGCCTGCATCGCACGAAGACCCCGGTCGAGTTCGACCGGGTGCTCGGGATGCTCGACAAGCTGGCGACGTCGCTGCGGGGGGACGGGACCGGCGGTGGGCCGGTCGCCGACCTGCAGAACGCAGGGGATGGCGTGGTTGCCGGGCACGGCGAGCAGATCAAGGGCGCCCTCGACGAACTGTCGCGCGCATTGCGGTTGAGTTCGGACGGCGGCGTCCGCACCCGACAACAGGTGACCACCATCATCACCAACCTCGGTTCACTGCTGGATGCCGCGGCCGGCAACGACGCGGAACTGCGCGAATTCGGCTCTACCGTGCGTCAACTCAGCCAGGTCCTGGCGCAGGAGGACTTCGGGTCGGGGACCACCGGTAGGCAACTCAACGAGGTCGTCGCAAAGACCGGTGAGATCCTGTTGGCGAACCGGGACCTGATCAAGCAGGGAATAGCCAATGGCGACACCAGCATGCGGACGCTGCACGATCGGCAACGCGAGCTCGCGGAGTTCTTCGACGTACTCCCGCTGATGGCCGACAACCTCTACAACGCGATCGACCAGCGGAACGGAGCCATCCGTGCGCATTTCCTGGCCGACCGCATGGTGTTCGACGGCCAGATGGCCAAGGAGGTCTGCAACATGATGGGTCTGCGCCAGCTCGGGTGCAGTACCGGCACCCTGCAGGACTACGGGCCTGACTTCGGCCTCACCAACATGCTGGACGGCCTCGCGGCGATGGGGCAGAAATGATTGCGGCACCGGGTTGTCTGCGGCGGACGCTGGCCGCACTGTCGGCGGTTCTGCTGACCGCGGGCTGTGCCACGAACGGGCTGGCCGACCTGCCCTTGCCCGCGCCGGGCCTCGGCTCGGGCGGTTACCGGCTGACCGTGGTGTTCGCGAATGCGCTCAACCTGCCTGAGCGCGCCAAGGTCAAGCTCGGTGGGGCGGACATCGGTCAGGTCGAGGATATGCAGGCGCGCGACTTCACCGCGGTCACCACGCTGCGGATCAGAGACGACGTCCGGCTTCCGGTGGGCAGCACGGCCGAACTCCGTTCGGCCACACCGCTGGGCGATGTGTTCGTTTCGATCATCGCACCCCGCACCGAGCGGTCCGATACGCGTCAGCTCGGGGACGGCGACAGCATCGGGCTCGACTCCACGACTGCGGCGGCAACGGTCGAGTCGGTGTTGAGTTCGGCGGCAGTCCTCGTCAACGGAGGAGCCGTCCACAACCTGACCAACATAGTCAACGGGATGGGCAAGGCGGCCGGGCCGGACGGCCGGGCATTCGGTGACCTGGTGGCAAAGTCGAATCAACTGCTCGGCACGGTGAATGCCCGGTCGGCACAACTCGATTCCGCGATGGCCGAGACAACGCGCCTGGCCGAGCTGCTGGAAACCAAGAATCACGAGGTCGGTGAGATCCTGAGTGCCGCGGCACCGGCCACCGAGACGCTCGCCGGTAACACCGGTCAGGTGACCGATCTCGTTCTCACACTGGGTGACATCTCGCAGGACCTCGCCAAGTTTCCGTCCATCGCCGGAACCGATTCCAGCGGCCACAGCGTGATCGACGATGCGGACGCGATCGCGCGGGCATTCAATGACGTCGTGGTGGATCCGCAGACCAGTCTGGTCTCGCTGAACCGCCTGTATGCGCCGTTCATCAAGATGACCGCGGGCACATCGATGGCAGGGGCGGCCGGGATCGACCGGCTCGTCCTCGGATCCATTCCCGACGCCGGATTTTCGGGGGATCCCGGACTTCACGGTCCCAAACGGGCCGACTGGCACCAGCTGGTCGGTTCGATCAAGTTCGTGCTCTGGCGGTTGCAGGAACGGGTGGTCGGCAGAGGACCCCAACCGTGAGCGGCACCCGGCGCAGTGCGTGGGCTGCCCTGTCGGCTTTGGCGCTCACGCTGGTCGTGTCGGTCTATTACCTGATGGTCGGCGTGCTGCAAGTCAGGCCGCTGTCGGCGACATACCGAGTCACCGTGCAGCTGTCGGAATCCGGTGGGCTGCTGCCGAATCAGGATGTGACGATGCGCGGGGTGCGGGTGGGCAAGGTCGAGCGCCTCGCATTCACTCCGAGCGGTGTGGAGGCCGTCCTCCGCATGTCGGATGCCGCCCGCATTCCGGCGTCGAGCGCGGTCCGCGTCTCGGCGCTGTCGGCGGCCGGCGAACAGTACGTCGACTTCGCCGCGACATCCGATGGCGGGCCATATCTGGCGGACGGAGATGTGATCGCCCGCGACCGGACCGGCGTGCCGGTCCCGATGGCCGATCTGCTCGCGAACGCCGATGGGGTGCTGGCGCAGGTGGATCCGCAGAAGCTGGAGCGGCTCAAGGCCGAACTGAGCCTCAGCGGGTCCGGGCCGGAGAAGCTCTCCGCGATCGTCGACGGCGGGACGTTCCTGCTGTCGACGTTGGATTCAGTGCTGCCCGAAACGGTGAGCATCATCAAAAACAGCCGGATAGTGCTGTCCTCAGCGGTAGATGTCAACAATGGAATCGCCACCACGGCAACCAATCTGCGTCACACGCTGGCGGGGGTGGCCGGAATGCAGGACGGTTATCGTGAGCTTCTCGGCCGATCTCCGGCGACGCTGGGCGCGATCGACAATCTCTTCACCGACAACTCAGACACCATGGTGCAGTTGCTGGGAAATCTGGCCACGGTTGCGCGGCTTTCCTACGTCCGGGTACCTGCACTCGCTGCGCTCTTCCCCGACTACCGCGGTTCGGCGCTGGAGGCCTTCATCAGCACGATGCACGAGCACGGACTGTGGGTGACCGCCGACATCTATCCGCGGTATGCCTGCGATTACGGCACACCCCGCCGCCCACCCTCGGCCGCCGACTATCCCGAACCGTTCCTGTACACGTACTGCCACGACGATGACCCGAGCCTGCTGGTTCGCGGTGCACGCAATGCTCCGCGGCCGGCCGGCGACGACACCGCAGGCCCTCCGGCCGGAGCTGACTTGGCCACCACAGCCGAACCGACGCCGCAGGGCCGTTACAGCATCCCGACGCCCTATGGCGGACCCACGCTGCCGATCGAGCCGCCGCGCTGATCGCCCGTGTGTGACCGGGAGGAGCGGGTCGGCCAGTTACTGGGCCACCACTCGGCGACGACCACGATCGACCGCAGGAGCCGGACGTACCAGATCATCGCGGCGACTTGCAGTCGGTCGCGGGCACGGGAGAATCGAGGCATATGGAAATGGTAATCATTACCAATAGCAACTGGGGAGTCAGGCTAGCTGAAGGGTGACAGCTGAACCCCTCCGGCGATCAAGTGTTCACGCACTGCCGTGGCGATCTCCACTGCACCCGGCGAATCGCCATGCACACAAACCGATTCCACTGTCACTCCGATGACAGAACCGTCCACCGCGGTCACCTGGCCGGCCATGACCATCGAGGCCACCCTCTCGGCGATCTCGGCGGGATCGTGCAGCACCGCCCCAGCTTCGCGTCGGGACACCAGGGTGCCGTCGGATTGGTAGGCGCGGTCGGCGAACGCCTCGGCGACGGTGCGCAGCCCGCGTTGCTCGGCCTCCTCGAAGAAGACCGATCCCGACAGGCCGAGTACCGGCAGCCCGGCGTCGACGGCGTGCACCGCGGCCGCTACCGCGGCGGCCTGCTCGGGATGGCTGACGATTGTGTTGTACAGCGCACCATGGGGTTTCACATAGGTCACCGTCGTACCCGCGGCCCGGGCGATGCCCTGTAGTGCGCCGATCTGATAGATCACGTCGGCGGTCAGGTCCTCGGGGGTGACGTCGATGAAGCGCCTGCCGAATCCGGCCAGGTCCCGGTAGCTCACCTGGGCGCCGACCCGTACGCCGCGGGCTGCCGCCTCGCGACAGGTACGCAGCAGTAGTGCCGGGTCCCCTGCGTGGAATCCACAAGCGACGTTGGCGCTGGTGACCAAGCTGAGCATGGCCTCGTCGTCACCGAGTTTCCACGCGCCGAAGCTCTCGCCCAGATCGGCGTTGAGATCGACGGAGACAGCCATCCCTTCAGCCTAAGGCGATGCGTCGGCCGGCCAGCCGTTCTCCGCCACGAATTCGGGCAGCGGGCGTCCAACGGTCCAGTGTTCGATCTCCAGCACCGGCCGGTCGGGGAACTCGGGCACCGGCCCGAGGCACAAGATGGCCACCGGCTCGGCGCCATCGGGCATTCCCATCAACTGCGCGAGCGGTAACGGCTCGAAGATGGACACCCAGCCCATGCCGAGGCCCTCGGCGCGCGCGGCCAGCCACATGTTCTGGATGGCGCAGGACACCGAGGCCAGGTCCATCTGGGGCAGGGTGCGGCGGCCGAAGATGTGCCGGTCACGGTTATCGCCTAGGGCGACGACGAACAGTTCGGCGCAGTCGAGGATGCCTTCGACCTTCAGGGCCAGGAATTCGTCGCCCCGGGAGCCGAGTGCGTCGGCGGTGTGGATGCGTTCCTGGTCGACGAGGGCGTGGATCTTGCCGCGCAACGCGTCGTCGGTGATGCGGATGAACCGCCACGGCTGCATCAGGCCGACGCTCGGTGCCGCGTGCGCGGCCTGCAGCAACCGGCCGAGGACCTCGGGCGGCACCGCGCTGCCGGGAATGAACCGGCGCATGTCGCGACGTTCGGCGATGGCCCGGTAGACGGCGCGGCGCTCGTCGCGGTTGAAGGCGTGCTCAGACACAGGTCGAGCTTAGGTGCGCCGTCGGATGTGCCGGGCATCCGGCCGCTCCCGCAGTCGGTCAGCTACTTGTTCCGGTCGCTGGCGCGCGGGCCGCACGCCGACGGCCTCATTCTCGGTACCGACGGCAATCTCTACGTCGTCGACCCGGCATCCGGGCGCACGGTCAAGACCATCGCCGTGACGGGACCGTGGACCGAACCAACCCGACGACTGGCAGCAGCCCCGGCCGAGCGTGTTCGCCCGCGGTCACGACGTGTATGTCGCCGACCCCGCCACCAGGCAGATACACACCGTTGATGTCGAATCCGGCGAGAAAGGCATCTCGGTGACACTGGAGCACGCACCCAATGAGCTCGGCGGTGTGATGGGGCACAAACACTAGCCGCAAGCTTCGCGTGGGTAACGCTGTGGCGATTGGCGACGCGGATCTCCGCCACAGCGTTACCCACGCGGACACCAAAGGTTCAGTGCCGCATACGTATCGAGCGTGGGGCTGCAAGGCGCTCAGTGCGCGTGGGTGACGTTCCACTCCGGTAGTGGATCGGGATAGCCGACCCAGGCCTGCTCACCCTCGGCCAGTTCGGCATCGGTCAGCAGCGCCCCGTCGAGTAGCCGGTGGACGTTGTCCCGGTCGAGCCTGATCCCGATGAACACGATCTCCTGACCCGGCGCGATTTCGGTGCCCGACCAGTACTGCGCCGGCTCGATCGACAGGTTCGGGCCGGCCTGCGACCAGATTGCGGCGATCGTCGGGCGGCTGGCGATCCAGCAGAATCCCTTGCTGCGCAACACCCTTGTCACCTGGCTGAGCGCGTCGCCGAGGCGCTGGGGGTGAAACGGCCGATCAGAGCGGAAGGTCATCGAGCTGATGCCGTACTCCTCGGTCTCGGGTGTGTGACCCATCGCAAGCTCTTCGTCCCAGCCCGGGGTCTGGGCGGCGGCCTCCGGATCGAACAGCCCGGTGCCCAGCACTTCGCCGATATCGACGACGCCGTGGTCGGTCCGGATCAGCTTGGCGGTCGGATTGAGCCTGCGCAGCAGCGTTTGGACGGTGTCGAGGGTCGCCGCGCTCACCAGGTCGGTCTTGTTGAGCAGGATCACGTCGGCGAACTCCACCTGATCGGTGAGTAGGTCGGCGATGCTGCGGGCATCGCTCTCGCCGGCGGACAGATCCCGGTCGGCCAGGCCTTCACCGCGAACGATCTCGGTCAGAAACGTCGATGCGTCGACGACGGTCACCAGCGTGTCCAACCGGGCCACCGCACCCAGGCTGAAGCCGTCCTCGAACTCCCAGCTGAAGGTGGCCGCGACCGGCATGGGTTCGGAGATGCCGGTCGACTCGATGACCAACTGGTCGAACCGGTTCTGTCGCGCCAGGGCGCCGACTGCCTCCACCAGATCCTCGCGCAATGTGCAGCAGATGCAGCCGTTGGTGAGCTCGACGAGCTTCTCCTCCGTGCGGTCGAGGTGCCCTTGCCCGGCGATGAGCGCGGCGTCGATGTTGACCTCGCTCATGTCGTTGACGATGACGGCGACGCGCCGGCCTTCGCGGTTGGCCAGGATGTGGTTGAGAAGCGTGGTCTTGCCGGCGCCGAGAAAGCCGGACAGCACGGTGACGGGCAGCAGGTCGGGCATCGCACTCCTTAATGAAAATGATTTTCAATAAATCATCATCCTGGCGTGCATCGGCTAATGCAAACGGTTATCGTTATCGCCGTGCTCCTGCCCCTGAACCTTCGCGCCGCGGCCACTGCGTTGCTGCTGGCCACCCCCTTCGCTCTCGTCGCATGCGGCTCCGACGAGGCCCAGCAGCCCGAGTCCGCCGGAAACTGCGTGACCACACCGGTCAACGTGGTCGTCAGCGTCGACCAGTGGGGCGACATCGTGTCCGCACTGGGCGGTGACTGCGCGAAGGTGACGACTGTGCTGGCGGGCTCGTCCGTCGATCCGCACGACTTCGAGCCCTCTCCCGCGGACGCGGCCAAGTTTCAGGGCGCGCAGTTGGTGGTGATCAACGGCGGGCACTACGACGAGTGGGCCGCCAAGCTGGCTCAGAGCACCGCGCCGGATGCCATCGTCCTGCAGGCCGTCGGACAGTCCGACGAGCCCTCGAACAACCCGCACGCCTGGTACAACCCGGCCGCGGTGACCGGCGTCGCCGACACACTCACCGAGGAACTGGGCCAGTTGGCTCCCGACGCGCGCGATTACTTTGCCCAGCGCCGTGCCGAGTTCACCACCTCGATGCAGCCTTATCAACAGCTGATCACCGACATCAAGACCAAGGCCCCGGGTAAGCGCTACGCGGCCACCGAAGCGGTGTTCGATGACATGGCGGCCGCCGTCGGCCTGGCCAACCAGACACCGGCGGGCTATCAGGCCGCCTCGTCCAACGAGACCGACCCGTCGCCGGCAGATTTGGACGCCTTCCTGCGCCTGCTCGCCGATCACGGGGTCGACGTGCTGATCTACAACACCCAGACCGAGGGCTCGCTGCCCAAACAGGTCCGGGCCGCCGCCGAGAGCGCCGGCATTCCGGTGGTCGATGTCACCGAAACGGTCGCGCCCGGAGCGGATTCGTTCGAGGCTTGGCAGGTGAACCAACTGACTGCGCTCGCCAAGGCGCTCGGGGTCCAGAGCTAGTGCCGGACACCGCCCAACCGCCTGCCCTCGTCTTCGACGACGTCAGCGCTGTGCGCGGGGGCCGGCTGATCTGGTCGGAGGGCACCTTTGAGATCCCGACCGGTGGCATCGTCGCGCTGATCGGTTCCAACGGATCGGGCAAGTCCACGATGCTGCAGGTCGTGCTGGGCCTGTTGCCTGCGGCCTCGGGTTCGGTGCGGGTGCTCGGCGGGGCACCCGGTGAGCACAACGATCTGATCGGTTACGTCCCCCAGGATTACGCGGCCGGTGCGGGGGAGGCCATCCGGGCCCGCGGTGCGGTGACTCTCGGGCTCACCGGCCGGCGTTGGGGATTCACCCGCACCTCGGCGGCCGACCGGGTCCGGGTCGACGAGGCCCTGGAGTGGGTCGAGGCGTCCGGGTTCGCGACCATGCGGCTGTCGGAGCTGTCCGGAGGCCAACGGCAGCGCATCGCCCTGGCCAGTGCCCTTGTCGGACATCCGAAAATGCTGATCCTCGACGAGCCGTTGGCCGCGCTCGACCTGCGCAACCAACACGAGATCGTGCAATTGCTGGCCAAACTCAACAAGGAGCTGGGCGTGACGATTCTCGTTGTCGCGCATGACCTCAACCCCCTGCTGAGCGTGCTCGACAGCGCCATCTATCTGCTCGACGGGCACGCACACCACGCCGCCATCGACGAGGTAGTGGACGCCGACCTGCTGACCCACCTCTACGGAACCCAGGTGCAAGTGGCCAACACCCCGCTGGGGCAGATGTACATGAGGAGCGTGTGATGCCGGCGGGTCTGGTTGCTGCTGGAACGTTCGCCCAAGGCAATCTGGCACTGGGCTATCAGCACAACTGGTGGCAGATTCTGACGTCGGCGTTCATGCGCAACGCATTGATCGGCGGCACGTTGGTGGCGCTGGCGGCCGGGCTCATCGGCTATTTCGTCATCGTGCGCAATACCGCGTTCGCCGCCCATGCGTTGGCGCACATCGGTCTGCCCGGTGCCACGGGCGCAGCGCTGCTCGGGCTTCCGGTCGGGTTGGGACTCGGGGCATTCTGCGTCGGCGGAGCACTGGTCATCGGGGCGCTGGGCAGCCGGGCCCACGATCGCGAGGTGGCGACCGGCACGGTGTTGGCCCTGGCCACCGGCTTCGGCCTGTTCTTCAACTCGCTGGCCACCAAGAATTCGTCCACGTTGACCAATGTGTTGTTCGGCAACCTGCTGGCCATCACCCACCAGCAGTTGCTGATGTTCACCGCGCTGCTTTTCGTATTGGCCGCGACCGTCGTATTCGTCTTCCGCCCACTGCTGTTCGCGTCGGTCAACGCGCAGGTGGCCGAGGCCAAAGGGGTGCCGGTCCGGGCGTTGTCGGTGCTGTTCATGGTGCTGTTGGGGATCGCGGTGACGATGGCGGTGCTGGCCGTGGGCACGCTGCTGTTGTTCGCACTGGTCGTCACGCCGGCCGCGACGGCAATTATGGTGACGGCCCGACCGATTCTCGCGATGACGATCTCGACCGCGATCAGCGTGGTGTCGGTGTGGGCGGGGCTCGCGGTCTCGGCGATCTTCAACATGCCGCCGAGCTTCGTGATCGTCACCATCGCGTGCGGGATCTGGCTGGCGGTGTGGACGGTTGACCGGGTGAGGGGTTCGGCGATCAACTAGCCTCGGAAAGCATGCCAAGGAGTCCCCACCCGCCACGGCGGGCCACCTTGGCTTCGTTGGCGGCCGAACTGAAGGTTTCGCGGACCACCGTCTCCAACGCCTACAACCGCCCCGACCAGTTGTCCACAGAGCTTCGCGACCGGATCTTCGATGCGGCCAAGAGGCTGGGCTACGCCGGACCGGATCCGGTGGCACGTTCGCTGCGGACCCGCCGGGCCGGTGCGGTGGGCCTGATCATCACCGAGCCGCTCAACTATTCGTTCAGCGATCCGGCCGCACTGGATTTCGTTGCCGGACTTGCCGAATCCTGTGAGGCGGTGGGGCAGGGGCTGCTGCTGGTGGCCATCGGGCCCAACCGCAGTTTCGAGGACGGTGCGGCGGCCGTGCTCGCCGCGGGGGTTGACGGATTCGTGGTGTATTCGGCTTCCGATGACGATCCGTATCTGCCGGTGGTGCGTCAGCGCCAGTTGCCGGTGGTGGTGGTGGATCAACCAAAAGACGTGCCGGGGGTATCGCGGGTCAGCATCGATGATCGCGGTGGGATGCGGCGACTGGCCGAGCACGTCGTGGAGTTGGGTCATCGCGACATCGGCTTACTGACCATGCGGCTGGGCCGGGACTGGCCGCATGAGAGCACGAAACCCGCACTGGCAGATCCAGATCGGATGCTGTCGCCGCATTTCCATGTGCAGCGCGAACGGATTCACGGCGTGTACGACGCGATGACGGCCGCCGGTCTGGCACCGGACACGCTGACGGTGGTGGAGAGCTATGAACACCTGCCGACGTCCGGCGGTGTGGCCGCCGAGGTGGCCCTGGATGCCAACCCCCGCATCACCGCGCTGATGTGCACCGCCGATGTACTGGCCTTGTCGGCCATGGATTATCTGCGCTCACGGGGCATCTACGTGCCGGGGGAGATGACGGTGACGGGGTTCGACGGGGTGCCGGAGGCGTTGCGGCGCGGCCTGTCCACGGTGGTGCAGTCCAGTGCGGCCAAGGGGCGGCGGGCCGGTGAGTTGCTGCACAGTCCGCCGCGGTCGGGTCTGCCGGTGATCGAGGTGCTGGAAACCGAGGTGGTGCGTGGGCGGACGTCGGGCCCGCCGGCCTAGGGGGTCTTGCGCGCGTCGAACAGGTATTTCAGTGCTGCCGCAACATCTTCGGGCTCGTCGACCCGGTAAGCGGCGAGGGTCTCGCCGGGCCCGACCTTGACGCCGATGTCGCCGTCGCGCAGCCTACGGAACGCCTTCTCGTCGGTGACGTCGTCGCCGAAGTAGATCACCGCCGAGGCCTCGTGCTCGTCGCGCAGGATGTCGATCGCCTCGCCCTTGTCGGTCGTGATCACGGCGAACTCGAGCACGGCCTTGCCCTCGGTCAGCTCCGCATCCCAGGTCTGCGACGCCGCGCGTGCCTGCCCCAGCGCGGAGTCGGCGTCATCAGGCTCGGCGTTGCGAACATGCAGGGCCACGCTGGCCGGTTTCAGCTCGACGGTCACCCCGGGCCGGTCGGCCGCAATCACCTGCAGCTCACCGGCGATCGTCTCGAGGAGGGCGCGATCGATGGGGCGGGCGAATCCGGAGTCGAACTCGGCGCCGTGGCTGCCGACGAGGTGCACGGCGGCGGGCATGCCCGACAGATCCCGCAGCACCTCGAGTGCCCGCCCGGAGATCAGGGCGGTCGCCGTGCCGGGCAGGTCGGCGAGCGCGACGAGGGTCTCGGCAGCGTCGCGAAGCGGACGAGCATCGGCCGGGTTGTTCACGATCGGGGCCAGCGTGCCGTCGAAATCGGAGGTGATCAGCAGCCGGGGGATGAGTGCGGCCCGGGCCAGTGCGTCCTGGAGTTCGACGGGAAGGCTCACCCGCTAGATCTTAGGTTTGTCCTCGGCGCCGATCAGCAGCCGCACCGCCAGGTCCAGTCGCTTGCTGACGTCGGTGGCCGAGGCCCGCCGAGTCAGCCAGGCCAGCAGGTTCGACAGCCACACGTCCGAGATGACCCGGGCGATGTGGTACTGGTCCTCGGTCGGCTCACCGTCGCTCATCGCGCGGGCGAACATCGAGTCCATCAGCTTGCCGACATGATCGACCTCGCCGGCAGCCGAGGCATCGGCGAAGACGAAGGCCCGCGTCATTGCCTCGGTGAGTAGCGGGTTGCGCTGCATGGCCCGGTTCAGCTTGCCCACCATGAAGCTCAGCCGCTGGTAGGGGGTGCCACCGGCGAGTGCGGCCCGGTCGGTCTTGGCGTCGATCCGCTCGAACTCCCGGCCGAGCGCGGACACCAGCAGGTGGACCTTGGAGGGGAAGTAGCGGTAGAGCGTGCCGACGGCGACATCGGCGCGCTCGGCCACGGCACGCATCTGGACGGCCTCGTAGCCGCCCTTGGAGGCGATGGCCAGCGTGGCATCGAGGATGCGTTTGCGGCGTTCGCGCTGTGCTTCTGAGCCGAGTTCGGATTCGGCGAGGACTGCCACGGTCATGACCTCACGCGGTCGGGTGTCCGACCCGGACGATTCGTTGCCTGCCTGCTGTGGTGCGCTGGACATGCGGTGTGTGGCCCCCTCTCGTCGCGTACCTGGTGGAAAACGATACGCACGGCGATCTCCTTCTACGCACCTCCGCGCCGGTAAACACACGGACGTGTCCTGCTGTGATGCGGGTCGACTTGACGGTCGAACACTGTCACCATTAGAACACGTTCTAGTGGGAAGCACGGACTTCTCGCGTTAGGGGCTAGGAGGTCCACCATGTCCGGCGCATCTGCCACCATCACCGACGAGCAGTTTGCCGCCCGTGACCTGGTGCGGAGCTGGGCGGCCGCGACCGCTACAGGCTCCGCAGTCCGATCCGGTGAACACGATGCCGATGCGTGGCGCACACCGTTTCATGGCCTCGCCGAACTAGGGATCTTCAGCGTCGCGGTTTCCGAGGAGCAGGGTGGCGCCGGCGGCACGGTCGAGGACCTGTGCGCGATGGTCGACGAGGCCGCCGCCGCACTGGCGCCCGGCCCGGTGGCCACGACGGCCCTCGCCACACTGATCGTCACCGACGAGGCCGTGCTCGAGGCCCTGGTGTCAGGTGAGCGCACCGCCGGTGCGGCGCTGAGGGCAGACCTGACGCTCGACGGCGACACGGTGTCGGGCACCGCCGAGTACGTCCTGGGGGCCGACGCCGCCGGCGTGCTGTTGCTGCCGGCCGGCGATCGCGTGGTGCTGGTCGACGCGAGTGCCGCAGGGGTGAGCGTCGAACTGCTCACCGCCACCGACTTCTCACTGCCGCTGGCCCGGGTGGTGCTCGATTCCGCGCCCGCGCAGGTGCTCGATGTCTCCCGGCAGCGGTTCGAGGACATCACCGTGGCCGTGCTGGCCGCCGAGGCCGCCGGTTTGGCGCGCTGGACCCTGCAGACCGCCACCGAGTACGCCAAGGTGCGCGAGCAGTTCGGCAAGCCGATCGGCAGTTTCCAGGCCGTCAAGCACATGTGCGCGGAGATGCTGCTGCGCTCGGAGCAGATCTCGGTGTCGGCGGCGGACGCGGCGCGCGCGGTGTCGGAGTCCGATGATTCCCAGCTGTCGATCGCCGCTGCGGTGGCGGCGGCCGCAGGTATCGACGCAGCCGAGGCCAACGCCAAGGACTGCATCCAGGTGCTCGGCGGTATCGGCATCACCTGGGAGCACGAAGCACATCTGTATCTGCGTCGCGCATACGGCATTTCGCATGCGCTCGGTGGCCGACGCCGGTGGATCCGCCGGATCTCGGCACTCACCCAGCAGGGCGTGCGTCGTGAACTGCGTATCGATCTGGAGTCGGTGGCCGACCTGCGCCCCGAGATCAGCGCGGCTGTCGCCGAGGTGGCCGCGCTGCCGGCCGAAAAGCGGCAGGTGGCCCTGGCCGAGTCCGGCCTGTTGGCTCCGCACTGGCCACGTCCCTACGGCCGCAACGCAACTCCGGGCGAACAGCTGCTGATCGATCAGGAGCTCGCCGCGGCCGAGGTGGAGCGTCCGGACCTGGTGATCGGGTGGTGGGCGGTGCCGACCGTCCTCGAGCACGGCAGCCCCGAGCAGATCGACCGGTTCGTGCCGGCCACGCTGCGCGGTGACCTGGCCTGGTGCCAGCTGTTCTCCGAGCCGGGTGCCGGGTCCGACCTGGCCGCGCTGCGCATGAAAGCCGTTCGGGCAGAAGGCCCCAACGGCGAGCCGGGATGGAAGCTGACCGGGCAGAAGGTGTGGACCTCGGCGGCGCAGAAGGCGCACTGGGGTGTGTGCCTGGCTCGCACCGATGCCGACGCTCCGAAACACAAAGGCATCACCTATTTCCTGATCGACATGAAGTCGCCCGGCATCCTGATCCGCCCGCTGCGCGAGATCACCGGCGACGAACTGTTCAACGAGGTGTTCTTCGACGACGTGTTCGTGCCCGACGAGATGGTGGTGGGCACCGTCAACGACGGCTGGCGGCTGGCGCGCACGACGCTGGCCAACGAGCGCGTGGCGATGGCCGGCGGGACGGCACTGGGCAATCCGATGGAGGAGCTGCTGCGCACCCTCGGTGCGCAGTCGGATGTGGACCCCGCCGATCTGGACCGTCTCGGCGGCTTGATCCTGACGGCTCAGGTGGGCTCACTACTGGATCAGCGGATCGCCCAGCTGGCGGTCAGCGGTCACGACACCGGTGCACAGGCCAGCGCCCGCAAGCTCATCGGTGTGCGCTACCGGCAGACGCTGGCGGAGTTCCGGCTGGAACTGTCCGACGGCGGCGGTGCGGTGCGCAACCGGGAAGTCCATGACTTCCTCAACACGCGCTGCCTGACGATCGCCGGCGGCACCGAGCAGATCCTGCTGACCGTCGCCGGTGAGCGGTTGCTCGGCCTACCGCGCTGATATAGATCGGGGTTGGTGCCCCCGTAGGTAGCCGGCCAGCATCGTGACGACGCCGTCCTCGAGTTGTTCGGCATCGGCCGGCGCTTCGCAGGCCAACAGGCGGTGGGTCAGCGATTCGACGGTGGTGACCACCATGCGCGCCGCGAATGCGGTGTCGGGCACGCCCACGTCAGAGTGGTTGTCCAGCAAGGCTTTCGCGGCGCTTACCGCGTCCGCTTCGGCGTGGTGTAACCGCGTCAGCAGAGCCGGTGATCGAGGGGCCTCCTCGAACAGCACGCGGTGCAGACGGGTGTCGTCGCGGTGGTTGTCGATGGCTGCCCGGACGAACAGCCGCAGCAGGTCTTCGAGTGATTCGGGCAGACCACCGGCAGCGCGCTCGCGCAGTAGTGCCGTACCGGCGTCCACATGTGCGTCGATCAGCGCCGACAGGATCGCGTCCTTGTTCGGGAAGTACTGATACAGCGAGCCGATCGACAGATCCGCCGCTGCGGCAATGCGGTTGGTGGTACCCGCGGCGTACCCATACTCGGCGAAAATGCGAGCCGCCGCCTGGAGGATGGCCTGCCGGGTGTCGACGGCGCGTTGCTGTCTGGGCTGCTTACGGGGACGAAACCGGTCGGTCGGGGTCATCGTCGCCTCCGTACGAAAAGCGAGTAGTCAGCCGCCGCGCGCCTCTCGAAAATTGGTGACATGCAGCGCATCCATGTTGAAACGATTCTGCCCACCGACACCGGACGAGTGTGGCAGGCCATGCAACAGGTCCCGACGTTCCTCTACGTCTGCCGCGGCTTGTTCGGCGTGCCGGCCCTGGCCGGGCGTACCGAACCGTTCCGGGCCGGGGATCAGGGCACCGGCTGGCTGTTCGCCTTCCACGTGATCCCGGCCTACCGGCACACGATCGAGGTTCGCGATGTCGACGTCACCACCCGCACGATCCGCACCCACGAGTACGGCGGGGTGCTGCGGTCCTGGGACCACACACTGCACGTCGAAGCGGTCACCGATCGGTCGTGCCGGTACAGCGACAGCGTCGAGATCGACGCCGGGCGGCTCACTGCTGTGGTGGCGGCGCTTGCCCGCGGGATCTACGCCTACCGGCACCGCCGGTGGCGCAAGCTCGTGGGCAAGCACATGTCAGAACACGACGCGTGAGCGCCGGTTAGAACCCGGTCGTAGCGCAGGCGCTCGGCGTGGTGAGGTTGACTCCGCCCCAGGTCACGTGGATGTCCGAGCAGATGATGAATTTGTCCGCGGTGTTCGGCTGTCCCGTCTGCCATTTGGTGGGTGTCGATACGCCGTCGATGGTGAAGCGTTCGATCGGACCGCCGCCGAAGTAGGTCGCCGAGATCTCGACTTTGTTGACCGACCGGTACAACTTCGACAGGACGTTGTCGTGGTTGGAGCCCTTGATCTCCCGCGGCATCCCAGCCGGGGCACTGTAGGACGCTTCCTGCCACGTGTCCTTGTTGGAACTGCGCAGGGTGATCGTCTGCCGCGCCCAGGCGTCACCGGGGAACCCGGTCGGGCCGTCCGGGGTCAGCAGATTCGCCGAGGTGTTGAAGTTGCACGTGGTGCCCGAACAGTCGGCGTTGACGTGCATCTCGATCGTGCCCTGGGGGCTCGGGATCGAGCTGACGGCCGAGTTGGCGGCGGCCGTGGCCGACGTGGGAAACGCCAGCGCAGCCGCGGTCAGCACTGCTGCCGTGCTCGCTGCGGGAAGCCTGTTGATCGTCATCGTCAAGAAAGGTATCCGCTCGTTACTCGTCGTAGGTGACTTCGACTGAATCCGACACCGGCGTGGCCTGGCAACCCAGGATCAGGCCCTCGTCCAGATCGGACGGTTC
The DNA here is from genome assembly GCF_055419385.1 of Mycobacterium sp. IDUB_24. NCBI lineage: Bacteria > Bacillati > Actinomycetota > Actinomycetes > Mycobacteriales > Mycobacteriaceae > Mycobacterium > Mycobacterium sp. IDUB_24. The sequence continues at coordinate 394,107 of NZ_JBVAXO010000005.1, forward strand.
GAGCACGTCGTTGATCTTCATCTCGACGTCCCCGGACTTCTTGAGCACCGCGCAGGCGCCACAATGGCCTTCGCGGCAGGAGAACGGTGCGTCCAGGCCCTTGTCCAGCAGGACGTCGAGCAGCGTGGCCGACCGTGGCCAGCGGATCTCTTGGGTGGTGCCGTCCAGGGTGACGATCGCGGTGGCCGGGCCCTGGTCGCTGTCGTCGTCTTCCTGGATCACCACAGCGGCGAACGGGTCGGAATCCAGTGACTTGAACACCTCGATGTGGATGTTCTCGTCGGAGGTGCCGGCCTGCTGCAGCGCCTGCTCGGCTGCCGCCATGAACGGTCCCGGCCCACAGATGAAGGCCTCGCGCGCGGCATAGGGGGCGACGATCCCGGCGAGTGCGGTCGGGCTGGGCAGACCCTGGACGGTTTCCAGCCAGTGCACGACGGTGAACCGGTCGGGGTACTTGGCTGCCAGTTCACGGAGGGTCGCCCCGAAGATGACCGAGTTCTCGTCGCGGTTGGCATAGACGAGGACGACGTTGCCGGTGCCCTCGGCGAGCGCGGACTTGCAGATCGCCATCATCGGGGTGATGCCGCTGCCGGCCGCCAGCAGCAGGAAGTCGGTGTCGAGGTTGCGCGGCACGAACGTGCCCGACGGGGCCAGCACGTGCATCTTCATGCCGGCATGTGCGTTGTCGCACAGCCAGTTCGAGGCGTAGCCGTCGACGGTCCGCTTGACCGTGACGGTCAGCTGATCGTCTGTCACCGGCGAGCTGGAGAGTGAATAGCAACGGGCCACTGAGCCGGTGCGGTCGCTCGGCACCCGCAGGGTCAGGAACTGGCCCGGGGAGTAGCGCAGGCGCTCGGCGGGGATCTGGGATCCCTCGGGCACGGCAAACACCAGGGAGCGTGCGTCCGCCGTCTCCTCGATGACCGCACTCACCTGCAGTTCGAGCACATGGCTGCCCAATGGCTCATCAGTCACGACTGGAACCCTCTCATCCTTCATAACTAGAACATGTTACAAAAACGTACTTGCCCAGGTCCAGCCCTGCATTACAAGGCCCTACTCGACACAAATCGTAACGTGTTCTAATCTCTGTCTAGGCGGTCAGCTCGCGCTCATCGCAGTCCGATTCTTGGGAGGCATTTCCGTGACATCCATTGAACAGCGTGACGTGCAGGCGGTTCTGGCCGGCATCGACGAACTGCTGCCGACGCTGCGTGAGCGCGCTCAGGAGACCGAGGATCTGCGCAAACTGCCCGACGCGAACGTCAAGGCACTGGAGGACATCGGTTTCTTCAAGCTCCTGCAGCCCGAGCAGTGGGGTGGTCTGCAATGCGACCCGACGGTTTTCTACGAGGCGGTCCGGCGGCTCGCCAGCGCTTGCGGTTCCACCGGCTGGGTGGCCGGCATCATCGGTGTGCACAACTGGCACCTGGCCCTGTTCGATCAGCAGGCCCAGGAGGATGTCTGGGGTGAGGACACCGCGGTGCGGATCTCCTCCTCCTATGCCCCGATGGGTGCCGGTGTGGTGACCGAGGCTGCTGACGGCTACATCGTCAACGGCGCCTGGAACTGGTCCTCGGGTTGCGATCACGCCAGCTGGGCGTTCCTGGGTGGCCCGGTCATCAAGGACGGCCGGCCGGTCGATTTCGGCAGCTTCCTGATCCCGCGCACCGACTACCAGATCGACGACGTCTGGAACGTCGTCGGCCTGCGTGGCACCGGCAGCAACACCGTCGTGGTCAAGGACGTGTTCGTGCCCAAGCACCGCTTCCTTTCCTACAAGGCGATGAACGACGGCACGGCCGGTGGGTACCAGACCAACACGGCTCCGGTGTACAAGATGCCTTGGGGCACAATCCACCCCACCACCATCTCGGCCCCCATCGTCGGTATGGCCTACGGCGCCTACGACGCGCACGTCGAGCATCAGGGCAAGCGTGTCCGCGCCGCCTTCGCCGGTGAGAAGGCCAAGGACGATCCGTTCGCCAAGATCCGGATCGCCGAGGCCGCGAGCGACATCGACGCCGCCTGGCGTCAGCTGTCCGGCAACGTCGCCGACGAGTACGCACTGCTGAAGGCCGGCGAGGAGATCCCGTTCGAGCTGCGTGCCCGCGCCCGTCGCGATCAGGTGCGTGCCACCGGCCGCGCCATCGCCTCGATCGACCGGCTGTTCGAGGCCTCGGGTGCCACCGCGCTGTCCAACGATGCTCCGGTGCAGCGCTTCTGGCGTGACGCCCATGCCGGCCGGGTGCACGCGGCCAACGATCCCGAGCGCGCCTACCTCATCTTCGGCAACAACGAGTTCGGCCTGCCCCCGGCCGACACGATGGTCTGATACATGACTGCTACGCAAGAGATTACGTTCGAATCCACCTCGCGGTACGCGCAGGTCCGCGATGACATGCGGCTGCACTACCACGAGGCCGGTGACCCGAATGCGCAGACCATCGTGCTGTTGCACGGCGGTGGGCCCGGCGCATCGAGCTGGTCGAACTTCGGCCGCAACATCGCGGTGCTCGCCGAGCACTACCACGTGATCGCCGTCGACCAGCCCGGCTACGGACACTCCGACAAGCACACCGAGCACGAGCAGTACAACCGCTACAGCGCCAAGGCACTGCTCGGTCTGTTCGACCACCTCGGCCTGCAGGGCCGGATCCCGCTGCTGGGCAACTCGCTCGGCGGCGGCACCGCGGTCCGCTTCGCGTTGGACTACCCGGACCGCGCGGGCAAGCTGATCCTGATGGGCCCGGGCGGCCTGTCGGTCAACCTGTTCGCGCCGGACCCGACCGAGGGCGTCAAGGCGCTCGCCAAGTTCAACTTCGAACCGACGCGTGAGAACCTCGAAGCCTTCATCCGGATCATGGTGTTCGACCAGAAGCTGGTCACCCCTGAACTGGTCGACGAGCGGTTCGCGATCGCCAGCACGCCGGAGTCGCTGGCCGCCACCCGAGCGATGGGTAAGTCGTTCGCCGGTGCCGACTTCGAGCTCGGCATGATGTGGCGCGAGGTGTACAAGCTGCGTCAGCCCGTGCTGCTGATCTGGGGCCGCGAGGACCGGGTCAATCCGCTCGACGGTGCATTGGTCGCGCTGAAGCAGATTCCGCGGGTTCAGCTCCATGTCTTCGGGCAGTGTGGACACTGGGCTCAGGTCGAGAAGTTCGACGAGTTCAACAAACTCACCATCGATTTCCTTGGGGGTTAGCAGATGAGCATCAAGGCACTCGGCTACATGCGCATCGAGGCCACCGACGTGGCGGCGTGGCGCCAGTTCGGCGTGAAGGTTCTCGGCATGGTGGAGGGCGAGGGTTCGATCCCGGACGCGCTCTACCTGCGGATGGATGACTTCGCGGCTCGTCTGGTGATCGTGCCCGGCGACCAGGACCGGCTGTTGATCTCCGGCTGGGAAGTTGCCGACGCTCCTGCCCTGCAGAGCTTGCGCGAGAGCCTGTCCAAGGCGGGCGTCGATTTCGTCGAAGGCACAAGGGACGAGGTCCGTGAGCGCCGGGTCGAGGGTCTCATCCGGTTCTCCGATCCCGCCGGCAACGTGCTCGAGGCGTTCTACGGTGCGCAGTATCTGGGTCGCCGGTTCGTCAGCCCCTACGGCCACAAGTTCGTCACCGCCGAGCAGGGCCTCGGGCACGTGGTTTTGACGTGCAACGACGACGCCGCGGCCCAGGCGTTCTATCAGGACGTGCTGGGCTTCAAGCTGCGCGATTCGATGCAGCTGCCCCCGCAGCTCGCGGGTCGCCCGGCCGACGGCGATCCGGTCTGGCTGCGCTTCTACGGCTGCAACCCGCGCCACCACGCGCTGGCGTTCATGCCGATGCCCAACCCGACCGGCATCGTCCATCTGATGGTCGAGGTGGAGAACTCCGACGACGTCGGCCTGTGCCTGGACCGTGCCAACCGCCGGAACGTGAAGATGTCGGCGACACTCGGCCGGCACATCAACGACAAGATGCTGTCCTTCTACATGAAGACCCCGGGTGGGTTCGACATGGAATTCGGTTGTGAGGGACTGGAAGTCGAGGATGAGAGCTGGATCGCCCGCGAAAGCGTGGGGATCAGCCTCTGGGGCCACGACTTCTCCGTCGGATTCAAGTGACACAGGCTTTTTCATGACACAGGCTCAGCCGCTCGACCCGCGCACCTTCCGAAATGTGCTCGGCCAGTTCTGTACTGGCGTCACGGTGATCACCACCGTTCACGACGACGTGCCGGTCGGCTTTGCCTGCCAGTCGTTCGCCGCGCTGTCGCTCGACCCGCCGCTGGTTCTGTTCTGCCCCACCAAGCAGTCCCGCGCCTGGCAGGCCATCGAGGCCAGCGGGAAGTTCTGTGTGAACATGCTGCACGAGAAACAGCAGCACGTGTCCGCGCAATTCGGCTCCAAGGCTCCGGACAAGTTCGCCGGGATCGACTGGACGCCCTCGGAACTCGGCTCCCCGGTGATCGACGGGACCCTCGCCCACATCGACTGCAACGTGCACTCCGTGCACGACGGTGGAGACCACTTCGTGGTGTTCGGTTCGGTGCATTCGCTGTCCGAAGTGCCCAAACTCAAGCCTCGGCCGCTGCTGTTCTACCGCGGCGAGTACACCGGGATCGAACCGGACAAGAACACTCCGGCGCAGTGGCGTGATGACCTGGAAGCGTTCCTCACCACCACCACGTCCGATACCTGGCTCTAACTTTTCTTCGTTGACACAGGCTGGGCCCTCTCCTCACGGAGGGGGCCCAGTTCGTGTTTCAGCACATATTTACGTGCCAGAAAGTCAGGGTAGGCATACCTATTGATATTTAGGGAAACCTAAGCTAATTTTTGGTCGTTCCTCAGTCAATTATCAGTTTCAGGAGATTTCGTGCCCCTACCTGCCCTCTCCTCCGGCGACACCCCAGTGGTGAGTCGGAAGGATCGGTTCCTTCTCGCCGGCGTCGCAATGGTGAGTGCCAGCGCTATCGCGGTCACCCCGGTGGCCCAGAACAGCACGGTCATTCAGCAGGCGCAAAGCTTCGCCTATGACCTGACGGCGGCGACGATGGACGCCACCGCCTCGCCGATCGACGTCTACGGGACCCTGGTCAGCAACACATTCGGCAACCTCCAGTCTCTGGGTGCCGCACTCGCGGCGAACCCGGCGCCGTTGCTGAACCAGGTGCTGGAGAACCAGCTGGGTTACGCCGGGAAGTTCGGCGCCGCGTTCGAGGCGATCCCCACCAACCTGCAGAACTGGTACAACGGCCCCAACGGGCAGGAGCGGTTGGCGCAGGCCCAGGCCGCACTCGAGGCCGGCGATATCGGTGAGGCGTACCGGTGGTTCAACCACTCCATGCTGTACGCGTTCCAGGGCGCCTTCGGTTCGCTGATCGCTCCCGGATTCATCCTCTCGGGCATTCCGCGTGGCGGGACCGAGTACCTGACCGGGATCCCGGAGCAGATCGCGCAGAACTTCACGAATCTGATCGGCGCGACCTTCACCTCGAGCGTGGTCGTGAGCGCCTTGTTCCAGGGCGCCTTTGCCTCGGTCAGCGGCCCGGCGTTCGAGCTCGCCCGCGTTGCTGAGGCGATCAGCACCAGCGTGGCCGCCGGAGACGCGCAGGGCGCCTTCAATGCCGTCGTCAACACGCCGGGGATCCTGGTCAACGCGGCGCTCAACGGATTCAAGTACGCCGATCCCGACCCTGAGTCGGGAACCGGGGGCTACACCGAGTGGCCGGCCCTGCTCACCTGGGCCGAGCCCGGCGAGCAGGGAGGTGCCCGGGTGGTCGCGGGTCTTCTCCAGAATCTGCTGGTGAACCTGCCGAAGAGCTTCGCCGATGCCATCGACAACACCCCGGAGGTCCCCGCCCCGTCGGCGGTGCCGACGAGTGTGGCGGCGCAGCTGGTTTCCGCGGTTACACCCAAGGCGGCGCTGACTGAGTCGGTCGTCGAGTCTGCGAAGGAAGCGACTCTGGCCGTCGAGGCTCCGAAGGCCGAGACCCCGGCAGTGGAGTCTCCCAAGGTCGCCGTCGAGACCCCGAAGGTCGCAACCCCCGTCGTCGAGGCCGTGAAGGTTGAGACCCCGGTCGCCAGTGCTGTTCCGGCAGCCACGGAAGAGGCCGCCGACAAGTCTGTCGCCACGCCTGCTGCCGACAAGACGGCCGACGCCGATGCCGATGCGAAGACCACGGGCAAGGCCAAGATCACGGACCGGATCAAGGCCAAGGTCCACGAGGCCAAGGAAGCCCGCCAGGCCAAGGCGAAGGAAGCCAAGGAGGCGAAGGCCAAGTCGAAGGAAACCAAGGCCAAGGCCAAGGCGACCAAGGCCGGCGATGCCGGCAAGTCCGGCGACTCCAAGGGGAGCTCGGGCTCTGACTCGTAACAAGTAGCACGATGCGTAGCTGGGCCCCACCCGCCAGGGTGGGGCCCAGTTTCGTTTGCGCCTCGACACGACCGACTATCAGCTTGACCAACTGATCAAAGATGCCATTGACAACCAGGCCCGCGAATGTAACGGTTTGATCGAACGATCAAATCATCGAAAGGATGGCCATGGCAGGCAGAGTCGAGGGCAAGGTAGCCCTCGTTACCGGAGCGGCACGCGGGCAGGGGCGCAGCCATGCGCTGCGATTGGCGCAGGAGGGCGCCGACATCATCGCCGTCGACGTCTGCAGCCCGATCACAGACACCAGTGCGATCCCGGCGTCGACCCCGGACGATCTGGCCGAGACGGCTGATCTGGTCAAGGGGCTGAACCGCCGGATCGTCACGGCCGAACTCGACGTGCGGGATTTCGATGCACTCAAGGCGGCGGTAGACAGCGGTGTCGAGCAGCTTGGCCGCCTCGACATCGTGGCGGCCAACGCCGGTATCGGCAACGGTGGGGATGTGCTGCACGAGACCAAGGAATCCGACTGGGACGACATGATCGGCGTCAACCTGTCGGGTGTTTGGAAGACGGTGAAAGCCGCGGTCCCCCATGTGATTTCCGGCGGCCGGGGCGGATCGATCATCCTCACCAGCTCGGTCGGCGGGCTCAAGGCCTACCCCCACACCGGTCACTACATCGCGGCCAAGCACGGGGTGATCGGCCTGATGCGTAGCTTTGCCGTCGAGTTGGGTCAGCATTCGATCCGGGTGAACGCGGTGTGCCCGACGAACGTGAACACCCCGATGTTCATGAACGAGGGCACTATGAAGCTGTTCCGTCCCGACCTGGAGAACCCGGGCCCCGACGACATGGCCGTCGTCGCACAGCTCATGCACGTGCTTCCGGTCGGGTGGGTGGAACCGGTCGATATCAGTAACGCGGTGCTGTTCCTGGCTTCCGACGAGGCTCGCTACATCACCGGTCTGCCGGTCACCGTGGACGCCGGGAGCATGCTCAAGTAGCAGCCCGGCCGGTGCCGAAGCGGCGGAGGAATCGTTCGACGAAGGCGCGGAACTCGGCGTGGCCCTCGGTCACGCCGACCGCCTCTTCGTTGCACAGGCTGCGGGCGGACTGGGTGAGCAGCATCGACATCACCACCGGCGGAAACTCCTCCATGTCCACGCCGTGGGCGCGCAGCACTCCGGCCATGGCCGTGGCTTCGATGTCGCGGACCCGTTCGGAGTAGGCCTTGAGTTCGGCACCAATTGCCTTGCGGTGATTGGCCAGCGCCATGAACTCCGTGTTCAGCCCCGTCACCCGCGAGTCGGAGTTGATCAACCACAGCGCCCGGAGCGGATCGTCGGTGGTGATGGCCTCGCGCAGTCGCGCCAGGGCGGCGTCGGCGCCGCTGCGCAGCACCGAGATGAACAGGTCGTCGAGGGTGTCGAAGTAGTAGTAGACCAGCGCCGAGCGCACGCCGGCCACGGCCGCGATGCGCCGGGTGGTGGCCGCCGCGTAGCCCTCGTCGCGAATCACCTGGGCGGTCGCCTCGATCAGGCGCTTGCGGGTGCCCGCGTCCTTGTCCTTGACCGCGCGTGCCCCGGCCATCAGCCCAGCCTCCGAAAAACATTGCCGGACAAAGGATGTTTCTGGCCGTCCAAGAACCTTGACCGCCAAAGGCCGGGGGTGGTAAGCATGAGCCATCCTAACGGTTTGATCGATTGATCAAATTCAGAACTGAGGAAACAGATGCCCGATGACGTGAGCGCGGTCCAGGTCCGGGTCGACGCCGGCCTGTGCGAGGGCCATGCGCTGTGCATCCAACTTGCCCCCGAGGTGTTCGACCTGTCCGACGACGAGGTGGCCAGTGCTGCCCGGCCGGAAGGGCAGTGGAGTCAAGGCACCTGGGACAACGTCAAATCCGCCGTCGACGCCTGCCCGCGTCAGGCGATCAGCCTGCTCAACACCAGCATGAAAGGCCAGTGAGCCATGACCGATCTCGCCGCAGTCGACTATTTCGCCGATCCGGCCGTCACTCAGGATCCGTACGACTACTACGAGTACCTACGCAGCAACGGGCCGGTGTTCGCCGAACCGCATCACGGTGTGGTGGCGGTGACCGGTTACCAGGAAGTGATGGCGGCTTTCAAGGACCATGGGTCGTTCTCGGCGGTGAACGCGATCGGTGGCCTGTTTCCGCCGCTGCCGTTCGAGCCCGAGGGCGACGACATCAGTGAGCAGATCGAGGCGCACCGCCACCTGTTCCCGATCCATGAGCACATGGTGGTGATGGACCCGCCGCAGCACGAGCGGGCCCGCTCACTGCTGAGCAGGTTGCTCACGCCGCGGCGCCTCAAGGAAAACGAGGACTACATGTGGCAACTGGTCGATCACCAGATCGACCAGTTCATCGGCAACGGCAAATGCGAGTTCCTGTCCGAATACGCCAAACCCTTTGCGACCTCGGCGATCATCGACCTGCTGGGCGTTCCGGAGCAAGACCGGCCCGAGTTCCTCGCCGAGTTGGGCGCGGGGCCTCCGGAGGGCAACCATGTCGGAGCCCTGGACGGGTCGGCCGTGGGCCGCGATCCGCTGGGGTATCTGGACGACAAATTCGCCGGGTACCTCGCCGAGCGTAGACGCGAGCCGCGCGGAGATGTGCTGTCCGGCATGGCCACCGCCACCTATCCCGACGGCTCGACCCCGGAGCTGCTCGAGGTGGTCAAGCCGGCGACCTTCCTGTTCGCGGCCGGGCAGGAAACCGTCACCAAGCTGCTCACTGCCGCCGTGCAGACGCTGGGTGACTATCCCGAGTACCAGCAGAAGCTGCGCGAGAATCCGGACGGCATACCGACTTTCATCGAGGAAGCCCTGCGCATGCACGCGCCGACGAAGGTCGACTTCAGGCTGGTCCGCAAGACCACCACACTCGGGGGAGTGCACCTGAAGGCCGGCACCATCGTGATGTTGTGCCTGGGTGCGGCCAACCGCGATCCCCGTAAGTTCGAGGATCCACAGGTGTTCCACCCGGATCGCAAGAACGTCCGCGAGCACATCGCCTTCGGCCGCGGCATCCACACGTGCGCCGGGGCGCCGTTGGCGCGGGTCGAAGGGCAGATCACCGTCCGTCGTCTGCTGGACCGCATGCGCGACATCACCATCGATGCATCCGTACACGGCCCGGCCGGGCAACGGAACTACAACTACGAGCCGACGTTCCTGTTGCGGGGACTCACCGAACTGAACATCGAGTTCACCCCAGCCTAGGACTCACCGGAGTACCCGTACTCGGCCATGATTGCCTGCAGTTGGGCATCTCCCACGCGGGCAATGAATCTCAGCACTGCCGGTCCGTTGCCGACCCCGCGGTCGTGTTCCGGACCGCCTGATACAGCGGCGTGTGGTTGTCTTCGGCAACGGCAGTCACGTCGGCGCCGGCGTCTAGCAGGATGGTCACGATGTCGACGCTGTCGCTCTGGGCGGCGAAGTGCAACGGTGTCATCCCGACGTTGTCGACGGCGTTGACGTCGGCGCCCAACGCGAGCAGTCGCGTCGTGTTCTCGATCCGAAACTGGTTGCCGATCCGGAAATTCTCGGCCGCAAGCTGAGGGTCCTTCAAAGCGGCGGTGTAGTTCAGGCCGACCGGATCGCTCGTCACGGCATAGTGCAGTGCCGTCCGGCCCGCACGATCGGTACCGACCGGATCATCGCGCGGCACCACTCGGCGGTCGTTCCGGCGGCCAGGAGTGAACCTGAACTTCACCGGCAAACCGTATCAACGCACGGCGATACGGATGTTCTTCACTTGCTGGAACTCGTTGAGCCCTTCGATGCCTCCGGTCCTGCCGGACCCGCTCTGCTTGTAGCCGCCGTAGGGGCCCTGCGGAGAGATCTGGCTGAACTGGTTGATCCACACCGACCCGGATTCCAGCCGGCGGGCCACGCGATGCGCGCGGTTGAGGTCGGTCGTCTGGACGAATGCGTTCAGACCGTACGGGGTGTCATTGGCGATCCGTATCGCCTCGTCCTCGTCGCGGAACCTCATCACGGAGACCACGGGCCCGAAGGTCTCCAGCTGCGCAAGATCCGATGAGTTGTCCACGCCCCCGAACACCGTCGGCTCGACGTAGTAGCCATCGGAGAGATCGCCACCGATCCGCTTGCCGCCCAGCAGCAATTCACCCGCACTACTCGATACCGCGGTGTCGACGGCGGCCAGGATCCGGTCGGCGGCGGCCTGGCTGATCACCGGCCCGAATGTGGTCGAGGGATCCATCGGATCGCCGATCCGGGCCGCACCGACCACCCGGAGAAACCGCTCCACGAATTCGTCGTACACCGCGTCGTGCACCAGTATCCGGCTGGCGCACGCGCAGCTCTGTCCCGCTTGCATCAGTGGGCCCTGATGCGCCGACAGCGAGGCGGCCAGGTCCAGGTCGGCTTCGGCGAAGATGAGGTTGGCCGATTTGCCGCCCAGCTCGGTCACCACCGGAGTCAGATTCGTTGCGGCGGCCTGTAATACCTTGCGCGCGGTCGCGCCTCCGCCGGTGAAGGCGATTTTGCCGATACCGGGATGACGTACCAGGGCGTCGCCGCCCTCGGCGTCGGCCGGGACGACGGTCACCAGCCCCTCCGGTAGTCCCGCCTCGAGACACAGCTCGCCGAAGCGTAGCGCCGCGAACGGTGCGAGTTCGGACGGCTTCAGAACCACGGCGTTGCCGGCGGCCAGTGCCGGGGCGACACACGATGCCGTGACGACCAGAGAGCCGTTCCACGGCGTGATGACGCCGACGACCCCGTACGGCTCGCGTTCGACGAGATTGATGTCGAATGACCCGTCGACCGGCGTGGTCACCCCGTGCGGCTTGTCGGCGTAACCCGCGAAGTGTCGGAGGAACCGTTCGAGAAGCGTTGCGGTGCCGGCGAACGAGACCGGCACCGCGTAGTCGGCCACGTTGAGCTTCGCAAGTTCGTCGAGGTGCTCGTGCACCACGTCGGCCAGGTCGATCAGCATGTCCCGACGCCGGTCGACGGTCAGTGAGACCCACTCGCGCTGCGCCTTGGCCGCCGTCTGTACCGCCTGGTCGATCTCGGCCGCGCCGGCCAGATCCACGGTCCCGTTCGGTTGGCCGGTGGCGGGGTAGATGTGCTCGAACTTCATGCTTCGGCTTCCCACTCCTCGAGCGCTCGTTGCTTCTGCTCGCCGATCACCTGGTTCAGGTGCGAGGCCTTGGGCCACCCGTAGTAGGCCGCGAAATGCAGTGCCAGCTCGTCCATTTCCTCGAAGGACACGTCGCGACTCTTCAATGCGGCGTAGACGTGGCTGATGATCGGAATGGGTGCGTCCTGAAACGCCACACATGCCACGGTCACCAGGCGACGTTCCTTCATGCCGAGCCCGGGACGCAGCCACATCTCCCCGAAGACGAAGTTGAGGATGCCGGCACCTGAGAAGGGATTGTCCCGAGTCGGCGTGTATGGCATGCAGTTGACGTCCCGGAAGGACTGCTCGCCGCACAGCAACCGGTCCTCCGGATCACTCGGCGTCGTCAACGGCAGCAACGGCTCGGGCGCAGGCGGGGTCAGGCCACGTTCGCGGTGGATTCTGGCCCACTCCTCGTCGACCACGCCGTTGAACCGTGATGCCTTGGGCCAGCCGGCGTAAACGGCGAAATGCAGGACGGTTTCCCGCATTTCGACGATAGAGACGTCGCCGCTGTTGAGTGCGGCATAGACGTGGTCGCGCAAGGGCTCTTCCGCATCGGCATCCGCGACACAGGCCAGCGTGACGAATCGCCGGTCCCGACGGCTCAATGCGGTGCGCGGCCAGACCTCGGCGAACACGAAGTCCACGAGGTTGGTGGTCGCCGGGGAATCATCCTCGGGCGCGGCGAACGTCATCACCTCGGCGAACTCGCGGCGTCCGCGCTCGGTCCGGGTATCGGATGCGGTCATCGGATCGTCGCCCCGGCGTCGACCTTGAATTCCAGCCCGGTGACGTGTCGGGCCTCGTCGGAGATCAGGAAGAGCACCGCATTGCTGATGTCCAGCGCGTCGGTCATCTGGATCGGCAGCGCGTTCTGGAAAATCGCCCCGAGGTCCTGTCGGGTCTCGTGGATCAGGGTGTGCAGGGTATCCGGCCGCAAGCCCGTGGCGACTCCGGTGGGATGCACTGTGTTGACCCGGACATTCGCCGCGGCAAGCTCATTGGCCAAGGCGCGACTGAGGCCGACCACACCGTGCTTCGATGCCGTATACGGGGTATGTAGCGGTGAGCCCTTGATCCCGGCCACCGAACTGACGTTGATCAGGCTGCCGCCGCGTTCCACCAGGTGCGGCAGTGCGGCCGAGCAGGTGTTCCAGGTGCCGATCAGGTTCACGTCCACGACGGTGCGCCATTGCTCGGCGGTGGTGGTGTCCCAGGTGCCCGCGGTCAGCACCCCGGCGTTGGCGATCGAGGCATCCAGACCGCCCAGCTTCTCGACGCCGTCGGCGACCGCGGCGCTCAAAGCCTCGCCGTCACGCACGTCGACCACGTAGGGCAGTGCCTGACGGCCGAGTTCCCGGACGAGACGCGCGGTTTCGTCCAGATCATCGCGGGTCGCCAGTGGGTACTCCACCTGGGGTAGCGACTCACAGATGTCGACGAGGATCACGTCGGCACCTTCCTCGGCCAGGCGTACCGCGTGACTTCGGCCCATACCGCGTGCTGCGCCGGTGATCAGCACGCGCTTGCCGGCTACCCGCCCGCTCATAGCTTGTTGGTGAAGCCGGCGTCGACGGGGAGGGTGACCCCGGTGACGTACTTGGCGGCGTCGGACACCAGGTAGCTGATGGTCGCGCTGATGTCCTCCGGTTCCAGCAGCGAGACCGGCATCGGATTCTGCAGATGCGGGCCACCGTCGGGGTAGTTCTCCAGGAACGCCGTCATCGCCGGGTTGACCGCCATCATGGTGTTGACCGCGGTCGGGTGCACCGTGTTGACCCGGATGCTGTGTGGGGCAAGGGCATTGGACAGCGTGCGCATCAGCCCGACAATGCCGTGCTTGGATGCCGCATAGCCCAGCCCGCCGCCCTGCATGCCGCCGAAGCCGCGCAGTCCGGCGGTGGAACTGGTGAAGACGATCGATCCGCCCCGTCCACCTTCGATCAAGTGGGGGATGGCGGCCTTGGCGGTGTGGAACGAGCCGACCAGGTTCACGCTGACCGCATCGGTCCACATCTCGAGGTCTTCTTCGATGGTCACTTCGCGAAACGCTGTGGGGGCAACGCCGGCATTGGCGAGCACGATGTCCAACCGCCCGAACTGCTCGACACCCGCGTCGAGTGCGGCCTTGAGTGCATGGAAGTCGCGGACATCGGCGACCGTGGCGACCATCTTTCCGCCCGCGGCCTCGACCAGAGCGACCGTCTCGTCGAGTTCGGCGCGGCTGGCCATCGGGTAGGGGTTGGAAGCGATCTCGGCGCAGATGTCCACACCGATGATCGCGGCGCCTTCCTTGGCGAGCGTCACCGCGTGACTCCGGCCCTGACCACGGGCCACCCCGGTGATGAAGGCGACTTTTCCGTCCAGATTTCCCATTGATCCTCACTCCGCCGAATGGCTGTAACCGTGTTACAGCGGTACGGTAACCTGGTTACTCTCCAACGGCAAGGGTGTTCTCAACAGTGGTGGAAGAACGGGATCGGATCCTCGACATCGTGGTGGAACTCCTCGAGACCGAGGGCTACGACGCGGTGCAATTGCGGGAGGTGGCACGCAGGGCCAAGACCTCACTGGCCACGATCTACAAGCGCTATTCCACCCGCGACGAGTTGATCCTCACCGCCCTTGATTCGTGGATGGCCGAGAACCGGTATTCGGGACTCGCCATGACCGGGCATGCGCTGGAACGCGGCGAGTCGTTGTACGACGGGCTGATGCGAATGTTTCGCACCATCTTCGAACCGTGGGAAAAACACCCCGACATGCTCCGGGCATACTCGCGCGCCAGGGCCGCACCCGGCGGCGACCGTCTGGTGCGCCGCGGTCTCGACACCGTCGTGCCCACGGGTCTGTCCATCCTGTCCGGGGTCGACGAGGAATTCGTGCACGATGTCGACACCATCGTGACCAGCCTGGTGTTCGGCCTGGTCGGCCGATTCACCGCGGGCGAGATCGACATCACCGAGATCCTGCCCAGCCTCGACCGGACGATCTACTGGCTCACCGCAGGGTACGAGGCCGGCCGTTAGCCGATCTGCGCGTCGATGAACTCCACGATGTCCGCTGCTACCTCACGGTGCACGGACTCGTTGAGAATGTCATGGCGGCCGCCGTCAAACTCCTTGAACTGCAACGGTTCTATCTGCTCGGCGCAGGCTTTCACGGGCCCGGCCGGGGCGATGACATCGGCCGAACCGTGCACGGCCAACGTAGGCACCGCGAGCTTGGGCAGTTCCGCACCGAACCGGTCCCAGGCTCGGTCCAACTCGCGGGTGAGCGCGGCTCCGTCGGCGTCGACGAAGGCCAGCGGGTCGTTCTCCAGGCTGTCGAGGTAGAACGGATCGGACGAGAGCCAGTTCGGATCCAGGTCCAATGAGGTGTCCCGGTCCAGCATTTCGGGGAGCGGCACCAGCGGGGCGCCGGAAATGACCCCAGCGCGGTACCGGTCCGGTTGGCCGAGCAAGCGGAACAGGGTCACCACCGAACCGAACGAATGTCCCTGTGCCACCAGCGGTATGCCGGGTGTCTCGTGCTCGGCGACGGCGGTGAGCGCCTCGGCCAGGGACGAACTGTCCTCGATCGAGCCGAAGTCGCCTCGGGCGCCCGGAGTCAGGCCATGGCCGAACTGGTCGACTGCCCACAGGTCGACGCCGGCGGCGTTGAGGGCGAATCCGTAGCGGTGATAGACCCCGGTGTGCTCACCGAATCCGTGCAGAAAGATCACGGCTGCGCGGGGTTGCGGGGCGGCCCAGTGCCGGTAGTAGGCCCGCCCGCGGTCGTGCTCGATGAATGGCATGTCCACCACTGCACCAAGGTCGGCCCGCAGCCGCAAGGATTTGGCTCAGCGAGCACATCAGTCGAACGGTGGCCGCCAGCGCAGTCCGGGGAACCGCGCGAACGCGCGATCGGTAGTGATCCAAGTGGCGCCGTTCTCGATGGCCAGCGCAGCGTGGAAGGCGTCGGGAACGGCATTCGCCTTCGCGCCGGTATCGGCGCAGAGCGAGTCGAAGATGGCCCAGTGCCGCGGCCCCGGCCGTAGCGGCACCGCCGAGGGTGCCGACCGGATCGCCCGGCACGCATCGAATGCCTGAGCCGTTGAACTCGGTTCGCGGAAGACCCGGTGGTTGGTCAACAGCCGAATCACGCCGGAGAGCACCAGATCGCTGATGCCGACGGGCTCGTCCGCCCTGAGGGCGTCCGAAAGCCATGCCACGTATCGCTCATGTTGGACGCTGTCCTGGCGGATGGCGTAGATCAAAATGTTGACGTCAGGGAGAAGCATTGTCGCCCAACAGATCGGCGAGCGCATCCTGGTCGTCGAGGTCGACTCCGGGGCGCAGGCCACCGCTGCCGTGGGTCGGCAATCGAAACTGTGTGGTGCCGCTTTCGGCGCCGATGCGACTCAGCATCTCGCGCAGTGCATCCTCTACTACCGAGCCGAGTGAGCGGGACGTGCGCGCCGCGACAATTTTGGCCTCGGCCAGCAGATCATCGGCAATGTTGACCGTCGTCCGCATGCCATCATCATAACATCAACCATGATGCATCATGATGCGTACGGAGGCGTCCTCCGCTTCAGGCGCTGGCCGAGCGCGTGTGCGGCCAGCAGCAACGCCTCACCGAGCGCGGCCTGGCGTCGGGCATCGAAACGCATCTCCACTCCGGTGAGGCTCAGCGCCCACATCGGCTGACCGAGCTCGTTGAACACCGCTGCCCCGATACCCCAGCTGCCCTCGACGATCAGCCCCGGGTTGACCGAGTACCCGCTGGCCCTGGTCTGTTCGATGCGGCGTCGAAGCTGGGCCGGTGAGTGCGCCGCACCCCAATCCGCGGTCAGGTCAACACGATCGAGATACGCCGCGATCTCCGAATCCGGAAGATGCGCGAGCATGACGATCCCGGCCGACGCGACACCGAGGGGGAACCGCTTGCCCGGATACAGCACATGTGAGCGGAGCGGGAAGCTGCCTTCTTCGGCGGACACGCATACCGATTCATCGCCCCGGCGGGCTGACAGGAATGCGCTTTCCCCGGTATCGCGCGTCAGCGTGCGGAGAATGTCGGTGGCCAGCGGAGCGGCGTCATAGCGGGTGGCGGCCACCGAACCCAGCAGGTAGACCTCCGGACCCAGGAACCACAACCCGGAGTCGGATGCGCGGTCGACGAGGCCTTCGCCGGCCAGCGCGGTGAGCATGCGGTGCGCGGTCGCCCGGGGCATGTCCGTCGTGCGGGCGAGCTCGGTTGTGGTGAGCCCCTCCGACCGGGCGTCGGCGAGGGCACGCAGGATCGCTGCGGCCCGCGTGATCACGGGAGGCCCAGGTGCACCGTCGGTCACAGCCACCCACTCTAGCGTCCACTCAGTGGACGCCGGTGGCGCGTGGTGTCATCTGAGCGGACACAACCCGGCCGGTGCACTGATGGGTCTTGCGTTACCCAGTCCGATGGTGATGTTCTCGCATAGGCAAGTGATCCACTGAACGAACGCGGGAGCATGGAGTATGGCCAGTAAGCAGGTCGCTGACGTCCACGAGGCGGTCGCCGACATCGGTGATGGCGCATCGGTGGCAGTCGGAGGATTCGGGCTTTGCGGGATTCCGGACAGCCTGATCCAGGCCGTGGCCGATTCCGGGGTTCGGGATCTTTCGGTGTTCTCCAACAACTGCGGTGTCGACGGCGTGGGTCTCGGCGTTCTACTCGGCCTGGGGCGTATCCGCCGTGTGACCGCCTCCTACGTGGGGGAGAACAAGGAATTCGCGCGTCAGTACCTCGCTGGTGAACTCGAAGTCGAACTGACTCCCCAGGGCACGCTCGCTGAGCGGTTGCGCGCCGGCGGGGCCGGTATTCCGGCGTTCTACACGCCGGCCGGGGTGGGCACTCTCGTCGCCGACGGCGGGCTGCCGTGGCGCTACGCGGCGGACGGTTCGGTCGCAGTCGCCTCGCCGCCCAAGGAGACCCGCGAGTTCGACGGCAAACGCTACGTGATGGAGACCGGCATCCACGCCGATTTCGCCCTCGTGCACGCCGCGGTCGGTGACACTCACGGCAACCTGCTTTTCGACAAGACTGCGATGAACTTCAACCCGCTCGTCGCCATGGCCGGCCGGATCACCATCGCCCAGGTCGAAAAGCTGGTCGAGCCAGGAGAACTGGACCCTGAGCAGGTCCATCTGCCGGGTGTGTTCGTACAGCGCATCGTCGAGACGGGGCCGCAGGAACAACGTATCGAGAAGCGCACCGTGCGCGAGGAGACAGAGGTGTCCGCATGACGGATTCGGTGATCACCAAAGGCTGGACCCGCGCGCAGATGGCCGCCCGCGCCGCCCGCGAACTGTCCGACGGGCAGTACGTGAACCTCGGAATCGGCCTGCCCACACTGATTCCCGGCTATCTGGACCGCGCCGTCCACGTCACGTTGCACTCGGAGAACGGGATTCTGGGCACCGGCCCGTACCCGAGCCCCGATCAGATCGACGCCAACCTCATCAACGCGGGCAAGGAAACGGTCACTGTGCTCCCCGGCGCGGCGTTCTTCGATTCGGCGTTGTCCTTCGGGATGATCCGCGGCGGCCACATCGATGTCGCGGTGCTTGGCGGTATGCAGGTGTCGCGCTTCGGGGACCTGGCGAACTGGATGGTCCCGGGCAAGATGGTCAAAGGCATGGGCGGAGCGATGGACCTGGTCCACGGGGCCGGCCGGGTGATCGTCCTGATGGAACATGTCGACAAATCGGGGGAGCCGAAGATCGTCGAAAGCTGCACCTTGCCGCTGACCGGAGAACGCGTCGTCCACCGGATCATCACTGATCTGGCAGTCATCGACATCTCCGGCGACGGAACGTTGACGCTTGTCGAGTCGGCTCCGGGTCTCACCTTCGACGAGGTTCAAGCCGCCACCGGCGCGCCACTGATTCAGGGTTAGCGCAGCGCGGGCCTGGCTCGGCCTGCATACTCACACACCATGTGTGCCGCCGATCACAAGGGACCCGAGGCCCTCACCGAGATCTCGACGACCACCGGCCTGAAACGTGTCGTCACCGCGTCGATGGCCGGCACGGTCGTCGAGTGGTACGAGTTCTTCCTGTACGGCACGGCCGCGACGTTGGTTTTCAGCAAGGTGTTCTTCGCGCAGTCCGGTAGTGACCTGGACGCCATCCTGGCGGCGTTCGTCACGTACGCGGTCGGGTTCGTGGCACGTCCGTTGGGCGGCATTGTGTTCGGTCATTTCGGCGACAAGTACGGCCGGAAGAAGCTGCTGCAGTTCTCGCTTCTTCTGGTCGGCGCCGCGACCTTCTTGATGGGCTGTCTGCCGACGTACGGGCAGATCGGATATTGGGCGCCGGCCCTGCTGGTGGTGTTGCGATTCCTCCAGGGATTCGCGGTCGGCGGTGAATGGGGCGGCGCGGTGCTGTTGGTGGCCGAGCACAGTCCCGACCGCAGCCGTGGTTTCTGGGCGAGTTGGCCGCAGGCGGGGGTTCCGGTCGGCAACATTCTGGCCACCGTCGTGCTGCTGGTGTTGACCAGCACGCTCTCGGATCCGGAGTTCCTGTCCTGGGGTTGGCGGGTCGCATTCTGGCTGTCGGCGGTGGTGGTGCTGATCGGCTACTACATTCGTACCAAGGTGACCGACGCGCCGATCTTCGTTGCGGCACAACAGGAAGCCGAACAGCTCAAGGCGTCGTCGTTCAGCGCCGTGGAGGTGCTGCGGCGCTATCCGCGCGGTGTGCTGACCGCGATGGGGCTGCGCTTCGCCGAGAACATCATGTACTACTTGGTGGTCACCTTCTCGATCACGTACCTGAAGGTGCACGCGCACGCCGATACCGGTGCGATCCTGCGCTGGTTGTTGGTCGCGCACGCGGTGCACCTCGTGGCCATCCCGCTGGTCGGCAAATTATCGGACCGGATCGGCCGGCGCCCGGTATATCTGATCGGTACCGTTGCCACCGGCACCTGGGGGTTCTTCGCCTTCCCGATGATGGACAGCAAGCACAACATGGTGATCATGTCGGCCGTCGTCATCGGCCTGCTGTTCCACGCCTTCATGTACGCCCCGCAGCCGGCGATGATGTCCGAGATGTTCCCGACCAGAATGCGCTATTCCGGTGTTTCCCTTGGCTATCAGGTCACGGCGATCGTCGCTGGATCGTTGGCTCCGATCATCGCGGTAAAGCTCCTGGAGGAGTTCGGGTCGTCGGTGCCGATAGCGATCTACCTGGCCGGCGCCTCGGTGATCACGCTGGTCGCTCTGTACTTCGCCAGGGAGACCAAGGGCATCGACCTGGCCGATGTGGACCGTGCCGACGTGATAGCCGTCGATTCTGCGCTCAGGGCGTGACAGAGTCGAGTCAGCTCAGCCAGGAGCCGATGCGGCGCAACGCTTCTTCGATGTCGCTGGTGGGGCCTGCGAAGGACAGTCGCACGTAGGAGCCGCCTCGCACGGTGTCGAAGTCGATACCGGGTGCGATGGCTACGCCGGTGTCGGCCAACAGCTTTGAGCACCAGGCCAGGGAGTCGTCGGTGTAATCGCTGACGTCGGCGTACACGTAGAAGGCGCCGTCGGTCGGGGCCAGCCGATCGATACCGATGCTGCGCAACCCGTCGAGCAGCAGCCTGCGGTTGTCGGCGTAATGGGAGAGCAGGCCTTCAGCCTCGGCCAGTGACTCCGGTGTGAACGCGGCCACCGCAGCATGCTGGGCCAGCGCGGGCGGGCAGATGGTGAAGTTGCCGGTGAGCCGGTCCACTGCGCGTTGCAGTTCTCCTGGCACCAGCAACCAGCCCAACCGCCAGCCGGTCATCGCGAAGTACTTCGAGAAGCTGTTGGCCACCACGGCATTCCGCGAGGTTTCCCAGGCGCAGCTGGTCTCCGGCGCGCCGGGGTAGACCAGGCCGTGATAGACCTCGTCGCTGATCAACCGCACGCCCGTCTGGTCACACCAGCGTGCGATCGCGGCCAGTTCCTCGGGGGGGATGACGGTGCCGGTCGGGTTCGCCGGGCTGGCGACGATCACGCCGGCCACCGGAGGATCGAGCGCCTCGAGCATCTCGACCGTCGGCTGGAATCGGGTTTCGGGGCCGCATGGGATCTCGATGACCTCGCAGCCGAGCGCGGTGAGGATGTTGCGGTAACAGGGATAGCCCGGGCTGGCGATCGCGACCCGGTCGCCGACGTCGAAGCACGCCAGGAAGGTCAGCAGGAATCCGCCGGAGGAGCCGGTGGTGAGCACCACTTCGTCGACGCTCACCTCGACGTCGTATCTGCGGTACGACGCGGCGATCTCGGCGCGCAGCTCCGGGATGCCGAGCGCGACGGTGTAACCGAGGGCGCCCCGGTTCAGCGCGGCGACTGCGGCGTCACGCACTGCCGTCGGCGCCCCGGCGCTGGGCTGCCCGGCCGAGAGGTTGACCAGGTCGCCGTGCGAGCGCTGGCGTTCGGCCGCAGCCAGCCACACGTCCATGACGTGAAACGGCGGAATACCGGCTCGCAGTGCGACGTGATCGGTCATCGAACTGAGGTTAGCAACGTCGCTCCAACCGCCGAAACCGCATTCCGGCAGCAAAAGTGTGAGTAAGGAGCTGCTGGAATGCGGTTTCGGCGAGAGCTGGACAGGTTAGAACACTTCGGCTTCGAGCCGGCGCAGATGCTGACGCGGCGGACCCAGCAATTGGGCGCTGGCATGTGCCCGCTTGAAGTACAGCTGGATGTCGCTCTCCCAGGTGATCGCGATCCCGCCGTGCAGCTGGATGGCCTCGGCGGTCACGGCGGACAGCGCCTCGCTGGCGAAGTAGCGGGCCAGCGAGGCCGACGTGGAGGACGGGTCGACGATGGCGTCGTTGACGACAGCGCGCGCGGACGACACCTTGACGTAGAGGTCGGCCATCCGGTGCTTGAGCGCCTGGAAGCTTCCGATGGCGCGGCCGAACTGCACCCGGTCCTTGGTGTAGGCGACGGTGAGGTCGAGGCAGCGCGAGGCGGCGCCGATCTGTTCGGCGGCCATCAACAGCGCCGCGGTGTCGGCCAGGCCGGGATCGGCGCCGAGGGGAGCGGTGTCACCGGAGATCACCGCGGACAGCCGGCGGGTGAGATCCATGGTGGATTTCGGGGTGGCGGTGAATGTGGTCCAGCGGGTCAGGTTCTCACCGTCGGCAGCGATCACGACATCGGCCACGTCACCGTTGATCACGTAGTCGGCGTCGAATACCACGGTGCCGATCGAGGTGCCTTCAGCCAACCCTTCGAGTGGTTCGTGGTTATCGACGGCCAGCAGGGCAAGCTCGGCCAGGGTGGTGCCCAGCAGCGGGGCGGGCACCAGGGCCTTGCCGAGTTCTTCGAGAACCACTGCGGCGTCGGCAAGTTCGCCGCCGGCGCCGCCGAGTTCCTCGGGCACCACCAGGGCGGCGGCGCCGACCTGCTCGCATAACAGGCTCCACAGCTTCTCGTCGTAGCCGCGCTCGGATTCCATGGCCGCGCGCACCGCCTCGGGGGAGGCGTGCTTGTCGACCAGTGCGGCGACGGTTTCGCGCAGCAGTTGCCGTTCTTCACTCACGAGAGGACCTCCAGCAGTCGACGCCGATGTGCGGTGGGATCGCCCCAGGAGCTGCGCAGGGCCTGCACGCGCAGCAATGACAGGGACAAGTCGTGTTCCTGGGTGAACCCGATGGCGCCGTGGGTCTGCAGCGCCGAACGGGCGGCCAGTAGAGCGGCGTCGGCGGCAGCGACTTTGGCGGCGCTGATGTCGCGAGCGGTGTCCGATGAATTTTCGGCCAGCGACAGTGCTGCGCCGTAGACCAGCGGACGAGCTAGTTCGACGGCGATGAGCACGTCGGCCAGCTTGTGCTTGATGGCCTGATACGAGCCGATGATCCGGCCGAATTGCGCACGCTGCTTGGCGTATTCGACGGACTGGTCCAACATGGCCTGGCCGGCGCCGACCAACTGGGCAGCGGTCGCCAGGACACCGAACTCATAGGCCCGGGCGGTGTCGGCGACCTGGGTGGCACCGGATGCGCTGACGTCGAACAGCTTTCGGGCCGGGTCGACAGAATCGTGAGCAGCGCTTGTGGTGGCCTCACCGACCTGACCGTCGGAGGCCAGCAGCGTCAGCCCGGCGAAATCGGCATTGACGGCGCGCGGCACCTGCGGCGGCATGGCGACCGTGGCGATGAGCTCGCCGGAGGCGAGCGCTCCCGAGCGCTCGTCGTCCGCGAGCAGGATGGGTGCGACGGCGATGGACTCGGTCACCGGACCGGGCACGGACCAGTAACCCAACCGCTCCAGGGCGACGACGAGGTCGACGGGATGGGCTTCGATGCCGTCGTACTTTTCGGGCACCAACAGCGCGGTGACCCCGAGGTCGGTCAGCTGTGCCCAAACCTTGCGGCCCGGCCCGGTGTCACCTTCGCCCCAGGCTCGTACCGCAGCCGGGACATCGGCGGCGCTCAGTGCCGCGTCGATGCTGGCCGCGAAGTCCCGCTGCTGTTCGTCGATCTCGAAGTTCATGCCTCGACTCCCATTCGCTCCGGTCCTCGCTCGTGCCTCGCTGCGATCCTCACTCGTGGTCGTCTTCGGGTGTTCACTTCGGCTTCCCTCCCGATTCACGCGGTAGGCCGAGCAATCTCTCCGCGATGATGTTGCGCTGGATCTCGTTGGTGCCGGCGTAGATCGGACCGCCAAGCGCGAACAGCAGGCCTTCGGTCCAGTGGTCAGCGAGCTCGGCGTCAGGACCCTGCATATCCAGAGCAGTCTGGTTCAGAGCGACGTCCAGGTCGGACCAGAACACCTTGGTCACCGACGACTCGGCACCCAGTTCACCGCCGTTGGCCAGCCGGGTCACGGTGCCGAAAGTGTGCAGCCGGTAGGCCTGGGCCTTGATCCAGGCATCGGCGACCCGGTCGGTGAACACCGGATCGGGGTTGGACTTCCACTGGGCGACAAGCCGTTCCGCCGGGGCCATGAAGCGGGCCGGGCTACGCAGCGACATGCCGCGTTCGTTGCTCGACGTGCTCATCGCTGCGCGCCAGCCCTCGTGCACGCCGCCGATCACGTCGTTGTCGGGCACGAACACGTCGTCGAGGAAGATCTCGCCGAATCCGGTGTCTCCGCCCAGCTGGGCGATCGGGCGCACGGTGATCCCGGGAGCCTTGAGATCGAACATGAAGTAGGTCAGACCCTTGTGGCGCTGCGCCTCCGGGTCGGAACGGAACAGACCGAACCCGCGCTCACCGAAGGGCGCCCGCGAGCTCCAGATCTTCTGCCCGTTGAGTTTCCAGCCGCCGTCGACCTTGGTGGCCGTCGAGCGCAGCGAGGCCAGGTCGCTGCCAGACTCGGGCTCCGACCAGGCCTGGGCCCAGATCTCCTCGCCGCTGGCCATTTTCGGCAGCACGCGCTGGAGTTGTTCCTCGGTGCCGTGCGCGAACAGCGTCGGCGCCAGCATCGCGGTGCCGTTGGCGCTGGCCCGACCGGGGGCGCCGGCGTGGAAGTACTCCTCCTCGAACACCACCCACTGCAGCAGGGAGGCGTCGCGGCCGCCGTACTCCTTGGGCCAGGCGATCACCGACAGACCGGCGTCGAAAAGCACCTTGTCCCAGCGGCGGTGCTGTTCGAAACCCTCAAGGGTGTCGTACGACTTCGTCGGGAAGTGTTCCCGGTTTGCCGCCAGGAATTCGCGGACCTCGGCCCGAAAGGCCTCGGTCTCGTCGTCGAATGTCAGGTCCATTGCACCCCTTCTCGGGTCCCTCTGCTGCGCAGCACCGGTTTGATCACCTTGCCGCCGGGATTTCGCGGCAGCACATCAAGAAACTCCACTGACCGCGGCACCTTGAAGTTCGCCAGATGCTCGCGGGTATGGGCGATCACGGCGGCCTCGTCGAGTGTGACGCCAGGCTTGACCACCACATAGGCCTTGCCGACCTCGCCGAGTCGCTCGTCGGGGACGCCGATCACCGCCGACTCGGCCACGCCGTCCAACCGGGCCAGCACCTGCTCGATCTCGGCCGGGTACACGTTGAACCCGCCGCAGATGTACATGTCCTTGAGGCGGTCGGTGATGGTCAGGTTGCCGCGCGCGTCGAGGGTTCCGATGTCGCCGGTGTGCAACCAACCGTCGGTGTCGATCGCAGCCGCGGTGGCCTCGGGGTCATCGAGGTAGCCGAGCATGACGTTCGGCCCGCGCAGCAGAACCTCACCCGAATCATCCAGGCGCAGTTCAAAATCGGCGATGGGCCGGCCGCAGGTGGTGGCCACGGTCACGGCGTCGTCGTCGGCGCTGCACATGGTGCCGAATCCGGCCGCCTCGGTCAGTCCATAGGCGGTCAGCACGATGTCGATGTCGAGTTCGGACTGCATCCGCTCGATCAGGACCACCGGGACCACGGCCGCGCCGGTCACCGAGAAGCGCAGCGAGGACAGGTCGTAGTCGGCGCGGTTGGGATGATCCAGCAGGGTCTGGAAGATGGTCGGCGGGCCGGGTAGCACCGTGATGCGCTGTTCGGCAATGGTTTTGAGAACTTGTTCGGGCTTGAATGTGAGCACCGGGTACAGCGTCGCGCCGGTCTGCAGGCAGGGCAGGATGCCTGCCTTGTAGCCGAAGTTGTGGAAGAACGGGTTGATGGCGAGGTAGCGGTCGTCGCTGGTGAGCTGCCCGCACTCGGCCCAGGCTGCCGATCCGTCGAGCGATTGGCGGTGCGCGCACCGCACACCCTTGCTGCGTCCGGTGGTGCCGGAGGTGAAGAGGATGTCGGAGACGTCGTCGGGTTCTACCGCCGCGGCGCGTGCGTCCACGGCATCCATGTCGGTCCCGCGGGCAAAGAAGGAGTCCCACGACACGACGGATGCTTCATCCCCAGCTTCGATGGGCACCCGCACGATGTGCCGCAGGGCCGGCAGCGCGTCCCGGTCCAATTCGGCCGCGCGGTCCGAGCCCAGAAATTCCCCCGCGGCGATCAGCAGCGGAGCCTCGGTGCGGGCCAGGATGTCGGTGGCCTCGCTCGCGGTGTAGCGGGTGTTCAGCGGCACCATCTGCGCGCCGGCGTAGTGGGTGGCCAGACAGGCGACCACCCAGTGCCAGGTGTTCGGCGACCAGATCGCCACCCGATCGCCGGGCGCGACACCGAGGTCGATCATCGCCGCGGCGGCTTGGCGTACGTGTGCGCGCAGTTCCCGGTATGTCAGCCGCTGATCTAAGGCTGGATTATCGGCGTCGCCGGCGGTACTGACCAGGGCTTCATGGTCCGAATACTGCACGGCAACCCGGTCGAGCACCGCTGGAACGGTGCGGCGATCGCTCGTCATCGATGCTCCCTTAACAAAGCAAGTGCTTGGTAGGTTAGCCTACAGGGGTGATAGAGGTCCAGGAGTTCCGGGCCGAGGTCCGGCAGTGGCTCGCAGACAATCTCGTTGGCGAATTCGCGGCACTCAAGGGCCTTGGTGGACCGGGGCGTGAACACGAAGCCTTCGAAGAGCGTCGGGCGTGGAATCAGCATCTCGCCGCCGCGGGATTGACGTGCCTCGGCTGGCCGGTGGAGCACGGCGGCCGAGGATTGTCGGTTGCACATCGCGTCGCCTTCTATGAGGAGTACGCCCGCGCCAACGCGCCGGACAAGGTCAACCACCTGGGCGAGGAACTGCTCGGGCCGACGCTCATCGAGTACGGCACTCCCGAACAGCAGAAGCGGTTCCTGCCCAAGATCCTCGACGTCACCGAGCTGTGGAGCCAGGGTTACTCCGAGCCCAACGCCGGCAGTGACCTGGCCAATGTGGCGACGACGGCCGAGCTGGTCGGCGACGAGTGGGTGATAAACGGCCAGAAGGTGTGGACGTCACTGGCGCACTGGGCGCAGTGGTGCTTCGTGGTGGCACGTACGGAGAAGGGCTCCAAGCGGCACGCCGGGCTGTCCTATCTGCTGGTGCCGCTCGACCAGCCGGGCGTCGAGATCCGCCCCATCATCCAGCTGACCGGGGACTCCGAGTTCAACGAGGTGTTCTTCGACGACGCCCGCACCGACGCGTCGCTGGTGGTCGGTCAGCCCGGTGACGGCTGGCGCGTGGCCATGGGCACGCTGACGTTCGAGCGTGGGGTGTCCACGCTGGGCCAGCAGATCCGCTACGCCCGTGAGCATGCCAACCTGGTCGAGCTCGCCAAGCGCACCGGCGCGGCCGACGATCCACTGATCCGCCAAAAGCTGACCGAGTCGTGGACCGGTCTGCAGGCGATGCGGTCGTACGCGCTGGCCACGATGGATGTCGAGCAGCCCGGTCAAGACAATGTGTCGAAGCTGTTGTGGGCCAACTGGCACCGCGAACTCGGCGAGATCGCCATGGACGTGCAGGGCATGGCCGGGTTGACGCTGCCCGATGGGGAGTTCGACGAGTGGCAGCGGCTCTACCTGTTCTCGCGTTCGGACACCATCTACGGCGGGTCCAACGAAATCCAGCGCAACATCATCGCCGAGCGTGTGCTCGGTCTACCCCGAGAGGCAAAAGGCTGATGAGCGATCTCTCCGTAGCTCCCAAAGAGGTTGAGGGCCACGGCCTGCTGAAGGGCAAGGTCGTCCTGGTGACCGCCGCCGCCGGCACCGGCATCGGCTCGTCCACCGCCCGGCGCGCGCTGCTGGAGGGTGCCGACGTCGTGGTGTCCGACTACCACGAGCGGCGCCTGAATGAGACCCGCGACCAGCTGGCCGAACTCGGCCTGGGCCGGGTCGAGGCCGTGGTCTGCGATGTCACCTCCACCGAGGCTGTCGACGCGCTGATCGCCCGGTCGGTCGAAAAGATGGGTCGCCTGGACGTCCTGGTCAACAACGCCGGCCTCGGCGGCGAAACTCCGCTGGTCGACATGACCGATGACGAATGGGACCGCGTCCTGAACGTCACGCTGAACTCCGTCATGCGGGCCACCCGCGCCGCCCTGCGGTACTTCCGCGACGTTGACCACGGCGGCGTCATCGTCAACAACGCCAGTGTTCTCGGCTGGCGCGCGCAGCACTCGCAGTCGCACTACGCCGCCGCCAAGGCCGGAGTCATGGCGCTGACCCGTTGCAGCGCAATCGAAGCCGTGGAGTTCGGGGTCCGGATCAACGCGGTGTCGCCGAGCATCGCGCGGCACAAGTTCCTGGAACGCTCCGCCGACGCAGCGCTGCTGGATCGGCTGTCCTCGGACGAGGCGTTCGGCCGCGCTGCCGAGCCGTGGGAGATCGCCACCACCATCGCCTACCTGGCCAGCGACTACTCCAGCTACCTGACGGGCGAAGTCATCTCGGTGTCGAGTCAGCGCGCCTGAGGTCACCCCAGTCGCACCGTTAGCCGGGCATGTCTGACGTGCCCGGCTATCAGCGACAATTCAGCGACAATCGCCCCACCGGCAACATGTGGCACGTCAAACACATTGTCGCTGGATACTTTCGGCTGTCCAGCACCACTGAGCACTTCAGTCTCAGTGGTCCAGTGCCCACCTATCAGCGACTCTGTCGCTCGTAGGTGGGCAACATGAAAGTTGTTGCCTGCGTGTCTGATTAGGCAAGAGTGGCACGTGTGCTCACCGCGTCTGCGGCAGACGTTGTCGATGCGGCGGATGTGGCGATTGTCGCTGAATTGTCGCTAACAGGCGGGCACGCCGGCACCTCCACGGACCCGGTGCCATCGGGGCATGTGTGTCTGGTTCGCCTCCCTTCCGCGCCACGGTCTCCACGGGATCTTCACAATCGCTGCCGATAAGCACCACAACCTGCGCTTACGCTCAGATCCGTGAAGCGAATTCTGGTGGTCG
The DNA here is from genome assembly GCF_055419385.1 of Mycobacterium sp. IDUB_24. Taxonomy (NCBI): domain Bacteria; kingdom Bacillati; phylum Actinomycetota; class Actinomycetes; order Mycobacteriales; family Mycobacteriaceae; genus Mycobacterium; species Mycobacterium sp. IDUB_24. The sequence continues at coordinate 422,423 of NZ_JBVAXO010000005.1, forward strand.
ACGACGAGCCGACCATCCTGTCCGCGGTGGCCACCAGGCTGCGCGCCGAGGCGTTCGAGGTCGAGACCGCGGTCGACGGGCCTTCGGCCGTGGCAACCGCCGCGGCAACCCAGCCGGACCTGGTCGTACTCGACGTGATGCTGCCGGGCTTCGACGGACTGGAGGTGTGCCGGCGCATCCAGGCCGAGCGGGTCGTGCCGGTGCTCATGCTGACCGCGCGCAGCGACGAGACCGACATGCTGATCGGTTTGGGAATCGGTGCCGACGACTACCTGACCAAGCCCTTCAGCATGCGAGAACTGGTGGCGCGGGTGAGGGTCCTGTTGCGGCGGGTGGACCGGGTGACCGGTGATCAGCCTCTGTCGGTCGGCGACTACCGCATCGACCTGACCGAGCGCCGGGTCCATCAGGGCGATCAGGAGGTCCACCTGACCCGAACCGAATTCGACCTGTTGGCCTTCCTGGCAGGCCGGCCCAGGGCGGCGGTACCCCGCGAGACGCTGTTGCAACACGTCTGGGGTTGGGCGTCGGAAGTGGAGACCCGAACCGTGGACAGCCATGTCAAGGCACTACGTCGGAAGCTCGGGTCCGAGCTGATCCGGACGGTGCACGGGGTGGGCTACGCCCTCGAGGTTCCGCGATGAGTGGCCCGCGATGAGCGTCATCGCCGAGTTCTGGGACCGGCTGCCCCGGCCGTTGGATCCTTTTGCCTCCTTCAAGGTCAAGACCGGCCTGTTGGTGGGCGGGGCGATCCTTTTGGCCTCCTTCACGTTTTGGATCGGGGCCAGCTGGCAGTTCCGGTATGCGTTGCTGGCCGCACTCGCCACATCGCTGATCCTGACGCAGTTCCTCGCCCACGGCATGACCTCGCCGTTGCGCCAGATGACCGCGGCAGCGCGGGCCATGGCGCGCGGCGACTACAGCCTCCGGGTACGTGCGACTTCCCGTGACGAAATCGGCCAGTTGGCAACGGCGTTCAATCAGATGGCGGCAGACCTCGGCGCCGCCGACGAGTACCGGCGTGGATTGATCGGCAATGTGTCCCACGAGCTCCGTACACCGATCACCGCGTTGCAGGCGGTGCTGGAGAACGTGGTCGACGGGGTGGTCGAACCCGATGCCCAGACCATGCGGATGGCACTGTCCCAGACCGAACGTCTGGGTGAGCTCGTGACCAATCTGCTCGACCTCTCGCGGGTCGAAGGTGGGGCAATTCCGTTGCAGATCAGCCGGTTCGATGTCGACGAGTTTCTGCGTGAGGCCGTCGAGCACGTCTCTGTATCCGCGGCCGACGTACCGGTCGGCATCAGGGTGTCACCGCCCGACTTGAAGGCCGTCGCTGACCCAGCACGGCTACGTCAGGTGGTGGTCAACCTGGTGGACAACGCCATTAGGCACAGCCCGCCTGGTGGCCGCGTGACGGTGCTGGCGACTCGTCAGGTGTCGGGCTTGCGGCTCGAGGTGGCGGATCAGGGCCCAGGTATCGCGCCGGCTGAGCGTGACCGCGTCTTCGAACGGTTCACCCGTGGTGCCACCTCGGACGGGGGCACGGGTCTCGGGCTCGCGATCGCTCGGTGGGCAGTCGAATTGCACGGCGGTGTCATCGAGGTGATGAGTACCGAGTCGGGATGTCGGATCAGGGTCAGCATCCCTGAGTCCGCGATGGGGGAGAGGTCGAGATGACGACAACAGTTCCGGGATTGCCGCCCTATCCGGGGCAGCAGGGGACGCCACCGCTGCTGATCGGGCCGGCGTTGCCGCGTCAGGGTGAGCCGGGTTGGACAGTGTGGTCCCGCCGGGTCTGGCCCACTGCCCCGCTGACGTCGGCGCCGCGCCGGGTCCTGGCATCCGCCCTGATCGCCGGCCTGGTCGGTACGGCAGCGTGGCGTCTGTCTGTGCTCAGCGTCGGCTACCTGGTGGTCGGTCTGCTGGTCTTCGGCGTCGTCTACGGCACCGCGCCGCATCGCCCGAGCCGCACCGAATGGTTCGGAATCGGACTGACGCTGGCCCTGCTCGTCGTACCGGCGTTGCTGGCCGCCGAATGGATGGGCGCGCTGAGTCTGACGGCCGCCTGGATCATCGGCTGGTGCACGATGGTCGGCGGCCGGACCTGGACTGCGGTGTTCACCGGGCCGTTCCTGCCGTGGGTGTTGTTCGGTCGGTTGCGCGGCTGGGTCGAGCAGACGGTCAAGGCCTGGGTGCCGGGTCGCTCGGGTCTGCCCAGCCTCGGCCGCGTCGCCGTGGTGGCCGCACTCACCGTCGGCCTGGTAGTGGTCTTCGGTGCGCTGTTCGCCGCCGCCGACCCGGCGTTCGCGCACCTCGCCGGCAACCTGGTGCCCTCGTTCGATGGGGTCGACCTCGCGGCGCGGGCGGTCGTCTTCGGCATCGTGGTGACGTTCGTGCTGGGCGGTGCTTATCTGGTGCGGTTCCCGCCGCGCCTGGATGCGATGGCCCCGGCGCCGATGCAGCCGGTCCCGCGGTGGGAGTGGGCGCTGCCGCTGGGGGTGCTCGACGCACTGTTCATCGCGTTCGTCGCAGTGCAGGCCACTGTGTTGTTCGGCGGGCACACCCATGTGTTGGAGACCGAGGGGTTGACGTACGCCGAATACGCCCGCCAGGGGTTCTGGCAGTTGCTGTGGGTGTCCGCGCTCACGCTGTTGGTGCTCAGCGTGGTGATCCGGGTGGCGGGCCGGGTCAGTGCCGCCGACCGCCGACTGTTGCGGATCCTGGTCGGAATCCTTTGCGTTGCATCAATTGTCGTGGTGATATCGGCGATCCACCGGATGTGGCTGTACCAACAGGCGTACGGCTTCAGCACCGAGAGGCTGATGGTCATCACCACCGAGGTCTGGCTGGGCACGGTCTTCGTCCTCGTCGCGATCGCCGGGATCCGGATGACCGGCCGGTGGCTGCCGCGGGCAGTACTGGTGGCAGGCATCCTCGCGCTGCTCGGGCTGGCCGCATTGAACCCGGAGCGATTGATCGCTGACCGCAACATCGACCGCTTCGAGCAGACCGGTGCGCTCGACGCCGAGTACCTGTCCGGGCTGTCGTCCGACATCGACCCGGCCCTGGCCCGCTTGCCTGCTTCGGTGCGTGAATGCGTGACCGCGCGGATCCACGATCCCGACCCCTGGTACACCTTCAACCTGTCGCGGGCACGGGCCGATCGGCCGACGGGTGGGGACCGTCCCGAGCACTGCTCGTCGTACTGGTCGTACCCGCAGTACCGGTAGGGGTCCAGAATCGCGTCGATCCAAAGGCTGTCAACCTCGGCACCGGCGGTCGAAGGTATCGCGTGTGACCGCACTCGCCCTCGACGGCTCGACTCGAACTACTCCGCTCGCGCCGGTTGCGCTCGATCCCGAAGCGCTCGGTTACCCACCCGACAACCGGGCCGCCGTTCCACCGCTGGCCAAGCAGTGGGAACGGCTCGACTTCCGTGAGATCCTCTCGCGGCCGGCGGCTTTCCTGTCGATCAGCCAGTCCAACTCGCTGTACCAGCCGGGCGGGGTCCAGTACGCGGAGGGCCACGCCTTCCGCGGGAGCCTCGAAGCGACCGTGAAGTCGGCGAAGGCCGCGCGCTCGGCCCCGAACTTCGTCTCGTTCAATTGGATCGGGTTCTCGGTATTCCGCGACGACTATCCGAAGACTGAATTCGACCGGGTGCAGTACGACGGCTGGACCGGACACATCGATGCCACGCCCGAGCAGATCGCCTGGGACAACGAACTTGTCGGAGAATTGCGCGAATTGGTCGAGCCCGGTGACAACGAGTTGTACGAGAAGGCACTCCAAACGGCGTTTGTCGGCACAGACCTGCCCGGTGCGCTGAGCCGGCAGCGGGTGGAGGTGTTGGTGCTCACCGGAATCCACCTCGACTGGTGCGTCGAAGGCAACGCGCGTGCCGCGCGCGATCACGGTCTGTTGCCCATCGTGATCGGCGATGCGACCGGTGCGGCACACCCCGACCAGGAGCGGGCAGCGTTCGAGCGGATCAACAACTTCTTCGCACCGGTCATCACGTCGGACCAGTTCGTGGAATGGATCGGCCGCTGATGGGAAACGTCGGGCTGCTTCTCGTCGGCGTAGCGCTGTTCGTCAACGGCCTGGTCTCGGTCGGTCTGGTCACCGGGCGTGGCGCCGCGCCGATCAACCTGTTCGTCGGTGCGGCCCAGGTGGTTCTGCCGACCCTGGTGCTCGTGCAGTCGGACGGCGATCCCGCCACCATCAATGCGACCTGGCCGAGCTATCTGTTCGGGTTCACCTACCTGTGGTTCGCGTTCATCCAGATCTTCGACATCGACCCTCGCGGATTCGGTTGGTACAGCACGTTCGTGGCGGCCATCGCGGCGTACTACGCGATCAAGAGTGTCGGAACCGATCCGGTTTTCGCCGTCATCTGGGCGACGTGGGCGATCATGTGGACGCTGTTCTTCGTGCTGTTGGGGCTCGGGGTCGCCAAGGTCGGCCGGATCGACCTGGGCCACTTCACCGGATGGTTCCTGATACTGCTCGGGATCCCCACCTGCACCGTGCCGGCAATCCTGCTGTTGAACGGTATCTGGCCGACATCGGTGGCGGCGGGCGCGGTGGCGTTGGTGGCGCTGCTGGCGGCCACCGTGGTTTCCGCAGCGTTATCCGGGCGTGCGGCCGCAACGGTTCCCGAGGTCTCGGTCGTCGGGAGCGTGCCCCAGCCCGCTTGACCGGCACCGCCTGCTGTCCGGGCACGATTCGTTGTCCGGAGCAAGCTCAGCTGCCGGTCGGCGCACTTGCCCGCCGTAGGCTGAATTCCGCACTCGATCAACGGGAGGCGGATGTGGCCGAGACCAAGCTGGCCGACGTGATGGCGGAGTTGGCAGGGCTCGAAGACCCGAAGATGCGCCAGGTCAACGAGAGGCATGGCGATGACCACGGCGTGAACCTCAGCAAGCTGCGAGGACTCGCGAAGCGACTGAAATCGCAGCAGGGACTGGCACAACAGCTCTGGGGGACGGGCGACACCGCGGCGAGACTCCTGGCGCTGCTGATCTGTCGCCCGAAGGATTTCGGGCGTGACGAGCTGGACAGCATGCTGCGCGAGGCCCGTGCGCCCAAGGTTCATGACTGGCTCGTGAACTATGTGGTGAAGAAGAACTCGAACGCGGAAGAGCTGCGTGTGGCCTGGCGCGCCGACCCGGATCCAGTGGTCGCCGGTGCCGGGTGGTCTCTGACCGCCGATCGGGTGGCGAAGAAACCCGACGGTCTCGATCTCGACGCGTTGCTCGATGTCATCGAGGCTGAGATGAACGATGCCCCGGCTCGCCTGCAGTGGGCGATGAACACCTGCTTGGCTCAAATCGGGATCGAGCACGCCGGACATCGCGCTCGGGCTATCGAGATCGGCGAACGCCTGGCGGTACTCAAGGACTACCCGACGTCACCGGGATGTACATCTCCCTATGCACCCGTCTGGATCGCCGAGATGGTGCGTCGGAAGTCGGATTCCCTCCAAGGGTGACCTAGCAAGCGCTTGGTTGCTATGCTGTGTCGATGGAGCCGGATACCCCTGCCCAGCCGGCAAGCCGACGCGACGAGCTTCTGGACCTGGCCGCGACCATGTTTGCCGAACGCGGTCTGAAGGCGACGACGGTCCGCGATATCGCCGACTCCGCGGGAATCCTGTCAGGCAGCCTGTATCACCACTTCAAGTCCAAAGAGCAGATGGTCGAGGAAGTGCTCAAGGACTTCCTGGATTGGTTGTTCACCAGGTACGAGCAGATCCTGGAGCAGGAGTCCAGCCCGCTGGGACGGCTCACCGGGTTGTTCATGACCTCGTTCGAGGCCATCGAGCATCGGCATGCGCAAGTCGTGATCTACCAGGACGAGGCCAAGCGGTTGTCCTCGTTACCGCAGTTCGGTTTCGTCGACGAGCGCAACAAAGAGCAGCGCCGGATGTGGCTGGACATCCTGGAGGAGGGCATGTCCGACGGCTCCTTCCGCCCCGATCTGGACGTCGACCTGGTGTACCGGTTCATCCGCGATACCACCTGGGTTTCGGTCCGCTGGTATCAACCGGGCGGACCCCTCACGGCCGAGCAGGTCGGCCGCCAGTACCTCGCCGTAGTTCTCGGCGGAATCACCCTGTCAAAGGAGACAAACAATGCCTGAGGCATACATCGTCGACGCAGTGCGTACGCCGGTCGGAAAGAAGAACGGCTCGCTGGCAGAGGTGCACCCGATCGACCTCGGCGTGCACGCGTTCCGCGCCATCTTCGACCGCACCGACGTGGATCCGGGTGCCGTCGACGACGTCATCGTCGGCTGCGTCGACGCCATCGGCGGGCAGGCCGGCAACATCGGTCGGCTGACCTGGCTGGCCGCGGGATATCCCGAAGCAGTCCCCGGAGTCACCGTCGACCGGCAGTGTGGCTCCAGCCAGCAGGCCATCTCCTTCGGCGCACAGGCCATCATGTCCGGCACCGCTGACCTGATCCTGGCCGGCGGTATGCAGAACATGAGCTGGATCCCGATCTCCTCGGCCATGGTGGTCGGGAAGGAATTCGGATTCACCTCGCCCACAAACGAATCCAAGAGCTGGCTGCACCGCTACGGCGACCAGGAGATCTCCCAGTTCCGCGGCTCGGAGATGATCGCCGAGAAGTGGGACATCTCCCGCGAGGAGATGGAGGAGTTCGCCTACAACAGCCACCAACGGGCGTTCGCCGCGATCCGGGCCGGCCACTTCGACAACGAGATCGTCCCGGTCGGCGACTTCGGCATCGACGAGGGACCGCGTGAGTCGACGCTGGAGAAGCTGGCGTCGCTGAAGCCGCTCGTCGAGGGCGGCCGGCTCACCGCGGCGCTGGCCAGCCAGATCTCGGACGGTGCGGCGGCGGTCTTGTTGGCGTCGGAAGAGGCGATCAACAAGTACAACCTGAAGCCCCGCGCCCGCATCCACCACATCAGCGCACGCGGTGACGATCCGGTGATGATGCTGACCGGCCCGATCCCGGCCACCCAGTACGCGCTGGAGAAGACCGGCCTGTCGATCGACGACATCGACACCGTCGAGATCAACGAGGCCTTCGCACCCGTCGTGCTGGCCTGGCTCAAGGAGACCAAGGCCGATCCGGCCAAGGTCAACCCGAGCGGTGGCGCCATCGCCCTGGGCCACCCGCTGGGAGCCACCGGCGCCAAGCTGTTCACCACCATGCTCAACACCCTGGAGCGCACGGGCGGCCGCTACGGCCTGCAGACCATGTGCGAGGGCGGCGGCACCGCCAACGTCACGATCATCGAACGCCTCTAGGTTTCACACCCCGGGCACGAGTGCCCCGAAACGCGAGTTTCGGGGCACTTTTGCGTCCGGCCGCCAACGGGTAAGTGTGGGGCATGAGCACGGACGGGGAGGCAACACACAACGAGAGTGCCCTGACCGTCATCATCGCGCTCGGCGCCAACGTACTGATTGCGCTCGCCAAGACCGTCGTGGCGGGCATCACCGGCTCGGCGTCCATGCTGGCCGAGGCGGCTCATTCCTGGGCGGACACCGGCAACGAGGTCTTTCTGTTGATCGGGACCCGTAAGTCGATGAAACCGGCCGACGCGCAACATCGGTTGGGATACGGACGGGCCGGCTACATCTGGTCGATGTTCGCCGCCTTCGGGTTGTTCACCGTCGGTGCGGTGGTGTCCATCTGGCACGGCGTTGCCTCGCTGGGCGGGGAGGCCGACGCGACGTCGTATGGCTGGGCCTACGCGGTGCTCGGCGTCGCATTCGTGCTCGAAGGCACATCGTTTTTGCAGGCGCTGCACCAGACCAGATCGACTGCGGTGCGGCGACGCATTCACCCGCTGCGCTACATCAGGGTGACGTCGAATCCGATGTTGCGTGCGGTATTCGCCGAGGACCTCTCGGCGCTGATCGGCGTCGCAATCGCGGCGCTGGGCATCCTGGCGCACCAACTCACCGGCAACGCGGTGTGGGATGGAGTCGGCTCGATCCTGATCGGTGTGCTGCTGGGCGGCGTCGCACTGTTCCTCATTGGGCGCAACATGGACTTCCTCACGGGGGAGGCGGTGACTCCGCCCGCCCGCAACTACGTCCTGCGATCTCTACTCGACCATACCGACATCGAGCGGATCAGCTACTTACACATGGAATGGGTTGGGGCTGACCGGATGTACCTGGTTGCCGCGGTCGACCTCGCGGGTGACGCCGCCGAATCCAATGTCGCAGAACGGCTCAACGCCATCGCCGACGCACTGCAGACCCGACCCGAGATCGTGCGCGCGGTCCTCACGCTGACCCGTCCGGGTGACCCCACCGACTTGCGGCCAGAGGAGCTGCCCGACGGATACCGCTAGTGTGCGTGCCAACAGCGATTGCGGCGCGCAGACTTACCTCATGCCAGATGACATCGCGACCGCGTCCTGCTGATGGACACGACCAGACTGCTCTCCGCGCCCGGCCGGCTCGGCGGTTCGGTGCTCGTGGGAGTCGCCGCCGGCGCCATCACCGGCGGGTTGACCGACGCGCCTCTGGGTGTGCTGGTCGGGATCGCCACCACGGGAGCGATGTTCGTACTCGCCGGCTGGATCCTGTTGTGGCCGATGGACGCCGAGGGCACCCACCATCACGCACACCAGGAAGCCTTCAACCCGGTGGTCGAGGAGCTCGTGATCGTGGCCGCGGCAGTCGGGGCCCTGGTCAGCATCGTCTTCATGCTCGTGCACGGTGGCTCGCACAGTGATCCGACTGCGGCGACCGCGGCGCTGGCCGGGGTCTTCATGGCCTGGGCCGGGATGCACCTGATGTACGCGGCGCGTTACGCGAACCTCTACTACACGCCGCCGGTCGGCGGCATCGACTTCAACTCTCCAGACGCACCGGCGTTCCGCGATTTCTTCTACTTCAGCTACAACCTCGGTATGACGTATCAGGTGTCCGACACCAGCGTCACCGATGCGGTCATCCGCTCGGTGGCACTGCGGCACTGCCTGCTGTCATACCTGTTCGGCACCGTCATCCTGGCGACCACCATCAATCTGGTCGTCGGCATCGTGTCCAGTTGAGGCTCACACCCAGCGGCTGCGCGGAGGTGGTGCCTGCGGTGTCACCCACGCCTTGGAGTAGCGGTTCTTGCCCGCACGCTGCGGGTCCCGGCTGCGATAGATCACGTACGGACGGACCAGATAGCCGATCGGTGCGCTGAACATGTGCACCAACCGCGTGTATGGCCAAAGCCCGAGCAGGGCAACGACTATGAGCACGTGCGCCTGGAACGTCCACGGAGTATCGGCCATCAGCTGTGGTGCCGGGTGCAGCGTGAACAAACTGCGGAACCACGGCGACACGGTTTCGCGGTAGTTGTAGGTCGAGAAGACGTTGGTCAGGGTGTTCAGCATCCCGGTCGCCAGGGCCCCGACGAGCAGCAGGTACATCACTTTGTCGTTGAGGGTGGTCGCCGTGCGCACTTCCGGGACGGCGACTCGGCGGTAGAGCAGGATGGTCACGCCGGCGACGACGGCCACTCCGGCCAGCGACCCCATGCTCACCGACATCAGGTGGTAGGCATGGTCGGAGACGCCCACCGCCGAGGTCCAGGATTGCGGGATCAGCAGTCCGACCACGTGCCCGGCGAGCACCCCGAGGATGCCGAAGTGGAACAGCGGGCTGCCCAGTCTCAGCAGCCTGCTCTCGTAGATCTGCGAAGACCGTGTGGTCCAACCGAACTGGTCGGCCTTGTAACGCCAGATATGCCCGAGCGCGAACGACGTGAACGCGATGTACGGCAAGGTCATCCACAGCACATTGCTCATCGGGTGCGCGCTCATCGGGTTCCTCCGGATGCCATCGGGTCCATCGCGAACGGGTCGAGTCCGACATCCTCGTCGGGCGGGCCCTCGGCGGCGAGCTGAGCGATGCGGCGGCGATCCGCGGTGTTCACCGGAGGCAAAGTGGCGAGGACGGCCGCCAGCAGCCCGGTGTAGTAGGACCCGTTGTCCTGCAGGGAAAGCCGCAGCAGTTCGAGCACGGGGACATGTTCGGCCAGCAGCCGCTCACCCTGAACCTGGTCGACGGTCGCGGCGAACTCCAGCACCATGGGCAGATAGTCGGGCAGCTCTGAGTCCCCGATGTCGATGCCGGACTGGCGGTAGGCGTGCTTGAACCGCAACAGGGCCATGCCCCGTTTGCGGGTGTCGCCGTAGGCGTAATAGGTGAGATGCAGGCTGCTGCGCCGCTGCATATCGAACGTCGCGACGTAGTTCGACGCACGCTGCATCGGGTCGGTTTCGCCGAACTCCCGCAGGAACTCGCTCAGCGGTACTCGGACCCCCTCGGGCAACTCTGCGGCGACAGCGTCGAGTTGTCCGGCAAGTTCGGCTGTTTCGGCCGTCGGGTAGTCGAGCAGCAGCGCAGTCATCCGCCATACCAGACGCTGCTGACGTTCGGACAGGCTCGTACCGGTACCTGTTCTGCGACCCAGAGTGAGTAGTTTCATGTGGTCGGCAGCAACCCATCTGTGCTCCGGCCGTCCCAGTTGAGCAGGTTGACCCGGGTCGGATCGCCTTGTGGAACAGCATCATTGGTATTGGTCAGGTGGAACTTGTCCACCATGGTGTCGTACGCGGTCATTCCCGGCCCGCCGTCACCGTCCAGGCTGCAGCCGGTGGCGATCGCGTCGAGGCGGTGCGCGTCGGACCCGGCCCCGGTCGGGATGACGTAGCGGTCCTGGTATTTCGCGATCGCCAGTAGCCGGTACATCGCCTCGATCTCCTCGCCGCTCAAGCGCACCGATTCCGGGATGGTCTCGTCGAACTCTTCGCCGAGATTGGCCGACCGCATGTAGGCGCGCATCGCCGCCAGCCGCTGCAGCGAGGCCCGCACCGGGCCCACCTCACCGGCGGTGAACAACTCGGCGAGGTATTCGATCGGGATCCGCAGCGTGTCGATGGCGCCGAACAAGTTGTTCTTGTTCTCGCCGTCGTGACCGGTCTCCTTGAGGATGTCCACCACCGGCGAGAGCGGCGGCACGTACCAGACCATCGGCATGGTGCGGTACTCCGGATGCAGGGGCAGTGCCACCTGATAGTCGACGATCAGCCGGTACACCGGTGAATTCTGGGCCGCTTCAATCCATTCGGGTGAGATGCCGGCACGTTCGGCTTCGGCGACCACCCGTGGATCGTGCGGGTTGAGGAACACGCCGAGCTGTGACGGGTAGAGGTCCTTGTCGTCGGTGACCGAAGCCGCCTCCAACACCGCGTCCGCGTCATAGAGCATCACGCCGATGTAGCGCAGCCGCCCGACGCAGGTCTCCGAACACACCGTGGGGATGCCGACCTCGACGCGCGGGTAGCAGAACGTGCACTTCTCGGCCTTGCCGGTCTTGTGATTGAAGTAGATCTTCTTGTAGGGACACCCGGTGACGCACTGTCGCCAGCCGCGGCATTTGTCCTGATCCACCAGCACGATGCCGTCTTCGGACCGTTTGTAGATCGCGCCGGACGGGCATGCCGCCGCACACGCCGGGTTGAGACAGTGCTCGCAGATCCGGGGCAGGTAGAACATGAACGTCTGCTCGAACTCGAGCTTGACCTTCTCGGATACTTCGGCGACCTTGGCCAACAACGGGTCTCGGCCCACCTGCTCGGGCCCACCGCCCAGGTCGTCGTCCCAGTTGGCACCCCAGGTGACCTTGGTATCCCGGCCGGTGATCAGAGATTTGGGCCGCGCGACCGGCGTGGTGTCCATCGCCGGCGCCGACAGCAGGTTCTCGTAGTCGTAGGTCCAAGGATCGTAGTAGTCCGATACCGTGGGCAGATCGGGGTTGGCGAAGATGTTCAGCAGTCGCTTGAGCCGGGAGCCGGATTTCAGGGTGAGTTTGCCGCGCTTATTGAGCGTCCAGCCGCCCTTCCACTTCTCCTGATCCTGGTACTGGCGTGGATACCCTTGTCCGGGACGGGTTTCCACGTTGTTGAACCACACGTACTCCACACCGCTGCGGTTGGTCCAAGCCTGCTTGCACGTGACGCTGCAGGTATGGCAGCCGATGCACTTGTCGAGGTTCATCACCATCGCGAGCTGCGCCATGACTCTCATGCGTCAGTACTCCACTTCCTGTGAGCGACGACGAATCGTGGTGACCTCGTCGCGTTGGTTGCCGGTGGGCCCGTGGTAGTTCAGGGCGAAGGACTGCTGCGCGTATCCGCCGATCAGGTGGGTGGGTTTGATCATGATGCGGGTCAGCGCATTATGGATACCGCCGCGCTTCCCGTTCTTCTCGGTGCGCGGCACGTCGACCGCTTTGTCCTGGGCGTGGTACATGAACACCAGGCCCTCGGGCATGCGGTGGCTGACGATCGCGCGGGCGTTCACCACCCCGTTGCGGTTGGTGCACTCGATCCAGTCGTTGTCCTTGACCCCGATCTTGGCGGCGTCCACGTCCGACATCCAGATGCACTGACCGCCACGCGACAGCGTGAGCATGTACAGGTTGTCCTGGTAGGCGGAGTGAATCGACCATTTGGAGTGCGGGGTCAGGTACCGCACCGTGATTGAGCGACTGGACGCGTCCCCGACTGTGCTACCTACAACGGGTTCGTCGAACAGCGCCGTCATGTCCAGTGGTGGCCGGAACGTCGGCAGCTGTTCGCCGAGCTCACTCATCCAGTCGTGGTCCAGATAGAAATGCTGGCGGCCGGTCAGCGTGTGCCACGGCTTGAGCCGTTCGGTGTTGATGGTGAAAGGGGAGTAGCGCCGGCCGCCGGTTTCCGACCCGGACCATTCCGGCGAGGTGTTGACGGGGACCGGCCGGGCCTGGGTGTCGGCGAACGTGATTCGCTTGCCTTCGTTCTCCTTGGCCAGGTCGACCAGCTCGGTTCCCGTCCGTCGTTCCAGTGCCTCGAAGCCCTCGACGGCCAGGCGACCGTTCGTGGTGCCCGACAGCGCGAGGATGGTCTCGGCAGCGTGGGTGTCCTTGGCCAGCGACGGGCGTCCGACAGCGACGCCGCTGACCACCGTGCCGTTGACACCGCGCAGGTACTCGACCTCCTCATCGGGATGGGTGGTCACGCCCTTGGTGGTGAGTCCGACGGTTTCCACCATCGGCCCGAGTGCGGCCATCTTCTCGGCGATTGCCGGATAGTCGCGGTCCACCGTGACCAGCCGGGGCATGGTCTTGCCGGGAATCGGTTCGCACTCACCGGCTTTCCAGTCCAGCACGTGACCCCCGGGCTGCGCGGTGGCATCGGCGCTGTCGTGTTGCAGGGGCATGGCCACGATGTCCTTGCGCTTGCCGAGGTGTTTCTCGGCCAGCCACGAGAAGCCGCGGGCGATGCGGTGGAACGCATCGAAGTCGGTCTTGGTCTCCCAGGGTGGGGAGATGGCCGGCGAGAACGCGTGCACGAACGGGTGCATATCGGTGCTCGACAGGTCGTGCTTCTCGTACCAGGTAGCGGCGGGCAGCACGATGTCGGAGAACAACGTGGTGCTGGTGTTGCGAAAATCTAGCGACAGCAACAGGTCGAGCTTTCCAACCGGCGCTTCGTCGCGCCAGCGCACCTCCTGGGGGCGGATGCCGTCCTCGTCGCGCGCGGCCACCGCGGAATCGGTGCCGAGCAGATGTTTGAGGAAGTACTCGTTGCCCTTGGCCGAGGAGCCCAGGAGGTTGGACCGCCACACCGTCAGGCACCGCGGGAAGTTTTCCGGGGCGTCGGGATCCTCGCAGGCGAACTGCAGATGACCCGACTTGAGCCCGTCCACAACGTATTCCGCCGCGTCCTTGCCCATCCGGATGGCTTCATCGGCCAGATCCAGCGGGTTGCGGTTGAAGGTCGGGTAACTCGGCATCCAGCCGAGCCGGGTGGCCAGCGCGATACTGTCCGCCACGGTGCGACCGGCGAAGCGGCCCTCGGCCAGGGGAGAGGCCATCACCTCTGAGGTGAACGGGTCGTAGCGCCACTGATCGGTCGCCAGATACCAGAAGATCGTGCCCTGCATCTGCCGTGCCGGCCGCTGCCAGTCGAGGCCGAATGCCAAGGTGGCCCAACCGGTGACCGGCCGGCACTTCTCCTGGCCGACATAGTGTGCCCAGCCGCCGCCGTTGACGCCCTGACAACCGGTGAGCATGACCAGCGTGAGAAACGAGCGGTAGATCTGATCGGAATGGAACCAGTGGTTGGTGCCCGCGCCCATCAGGATCATCGACCGGCCCTTGGAACGTTCGGCGTTGTCGGCGAACTCCCGTGCGATGCGCTCGGCGGCCTGCGCGGGCACACCGGTGATCTCCTCCTGCCAGGCCGGTGTGTAGGGCTCGGAGGCATCGTCGTAACCGGACGGCCACTGTCCCGGCAGTCCGTCGCGGGCCACCCCGTACTGCGCGAGCATCAGGTCGAAGACCGTCGTCACGCGGTGTCCGGCAACCATTTTCGTCGGCACGCCGCGTTCCAGCACGCCGGGCTTGTCGCTGTCGAACCGCGGCAGCGCGACATTCGCGGTGTCGTCGTTGTTGCCGTGCAGGGTCAGCATCGGGTGCACCCCCTGCAGGTCGAGGTTCCAGTGGCCCTCGCCGGACGCGGTGAATCGGTGCCCGAGTGAGCCGTTGGGAACTACGGGCCGCCCGGCCTGGTCCAGCAGCACCGTCTTCGAGGACGCCGCTTCCGTGTCCGCGTGTTCGCCGCCGAGATCGGCCGCGGTGAGGAACTTCCCGGGCAGCACCCGCCCGTCTCGTTCGACCAGGGTGACCAGGAACGGCAGGTCGGTGTACTTCTTGACGTAGTCGGTGAAGTACGGCGTCTGGTTGTCGACGAAGAACTCTTTGAGGATCACGTGCCCCATCGCCATCGCGAGAGCGGCGTCGGTGCCCGGGCGGGCCGGAAGCCATTCGTCGGCGAACTTGGTGTTGTCGGCGTAGTCCGGCGACACCACGACCACCTTCTGGCCGCGGTACCGCGCCTCGGTCATGTAGTGCGCGTCAGGAGTTCGGGTGACGGGGACGTTGGAACCCCACATGATCAGGTATCCGGCGTCGAACCAGTCGGCCGACTCGGGTACATCGGTCTGGTCACCGAACACCTGTGGCGAGGCCACCGGCAGGTCGGCATACCAGTCGTAGAACGACAGCATCGACCCACCGAGAAGCGAGATGAACCGGGCGCCGACGGCATGGCTCACCATCGACATCGCCGGGATCGGCGAGAATCCGGCCACTCGGTCCGGACCGTACTTCTTGACGGTGTGGACGTGGGCGGCGGCGGCGATCTCGGCGGCCTCCCACCATTCGGCACGAACAAACCCGCCCTTGCCGCGGGCGGTCTTGTAGCGCTTCGATTTCTCCGGATCATCGACGATGTCGGCCCAGGCCAGCACCGGGTCGTTCAGTCGCTCCTTGGCCTCGCGATAGTACTCCAGCAGCACGCCTCGGACGTACGGATAGCGAACGCGCGCAGGCGAATACGTGTACCACGAGAATGACGCGCCGCGCGGGCATCCGCGTGGTTCGTACTCGGGCTTGTCCGCACCGACCGACGGGTAGTCCGTCTGCTGCGACTCCCACGTGATCACGCCGTCCTTGACATAGATCTTCCATGAGCAGGACCCGGTGCAGTTGACACCATGGGTCGAGCGGACCACTTTGTCGTGCGCCCAGCGGTCGCGATAGAAGTCATCTGCCGAGCGCCCGCCGACCTTGTGCAGGGTCCGCTGATCGTCGGAGATCTCACCACGGTGGAAGTACTTGCCCAGCCGCAGCAATGCATCGGCAGGTGTTGTGCCGCCTGCGTGTGAATCGACCACGATCCGTCCCTCCAGCCTGTAGAGGGACGAGCGTAAGGGCGGTGCGGAGAGGTTCAAAAGAACGCACTGAGGGTCGCTGACCAGTGTGAAATCGCGTTAACGCGGCAGTTATTTCGCAGGGACATGGCGGCGATGGGCCGGATCGGCAAGGGCCTGGGATTTCCGCCATCTACCAGCAGTGATCGTCAGATTCGAGAGAAATCAAGGGTGCCGGGGACGGGGGCGTGGGCGCTCACATGCCCGGGGTGGAGGTAGATGATTTATCACCGCGGTAACACTTCGCGGAGTGTGCCGGCGGGCGGAATCAGTGCTACTGAGCGGTGGCCGCGCGGCGGCTCCGCCAGCCCGCGATGGCGCGCACGGTCGAGGTGGTGGCCGGGATCAGGACCGGGAACAGCCCGATGAAGAACAGCAGGCAGAAACCGAAGACGGACATGGTGGTGCTCGCTTTCTCGAGTGGATTTTCCGCTGTCGCACCAGGTAGAGGAGCTAGGCGCTGCGGATATGACGTACGTTACGGAGGCGCCGTGAGTGTGACGACGGACTCAGGCAACGAAGAATCGCCTCTGCTTTGTGTTCGGCGTACAAATTGCCCCGGGCGTAGGTCATCGTCGCCTCCTGACGACGCGAATGATCGCGCCACCGACAACGGTCATGATCGCTACCTCACGACCAGCACGCTGCGGGTGAGCCGGCCCGACTCTTCGTCGACCATGTCCAGCGCGACCGGCCTGCTCGTTCCGCGGCACGATCGGCCCAGTCGTGGAACATAGCGGCAAGAAACTTGCCGGCCTCGTCGTTCTCAGCCGCGTAATCCCGCCATATGCAGGAAAACATGTGTCACGCCGCGGGATTCGGGTGCGGTGTCACTACTTCGGCGGGGCGCTGTTGCGCTGAGCCGCCCGGCCGGGTTTCGTCCAGACGATGGTGTGCCGGAAGGCCAATCGGCGGCGCATCTGCGCGCCCGGCATGACGTCGTGGACCATCGCGTGAAGCTCGTCGAAGCTGAGCTGTGGATCCCGCACCGGGAAGGGCGGGGGCAACGGACCGCCGGGCACCGGCCGTGGGTGTTTGATCAGGCCGATGAGCGGGTTGGTCACCGCGGACACCAGATCCCACGCGGTATCCCGGAGGGAGCTGCGGGCGGCCAGCCCGACGGCCAGGAACCGCCCGCCGGGAGCCAGGAGTCGTTGGATGTCGATCAGCGCTCGCTCGACGTCGAGGTGGTGCAGCACCGCGATCATGCTGATCAGGTCGACCGGCCCGTCGAGTTCGGTGAGTTGGCTGTCGTCGATGGTGACGTTGGTCAGGCCGGCACACCGCCGGGCCGCCTCGGCGCGCATGCCCGCATCGAGGTCCGTGCCACGGACCTGTGCGAACTGACCTGCCAGTTGAGCCACCAACCCGCCCTGACCGCAGCCGATGTCGATCGCGGTTCCACGATGCGCGGGCAGGTTCGCCAGGATCCAACCGTGGAAATGGTCGTTGTGGCTCCACGGGTGCCTGCTGTTGAAGTTGTGCAGTCCCTGGGCGGCCCGCCTCACCACGGGGTTCTCGACGCGTCGGATGTCCATGCCTCCACTGTGCCAAGCGCCGACGCTCGGTACTCCCGCGAGCAGTCCCCCGCAAGCGGGAGGGGCCCCCAACAGAACCGCCCCTTTTCACATGAAAAGGGGCAGTTCTATGTCTGCTCGGCAGGGAAGGTTACTGGATGTAGCCCGACGCGGACTGCAGATGCTCGATCGCCTCGTCGACGATCTTCTCGACCAGGTCAGCGCACGACGGCAGGTCGCTGATGATGCCGGCGACCTGTCCCGAGGCCAGCACGCCGGCGTCGGTATTACCCTCCACCAGACCGGCTTTGAGCAGCATCGGGGTGTTGGCCGCCATCACGACCTGCGACCAGGTCAGCTCTTTGCCGTGCCGCATGGCCAGGCCGTCCTTCGCCATCGACAACCAGGTCATGCCCGAGAGCTTCTTGAACTTCTGGGCGTTGCCGATCGCGGCCGCGAAACCGCGTGCCCGCGAGCCGCTTTCCAGCTTCTCCACGAGGCCGGTTCGCAGCACCCGGTGCGGCATGCCGTCGACGCGGGTGGAAACCACGGTGCCGTCCAGCGCCGCCTGCAGATACCGCTCTTTGACCGCGTCGGGCACAGTGGAATCCGAGGTCAGCAGGAACCGGGTTCCCATGGCGACTCCGGCCGCACCGTAGGACAGTGCGGCGGCCAGGCCGCGCCCGTCGAAGAAGCCGCCCGCTGCGATCACCGGCATACCGGTGTCCTTGACGGCATCGAGCACCGAGGGCAGCAGCAGCGTGGTGGCGACCGGACCGGTGTGACCACCGCCCTCCCCGCCCTGCACGATCACCGCGTCAGCGCCCCAGCCGGCCACCTTCTTGGCGTGCTTGGCCGCGCCGACCGACGGGATCACCACGACGCCCGCGTCTTTCAGCTTGGCGATCAGCTCGGGCTTGGGTGCTAGAGCGAAGGAGGCGACTTTGACTCCTTCGCGGATCAGGAGGTCGACGCGCGCACCGGCATCGCCCGCATCGGCACGCATGTTGATGCCGAAGGGCTTGTCGGTGGCGGCCTTGACCTTGGTGACGGCGGTCTGGAGTTCCTCGAGCGTCATCGTCGCGGACGCCAGGATGCCGAGCCCGCCGGCGTTGGAGGTTGCGGCGACCAGTCGTGCCCCGGCCACCCAGCCCATTCCCGTCTGCACGACGGGATGCTCGATGCCGACCAGCTCGGTCAGCGGAGTCTTGAGCTTACCCATTCTTTAGACCTTGACCTCTTTGTCGCGCAATGACTTCGGATCGATGACCTCGCGCAGGAGCTTGAGCTCCTCATCGGTGGCCAGCCGGGTGGTCTCGGCGGCATCGAGGCCGTGCACCTCGAAGGAGGTGTTGTCGGCGACCTGATCGGCCTCGACGCCGGGGTGCAGCGAGACTGCCCGCATCTGGTGGTCGGGGCCGTTGAAGTCGAACACGCCCAGGTTGGACACCACGCGGTAGATGTTGGCGAACCGGTAGGCGGGGTTCTCCGGATCGATCTTGTCCCAGCCGATTCCGGACACGATGTCCACCGATTCGGTGAAGACGCGCTTGGAGTGGTTACCCACGAAGTAGCTGGTGGCGTGATTGATCGAGTTGCCCGGGGCGCCGCGGACGCCGAACATCTGCCGGGTCGGGTGCTGGATCGGGCCGAACGCCGAGAGGTTCTGGTTGCCGTAACGGTCGATCTGGTTGGCGCCCATCACCACATGGCGCTTGCCCCAGGCCAGTGTCTCGAAGACGCGGTTGAACGGCATCCAGCCCTCGACGGTGAAGGGGGCGCCGATCGCCGGGGTATCGGCCAGGATCCGGGCCTCACCGTCGGTCAGCACGATGTCGGGCGAGAAGGTGAGCCGGGCCAGCCGGGCACCGATCTGGACGACGGTGGTCATCGGGCTGGCCATGATCTCGCCGGCGTCGCGGAACAGTTCGGCACAGGCAACGGCGCACACCTCGGCGCGGGTCACGGCAATCACTTGCTGGCCTCCTGATCTTCCTTGAACTTCCGGACGGCCGCCTGGTAATCGGCCTCGCTACCGGACAGATACGTTTTGACGAACTCGGCCCAGGTCTCGTCCGACCCTGCGGCCTCTGCGTAGTGGCGCTGGAACTTCTCGTCGCGCCGGTAATCGGGCTCATTGGTGGTGAAATGCGCACCGCCCGGAGCCTCGACCACCGAATCGACCATCATCCGGTTGATCAGCAGGGCCTGCGTCGGAACAGCCTTGACCAGTTCCTCGGTGGAGACCACGCGCTCAACGGACAGGAAGCGACGCTGTGCCGACATCAGGAAGAGGTCATCGAAGTACGGGTCGATACCGGTGTAGGCGGCATTGCCCTGGGCGTCACCGAGATTCATGTGAACGAAGGCCGCGTCGAGGTTCAGCGCCGGCATCGCGACGAGTTCCTCGTAGCCACCTTCGGTGGGGTATGGCGACTTCACTGTCTTGAGCTCGTCGCCCCAGAACGTGCGGACGTCGCTGCCGAGGCCGGCGCGGATCGGCAGGAACGGCAGCCGTTGGGCGGCAGCCTGCAGGCCGCAGCGCAGCATGCCCTCGTCCATCTCGCGGGCCTCGATCGCACCGGTGGTGCGGGCCTTGGCGAACCACGGGTCGTAGAACGGCGGCGAGTCCAGGGAGACGAAGCCGTAGTAGACGCGCTTGACCTTGCCCGCCGAGCACAGCAGGCCCAGATCGGGGCCGCCGTAGGTGACCACAGTGAGGTCTTTGACGTCGGTGCGCAGCAGGGCGCGTACGAAGGCCATCGGCTTACGCCGCGAGCCCCAGCCGCCGATGCCGATGGTCATACCGCTCTCGATCGAGGCCACCGCCTCGTCGAGAGTTGTCCTTTTATCTGTCATGCCTTGGATCCCTTCTCGGTTCCGGCGAACGCGTCGCGGTGCTCGTCGGAGACACCGGACAGGTTCAGCTCGAACGTAAAGCCCTGCTCCATGCGGTATCTCGCGTTGACGGGCTGTACGTCGATGAGGTTCAGCGCCTCCTTGGCCGCCCGGATCACCCGGGTGTCCTTGCTGGCGATGTCGCGCGCCACCCGCAATGCCGACTCGTCGAGATCCTCGCGCGGAACCACCTCGTGCACCGAACCGAAGTGGTGCAGCGTCTCGGCGGGAACAGTGGCGGCGGTGAAGAACAGTCGACGCATCAGATGCTGGGGGACCAGGCGGGACAGGTGAGTGGCGGCACCGAGCGCGCCACGCTCAACCTCGGGCAGACCGAACTTGGCGTCATCGGAAGCGACGATCACATCGGCGTTACCGACCAGGCCGATCCCGCCGCCCACGCAGAATCCGTTGACAGCTGCGATGACCGGCACCTCGCACTCGTACACGGACTTGAACGCGTGGTAGCAGCCACGGTTCGCGTCGATGAGCGCGGTGAAGCCCTCGGTGTTCTGCATCTCCTTGATGTCCACACCGGCGTTGAAGCCGCGGCCCTCGGCCCGCAGGATCACCACGTGGGTGCTGCGGTCGCGGCCGGCTGCGGTGATCGCATCGCCGAGTTCGAACCAGCCGGCAGACGGGATGGCGTTGACGGGCGGGTAGTTGACGGTGACCGAGACGATGCCCGGCTCGACTGTCTTGGTGGTGATCGTCATCAATCCACTTCCTGAAGGGGTCGCTACCTAAGCAAGCACTTGCTTGGTACGCTAGCACAGTGACAGTTACGCCAGAAGCCGGTGCCATCAGTTTGGGTTTGGCCGGCAAGGTGGTCCTGGTGACCGGCGGAGTGCGAGGGGTCGGCGCTGGGATCAGCGCGGTTTTTGCCGGTCAGGGCGCCACCGTGGTGACCTGCGCACGCCGTCCGGTTGAGGGATTGCCCTATGAATTCCACGCCTGCGACATTCGGGATGACGAGTCGGTGGCCGGGCTGATCGAGGCCATCGTGGCCAAGCATGGCCGCCTCGATGTGGTCGTCAACAACGCCGGCGGCTCGCCGTATGTGCTCGCCGCCGATGCGTCGGCGAAGTTCAGCACCAAGATCATCGAGCTCAACCTGATCGGCGCGCTCTCGGTGTCCACCCGTGCCAACGCCGTGATGCAGAACCAGGCCTCCGGCGGCTCCATCGTCAACATCTCCAGCGTCAGCGGTCATCGGCCCACCCCGGGAACCGCCGCGTACGGTGCGGCGAAAGCCGGCATCGACAACCTCACCTCGACCCTGGCGGTCGAGTGGGCGCCCAAGGTCCGGATGAACTCGGTGGTGGTCGGAATGGTCGAGACCGAACAATCCGAACTGTTCTACGGTGATGCCGACTCCATCGCGGCCATCTCACGGAATGTCCCGTTGGGGCGTCTCGCCAAGCCGGCCGATATCGGCTGGGCCACAGCATTTCTGGCCTCGGATGCGGCGTCGTACATCAGCGGCGCGTCGTTGGCGGTGCACGGCGGCGGCGAGCCGCCGCACTACCTGTCCACCACGACCGCCGACATCAAGTAACTCGAAAAAGGAGACATGACAATGGGATTGCTCGACGGCCGGGTGGTCATCGTGACGGGTGCCGGTGGCGGAATCGGGCGTGAGCACGCGCTCGCGTTCGCCGCCGAAGGTGCCCGCGTCGTGGTCAACGACATCGGGGTCGGCCTCGACGGTTCGCCGGCCGGCGGTGGCAGTGCGGCGCAGAACGTGGTCGACGAGATCGTCGCTGCGGGGGGCGAAGCCGTCACCAGCGGTGCCAACGTCGCCGACTGGGCGCAGGCCGAAGGCCTGATCCAGACCGCCGTTGATGCCTTCGGCGGCCTCGACGTCCTGGTCAACAACGCCGGCATCGTGCGTGACCGGATGTTCGCCAACGCCACCGAAGAGGAATTCGACGCCGTCACCGCCGTCCACCTCAAGGGGCATTTCGCCACCATGAAGCACGCCGCCGCATACTGGCGGGCCAAGTCCAAGGCCGGCGAGACCGTCGATGCGCGCATCATCAACACCAGCTCGGGCGCCGGCCTGCAGGGCAGCGTCGGGCAGGCCACCTACAGCGCCTCCAAAGCCGGCATCGCCGCATTGACCCTGGTGGCCGCGGCCGAGATGGGGCGCTACGGCGTCACCGTCAACGGCATTGCGCCCTCGGCCCGCACCCGGATGACCGAGACCGTCTTCGCTGACATGATGGCCACCCAGGACGACGCCTTCGATGCCATGGCCGCGGAGAACATCTCCCCGCTGGTGGTGTGGCTGGGCAGCGTCGAGTCGCGTGACGTCACCGGCAAGGTGTTCGAGATCGAGGGCGGCAAGATCCGCGTCGCCGAGGGCTGGGCACACGGACCGCAGATCGACAAGGGCGCCAAGTGGGATCCCGCCGAGCTGGGCCCGGTCGTCAACGACCTGTTGGCCAAGGCTCGTCCCGCGGTTCCCGTTTACGGCGCTTAACCCTTCCGCGAGCAGACGCAAAACTGCCCCAAATCAAGCGATTTGGGGCAGTTTTGCGTCTGCTCATGCGTTAGGCGGCGTCCTTCTTGATCGAATCCTTGATGTTGCGCACCGAGGACGAGACCCGATCACGCGTGTCTTCCACACCTGCGCGAACCTTGTCGCCCGACTCGGTGACGGCCTTTCTGAGGCCGGGAACCGCCTTGTTGCCGCCGGTGAGTTCCGTTGCACCAGGGCGTATCTTGCGCTTGGACTGCAGCTCGGTGACATTCGGCTTGGGGGACTGCTGGGCCTGCTGGGCAGCCGTGTCGCCTGCTGCCTCAACATCGTCTTGAACATCGCCGGCCGCCGACGTGACGGTGTTGCTGACGGCCTTCTTCACATCCTCGATTCCCGATAACACCTGGTCGCGTAATTGGCTCTCGCTCTTCGGGATTGCCTTGTTCGCCCGGTCGATGACCTCGGCGCCGATCGCCCGGTTGAACTTGGCTATGGAGAAGCTGGCGTCGGCGAGGCCACGGTTGATCGCGGTGGCGATGGCTGCCGGGTCGCGTGTGTCGAAGGACTGCGCGACACCGTCTGCGGCCTGCTGCAACTGCCTCGACAGCGTGCGCAGCTGACGGAAGGCCTCGACCCGGAACGGGGTTTCGGGCCCGATCTCGGTACCGTTCCAGTTGACGACGCGCCAGCCGTCCTCGGGATTTCCCTCGACCACGACGTATCCGGTATTTCGCAGTGGATTGGTCATCAGCCACATCGGGTCTGCATTTTCTGCATTCAGGAAAACCCAGAACATGATGGCACCGCCATGCGAGAATGCGGCTACGTTCCGGTCACCGTTGTCGTACATCGTCTGAATTGCACCGTCCATACGGGCGTCGAATTCTCGGCCGTTGACGGAACCGGGAATGCGGGCATCGAGGTCACCCTGCAGCCATTTAAGCGGCGCCTGCAGATAGCCCTTGACGGCATCGGATTCGGGGGTGCCCTCGTAGATTCCGGCCTCAATTTCCTGGAGGCCGGGAACTACCTGGATCGGAAGGCCCAGATACTCGGCCATCGGTGCGGCGGTCAGTTGTGTCCGGACCATCGTCGAGGCGTAGATTGCATCATAGTTGTTGTCACCCAACACTTTGACGATGTCGCGGGCCTGTTGCCGGCCCTTCTCGGTGAGAACTGGACCCGGAACCGAAGAGTCGGCAACGTTCGCTGCATTCGCTGTCGATTCACCGTGGCGGATGAACGTGATGCGCATGACTTCCGCGGCGTGCGCGACCGGAATGGCCAGGAGAAATGCTAGGAACATCATTCCTATGCCTGCAATCGTCGCTCGGATACCCGAGCATCTGAAATAACTCATCTTGCTGCGTTCCCTCCAATCGTTGTGTACAGGTGGAGCGAAATGAACGTATGGCTGAATTATGTGTAATTGTGCAGATGTCCCGGTGTTTGAGACTTGTTATTGCCGCGGGTTGAAAAGCAGACGAATTGGTCGAATTGTTTTCGATGATCCGAATGAAAAAGGTGCCCCAGACCAACAGGTCTGGGGCACCCTCGGCAATGCCGACTGCTCAGGCGGCGTCCTTGTTGCCGGCGGTGTCGTTGCCGGCGGTGTTGCCGGCACCGTCGTTGTCAGCGGCAGCCTTGCCGGGCCGGCCGGTGGCCTTCTTGACGACGTCGCCGAGCTTCTTGAGCGACGACGACACCTGGTCCTGGGCGTCCTTGACGGCGCTCTGAACCTTCTCGCCACTACGGCTGAGCGACTTCGTGACGCCCGGCAGAGCCTTGTTGCCGTCGGACAGATCGGTCGCACCACGAGGCTTGACGATGCCGTCGACGGCGGCCTTGAGCTTCGACTTCGCCCCCGCGATGGGTGCGGAATCAGCCGGTTTCGTTGTGTCCGAGACAGTCTCCGTCTCGGGAGCGGACTGAACCTTCTGCTCGAAGCTGTCCGTGGTCACCTTCAGCGTGCTCTTGACGTCCTCGACCCCGGTGGACACCTTGTCCCGCAGATCGTTGGTATCGCTCGAGAATGCATCGCTGACGCGCTTGATGATCTGCGCGTTGATCGCACGGTTGAACTTGGTGACCGAGAAGGTTGCGTCGGCGACACTGTGGTTGATGGCCGTCGCAATGGTCACGAAGTCGCCCGTCTGGAAGGCTGCCTTGACCTGGTCCGCGGCGGCGGTCAGCTGGCGGGACAACGTCCGGAGCTGGAGTTTCACCTCGTTCCCGAAGGTCGCTTCCGGGCTGAACTGCTTGCCGTTCCAGTTCACCAGGGTCCAGCCGTCCTCGTTGTTGCCCTCGATGACGACATAATCGGTGTTGCTCAACTGGGCGGTCTGCAGCAGCTGGAGCTTCTCCATGACGGTCAGATTGTTCACGTTCATCAACGTCCAGAACATGATCGTGCCGCCGTGCGAGAACACCACGGCGTTGCGGTCGCCGTTGTCGTACATGGTCTGAAGCGCGCCCCTGACCCGTTCGTCGAACACGTATCCGTTGACGCTGGTACCTGGCATGTACGTGCTCTTGTCGAACGGGATCTGCGGGATCACGCCCGGGAGCGCCCACGCGATCGGATACAGCCCGTACCCGCCGGCAGCGTTCGCCTCCGGTGTGCCCTCGAAGACGCCGGCCTCGATCTCTTGGAGACCGGGCAGCACCTGGATCGGTAGGCCGAGGCGCTGCGACATCGGCGCGGCAGTGAGCTGCGTCCGCACCATCTGCGACGCGTAGATGGCGTCGTAGTTGTTGTCACCCAGCTTGTCGGCGACGGCCTGGGCCTGCTGCTGACCCAGGGGAGTGAGAACCGGACCCGGAGTCTTGGTGTCGATCAGGCCGGAGGCGTTGCCCTCCGACTGAGCGTGACGCACGAACGTCACGCGCATGACCTCGGCGGCGTGGGCGACGGGCATCGCCAGAAAGAACGCGAGGAATGCCAGGGCGACACCCCCTAGAAGACTTCGATATCGTGACGCCGGCGCGTCACCCTTGCGGCGGTTCATATGCTTCCTCCATTGCGGCTGTGCGGATTTCACGTGACCTGCCGGTGACGGTTCGCTGGCCGGCCAGATGAATTGTCTGACCGTCCGCTGTGAGGTCGAGCAGTTATCCCAGTGTGCGGGAAGGAATTTCGCTCAAATTTTCAACTCTGTTACGGCCGCGTTCTCGGGGCGTAGATGCCGCTCAGTCCCCCTCCTCGAGCGAGGAGGGGGACCGACCCGGTTGGTATTACCTTGCGCTACCG
This sequence comes from Mycobacterium sp. IDUB_24, assembly GCF_055419385.1. Classification (NCBI taxonomy): domain Bacteria; kingdom Bacillati; phylum Actinomycetota; class Actinomycetes; order Mycobacteriales; family Mycobacteriaceae; genus Mycobacterium; species Mycobacterium sp. IDUB_24. The sequence goes on from NZ_JBVAXO010000005.1 coordinate 448,390, forward strand.
CCTATTTCACGCGGCGTGTTTGGCCTTGGGCTTGGCCGTGTTGGTGTCCGACTTGTCTGACTTTCCAGCCTTGTCGGCGCCGGCGAGCTTCTTGACGGTCTCACGCGCCTGCTTGGCCGAGGATTCGATCCCGCTGCGCACGTCATCTGAGGCACGGTGGACCCGGTCGCGAACCGCGGAGGCCGCCGTACCCGGCTGTGCCTTGTTGCCATCGGTCAGTTTGGTGGCGCCGATGGTGGGACGCGCCGTGGTGATCTTGGCCCTGGCCGATTCGGCGGTCTTCTCGAGCGCTGTAGTGGGAGCTTCGGTCACGTTCTCGACGGCCGACTTGACCTCCGCCACGACGTTCTCGGTTGCCGGCTTTGCCTTTTCGGCAACATCGTCGGTGACCACGTCGGCCTTGGTGTCGGCCACGGTGCTCACGGTGCTGAGCTTCGACACCTGCGATGTCGACTGGCCCAGTGAGCCGGGGATGCCGCTGATCGCGTTGACGGTGTCGGTAACCGAGTCCGTGACGAACTTGACGCCGGCCTGCGCGACGTCCTGGATGCCTTGGGCGCCCGTGGTGACCATGCCCTGCGCATCCAGCGAGAGAACCGGAATGCGCATGTTGTAGATCGCCTTCTGTGGGGCGACGATGAGATCACGCACATTGACGAACATCTTGGTCGCATAGTCGGCCTCGCCAACCGCTTCGCCGGCCCATTCCTTGAGGGTCCAACTGCCGTCGGCATTCTTCTCCACGACGACCGTGTCGGTGTTGTTCAACTGATGCTGCGCGAACAGCAGCAGGTTCGGGTTGTCGACGTTCATCATCGTCCACATCATGATGGTGGCGCCGTGTGAGAACACCGCGGCGTCAATCTCGCCGTCGCCATTGGTGTCGGTGGTCCCTGACTCCACGTCGGCGAGTGCGTTCGTCACGCGCTCGTTGAACTCCAGGCCGGTCTCGCCGCCGGGTACTGGGACGAACTGCAGGCCCATGGTCCAAGCCAGCGGTGCGAGAATGTAGCCGATGCGGCCGATGCCCTCTTTTTCGGACAGGCCCTCGAAGATGCCGGCGCTGATCTCCTGCACGCCCGACTCCCGCTGGGGACGAGTCGGGTCATAGGCGCCCAGGATTGTGACGGGCAATCCACTCTTTTCGGAGAAGGGCTTCGCGGTCTCCTGGGTGCGGATCATGGTCGAGGCGTAGAGCGCGTCGAACGCGCTGGCGGACTGGCCATCGGCCCAGGCCTGCGCCTGCTCTTCGCCGGTCTCGCCGCCGGTCTGGTCCACCTGGTCGTTGGTCAGATGGGGCCCCGGGGTGCTGGTGTCGATGTATCCCGAGGCGTTGGCTTGCGACTCGGCGTGCCGGATGAACGTCACCGTCATCGCCGCGGCGGGCAGGGTGGCTGCGGCGAACAAAGAACACGCAGTCAGGGTCGTTGCGGCGGCACCGGCAGCCCGGCGTCGATTGGGTCGTTGCATAGGGTCTCCATCGGTTCACGAAAATGTGGGCTGCCGCTCACTCGCTGTTCACTGTGTGCGCGCTCACAGAACATAATCAAATTTCTGTTCACTCGTCAATTCTGCTACGCAGAGTTGCGTAATTGGTCAGCGGCGGGACACCTTGGCAACAGAAAACGCCCCCGGACAATGTCCGGGGGCGTTGCTCGTTCAGCGGTCAGGCTGGATCGCAGATCACGATCGGGATCTTGCGGTCGGTGTAGGACCGGTAGTTCACGAAGTCGGCGTACATGGCGTCCAACTTGGGCCAATACTCGTCGCGCTCGGCGTCGGTGGCGTCGCGCGCGGTGAGTTCCAGGGTCTCGTGCTTGGTCTGGAACTTCACCCGGGGATTGGCCACCAGGTTCAGGTACCACATCGGATTGGTGGCCCGGCCGCCCTGCGAGGCGACCAGCACGATGCGCTTGCCCTCCTGCAGGAACAGCAGGGGGCTGTCACGTTCCTCGCCCGACTTGCGCCCGATCGTGGTCAGGATGCCGACCTCGGCGCCACGCAGGAATTTGTCGCCGAACCGCCCGCCCGTCTTCTTGAAGATCCAGGTCTGGGCGCGCGACATCCACTTGATGGCGGTGCCGGTCGATTTCGCGTTGAGCCGTTCGACCTGTTTGGGGTTCAGCGGGCGAGGGGTGTTGGCCATGCGGTGGACCTTAACGGCTGAGGAACGGGGTCAGGGAAGCGCGGATGTGATGGATCTGCCCGTCGGAGGCGGGAATCAGGAACGTCTCGTCGACGTGCGAGCACACCCGCCATCCGAACAGGCGCGGCTTGGTCAGTACGTCGAACTTGGCGCGGATGTTGTCGCCGTCGACGCTGTATTCCGGTGGCGTCGTCTTCTCGATCAACTTGAACTGCGGCCCGCGATTCAGGCTGCGGCGCAAGTGATCACCGGAACGGCCGGTCTTCAGACCCATCTCGATGCGGATGCAGTCCGCCGTGAACGGAACCGCATCCGCCCGATGGCTCACGAGCGCATCGATATATGCCTGTGCGGCGGCGACGCGCTCGGCCTCTGAAGCAGGCCCAGCGGAAGACTCGGAAGAAGTCACTAGATTCTTTCGATGATCGTGCCGGTGGACAGCGCGCCGCCGGCGCACATGGTGATCAGCGCCGTGCTCTTGTCGGTGCGCTCCAGTTCGTGCAGAGCGGTGGTGATCAGGCGCGCGCCCGTCGATCCGACCGGGTGGCCGAGCGCGATGGCACCGCCGTTGACGTTGACCTTGTCCATGTCGGCGCCGTGGACCTGAGCCCAGGACAGCACCACCGAGGCGAACGCCTCGTTGATCTCGACGAGGTCGATGTCGCCCATCTTCATGCCAGCCTTCTCCAGGACCTTCGCGGTGGACTGGACCGGGCCATCGAGGTGGTAGTAGGTCTCGGCGCCGACGTTGGCCTGGCTGATGATGCGGGCGCGCGGCTTGAGGCCGAGTGCCTTTGCCTTGTCCTCATCCATCCACAGCACCGCCGCGGCGCCGTCGGAGATCTGCGACGACGTACCGGCGGTGTGGATGCCGCCTTCTATCACCGGCTTCAGCCCCGCCAGGCCTTCAGCGGTGGTGTCGCGCAGGCCCTGGTCGCGGGTGACCGTGTTCCATTCGGCGGTCGGCTGCTTGTTCTCGTCGATGACCGGTGCCTCGATGGGGGAGATCTCCCGGTCGAAACGACCCTCGGCCCAGGCCTGCTTGGCCTTCAGCTGCGAGGCCAGACCCAGGGCGTCCACATCGGCGCGGGTGATGCCACGGCGCTTGGCGATCCGCTCGGCGGCTTCGAACTGGTTGGGCAGGTCGATGTCCCAGGACGCGGCGCGGGCGCCGCCGCCGTTGGCGCCGAGTCCGACGCGGCTCATCGCCTCGATGCCGCAGGCGATACCGATATCGATGGCACCGGTAGCGATCAGGCCGGCGACCAGATGGTTGGCCTGCTGGGCACTGCCGCACTGGCAGTCGACGGTCGTGGCGCCGACGTGTTCGGGCAGCCCGGCGACCAGCCAGGACTGGCGGGTGACGTTGTTGCCCTGCTCGCCGTACTGCGTGACGCAGCCACCGATGAGCTGCTCGACGCTGCCGGCATCGATGCCGGCCTTCTCGATGAGGGCCTTCTGGACGGCTCCGAGAAGCTCGGTGGCGTGCAGGCCGGACAACCAGCCGTTGCGCTTGCCGATGGGGCTGCGGGTGGCTTCGACGATGACAGGGTTACCCATGAAGTCAGGCTAGAACACGTTTCATTACTCTGACAAGCGGCGATGTATCACTGCCTTTGATCTGCGGTCAAGCCGTGTTTCAATGGTCTCAATTGGTACTAGACCACGTTGTTTCAAGCATTGCTGGCTATGCGCACGGCTTGCTATCGACACTAGGAGTTAGACACATGGGCTGCCCGAACATCCCCAAGGAATTCGACTTCCTCGATTCCGAGCTCAACCTCAAGGGCCTACCGGTCGAGGAACTTGCCGAGCTCCGCAAGGCCGAGCCGGTGCACTGGGTCGATGTGCCCGGTGGCACCGGAGGCTTCGGCGACAAGGGCTACTGGCTCGTCACCCGCCACGAGGACGTCAAGGATGTCTCGTTGCGCAGTGAGGTGTTCTCGAGCGCGATGAACGGCGCGATCCCGGTTTGGCCGCAGGAGATGCCCCGCGAGGCCGTCGACGTGCAGAGTGCTGTCCTGCTCAACATGGACGCGCCGCACCACACCCGGCTGCGCAAGATCATCTCCCGTGGTTTCACCCCGCGGGCACTCTCGCGGCTCGAGGACGAGCTGAACAACCGTGCGCAGCAGATCGTCAAGAACGCCGTGGCGTCGGATACCGGAGACTTCGTCGAGCAGGTGTCCTGCGAGTTGCCGCTGCAGGCCATCGCCGAGCTGCTCGGTGTGCCGCAGGACGACCGCGACAAACTGTTCCGCTGGTCCAACGAGATGACCGCCGGTGACGACCCCGAATACGCCGACATCGATCCGGCGGCATCGTCGTTCGAGGTCATCACCTACGCCATGAAGATGGCCGAGGAGCGGGGCAAGAACCCGACCGACGACATCGTCACCAAGCTGATCCAGGCCGACATCGACGGTGAGAAGCTCAGCGACGACGAGTTCGGCTTCTTCGTCATCATGCTGGCGGTCGCCGGCAACGAGACCAGCCGCAACTCGATCACCCACGGCATGATCGCGTTCTCGCAGAATCCCGATCAATGGGAACTGTTCAAGCGGGAGCGGCCGAAGACCGCGGTGGACGAGATCATCCGTTGGGCCACGCCGGTTTCGGCCTTCCAGCGCACCGCCAGCGAGGACACCGAGATCTCGGGTGTGAAGATCAAGGCCGGCGAGCGCGTGGTGATGTCTTACCGTTCGGCGAACTTCGACGAGACGGTTTTTGATCACCCCTTCGATTTCAATATCCTGCGTGACCCCAACCCGCACGTCGGGTTCGGCGGCACCGGGGCGCACTATTGCATCGGGGCCAACCTGGCCCGCCTGACGATCAACCTGATCTTCAACGCGGTTGCCGATCACATGCCCGACCTCAAGCCGATCGGTGACCCCGAGCGGCTGAAGTCGGGTTGGCTCAACGGCATCAAGCACTGGCCGGTGGATTTCACCGGCACGTGCCCGGTCAACCACTGATCGCCTGAGCCCACTGAGCGCACTGATCGCCTGACGAATCAAGGAGGATTCGGGTGGATTTCACACCGAACCCGGAACAGCAGGCCGTCGCCGACGTGGTGACGTCCGTTCTGGAACGCGACAACTCTTGGGACGCCCTGGTTTCCGGTGGTGTCGCGGCGCTGGGGGTGCCGGACCGGCTCGGCGGTGACGGTTTGGGTCTGCCAGAACTGTCCACCGCGTTGACCGAGATCGGTCGGCACGGGACCATCGGCCCCGCGCTGGCCACCATCGGCCTGGGTGTGGTGTCGCTGCTCGACCTGGCCTCCGACGCCCAGCAGGACCGGTATCTGGCCGGCGTTGCCACGGGTGCGGTGCTGTCGGCTGCACTCAACGAGCCGGGGCAGTCGCTTCCCGAGCGGCCCGCGACCAACTACGCCGACGGCAAGCTCAACGGCACCAAAGTCGGTGTGCCCTACGCCGAAACAGCGAAGTGGCTGGTGGTCACCGCCGACAACGCCGTGGTGGTGGTGTCACCCACGGCCGACGGTGTGACGGTCACCAAGACTCCGACCTCCAACGGTTCCGACGAATACGTGGTCACGTTCGCCGACGTCGCCGTCGACGCGGCCGATGTCCTCGACGGCGCCGGGGCGCACCGGGTCAACCAGCTGGCGCTGGCGGCCACCGGAGCGTTCGCGGCCGGTCTGGTGGCCGGCGCGCTGCGGCTGACCGCCGACTACGTGGCGACGCGTGAGCAGTTCGGCCGTCCGTTGTCGACGTTCCAGACCGTGGCCGCACAGCTGTCCGAGGTCTACATCGCCTCGCGGACAATCGCTCTGTTGTCGACCTCGGTGATGTGGCGGCTGTCCGAGGGCCTGGACGCCGACGAGGATCTGGCCATCCTGGGCTATTGGTTCACCTCGCAGGCCGCGCCGGCCATGCGGTTGTGCCATCACCTGCACGGCGGTATGGGTATGGACATCACGTACCCGATGGACCGCTACTACTCCTCGATCAAGGACCTGACCCGGCTGTTGGGCGGTCCGTCGCATCGCCTCGATTTGGTGGGAGCGTAATGTTCATCGATCTGACCCCGGAGCAGCGCGCGCTGCAAGCCGAACTGCGGGAATACTTCTCGACTGTCGTCACGCCCGAAGAGGCCGCGGCGATGGAGTCCGACCGGCACAACGAGGCCTACCGCGCGGTGATCAAGCGGATGGGCAGCGACGGCAAGCTCGGCGTCGGTTGGCCCAAGGAGTACGGCGGCCTGGGCTTCGGTCCCGTCGAGCAGCAGATCTTCATCAACGAGGCCAACCGCGCCGACATCCCGTTGCCGATGGTCACGTTGCAGACGGTGGGCCCCACCCTGCAGGCGCTCGGAACCGAGGAACAGAAGAAGAAGTTCCTGCCCGGAATTCTTGCCGGTGAAGTGCATTTCGCCATCGGTTACTCCGAGCCCGACGCCGGTACCGACCTGGCGTCGCTGCGGACGACCGCGGTCCGTCACGGTGACGAGTACATCGTCAACGGGCAGAAGATGTGGACCACCGGCGCGCATGATGCCGATTACATCTGGCTGGCCTGCCGTACCGACCCGACCGCGGCCAAGCACAAGGGCATCTCGATCCTGATCGTCGACACCAAGGACCCGGGCTACTCCTGGACCCCGATCATCCTGTCCGACGGCGCGCACCACACCAACGCGACGTACTTCAACGATGTGCACGTGCCCGCCGACATGCTCGTCGGCGAGGAGAACGGCGGCTGGAAGCTCATCACCACCCAGCTCAACCACGAGAGGGTCGGCCTCGGGCCGGCGGGCCGCATCGCCGGCATCTACGACCGGGTGCACACCTGGGCGTCCAAGCCAGGCTCGGACGGTGTCACACCGATCGAGCAGGACGACGTGAAACGCCTTCTGGCGCAGATCAAGTCGATCTGGCGGATCAACGAGCTGCTCAACTGGCAGGTCGCGGCGTCCGGCGAGACGATCGCCGTGGCCGATGCCGCCGCCACCAAGGTGTTTTCCACCGAACGGTTGCAAGAGGTTGGCCGGTTGGCCGAAGAGATTGTCGGCAGTTACGGCAACCCGGCCGACTCGGAGACCGCCGAACTGCTGGTCTGGTTGGACAAGATGGCCAAGCGGAACCTGGTGATCACCTTCGGCGGTGGTGTCAACGAGGTCATGCGCGAGATGATCGCGGCGTCGGGCCTGCGGGTGCCGAGGGTGACCCGGTAAAGCGAAGGGTTGAGATGAGCGATCTGCAGGCCGGCATCGACGAGATCATCGCGGCTGGGCGAAGCAAACCGACGGTGGGCCGGGATCTGGTGAATCAGCCGATGATTCACCACTGGACTGACGCGATCGGCGACAAGAACCCGATCTACGTCGACGCGGAGGCAGCACGAGCGGCCGGGCATCCCGGCATCGTGGCGCCGCCGGCGATGATCCAGGTCTGGACCATGATGGGCCTGGGTCGCACCCGCTCCGACGATGATCCGCTGGGCCGTGCGATGAAGTTGTTCGACGACGCCGGGTATGTCGGCGTCGTGGCCACCAACTGCGACCAGACTTATCACCGTTACCTCGAGCCCGGCGAGCAGGTGGTGATGAGCGCCGAGATCGTCGGCATCGTCGGCCCCAAGCAGACCGCGTTGGGGGAGGGCTACTTCATCAATCAGAAGATCCGCTGGCATGTCGGTGACGAGGAAGTCGCCGACATGGACTGGCGGATCATGAAGTTCCTGCCGGCCGGTAAGCAGGCCGGCGAGGGGGCACCCGAAACAGAGGTCATCCCTGAGGATCTCGATCCGGATAAGCTGATGCGGCCGTCCTCGTCGCGGGACACGAAGTTCTTCTGGGACGGCATCAACGCCCACGAACTTCGGATTCAGCGTCGCCCGGACGGGACGCTGCAGCACCCGCCGGTGCCTGCGGTGTGGAAGGACTACCAGGACCCGGTGACGGAGTCCGATTACGTCGTGGCATCCGGCAAGGGCACGGTGTTCAGCTACGTCGTGCATCATGCGCCGAAGGTGCCGGGTCGCAGCCTGCCGTTCGTGATCGCCCTCGTGGAACTCGAGGAAGGCGTCCGGATGCTGGGCGAGTTGCGGGGTGTCAGCTCCGATCAGGTGAAGATCGGAATGCCCGTCACCGCAACCTATATCGACTTTCCGGACAGTGAGATCAGTCCGGCTTGGACGCTGTACGCATGGGAGCCGCAAGCATGAGCCTGACTGTTTCCGACGTTCGAGTGGGCACTGCACTCCCCGAGCTCAAGATCTATGGCGACCCGACGTTCATTGTCTCCACGGCCATCGCGACGCGCGACTACCAGGATGTGCACCACGACCGGGACAAGGCGCAAGCCAAGGGTTCCAAGGACATCTTCGTCAACATCCTGACCGACACCGGGCTGGTCGGCCGTTACGTGACCGACTGGGCCGGACCGAACGCGATCATCAAATCGATCAAGCTGCGACTCGGAGTGCCCTGGTACGCCTACGACACGATCGCCTTCACCGGTGAGGTCACGGAGATCGAGGGTGACCTGGTGACTCTGAAGGTGGTGGGCAGCAACAGCCTTGGCAACCATGTCATCGCCACGTCCACCCTCGTTCTGGGAGGCGCACAGTGAGTCTGTCCGGTAAAGCCGCCATCGCCGGTATCGGCGCCACCGACTTCTCCAAGAACTCCGGTCGCAGTGAGCTGCGTCTGGCCGCCGAGGCAGTGCTCGACGCACTCGACGACGCCGGGCTGAAGCCGTCCGATGTCGACGGCTTGGTGACGTTCACCATGGACTCCAACCTGGAGACCGCCGTAGCCCGCTCGACCGGGATCGGGGATCTGAAGTTCTTCAGCCAGATCGGCTATGGCGGCGGGGCCGCGGCCGCGACCGTGCAGCAGGCAGCGCTGGCCGTCGCGACCGGCGTCGCGGAATGTGTGGTGGCATACAGAGCTTTCAATGAGCGCTCGGAGTTCCGGTTCGGCCAGGTGATGACCGGCCTCACCGTCAACGCCGACTCCCGTGGTGTCGAGTACAGCTGGTCCTACCCGCACGGGCTGAGCACCCCGGCGGCGTCGGTGGCGATGATCGCCCAGCGCTACATGCACGAATACGGCGCCACGAGTGCCGATTTCGGCGCCGTGTCGGTGGCCGACCGCAAGCACGCCGCCACCAACCCGAAGGCGTTCTTCTACGGCAAACCCATCACCATCGAGGATCACCAGAACTCGCGGTGGATCGCCGAGCCGCTCCGGCTGCTGGACTGCTGCCAGGAGAGCGACGGCGGCGTCGCCATCGTCGTCACCACACCCGAGCGGGCCAAGGACCTCAAGCACCGGCCCGCGATCATCGAGGCTGCCGCTCAGGGCGCCGGCACCGACCAGTTCACGATGTACTCGTACTACCGCGAGGAGCTCGGCCTTCCCGAGATGGGACTGGTCGGCCGTCAGCTCTGGGAGCAGAGTGGCCTGTCGCCCGACGACATCCAGACCGCGATCCTCTACGACCACTTCACCCCGTACACGCTGATCCAGCTCGAGGAGCTCGGCTTCTGCGGTAAGGGCGAGGCCAAGGACTTCATTGCAGGCGGCGCCATTGAACTCGGCGGCAGGCTGCCGATCAACACCCATGGTGGTCAGCTCGGCGAGGCCTACATCCACGGCATGAACGGCATCGCCGAGGGCGTGCGTCAATTGCGGGGCACCTCGGTCAACCAGGTCGACGGCGTCGAGCATGTGCTGGTCACCGCGGGCACCGGCGTCCCAACCTCCGGGCTGATCCTCGGATAAAGGTGCATCACCACCCCCTTCGGGCACGGTAATGTTTGCTCCGGTTATGCATCACGCGTAGAAGGGGGCCGCGGTATGGCAGTGGAGCGCGACAGTAGCCCGTACGGGTCGCAGACGTTGCTCGGGCCGGGCTGGCCGAGTGTCGATGAAGGGCAACTGACCGCGGCAGCGGCGTCGTACCAGAAGATCGCCGCCAAGATCAGCGGCACCGTCGTCCCGCAACAGACCAGCCAGCTGTCGAAGCTGCAGGGTAATTGGGAGGGCACCGCATCGGTAGCTGCCTCGGGTGAGGCGACCACGATGATCGGCGGACACGAGGCCAATGGCCTACAGGCGCAGGCCATCTCCACGGCGTTGATGAAAATGGCAGCGACCGTGGCGGAGACCAAGACGATCGTGAATGCGGCCGCGCAGGAAGTACAAGCCGAGGTCGAGGCGATCCAGAAACTGGGGCCGCTTGCCGGCCCTAATGTGCAGGCGCTGATCGAGAGCCGGGTCAAGGCTGGGCTGGCGCAGAACACCGCGACGGTCTCGGCCGCCTCCGTTGAAATGGCGGACAGCCTCAGCACGATTGCCAACCTTCCTCAGGTCGGCACCCCGCCGACGGCCCAGGCGCAGCAGGCGGCCCAGAAGGGCGCCGATTCGATGATGCAGCTGATCAGCCAGCTGCCGCAGATGCTCGGGCAGATCCCACAGATGGCCGGCCAGATTCCACAGCAGCTCTCTCAACCGCTGCAGCAATTGTCGCAGCCGCTGCAGCAACTGGTCTCGCAGTTGGGTTCGGGCGGCAAGGGCACCGGTGGTGGGGTCAGCCCGTTCTCGTCGTTCTCGAACCATCCGGCGGCCGGTGGCTCCGGTCCCAGCAGTGGTGCGGGCATGGTCAAGGCCGCGGGTCTGCCCGGGGGCTCGGGTGGCGGCAGCCCCCAGACGCCCTTGCTGGCCAAGATGGTGGGCGGTGGCAGTACTTCGCCGGTCTCGGTCGACCCCGGTGCCAGCGCCGCTGTGGTCGGCGGTGTCGCCCCGGTGGCGGCGGCCAACTCGGCCGGCGGTATGGGTGGTGGCATGGGCATGATGGGCGGCGGTCAGCGCGGCGGTGGCGGTGGGGGCACCGCGACCGGGCTGGCGGTCCCGGCTCCTTTGGAACACGACACGGGGGATGGTGACGATGACTATGACGATTGGTGATCGGTCTCGACGGGAAGGGGATAACCGTGTTCGGTGAGCCGATGAAAATGGCCGAGTCGGGGCTCGGCTGGGAGGCCGCGTCGTTGGAAACGCCCGAAATGCCGCCGATTCAAGGCGGTGAGGACGCCATGAGCGCGACCATCTCCGCCATCCTGCCGACCCTGGCGGCCTCGCTGACCACCAATGTGACGGCGTTGTCGGCCAAGGAAAACATGTTCAACGCCAAGCTGTCGGATGCTCAGGGCGCCTACGAGAAGGCCGATGAGTCCGGTGGTCAGGGCGTCGGTCAGCTCAGCCAGATGATGGGGCAGATGGGCCAGATGGGTCAGATGGCCAGTGCCCCCGCGCAAATGGCGGGCCAGATGGGTGGACAGTTCGGCTCGTTGATGGAGCCGTTGATGAAGGCCATGGAGGGCGCCAAAGGCGGCGGGGAGAACGGCGGCGCACCAGGTGCGGGCCAGCCCGGCGGGCCCGGTGGTCCCGGCGGACCGAACCCTCAACAGCAGCAGGACGAACGCGAAGCCAAGCTCGATGAGCGGGACAAGCAGCAGGACGATCGCGAGACGGCGCAGAACGATCGCGACATTGCGCAGGATCGACGCGACGCCGGCCTCGATGCGCGGGAGACTCAGATGAACGCCCCGACGGGTGGGGCGGCATCGGCGGCTCCGCATGCGGCGCCTCCGGTCACACATTCGGCACCGCCCGCCGCATCCGCACCGGCCGCTCCGCACGCGCCGGCGGCTCCGGTAGCTCCGCATCAGCCGCCGCCGCGTTACGACGATGGTGATCTGTCGCGTCGCATGTAAGAGGTGTCAGCGTTGGGTTGCGGCGCCGGGGTTGAGAATGGCTTCGGTGTCCGCACCGCCGACCACGGCGCGGGCCAGGTCGGCCAGTCGTTGATTGGTTCGCCTGGCGTGTGTGCGCAGCAAAACGAAGGACTCGTCCATCCCGACGGCCCCACGTTCGGCGAGAACACCCTTCGCTTGTTCGATGATGGTCCGGGTGTTGAGCGCACTTTGCAGTTGCTGATTGATGATCTCGGCGCGGGTCAGGATGCGTTGGTGCAGTATCCCTACCGCAGCGACGTCTGCCAATCCCTGTCCGACCGCAAGGTCGCCCGCTGACAGGGCCCCTGGATCGGTGCGAAACAGATTCACCGCACCGATGCGCTCGTCTCGCAACCGCAATGGCAACGCGAACACCGCGGCGAACCCATACTCCGCGGCACGCTCGGCGAACGCGGGCCAACGCTCGCTCTCGTTCGGGATATCGGGTACCAGCACCGGGTTTCGAGTGACGTAGGCCTCCAGGCACGGACCGGCGTTCGCTTCGACCTGCAGCAGTTCGAGCAGCCGGGTGTGTTCGCTACTCGAAGCGAACACGTGGAGGCGTCCGTTCGCGTCACCGAGCATGATGCCCGCCGAGGAAACCGGCAGCAAGGCAGTGAGGTTGTCAACCAGGCGCTGGGCGAACTCGACCACGTCGTAGTCCGCGACGAGGGTGTCCGCCAGCCCGACGAATGTATTTGCGAGTTGCTCGTAACGGTCCATCAGCATCCCCTTACCGGAATCAATCTTTCCCTCTGGCGCCTGCGGTGGTCAACTTTGCTCACAGGGTCACCGACGGATCCGGGTCTGCATCCGGTGCCGGGTCGGAGTCGGCGCCTGGTGTGAATCTCAGCCGGCGATGCACAACCTCATGGGCGACTTCGCTGAGCAAACGCCCGTGCGCGTAGGCGTAGGCCTGCAGGCAGACGTAGGCATTTCGGGCGCTGACCCCCAGCTGCGCGACGATCATGCCGGTGGCCTGGTGAACCTCGCGACTGCCCACGGGTTGGTCCCACACGGATCCGATCGAATCGACCGGGATATCTGTCCGATCCGGACTGAGCAATGTCGCGGTCACCATCTCGGCTACCGCCAAGGCGTTGGCGAAATCGATGGCGGCCAGTTCGGCCGGGGCATCGCGGTACAGATCGAGGACACCTACTTGGATCGCACCGATCTGCAGCGGTAGTGCGTACATTGCGGCGACGCCGATGCCGGCGGCCTCATTGGCGAACGTCGGCCACCGCGCGTCCGGTACGGACAGATCCGCCACCACCACCGGGCCGCCGGATTCGATGGCGTCCACGCCGGGTCCTTCGCCCAATGTGACCTGAGTCCATTCCACGCGTTCGGCGACAGCGTCGCTGGTCCGCAGGACTTCAAGTCCCACACCCTCTACATTGACCGAGATGCCTGCCCGTGTGACCGGAAGGACCGCTACGCATGTCTCGCACAGTCGCTGAGCCGGATCGCCGTCCGGCGAGGTCGTGTGGAAGGCAGCGAGAAACCTCGCACGCACATCCGACGGATCCGACGCATTCACGGAACGCTCCGCTCTGTCCATCGGTCAACTCCGAACCCTCACCGTACCGGCTGACGTGCGGTTCGCGTCCGACCACGGATCGGGGAGGGCGTCGCGTCAACGCGCGGGGCGTTCAATTCTGGGCAGATGTAAACGCAACTAATTAGCTGTGTGAGAAATAGATTCGTTGGGATTGGTATCGGCGCTGAGTATGGGCTGCGGCTCCTCGACCCGCCGGCCTGAGAAGGTGAGTCGCGCGGAGTTCGAGCAGATCTTCCCCGGGCACAGCGTGTTCTACAACTGCGACGGATTCGCCGCCCACACCCACTTCGATTCGCGAAGGGACGCCGCGCAGTTTCTGGCCAACATCGCCCACGAGACGGCGGGGCTCAACCTCGTCGCGGAGGAGGTGAACCGACGCTCGGTCAACAGCTACGCGACCCGACCAGGTGCACAGCCGTGTGGACCAGTACCGCCGGATCACCAACCTGCTGGGCGTCGGCCCGGGCGGCAACCTCTCCTGCTGATCAGGCCGGGACGAGCTCCACGCCCGACAGCACAACGGCGTTGTCCCGCGACGGTGCGGTCAGCACGCCGATGAACTTGCCGTCTTCCTTCCAGATGTTGGCCTGCAGCGTCTCACCCGGGAACACCACTCCGGCGAACCGGGCGCCGTAGGAAGCCACCTGGGAGACATCGCCGTCGAGCAGGTTGTCGACGATGGCCTTGCAGCCGATGCCGTAGGTGCACAGCCCGTGCAGGATCGGCCGGTCGAAGCCTGCCGCCGCGGCGAAGGCCGGGTCGGAGTGTAGGGGGTTGCGGTCACCGCACAGCCGGTACAGCAGTGCCTGCTGCGGCAGCGTCGGCAACGAGATCTCGACATCGGGTGCGCGGTCGGGCAGTTCGGCCGAGGTCGCCGGTCCGCGCTCGCCGCCGAATCCACCCTCGCCACGGGCGAAGATCGACCGCTTGGTGGTCCACAGCACGGTGCCCGACGGATCGGTCACCGTGGACTCGCTGACGATGACGGCGGCCTTGCCCTTGTCCCAGATCTCGGTGAAGCGCTGCACCGACTTCGCGGTTCCGCTGGTCGGGATCGGGCCCGGCACGCTCACTGCCTCGCTGGCGTGCAGCACCTTGGACAGCTCGATGTCGATGCCGGGGAACTGCACCTTCGGCGCCTCGGTCATGTGGAAGCTGACCGCGACGTTGCCGAACGTCGGCAGCACCTGTGGAGTGTCGTCGACGAGGTAGCTCAGTTCGCGCTGATCCATCGGGTCGGCGCCGGCGCCCAGACCCAGGTGGTAGAGCTGGATGTCACTGCTGGTCCAGGAGAACTCGATGGGTTCCAGCTCGGCGCCCAGCGCCTTGTCGAGATCGATTGGCATCTACTTCTTCCCTGCAATGTCGAGTGCTGCGAGGTAACCCCACGTCATGGCGGGACCAATGGTGCCGCCAGGGCCGGGGTAGGTGTGACCCATCACCGGTGAGCTGACGTTACCTGCGGCGTAGAGGCCCTCGATCACGGAGTCGTCGTCCCGCAGCACCCGGCCGACGAGGTCGGTGCGGACACCGCCCTTGGTGCCCAAATCGCCCGGCACCATCTTGGCCGCGTAGTAGGGGCCGTGCTTGATCTCGCCGAGGTTGGGGTTCGGCTTGTTGGTCGGATCGCCGTAGTAGCGGTCATAGGCGCTCTCGCCGCGGTGGAAGTCCTCGTCGACCCCGGAGCGGGCGAAGCCGTTGAATCGGTCGATGGTCGCGCCGAACGCATCGGCGGGCAGGCCGGTCTTGGCGGCCAGCTCCTCGAGGGTGTCGGCCTTGACGATGACGCCGGATTCCAACCACTTCTTCGGAATGCGTTGTCCGGGCTGAAGTCCCGCGAAGATGAAGCGATCGCGGTACTGCTGGTCGAAGATGAGCCAGGCCGGGATGTTCTCGCCCGGGCCGGCACCCTGGCCGTACTCGCCGCCGTACATGTGGTGGCAGGCCTCGACGTACGGCATCGACTCGTTCATGAATCGCTTGCCGGCCATGTTGACGATGATCGAGCCGGGGGAGTTGCGCTCGGACAGCGCGAACCACGGTGAGTCGACCAGCGGGACCGTCGGGCCCCACCACGAGTCCTCCATGAATTCGAGTGCAGCGCCCTGCTTTTCGGCGGCCAGGATGCCGTCGCCGGTGTTGGCCACCGCGCCCACGGTCCACTCGGTAGTGATGGGCGCGCGCTGGTACTTCACCCGCATCTGCTCGTTGTGCTCGAATCCGCCCGAGCCCAGGATGACGGCGCGGCGCGCGCGGATCAGTTGCGGCTCAGCAGTTTCACCCTTGGTGGTGTCACGGACATAGATGCCGCGGACCACGCCGTCCTCGACATAGAGATCGGTCAGCGCGGTGTTCAGCTGTACCGGGACGCCGGCCTGCTGCAGGCCGATGCGCAGCGGCGCGATCAGCGCGCGGCCCATGCCGACCAGGTTCTTGCCGGTGGCGTTGGCCCACACGGAGCGGACGCCCACCTTGATGCTGCGCAGCACGCCGCGGGGATGACGCTTGAGCTGGTTGAGCCGCACGTAGTCCTGCTGCATCACCACCATGTTCATCGGCACCTTGCCGTACGGCGGCTCCAGACCCTTCTCGTCAACGCCGAGCTTCTTCGCGTTGAACGGCTTGGGTTCCACCGAGCGGCCCGTGGGCTTGCCACCGGGCGTCTCCGGGTAGTAGTCGGAGTATCCGGGCACCCAGCAGAGCTTCAGTGGCGAGTGCTTCAGGACGAACGACAGCATCTCCGGCGAGCGGTCGAGGTAGGTGTCGACCTTCTCCGCGGGCACCACGTCACCGATGATTTTGTGCAGGTAGGTGCGGGCGGCCTCGGGGGTATCTTTCACGCCGTCGCGCTTGAGAATCTCGTTGTTCGGGATCCACACCCCACCACCTGACCGCGCAGTGGAACCTCCATAGTGCGGCGCCTTCTCTACGACTACTGTCGAGAGGCCCTGATGGGCTGCGGTGAGGGCGGCGACCATGCCGGCAGCGCCGCTGCCGACCACCACAACGTCGTACTCCTGTCCAGTCATGTAGAACACGTTATAGAATTGCCGGGCCTGTGGACAACTGCGCCGGTCAAAGAAGCGAGGGGAATTCACCAAAATGCTTAGTGTCGAGGTGCGCGACGAGCTCGCTGCCGATCTTGCCGAGGCCGAGCGGAGCCGGGTGCCGATGACGCCGCTGACGGATCGGTACGGCGATATCGACGTGGTGGATGCCTACGAGATCCAGCTGATCAACATCCGGCAGCGGGTCGCCGAGGGTGCGCGCATCATCGGTCACAAGGTCGGGCTGTCCAGCAAGGCGATGCAGGACATGATGGGTGTCGACGAGCCGGACTACGGCCATCTCCTCGACGAGATGGAGGTGTTCGAGAACGTCCCGGTGCCCTCGTCGAAGTTCCTTTACCCGCGCGTCGAGGTCGAGGTCGGGTTCATCCTGGCCGACGATCTGCCCGGGGCCGGCTGCACCGAGGAGGACGTGCTGGCCGCGACGGCCGCGTTCGCCCCGGCGATCGAGCTGATCGACACCCGCATCACCAACTGGCAGATCAAGTTGTGCGACACCATCGCGGACAACGCGTCGAGCGCCGGCTGGGTACTGGGCGAAGCGCGGGTATCGCCCAAAGACGTGGATATCAGAGGCATCGACGCAGTGTTGACCAACCACGGCAAGGTCGTGGCCGAGGGGCGCAGCGATGCGGTGCTGGGAAATCCGGTCACCGCGGTGGCCTGGTTGGCCCGCAAGGTGGAGAGCTTCGGGGTACGCCTGAAGGCCGGTGACATCGTGTTGCCGGGGTCGTGCACGCGTGCGATAGATGCACCTCCGGGCAGCGATTTCGTCGCTGACTTCGCCGGGTTAGGTTCAGTAAGACTGAGTTTCGAATAAGGGAGCCGAATATGGCTGACAAAGCATCAGTTGCCATCGTCGGGTCGGGCAACATCAGCACCGACCTGCTGTACAAGTTGTTGCGTTCGGAGTGGCTCGAGCCGCGCTGGATGATCGGCATCGATCCGGAGTCCGAAGGTCTGGCGCGGGCCCGCAAGCTCGGTCTGGAAACCAGTCACGAGGGGGTGGACTGGCTGCTGGCTCGGGACGAGAAGCCGGACCTGGTGTTCGAGGCCACCAGTGCCTACGTGCACCGTGACGCGGCGCCGCGCTACGCCGAGGCCGGTATCCGTGCCATCGACCTGACCCCGGCGGCCGTCGGCCCCGGCGTCATCCCGCCGGCCAACCTGCGCGCGCACCTCGATGCGCCGAACGTCAACATGGTCACCTGCGGCGGTCAAGCGACCATCCCGATGGTGTACGCCGTGAGCCGTGTGGTGGACGTGCCCTACGCCGAGATCGTGGCGTCGGTGTCGTCGGCCTCGGCCGGTCCGGGCACCCGGGCCAACATCGACGAGTTCACCAAGACCACCAGCGCGGGTGTGCGTGATATCGGTGGGGCCCGCAACGGCAAGGCGATCATCATCCTGAACCCGGCTGAGCCGCCGATGATCATGCGCGACACCATCTTCTGCGCGATCCCCGAGGATGCCGACCACGCTGCGATCACACAGTCGGTCAAGGATGTGGTGGCCGAGGTGCAGACCTACGTCCCGGGCTACCGCCTGCTCAACGAACCGCAGTTCGACGAACCGTCGGTGGTCAACGGTGGAAACCACCTGGTCACGGTGTTCGTGGAAGTGGAGGGTGCGGGTGATTACCTGCCGCCCTACGCTGGAAATCTGGACATCATGACCGCCGCGGCGACCAAGGTCGGCGAGGAAATCGCCAAGGAACTGGCATCAGCGGTTTCAGGAGGTGCGCAAGCATGAGTGACATTTTCTTCAACCCGGTGTGGGACGTCCGGATGACCGACACGTCGCTGCGCGACGGGTCGCACCACAAGCGGCATCAGTTCACCAAGGATGAGGTCGGCGCCATCGTCGCCGCCCTGGATGCCGCCGGTGTCCCGGTCATCGAGGTCACCCACGGCGACGGCCTGGGCGGGTCGAGCTTCAACTACGGGTTCTCCAAGACCCCGGAGCAGGAGCTGATCAAGCTGGCCGCCGAGACGGCCAAGGAAGCCAAGATCGCCTTCCTGATGCTGCCCGGTGTGGGCACCAAGGAAGACATCAAGGAAGCCCAGAACAACGGTGGCTCGATCTGCCGCATTGCGACCCACTGCACCGAGGCCGACGTCTCGATCCAGCACTTCGGGCTCGCCCGTGAGCTGGGCCTGGAGACCGTCGGGTTCCTGATGATGAGCCACACCATCCCGCCGGAGAAGCTGGCCAAGCAGGCCCGCATCATGGCCGACGCCGGCTGCCAGTGCGTGTATGTCGTGGACTCCGCGGGTGCCCTGGTGCTCGAAGGTGTCGCCGACCGGGTGGCGGCGCTGGTCGCCGAACTCGGTAACGATGCTCAAGTTGGCTTTCATGGTCACGAGAACCTCGGTCTCGGCGTGGCCAACAGTGTCGAAGCGGTGCGCGCGGGTGCCAAGCAGATCGACGGCTCGTGCCGTCGGTTCGGTGCCGGTGCCGGCAATGCCCCGGTCGAGGCGCTGGTCGGGGTGTTCGACAAGATCGGCGTCAAGACCGGCATCGACTTCTTCGACATCGCCGATGCCGCCGAGGAGGTCGTCGCCCCGGCGATGCCGGCCGAGTGTCTGCTGGACCGCAACGCGCTCGTGATGGGCTACGCGGGGGTGTACTCCAGCTTCCTGAAGCACGCGGTGCGCCAGGGTGAACGCTACGGGGTGCCCGCCCACGAACTGTTGCTCCGCGTCGGCCAGCGGAAGCTGATCGGTGGTCAGGAAGACCAGCTGATCGACATCGCACTCGAGATCAAGCGCGAGCAGGAAGCTGCGGCCGCCAAGTCCTAGAGGCTGATTGCTTCGTCGGCGTTGTTTTCGAGGATGCCGAGCTGTCGGTAGACATCGTCGCGGTAGTTCGCCGACTGTGAGTTGATCGGGATGGGGCCGCCTTGGGCCCAGTCGTGGATCTGGCCCATCCCGATCACCACGGTGACATCGGCATTCGGATCGGCGTCGACCATTCGCTCGGCGTAGAGCAGCGCACCCGGTGCGGCCTGCTCGCGCGAACCCACGTAGATCGTGGTCGGCGGCATACCGTCGGTCGGTCCGATCATCGGGTTCCAGAGTTCTTCCGGACCGCTGGCCCACGAGCCGTAGTACTCCTTGTCCTCCTCGGTGAGCCATACGACGGGGTCGTTCACCAACGCCACATTGGGGTCGGTGTAGATCTCCTGCCCGCTGAGTCCGGGGGAGAGCAGCACCATGCGGGACGGAACCCGGGCTTCCAGGCACCCGGAGTCCCCGTTGCAATCGCGGACGATCTTCTGCACGGCAAGCGCGGACAGCGTTCCGCCGGCCGAATCTGCGTAGATGCTGACGTTCTCGGCACCGTAGGTCTCGACCTCGTTGGCGATGAAATCGGCCATCGGCGGAACCGAGTTCGCCGCGGTGCCGCCGTCGGGGATCAGCGGATAGCGGGGGACGACGACCGTGGCGCCGGTCTCGCGCGCCATCTGGCTGTAGTCCATCCAGTGAATGATGTTGGGGTCGTAGACGAATCCGCTGCCGTGCACCGCGATGACACGCTCGCCGGTGGGGTTGGGCGGGGTGATCACCCAGACGTCGCCGCCCTCGTAGGTGTCCTTGCTGACCGTGACCCCGATGGTGGTGAACCACGGCGGCGTGGGGGTGGTGATCAACTCGCCGAGCTTCATCGTGATGTTGACGCCGATGACCTGAGAGACCTGCTTGAGCGCCTCCATTCCGAGAACCGTGATCTGATCGGTCAGCGATGGGCCGGGCGTCGCGATCACATGGTCCGCGAGCTCCGGTGGGATGACGATTCCCGGAGCGAGTGCGACTGGCCCCTGCGCGGTCACGGCGCTGGTGAGGGCGTTGACCTGGGTCAGGAGTTCCTGCGGTTGCCGGAG
Organism: Mycobacterium sp. IDUB_24; assembly: GCF_055419385.1. NCBI lineage: Bacteria > Bacillati > Actinomycetota > Actinomycetes > Mycobacteriales > Mycobacteriaceae > Mycobacterium > Mycobacterium sp. IDUB_24. Next base: position 468,821 of record NZ_JBVAXO010000005.1, read on the forward strand.
GGCGTGCTCGAACTCGCGGCGTGCGAACGCCAGCATGGCCCAGGCCGCGGGTGGTTCGGCCGGGGATTCAGGAGTGGAGTTCACCGAGAAGGGGTTCAGGACGGTGTTGATCACCGTGGAGATAGCGCCCGTGACCTCGGTTTGTACGTTCTCGACTTTCTCGACCTTCGGCGGTGCGGGAGCCTTCGGTTCCGGGAACTTCGGGCCCGGAGCGGGGATGATCGCCGACAGTGGGTGCAGCGCACTGGTGAGCGCGTCGACCTCGACCGCTACGGGCGCTTCGGGTTCGGTCTTGTCGGGCGCAACGGCAGTGTCGGCCTCGGGTTGTGATGGTGTGGCCGTCCTGGGCAGGAGGCGCGCGACAGTTTTGGCCCCGCGCTTCGTCTTCGCCTTGACGGTGAGCGCCTTCACCGCCGCTCCGTCGTTGTCGCCTGGCCGGTTGGAGGCGACCGAACCCAGCGCGTCACGCACGGCGGTGCGCAGTTCGGCACCCACCTTGTCGATCGCGGCTCTCGGAGTCGACGCGACATCCTCGGAACCGGTGCCGCCGGCGGTGTGGTCCGTCTTGGCTGCAACAGGCTTGCGCGGTTTGGATGGGTGCTGTCGTTTCGCTTTCGCCCGATCAGGCGGCTTGGCCGTCGTTCCCGAGGAGCGAGATGAACCAGATGAAGCAGACGACGTGGACGAGCCCGTCGGATCGGCCGCGGCCACCCCGCACCCGTTGCTCAGCGCCACCGCAGAACCGACCCCCAGGGCCACCGCCAACGCACCGACGTGCCCCACATATCCCCCCATAGGCATGGATCCACGTCTACCGGATGAGTATCGGGCTCTACGGTGTTTCGCGGAAAGTTGACAGAGATTCATGTTTAAGCGAAACGCTTAGTGGGCCTGGGGTTTTCGCTGCCGGCCGGGCTGGTGTGGTGAGGAGTGTCTGCCGGGCCCGGCATGATTGGGCCATGACAACCCGCGAGCAGGCCCAGTCGATCCTTGAACAACTGGCCGGCCCCGGGGCGGTGCTGCGCGATGACCAGTGGTCGGCCATCGAGGCACTGGTGGTCCGGCGGCAGCGCGCGCTCGTCGTGCAACGCACCGGCTGGGGCAAGTCGGCGGTGTATTTCATCGCGGCGAAGCTGCTGCGCGCCGTCGGCCGCGGCCCCACGGTCATCGTCTCCCCGCTGCTGGCGTTGATGCGCAACCAGGTGGCCGCCGCCGAGCGGGCCGGGGTGCGGGCCGCGACGATCAACTCCGGCAATGTCACCGAATGGGACGCGATTCACCGGCAGGTCGCCGACGGCGAACTCGACGTACTACTCGTCAGCCCCGAGCGCCTCAACAATCCCGACTTCCGTGACAACGTGCTGCCCGCGCTGGCCGCCGATGCGGGTTTGGTGGTGGTCGACGAGGCGCACTGTGTTTCGGACTGGGGACACGACTTCCGGCCGGATTACCGCCGAATTCGTACGTTGATAGGCGAATTGGGTTCGCAGGTACCGGTTCTCGCGACAACCGCGACCGCCAACGATCGCGTGGTCAGTGACGTCGCGGCTCAGCTGGGCGTCGGCGGATCGGACACCTTGGTGCTGCGCGGTGGCTTGGACCGCGAGTCGTTGCGGCTGTCGGTGGTGCAGGTGGGTACCCCGGCCCAGCGCGCTGCCTGGATCGCGGCGCACCTGGATTCCCTGCCGGGCTCCGGCATCATCTACACGCTGACGGTGGCGCAGGCGCACGACGTGGCCGCACTATTGGCCGAGCGTGGCCACAAGGTGGCTGCGTACACCGGGTCGACCGATACCACCGAACGTGAACAGCTGGAAGCCGACCTGCTGGGCAATCGGGTCAAGGCGCTGGTGGCGACGTCGGCGCTGGGGATGGGCTTCGACAAACCCGACCTGGGTTTCGTCGTGCATCTGGGGGCGCCATCGTCTCCGATCGCCTACTACCAGCAGGTGGGGCGTGCCGGGCGTGCGACCGACAGCGCCGAGGTGATCCTGCTCCCCGGCACCGAGGATCAGGACGTCTGGAGGTACTTCGCGTCGGTGGCGTTCCCGTCGGAATCGATGGTGCGCCACGTCATCGGCGCACTGGAGACCGACCGCGCACAGTCCACCCCGGCGCTGGAACCGCTGGTCGATCTCAACCGGTCGCGCCTCGAGATGGTGCTCAAGGTGCTCGACGTGGATGGTGCGGTCCGCCGGGTGAAGGGCGGCTGGATCGCTACCGGAGAGCCCTGGAGTTATGACGAGCCCCGGTACCGGGCACTGGACGAGGCGCGCCGCCGGGAGCAACAGGCGATGCTCGACTATCAGGCCACCGACGGCTGCCGGATGGTGTTCCTGCGTGGCCAGCTCGACGATCCTGAGCTCATTCCCGGCGCCCAGTGTGGCCGCTGTGACAACTGCACCGGCCGGCGTTACGAGGCTGCGGTGGCGCAGGACATCCTCACCGATACCGCGCAGCGGTTGTCCCGGCCCGGTGTCCTGGTGGCCCCGCGCAAGCAGTGGCCGTCCGGGCTGGCTGCACTCGGTGTGCCGCTGTCCGGCCGAATCGCCGAGGGCGCGGCGCCGGGTCGGGCGATCGGACGACTCACGGACCTCGGCTGGGGAGCGCGGCTACGGCGCCTTATGGCCGAGCCGGACGGCGAGGTTCCCGACGACGTGATCGACGCGGCCATCGAGGTGCTCAAGGCATGGGATTGGGACCAGCGGCCGGCTGCGGTGATGGGGCTGGACTCCGAGGCGCATCCTCTGCTGATCTCCTCGACGGTGCAGCGCCTGGCGCAGATCGGCCGGCTGACGAATCTGGGCATCCTGACCTACACCCCGCAACGCCGCCCTGTCACCGCCGCGAATTCGGCCTATCGGGTGGCAGCGCTGGACGGTGCCTGGGAACCGCCACGACTCGATTCGAAGGGGCCGCTGTTGTTGGTCGATGACATGACCGACACCGGATGGACGCTCACGATGGCGACCCGGGTGCTGCGTGATGCGGGTGCGTCCGCAGTCCTGCCGTTCGTGCTGGCAAGCGTCAGCTGAGGCGTTCGGTTGGACCCTGGTGGATGTCGCCCTCGAGCGAACTTTTCGGCCACCGGTTTGAGTAGCCTCTGGCGCAAGAAAAATGACGCTGCCAGCAATTGGGTGGGAGATTTCTTTCACTGGTCAACTACCGATGTTTACTGTCTCTGCACGCCCGTGCGCTTGGCGCGTCAATTGGTGCGGGTTTTGGGGCCGGAAGTCGACCCACATCGTGCGGCGATGAAGATCAAGTCGCTGCGACCGAGGGGGCATAGATCGTGGGCCATTTGTTAGCCGGTTATTGCGAACGAAAACTTTGAAATCAAGTGATCTTGATAATGTAAGTAAGGATTGCGTGGCTAACTATTGATCGCATAGTTCTGATCTTGAGTCGCGGCGTCATGAAGTTGCGGACGTTCGCTCAGATTTGCTGACAGCCTTGGCTCCGGGTTTGAACTTCTCTTTGACGGTGTTGAGGCATTGGTGGAGCCCTGGCTGTTTTCCGCCCAGCTTCGCTGGATTGAACTACACGGTTGTGGGGCATCTCTGCGCTGGGTTTTGGTAGCGCTGCATTGGCGCGCGTGGCACGGGCGGAACCGGCGCTCGGTCGCGGGATCTCTGAATCGCCTGCCCCCTGGGTCCGTGAGCGCGGAGAGGTTCCGGGGCTGCCAATGGTGGCAATGGACTCGCTGCGGCACGTCGTCGTGGGGACGGCGAACCCCAATGGCCATTCAGCGTAGGGCCAGGAAAATGCCAGGTAGTGAGGGGCGCGGAGCAGGAGGAACCCGAAAAGGGCGCCGCCTGTGTTGTGTCCGCCGCGTGGATTCCGCGTACTTTCCTCACGCCCACGCCATTCGGACGGTACGAACCACACCACCTTCGTCGGCCGACCATCGGGGTGCCACCACTGGCGACAACATCGACGGACCGCCTTCCGAAGTCGGGGGCCAACGATTTCTGACTTCCCCGCAGCTGCTGACGGTACTGAATCCGCACGAGGGCGGTTTCTCTCGACCGATGTCGCGACTATTTGCTCGATAGTCGCCGATGCGTCGAGTGAGTGGGCGAATACCGTCCAACCAGCAACAGATTATTTGTGGATCGCTAATTTCTGCACCCCCGTCAAGAAGATCTGGATATGCTGGCGCTCTGCAACTAGACACGTCATAGCTGGAGTGGGTCGAGAAGAAACAGACATCGTGAGGACGGGTGCGAGGCTGGACGCCTCGCGTCGGATTTGCGAGCGTTTTACTGGCCTGCTCGACGATGGGGAGGACCAGGGTGAGCATCAATCCGTTTGACGATGAAAACGGCAGATTTCTCGTTTTGATCAACGATGAGGAGCAACACAGTCTGTGGCCGACCTTCGCCGACGTTCCTGCCGGCTGGAAGGTGGTGTTCGGCGAAGCTGACCGCGCTGCGTGTCTGGACTACATCGATCAGAACTGGCCGGACATCCGACCCAAGAGCCTGCGCGACAGATTGGCGCAGAGCTAGGGGTCCCGATAAATCACAGGGCCGGGGGGTTCGCATTTCTTCACGTGGTGGGAGAGTCCGATGCAGCATGTTGAACAGGCGCTGCCGGTAACGCGCGCACAGCTCGACATATGGCTTGCGCAAGACGTCGGTTCCTCCAGTACGGAGTGGCAACTCGGCTTGTTCGTCCGAATCGCAGGTGACGTAGACCGCGATGCCCTTCAGTGGGCGGTCTCCCGTGTGGTCCGCGAGGCCGAACCAATGCGGGCCACGTTCTTCGAAGCCGATGGACAGGTTTTCCAGAGGGCGGTCGAGTACCCGAATGTTGAGCTGGCATTCCATGACCTGACTGGCGCGGCCGATCCGGAGCAGGACGCCCGGGACATGGCGGCGGCAATCCAGCGCACACCAATGTCGATGACAGGACCGCTGTTCAAGTGCGCACTCTTCAAGACTCGCGCCGACGAGCATTTCCTGATCGCGTGCTGTCACCACATAGTCTTGGACGGAACGGGTATCGCTCTCGTCGGCTCGCGGCTCGCTTCGGTGTACTCCTCACTTGTCACCGGTGCGCCGGTACCACCCGCGATCTTCGGTTCACTGTCCGACCTGATCGACTGCGAGTCGGAATACGAAGCGTCCGGCGAATACCTCGACGACCAGGCGTACTGGCATGAGCATCTTCCACCGGATGGCAGCCCGCGCTTCGAGACCACCGACGTTGACGGCGGCCACGAAGCTCATTGGCCCTCGGCCCCAGTGCAATTGGATTCAGACCTGCTTCGCAGGCTCGATGAGTTCGCCGACTCCAAGAACGTTCCCCGCTCCTCGGTCATCACAGCGGCCTGCGCACTCCTGGTGCGTGGCTGGTGTGCAGACGGCTCAGATGTGGTACTCGACTTCCCCGTCAGCCGACGTGTACGTCCCGAATCCCGAACCCTTCCGGGGATGGTCGCGGGCGTCGTGCCGCTGGTATTGACGGCGTCGCCGACAACCTCGATCTCCGATTTCGTCGACCATGTCGAGACTCGAATACAAGAAGCTGTGCAGCATCAACGGTTTCCGGTGCATGCGCTTGAGCGCAAGGTCAATCCGCACGCCGCGGGCCAGATGGCCAATCGGGTGAGCGTGAACTTCCTCCCCTCGACATTCACGTTGGACTTCGGTGGCGCGCCCGCGTCGGCTTCGCTGACCAACGCCGGCGTTGTCGGTGGCTTCGGGCTGATCTTCTCCAGCTCGGGCGATCAGTTGCTGCTCAGCACCATGGGGTCCGGTCAGCCGTTCTCCGAATTCGACGTCGCTGACCTCGCGGCGCGGGTGGAGCGCGTGCTGGCCGGCCTGGTGGCTGATCCCAACGAGCTTGTGGTGTCCGTGGATGTGCTTGATGCGGCTGATCGTGCGGGGCTGGATGAGGTTGGTCATCGGGCGGTGTTGACCGGGTCGGTGGTGGAGTCCTCGATTCCGGCGTTGTTCGCAGCGCAGGTGGAGCGGACTCCGGATGCGGTGGCGGTCTGTTTTGAGGGTCGTTCGTTGTCTTATCGGGAGCTGGATGAGGCGTCGAATCGGTTGGCGCAGTTGCTGGTGGGTGAGGGTGCTGGTGCCGGTGCCTGTGTGGGTTTGATGACTGGTCGTTGTGCTGATGCGGTTGTGGCGATTTTGGGTGTGTTGAAGTCGGGGGCGGCGTATCTGCCGATTGATCCGGTGGTGCCGGATGCGCGGGTGGAGTTCATGCTCGGTGACGCGGCTCCGGTGGCCGTCCTGACGACTGTGGAGTTGATCGATCGCCTGGGCGGATTTGGTGTGGCGGTCATCGACCTGGCTGACCCACGCATTGATTCTCAGCCCGGTACGCCTCTGGTGGTGGGCCCGGCCTCTGATGACATCGCGCACATTATTTATACGTCTGGGACGACGGGTGTTCCCAAAGGTGTTGCGGTTACTCATCAGAACGTGACGCGGTTGTTCGATGGGATGGATGTCGGTTTCGAGATGGGCCCGCGGCAGGTGTGGGCTGCGTGTTCGTCGTTGGCGTTCGATTATTCGGTGTGGGAGATCTGGGGTGCGCTGCTGCATGGTGGCCGTTTGGTGGTGGTGCCCGAGTCGACGACGCGCTCACCGCGGGATCTGGAGGAGTTGGTTGTTGGCGAGGGTGTGACGGTGTTGAGCCAGACGCCTTCTGCGGTGGGTGTTTTGGATCCGGAGAAGTTGGAATCGGTGTCGGCGTTGATGGTCGCGGCCGAGGCGTGTCCGCCCGATGTGGTGGATCGGTGGGCGCCGGGTCGGGTGATGATCAATGGTTATGGTCCGACGGAGACGACGGTGTATGCCACGATCAGCGCTCCGCTGCGAGCCGGGTCGGGTGTGGTGCCGATCGGTGTGCCGGTGCCGGGTGCGGCGTTGTTCGTGTTGGATCGGTGGTTGCGTCCGGTGCCTGCGGGTGTGGTGGGTGAGTTGTATGTGGCCGGTCGTGGTGTGGGGTTGGGTTATGTGCATCGGCCGGGGTTGACTGCTTCGCGGTTTGTGCCGTGTCCGTTCGGCGGGGTGGGCGCTCGGATGTATCGGACCGGGGATCTGGTGTCCTGGGGTTCGGATGGGCAGTTGCGGTATGGCGGGCGTGCTGATGAGCAGGTCAAGATTCGTGGCTATCGCATCGAATTGGGCGAAGTCCAAACAGCTTTGGCTGAGGTGGACGGTGTGCAGCAGGCGGTGGTGATCGTCCGGGAGGATCGCCCGGGTGATAGGCGGCTGGTCGGTTATTTCACCGGCATGGCTGATCCAACTGAGGTGCGGGCAGCGCTGGTACAGCGGTTGCCTTCCTACATGGTGCCCACTGCGATTGTGGTGCTCGATGCGCTGCCGTTGACGGTCAACGGCAAGCTCGACAAACGCGCGCTACCTGTACCCGAATACGCCGACACCGACCATTTCCGAGCGCCGAGCACTGCCACCGAGGAGATCCTGGCCGGGATCTATGCGCAGGTCCTCGGCCTGGAACGCGTCGGTATCGATGACTCCTTCTTCGACCTCGGCGGCGACAGCATCATGGCGATGCGGGTGGTGTCGGCGGTCAACATGACCTTGGATGCCGGCCTGGCGGTGCGCACCCTTTTCGATTCCCCGACAGTGGCGCAGCTGGCGCCACATGTCGGCGAAGATTCGGACCGGCGCGCGCCCTTGGTGGCGGCCGAGCGTCCTCGTCTGATTCCGTTGTCCTTCGCACAACAGCGGCTGTGGTTCCTCAACCGGTTCGAAGACGGGGCGGCGACATACAACATGCCGATCGCGTTCCGGATCAACGGCGCACTGGACCTCGGCGCGCTCGATGCGGCTCTGGACGACGTGATCACCCGTCACGAATCGCTGCGCACAGTGTTCCGCGATGTCGACGGTGTGCCGTCTCAGAAGGTGCTGCCCGCGCAGCCGGGGCTGTGGCGGCGCGGCGGTCCGGCAATGGTGCAGGTTGCAGAAGACGACCTGGCCGGCGAATTGACTGCCCTGGCGGGTTACACGTTTGACTTGGCCAGTGAGATCCCGATCCGGGCCCAGATCTATGCCCTGGGACTCGAACGGTTCGTTCTCGGAATCGTCTTGCACCACATTGCCTTCGACGGCTGGTCGATGGCACCCATGGCCCGGGACGTCGGCGAGGCGTATCGGTCGCGCACCCTCGGCCAGGCCCCCGCCTGGTCACCGCTGCCGGTGCAGTACGCCGATTACACGCTGTGGCAACATGGTTGGCTGGGATCCGAGTCCGATCCCGACAGTGTGCTCGCCAGCCAGTTGACCTACTGGCGTCGGGAATTGGCTGACCTCCCCGAGGTGGTGTCGCTTCCAACGGATCGTCCGCGTCCGCCCGCGCTCAGCTATCGCGGCGATGCGATTGACCTGTGCATCGATCCCGAGTCCTGGGCGGGAATCAAAGCCGTCGCCACGGCGCACAACGCCACGGCGTCGATGGTATTGCAGGCCACGATCGCGGTCGCGCTGCACCGAGCCGGCGTTGGCGATGACATCGCACTGGGGACCCCGATTGCCGGTCGTACGGACCAGGCCCTTGATGAGCTGGTCGGCTTCTTCGTCAACACCTGGGTGCTACGACTGGGCGTTGACCCTGCGCTGCCGTTCAGCGAAGTGTTGGAACGTGTGCGGCAGAAGGCATTGGATGCCTACTCAAATCAGGATGTGCCGTTCGAGCTGTTGGTTGAGCGGCTCAACCCGACGCGATCGACATCCCACCACCCGCTGTTCCAGGTGGCGTTGGCCTTCCAGAACAACGTGCGTCCCGAAATCCAGCTGGATGACCTCGACGTCGAGCCGGTCACTGCCGATATCCATACCGCCCGGTTCGACCTCGAATTCGACCTGCGAGAAATATCCAGCGGGGACTCGAATGCGCTGTTCGATCTGAAGGCAGCGCCTGCCGAAGGCCGCGGTGAGCTGATGGCGGCCGGCACGGTCGCCTATGCCACGGATCTGTATGACCGATCCAGCGTCGAGCGGTTGGTGGGTTGGTTCGGCCGCGTGGTCCACGCTGTGGTGGCCGATTCGTCGGTGGTCGTGGGTGAGATCGGCCTGCTGGATCACGATGAGCAGGATCTGGTGCTGCACAAGTGGTCTGGCGCTGAGGTGAGCCTGCCGGTGGGATTGGCGCCGGATTCGCTGGCTGCGGCGGTTGCCGCTGACCCGGACGCCATTGCGGTAATAGATGGGACGCGCGAGCTGTCCTACCGGGAGCTGGATGAGGTCTCGAACCGGTTGGCTCGGGCATTGATCGAGGCGGGCGTGGGCCCCGAGCGTGCCGTCGGTGTGGCTATGAGTCGCTGCGCGGAGTTGGTGATCGCATGGTGGGCAGTGCTCAAGGCCGGCGGGGTGTACGTGCCGGTCGATCCAGGCCACCCGGCCGAGCGGATCGCCACGGTACTGGACACCGCCGAGGCTGTTTGCGTGCTCACGCGCGGCATGGGCGGGCTCGAAGGGACCGACGGCCACCTCGTCATTCCGCTTGAAGTGGTCGATCTGTCCGGGTACAGCGCCGAGCGGGTTACTGATTCGGACCGGTTGTCGCCGTTGGATATTGATGATGCGGCGTATGTGATTTTCACGTCGGGGTCGACGGGTACGCCGAAGGGTGTGGCGATCAGCCACGCCGGTGTGCTGGGTGTGGCAGCTGCGCACCACGATTTGCTCGGCGTGGGCCCGCACTCTCGGGTGTTGATGGTGGCTGCGCCGACGTTCGATGCCTCGGTCTTCGAGTGGCTGTGGGCGGTGGCGTCGGGAGCGGCGTTGGTGGTGGCTCCGCCGGATTCCTATGCCGGCGAGGCACTGGCCGAGGTTCTGGCGCGCCAGCGCGTCGATGCGGCTCTGATCACGCCGACCGTGTTGGCCACGCTGGATCCGACTCAGATCGACGGGTTGGATACGTTGGTCACCGGTGGTGAGGCGTGTCCGGCTGAGTTGGTGGCCGCGTGGGCGCCCGGTCGGCGGATGTTCAATGCGTACGGACCGACCGAGGTCACTATCTGGTCGACCTGGAGTGCGCTCTCGGCCGGGGAGCCGGTGCGAATCGGTGCCCCGGTTCCGGGCACCTGCGCGCTGGTGCTGGATGCGCGGCTGAACCCGGCCCCGGTCGGGGTGGTCGGTGAGCTGTATCTCGCCGGGCACGCAGTGGCGCGTGGTTACGTGGGCCGCCCCGATCTGACGGCGGATCGGTTCGTGGCCAACCCCTTTGGCGCTCCCGGGACGCGGCTGTATCGTACCGGCGACCTCGTGCGTTGGACCGATACGGGCTGTCTGGAATACCGGGGACGCGCCGATGCCCAGATCAAGCTGCGGGGCCAGCGTCTGGAACTGGGCGAGATCGAGAACACCCTGCTGACCTGCCCGAAGGTCACGCGTGCGGCTGCGGCCGTGCATCGGGGCAGCACCGGAGTCGATCACCTGGTCGGCTACATCGCCCTAGAGCAGACCAGCAGCGCCGACCACGACGCCGACGTCGTCGACCAGTGGCAAGGCATCTACGACGAGCTCTACGATGCCGAGCTCGACATGGTCGAGTTCGGCAACGATTTCCGGGGGTGGAACAGCAGCTACACCGACGATCCGATCCCGCTCCAGGAGATGGAGGAGTGGCGCTCGGCCACCGTGGACCGGATCCTCGCGCTGCGGCCGCAGCGGGTGCTCGAGCTCGGCGTCGGATCGGGCTTGGTGCTGTCGCAGCTCGCTCCGAAGTGCGTGGAGTACTGGGGCACAGACTTTTCCGCACCGACCATCCAGAAGCTGCAATCGGCGGTGGTCGGCCACCCGTGGGGAGATCGGGTGCATCTGCTCACCCGACCGGCGCACATGACCGAGGAGCTGCCGCAGAACCAGTTCGACATGGTGGTGATCAACTCGGTGGTCCAGTACTTCCCGAGCGCTGGGTACCTGGCCGAGGTGATCGACAAGGCAGTGGATCTGCTGGCGCCGGGCGGCAAATTGTTCGTCGGCGACGTGCGCAACCACAGTCTGCAGGCCGCGTTCCAGACCGGTATTGCGCTGGCGCGCAGCCGGAATGGTACCGATACCGACGAGATCCGCCAGCGGGTACAGCGCGCGATGCTGGGCGAGCCCGAGTTACTGCTTGCCCCGGAGTTTTTCACCACTTGGGCAGCCGACCACCCGTCGGTGGGCGGTATCGCCATCCAGGTCAAACGTGGTGAGGCCGACAACGAGCTGAGCCGGTACCGCTACGACGTGATCATCCACAAGTCGCCCACCCAGGTGTGCTCGCTGACCAGTGCCCCGAACTGGGCATGGGCCGATTGTGCGGGCCTGAATGGGCTGCAGGCCGAGCTGACGGCTCGGCAACCGTCCACCGTGCGGGTCAGCGGCATTCCCCGTGCCGGGGTGATCACCGATGTGGTGACCGAACAAGCCTTGAGCGCCGGACTTCCCATCGTGGAGGCGCTCGTCCACGCCGACACCGGCGCCGCCGATGTCGTCGTCACACCCGAAATGGTGTACCGGCTCGGCGAGGCGGCCGGATACCACGTCGCGGTCACGTGGGGCGCACAACCCGGCACATTGGACGCCGTATTCATCGCCACCTCCGACGGGCAGGCCGTGCCGGCGCTCACCGATCTGTACCAGCCCGCCACCGACTCCCGTCAGCGCGGCGGCTATGCCAATGACCCGCACACCAACTCGAAGGTCACCGCGGTCCGTCAATGGTTGGCCGATCGGTTGCCCGAATACATGGTGCCGTCCCAGATCGTGGTGCTCGACGAGTTTCCGCTGACTTCTTCGGGCAAGATCGATCGCAAGGCCCTTCCTGAACCCACCTTTGTCGCCACCTCATTCCGTGCGCCTGAGGCCGATATGGAAAAGATCGTCGCCGAGGTGTTCACCGAGGTCCTGGGACTCGGCAGGGCGGGGCTCGATGACGATTTCTTCGTCCTCGGCGGCGATTCGCTGATTGCGATCCGGGTCTGTGCGCGTCTACGGTCCGCTCTCGGTAGGGATGTGCCGGTCCGCTACCTGTTTGACGCACCCACAGTCGGTGGGCTGGCCGACTATCTGAATCGGCACCAGGACGGGGTGGCCCGGCCTCCGTTGACCGCGCGGCATCGTCCGGCGATGGTTCCGCTGTCGTATGCCCAGCAGCGGTTGTGGTTCCTGGAGCAGTTGCACGGTCCGTCGCCGATCTACAACATGGCGGTGGCGCTGCGGCTCCGGGGACGCCTGGACGCTGACGCGCTCGGCGCCGCGCTGGCAGACGTCGTGGGCCGGCAGGAGAGCCTCCGCACCGTGTTCACATCGGCCGACGGGGTACCTCAGCAGGTGGTCCTCGGCGTTGAAAAGACTGTCCCGGGGTGGCGAATTGTCGACGCCGACGGATGGCCCGCAGGCCGCCTCGACGAAGCAATCGGTGATACGGCGCGTCACAGTTTTGACCTCACGACTGAGATCCCGATCAAGGCAACGCTTTTCCGTATCGACGAGAACGAGCATGTGCTGGCGGCGGTTGTGCACCATATCGCCGCCGACGGCTGGTCGGTGACCCCTCTGGTGATCGATCTCGCGACTTCGTACGCCAGTCGGTGCGCGGGGCAGGCGCCGGATTGGGATCCCTTGCCGGTGCAGTATGCCGATTACACGCTGTGGCAGCAGGAGTGGTTGGGATCCGTATCCGACCCCGACAGCGTCATCAGCGGCCAGCTGAGCTACTGGGAGGGCGAGCTGGCGGAGCTGCCCGACCGGTTGGAGCTGCCAACGGACCGGGCGTACCCGCCGGTGGCCGACTACCAGGGCTCCAGTGTGACGGTGGTTTGGCCGGCCGAGTTGCAGCAACAGATCGCCCGGGTGGCCCGCGAACGTGGTGCGACGAGTTTCATGGTTGTCCAAGCGGCGTTGGCGGCGCTGATGGCCCAGCTGAGCGCGAGCACCGATGTGGCCGTGGGCATTGCGTCTGCCGGCCGGGGCGAGCCCGCGCTCGACGACCTGGTGGGCTTCTTTGTCAACACGTTGGTGCTGCGGGTGGACGTCGCCGGTGACCCCACGGTTGCCGACCTGTTGGACCAGGTGCGGCGGCGGAGTTTGGCGGCGTTCGAGCATCAGGATGTGCCGTTCGAGGTGCTGGTGGACCGGCTCAATCCGACGCGAAGCCTGACCCATCATCCGCTGGTGCAGGTCATGCTGACTTGGCAGAACCTGCCGTGGCAGCACAGTGATCCCGCTGCCGCGCTGACGTTGGGTGACGTTGGAGTCACCCGGTTGGAGGCCGAAACGCAGACCGCCCGTATGGATCTGGTGTTCTCCCTGGCCGAACGTTTCAACGACGCCGGCACACCGGCCGGTATCGAAGGATCAGTCGAGTTCCGCACCGACGTGTTCGACTCGGCCACCATCGAGACCGTGATCGAGCGGTTGCAGCGGATGCTGGTGGGAATGACGGCCGATCCGACGCAGCGGTTGTCGGCGGTGGATGTGCTTGATGCGGCTGATCGTGCGGGGCTGGATGAGGTTGGTCATCGGGCGGTGTTGACCGGGTCGGTGGTGGAGTCCTCGATTCCGGCGTTGTTCGCAGCGCAGGTGGAGCGGACTCCGGATGCGGTGGCGGTCTGTTTTGAGGGTCGTTCGTTGTCTTATCGGGAGCTGGATGAGGCGTCGAATCGGTTGGCGCAGTTGCTGGTGGGTGAGGGTGCTGGTGCCGGTGCCTGTGTGGGTTTGATGACTGGTCGTTGTGCTGATGCGGTTGTGGCGATTTTGGGTGTGTTGAAGTCGGGGGCGGCGTATCTGCCGATTGATCCGGTGGTGCCGGATGCGCGGGTGGAGTTCATGCTCGGTGACGCGGCTCCGGTGGCCGTCCTGACGACTGTGGAGTTGATCGATCGCCTGGGCGGATTTGGTGTGGCGGTCATCGACCTGGCTGACCCACGCATTGATTCTCAGCCCGGTACGCCTCTGGTGGTGGGCCCGGCCTCTGATGACATCGCGCACATTATTTATACGTCTGGGACGACGGGTGTTCCCAAAGGTGTTGCGGTTACTCATCAGAACGTGACGCGGTTGTTCGATGGGATGGATGTCGGTTTCGAGATGGGCCCGCGGCAGGTGTGGGCTGCGTGTTCGTCGTTGGCGTTCGATTATTCGGTGTGGGAGATCTGGGGTGCGCTGCTGCATGGTGGCCGTTTGGTGGTGGTGCCCGAGTCGACGACGCGCTCACCGCGGGATCTGGAGGAGTTGGTTGTTGGCGAGGGTGTGACGGTGTTGAGCCAGACGCCTTCTGCGGTGGGTGTTTTGGATCCGGAGAAGTTGGAATCGGTGTCGGCGTTGATGGTCGCGGCCGAGGCGTGTCCGCCCGATGTGGTGGATCGGTGGGCGCCGGGTCGGGTGATGATCAATGGTTATGGTCCGACGGAGACGACGGTGTATGCCACGATCAGCGCTCCGCTGCGAGCCGGGTCGGGTGTGGTGCCGATCGGTGTGCCGGTGCCGGGTGCGGCGTTGTTCGTGTTGGATCGGTGGTTGCGTCCGGTGCCTGCGGGTGTGGTGGGTGAGTTGTATGTGGCCGGTCGTGGTGTGGGGTTGGGTTATGTGCATCGGCCGGGGTTGACTGCTTCGCGGTTTGTGCCGTGTCCGTTCGGCGGGGTGGGCGCTCGGATGTATCGGACCGGGGATCTGGTGTCCTGGGGTTCGGATGGGCAGTTGCGGTATGGCGGGCGTGCTGATGAGCAGGTCAAGATTCGTGGCTATCGCATCGAATTGGGCGAAGTCCAAACAGCTTTGGCTGAGGTGGACGGTGTGCAGCAGGCGGTGGTGATCGTCCGGGAGGATCGCCCGGGTGATAGGCGGCTGGTCGGTTATTTCACCGGCATGGCTGATCCAACTGAGGTGCGGGCAGCGCTGGTACAGCGGTTGCCTTCCTACATGGTGCCCACTGCGATTGTGGTGCTCGATGCGCTGCCGTTGACGGTCAACGGCAAGCTCGACAAACGCGCGCTACCTGTACCCGAATACGCCGACACCGACCATTTCCGAGCGCCGAGCACTGCCACCGAGGAGATCCTGGCCGGGATCTATGCGCAGGTCCTCGGCCTGGAACGCGTCGGTATCGATGACTCCTTCTTCGACCTCGGCGGGGACTCGCTGTCGGCCATGCGGCTGATCGCTGCTGTCAACTCCAGCCTCGACGCTGATGTGGGTGTTCGCGCCCTGTTCGACGCACCGACAATTGCTCAGCTGGCACCGCACATCCAGGCAGGCTCGGGCGGGCGTCAGCGGTTGACCCCGCAGCAACGTCCCGACGTCGTCCCGTTGTCCTATGCGCAACAGCGGTTGTGGTTCCTGGAGCAGCTGCAGGGGCCGTCGGCGATCTACAACATGGCCGTCACGCTCCAGTTGCGTGGGGATCTGGATGCCGACGCGCTGGGGCAGTCGTTGACGGATGTTGTGGGCCGCCACGAGAGCTTGCGGACCGTGTTCGGCGCTGTCGACGGGACTCCGCATCAAATCCTGGTGCCCACCGAGCGGGCGGAACTCGGTTGGCAGGTCGTTGACGCCACCGGTTGGTCTGCAGACCGACTGAAGGACGCCGCCGAGGCGGTCGCGCGGCGCCCGTTTGACCTGACTCACGAAATACCGTTGCGGGCCACTCTGTTCCGGGTTGCTGAGGACGACCATGTTCTGGTTGCGGTGGTGCACCATATCGCCGCCGATGGTTGGTCGATCACCCCGTTCATCGCGGATCTGGGTGCCGCCTATGCGAGCCGTTGCGCCGGCCAGGCCCCGACGTGGGCGCCGTTGGCCGTGCAATACGCCGATTACACGTTGTGGCAACAAGAATGGTTGGGGTCGGAGTCCGATCCGGACAGCGTTATCGCCACGCAGTTGGCGTACTGGGAACAGGTGCTGGCGGATCTGCCCGAGCGCCTCGAGTTGCCCACCGATCGGCCCTATCCGCTGGTGGCCGATTACCAGGGTTCCAGCGTGACGATCGATTGGCCGGCCGAGTTGCAGCAGCAGGTGGGGCGGGTGGCTCGTGAGCACAATGCGACGAGCTTCATGGTGGTGCAGTCCGCACTGGCGGCCCTGCTCGCGCAGTTGAGCGCCAGTTCCGATGTGGCGGTGGGTATTGCGACGGCAGGTCGCAGCGATCCAGCGCTCGATGACCTTGTCGGCTTCTTCGTCAACACCCTGGTTCTACGGCTCGACCTAGTCGGTGATCCCACCGTCGCCGACCTGTTGGGCCAGGTGCGTCAGCGCGGGCTTGCGGCGTTCGAACATCAGGATGTGCCCTTCGAGGTACTGGTGGAGCGACTGAATCCGGCTCGCAGCCTGACCCATCATCCGCTCGTCCAGGTGATGGTGTCCTGGCAGAATTTCGCCGCGGAGCAAGCCTCCAGTCTGGCGCTCGGAAATGTCGAGGCCACTCCGTTGGACGCCGAATCCCGGACCGCTCGTATGGATCTGGTGTTCTCCCTGGCAGAACGGTTCAGCGAGACCGGTGCACCGGCCGGCATCGGCGGGATCGTCGAGTTCCGTACCGACGTATTCGACGCCACCACCGTCAACACGCTGGTGGAGCGGCTGCAGCGGGCATTGGTGGTGATGACCTCCGACACCGGGCAGCGGTTGTCGGCCGTCGATCTGCTCGACGCAGCTGACCGTGCGCGGCTGGACCAGATTGGTCATCGGGCAGTACTGACGCAATCGGTGCAGGAGACATCGATTCCGGCGTTGTTCGCGGCGCAGGTGGAGCGGGCGCCGGGCTCCGAGGCGGTCAGTTTCGATGGTCGTACGCTGAGCTACCGGGAACTCGACGAAGCGTCGAACCGGATGGCACACATGTTGATCGACCGGGGCGCTGGTCCCGGCGAGTGTGTGGCGTTGTTGCTCGAGCGCTCGGCGCAGGCGGTTGTCGCGATCCTGGGTGTGCTCAAATCGGGCGCGGCGTATCTGCCGATCGATCCGGCGGTACCAGACGCCCGCATCGAGTTCATGCTCACTGACGCCAAGCCCGTCGCGGCAGTCACCACGGGTGGTTTGGCCGAGCGGCTCGACGGGTCAGGTGTGCCGGTGGTCGAGGTCGACGATCCGCGCATTGATGTGCAGTCGGCCACCCCGGTGTCGTTGCCGGCGCCGGGGGACATCGCGCACATCATCTACACCTCCGGGACGACCGGTGCTCCCAAAGGCGTTGCGGTCACGCACCAGAACGTGACCCGGCTGTTCGACGGGATGGACGTCGGCATCGAGATGGGGCCGCGGCAAGTGTGGGCCCAATGTTCGTCGCTGGCCTTCGATTATTCGGTGTGGGAGATCTGGGGTGCGCTGCTTTTCGGCGGCCGGCTGGTGGTGGTGCCCGAGTCAACGACGCGCTCACCGCAAGACCTGCACGCCCTCCTCGTCAATGAACATGTCACCGTGGTGAGTCAAACCCCTTCGGCGGTGGGCATGTTGCCGTCAGAGGGGCTGGAGTCCGCGGCGTTGATGGTGGCAGCCGAGCCTTGCCCCGGCCAGGTCGTGGACCACTGGGCACCGGGCCGGGTGATGATCAACGGTTACGGTCCGACCGAGACGACGGTGTATGCCACGATCAGCGCTCCGTTGGTCGCAGGTTCGAATACCGTGCCGATCGGTGTGCCGGTGCCGGGTGCGGCGTTGTTCGTGCTGGATCGGTGGTTGCGTCCGGTGGCACCCGGTGTGGTGGGTGAGTTGTATGTGGCCGGCCGCGGGGTGGGGCTGGGTTATGTGCGGCGCGCCGGATTGAGTGCGTCTCGGTTCGTCGCCTGCCCGTTCGGCGGGGTGGGCGCCCGGATGTATCGGACCGGGGATCTGGTCTCCTGGGGGTCGGACGGGCAGTTGCGGTATGCCGGGCGTGCTGATGAGCAGGTCAAGATTCGCGGGTATCGCATCGAATTAGGTGAAATTCAAACAGCTCTCGCCGATCTGGGTGGTGTCGACCAGGCAGTGGTGATCGCTCGGGAGGACCGTCCGGGTGATAAGCGGCTGGTCGGGTACATCACCGGCACCGCCGATCCGTCAGACATCCGGGTACGCCTTTCACAGCAGCTGCCCTCGTACATGGTGCCCGCGGCGGTGGTGGCGCTCGACGCGTTGCCGTTGACCGTCAACGGCAAGCTCGACAAACGCGCCCTACCCGCACCCGACTACGCCGATACCGATCACTACCGGGCTCCGAGCACTGCCACCGAAGAGATCCTGGCCGGCATCTACGCCGATGTCCTCGGCCTGGAACGGGTCGGTGTCGACGACTCCTTCTTCGACCTCGGCGGGGACTCGTTGTCGGCCATGAGGTTGCTCGCTGCCGTCAACAGCCGCCTGGACGTCGACCTTGCGGTGCGCACTCTGTTCGACGCACCCACAGTCGCTCAGCTCGCCTCCCGTCTGGGCTCGGGCACGAGTGGACGCCGGCCGCTGATCCCGCAGCAGCGTCCAGCCGTCATCCCGTTGTCGTACGCGCAACAGCGGCTGTGGTTCCTCAACCGGTTCGAGGGCGGGGTCGCCACCTACAACATGCCGATCGGCTTCCGGATCAACGGTGCGGTGGACGTCGAAGCTCTGGGATCAGCGCTTGACGACGTCCTCGCCCGGCACGAATCGCTGCGCACGGTGTTCCCTGACGTCGATGGCGTGCCGTCGCAGAAGGTGATGCCGGCACAGGATGGCATGTGGCGCCGCGGCGGTCCGGCTGTGGTGCAGGTACCCGAGGACCAAGAAGACGCTGTCATCGGCGAGTTGATCGCGTTGGCGGGGTACCGGTTCGACCTGGCGACCGAGATCCCGATCCGTGCGCAGATCTACGCCGTGGGGCCCGAGCGGTACGTCCTCGGAATCGTCCTGCACCACATCGCGTTCGACGGTTGGTCGATGGCGCCGATGGTCAAGGATGTCGGGATCGCTTACGCGGCTCGATGCGGCGGGCAGGTTCCTGACTGGTCACCGCTGCCTGTCCAGTACGCCGATTACTCGCTGTGGCAGCGTGAACATCTGGGAGACCTGGAGGATCCGGACAGTCGGATCGCGGAACAGTTGTCCTACTGGCGTAAGGAGCTGGCGGACCTGCCCGAGGTGGTGTCGCTGCCCACCGATCGGCCACGTCCGCCAGTGCCCAGCTACCGCGGCGACGGGGTCCAGCTGCGCATCGACTCCCAAACCTGGGCCGGAGTCAAAGCGGTTGCCGCACAACACAACGTCACCACGTCGATG
The DNA here is from genome assembly GCF_055419385.1 of Mycobacterium sp. IDUB_24. Taxonomy (NCBI): domain Bacteria; kingdom Bacillati; phylum Actinomycetota; class Actinomycetes; order Mycobacteriales; family Mycobacteriaceae; genus Mycobacterium; species Mycobacterium sp. IDUB_24. Next base: position 488,020 of record NZ_JBVAXO010000005.1, read on the forward strand.
GTGTTGCAGGCCGTCATGTCTGTCGTGCTGCACCGGGCTGGGGTCGGTGAGGACATCGCGCTGGGGACGCCGATCGCCGGACGCAATGACCAGGCCCTGCAGGAGTTGGTCGGGTTCTTCGTCAACACCTGGGTTCTGCGGGTCGGTTTGAACTCTCAGCACAGGTTCAGCGATGTGCTCGATCAGGTGCGCCAGAAGGCGCTGGACGGGTACACGAATCAGGACGTGCCCTTCGAGTTACTGGTGGAGCAGCTCAACCCGACGCGGTCCACATCGCACCATCCGCTGTTCCAGGTCGCCCTGGTCTTCCAGAACAACGTGCGTCCCGAGGTGGCCTTGGAGGGTGCCGGCATCGAGCCGATGTCAATGGTTACCCGCACCGCCAAGTTCGATCTCGATGTCGACATCAGAGAGGTACCCGACGAGCGTTCGGGCGCACCGATGGCTGCCGGTGTGTTGACCTACGCCACGGACTTGTTCGACCGGTCCACGATCGAACGCTTGGTGGGTTGGTTCGACCGGATGGTCCAGGCCGTGGTGGCCGACTCGTCGGTGATGGTGGGCGAGGTGGCTCTCCTGGACCACGACGAGCGAGATCTGGTGTTGAACAAGTGGTCTGGCGCCGGATTCGATGCCCAGGTGGGGCTCGCTCCGGAGCTGTTGACGGCTGCGGCCGCCGCTGATCCGGACGGCCTGGCGTTGGTCGATGACCCGCGGGAGTTCACCTACCGGCAGCTCGACGAGGCCTCCAACCGGTTGGCGCGGGTGTTGATTGGCGCGGGGGTGGGCCCTGAGCGCGCGGTCGGTGTGGCGATGGGCCGGTGCGCTGAGTTGGTGATCGCGTGGTGGGCGGTGCTCAAGGCCGGAGGTGTGTATGTCCCGGTGGACCGGACGCACCCGGCCGAGCGGATCGCCACGGTGCTGGATGCCTCCGAAGCGGTATGTGTGCTGACCCGGGGCGACGACTCCGTGGCCGGAGCCGGGACGCGCGCGGTCATGGACATGGACTCACTGGATCATTCGGCAGCTTCGGCGGCGCCGATCACCGATACTGATCGGTTGGCGCCGTTGGCTGTTGACGATGCGGCGTATGTGATTTTCACGTCGGGGTCGACGGGTACGCCGAAGGGTGTGGCGATCACCCATGCCGGGGTGCTGGGTGTGGCTGCGGCCACGCGCAATTTGTTCGGTGTGAGCGCGGGTGCGCGCGTGCTGATGGTGGCCGCACCGACGTTCGATGCCTCGGTGTTCGAGTGGTTGTGGGCGGCGGCTTCGGGGGCGGCGTTGGTGGTGGCACCGCCGGATTCCTATGCGGGTGAGGCGCTCACCGCAGTCATCGAGGATCAACATGTCGAAGCGGCGTTGATCACACCGTCGGTGGTGGCAACGCTCGACCGTACCCGGTTGGGCGCGCTGACCACCTTGATCACCGGCGGTGAGGCATGTCCGGCGGAGTTGGTGGCGGCGTGGGCTGCATCCGCACGCGAGGAGGGAAATAGGACAACCCGGCGGATGTTCAATGCGTATGGCCCGACAGAGGTGACGATCTGGGCGACGTGGAGTGCGTTGTCGGCCGGGGAGCCGGTGCGTATCGGTGCTCCGGTGCCTGGCACGTCTGCGTTGGTGCTGGATGTGCGGCTCAATCCCGTTCCGGTTGGTGTGGTGGGTGAGTTGTATGTGGCTGGTCCGGTGTTGGCGCGGGGTTATGTGGGCCGGCCGGACTTGACCGCGGATCGGTTTGTGGCCAATCCCTTTGGTGCTCCGGGGACGCGGTTGTATCGCACGGGTGATCTGGTGCGCTGGAACTCCGACGGCAGTCTGGAGTATCTCGGTCGTGCTGATGCGCAGGTGAAGTTGCGCGGGCAGCGCCTTGAGTTGGGTGAGATCGAGAACACGCTGCTCGCCTGCCCACCGGTCGCGCGCGCCGCTGCCACGGTTTACCACCGTGATGCCACGGACCACCTGGTCGCCTATGTCGCGTTGGAACGGACCAGCAGTGCCGACAAAGATGCCGAGGTTGTCGATCAGTGGCAACACGTCTACGACGAGTTGTATGACGCCGATCTCGAAGTGGTGGAGTTCGGCAGCGACTTCCGTGGGTGGAACAGCAGTTACACCGGGGATCCGATCCCGATCGATCAGATGCGTGAATGGCGCTCGGGTGCGGTCGATCGAATCATGGCGCTGCGGCCGCAGCGGGTACTCGAGCTCGGTGTGGGTTCGGGCCTAGTGCTTGCCGAGATCGCTCCGAACTGCGTGGAGTATTGGGGCACAGACTTTTCCGCACCGACCATCCGCACGCTGGAATCAGCGGTGGCCGGCCAACCGTGGGGGGACCGCGTTCGGTTGCGCGTACAGCCCGCGGATGTGGTCGACGGGCTGCCGGTCGGATACTTCGACACGATCATCGTCAACTCGGTCATCCAATACTTCCCCAACGCCGGGTATCTCACCGAGGTCGTCGACAACGCCATGGGACTGTTGGCCCCGGGCGGGACTCTGTTCGTCGGCGATGTGCGCAATCACAGCCTTCAAGGCGCCTTCCAGACCGGTATCGCGCTGGCCCGCAGTGGATCGGGTGCCGACACCGACGACGTCCGCCAGCGTGTGCAGCGCGCCGTCCTCGGAGAGCCGGAGTTGCTCTTGGCGCCAGAGTTCTTCACCAGCTGGGCGGCGGACCACCCGGAAGTGGGAGGCATCGGGATCCAGGTAAAGCGCGGTGAAGCCGACAATGAGCTGACCCGCTACCGCTACGACGTCGTCATTCACAAGTCAGCATCCGGGGTCCAGTCGCTTGCGGAAGCACTCACCTGGGATTGGGCTGACTGCGCGGGACTGAGCGGGTTGCACGCCGAGTTGACGGCTCGGCGGCCGTCGACGGTGCGGGTCAGCGCGATCCCGCGGGCGGGTGTGATCGGTGATGTTGTCATCGAACAAGCCCTTGCAGACGGGCGTTCAGTGTCTGAAGCCGTGGCACAGGCGAAGGCCGCCGACGGGCCCTCGGATGCCGTGACACCGGAACTGCTGTACCGGCTCGGCGAGGCGGCCGGCTACCACGTTGCCGTCACGTGGGGTTCGCAGCCCGGCACCGTCGACGCGGTCTTCCTCGACGCCACGGGAGTGGCAGAGATCCCGGTCCTGACCGATCTCTATCTGCCAGACGGATCGCGTGAGCGCAGCACCCACGCGAATGACCCTGACACCAACAGCAAGGTCAGCGAAGTGCGTCAGTGGTTGGCCTCTCGGCTGCCGGAATACATGGTGCCGAGTCAGATCGTGGTGGTCGACGAGTTCCCACTGACTTCTTCGGGCAAGATCGACCGCCGGGCGCTGCCCGAACCGGTGTTCGTAGCCGCGTCGTTCCGGTCACCGCAGACCCCGACGGAGAAGACCGTCGCCGAAGTCTTCGCCGAGGTGCTCGGTCTGGACCGGGTTGGCCTCGACGACGACTTCTTTGCCTTGGGCGGGGATTCGTTGATCGCCATCCGGGTGAGCGCGCGACTCCAGTCGGCGCTCGGCAAGGACGTGCCGGTCAGGTATCTGTTCGATACACCCACCGTCGGCCGGTTGGCTGCCTGCCTGGACCGCCAACAGGACGACGCGGCGCGTCCACCGCTGCAGGTGATGCCGCGCCCGCAGACGGTTCCCTTGTCGTATGCCCAGCAGCGGTTGTGGTTCTTCGACCAATTGAACGGTCCGTCACCGGTTTACAACCTGGCGGTCGGGTTGCGCTTCACCGGAGACCTCGACGCGGCCGCGCTCGGACAGTCGCTGGCAGATGTGGTGGGCCGCCATGAGAGTCTGCGCACCCTGTTCACTCTGGCCGGGGAGATGCCGCAGCAATCCGTAGTGCCGGCCGCGAGTGCGCGTCCGTTCTGGGAAGTCGTGGACGCAGCGGGCTGGTCCGCGGACCGGTTGGTGGAGGCCGCAAGCGCAGTCGCACGTCACTCCTTTGACCTGTCGACTGAACTGCCATTGAGAGCAACACTTTTCCGCGTCGCAGAAGGTGAGCATGTGCTGGTGGCAGTCGTGCACCACATTGCTGCCGACGGCTGGTCGGTCACCCCTTTGGTGGCAGATCTGGGTGCGGCATATGCCGCCAGGTCTGCGGGGAGGCCGCCGGAGTGGCTGCCGTTGCCGGTGCAGTATGTGGATTACACGCTGTGGCAGCGGGCGTATCTGGGTGATCTGGCCGATCCGGAGAGTCGGATTTCCGGTCAGCTGGCGTACTGGGAGCAGGCTTTGGCGGGTCTGCCAGAGCGGTTGGAGTTGCCGACAGATCGACCGTACCCACCGGTGGCTGACTACCGGGGGGCGAGCTTGGTGGTGGAGTGGCCCGCTGAACTCCAGCAACGGATCGCCCGCGTGGCCCGCGAGCAGAACGCCACCAGTTTCATGGTGGTGCAGGCCGCGTTGGCGCTATTGCTGTCGAAGCTCAGTGCGAGTTCAGATGTGGCAGTGGGCATATCGATTGCGGGGCGCAATGACCCCGCGCTCGACAACTTGGTGGGATTCTTCGTCAACACATTGGTTCTCCGCGTCGACTTCGCCGGAGATCCGACAATCGGTGAACTGCTGGCGCAAGTGCGACAGCGCGGCTTGGCGGCCTTCGAGCATCAGGATGTGCCGTTCGAGGTAGTGGTGGATCGACTCAACCCCACCCGCAGCCTGACCCATCACCCACTCGTGCAGGTGATGCTGTCTTGGCAGAACCTGGCCTGGCAGCACAGCGCACATGCTGCCGGTGGCCTGACGCTGGGCGATGTCCGGGTGACCCCGCTGCCTGCCCAGACCCACACTGCCCGTACTGATCTGACCATTGCGCTGGGTGAACGTTGGACTGAGACCGGCGAGCCGGCCGGGATTGGGGGGACCGTTGAGTTTCGCACCGATGTTTATGACGAGGTCACTGTCGTGCGGTTGATCGATCGGTTGCGAAAGGTATTGATGGCGATGACGGCTGAGGCGGAGGCGTCGTCGTGACGGCCGACCTGAGCCGGCGGCTGTCGTCGATGGATTTCTTGGATGAGGACGAGCACGCCGAGCTGTTCGAGTGGGGCAACCGCGCTGCGCTGGCCGGTGCGGTGTCGGTGTCGGCGTCGATTCCGGAGTTGCTCGCCGTGCAGGTGGCTCGGGTGTCCGACGCGCCGGCGATGACGTTCAACGGTCGCTCGATGACATACACGGAGTTGGATGAGGCGTCGAACCGGTTGGCGCACTGGTTGGTCAGTCTTGGCGTTGGCCCGGGTCAAAGGGTGGCACTGCTCTTTCCTCGCTCTGTTGAGGCGATCGTTTCCATTGTCGCCGTGTTGAAGTCCGGAGCGGCGTACCTCCCGATCGATCCGATGCATCCGGATGCGCGGATTCAGTTCATGCTCGGTGATGCCGAACCCATTGTGGCGGTGACGACTACGGAGTTGAAGGGCCGATTCGCCGGGTGCGATCTGGAGGTCATCGATTTCAATGATCTGGACCAGCGGCCCTGCCGGAGTGAAGGGTTGCCGGCGCCGTCGGCTGATGATGTCGCGTATCTGATCTACACCTCGGGAACGACCGGTGTGCCGAAGGGCGTGGCGATCACTCATCGCAATGTGATCGGGCTGCTGGAGACGTTGGATACGGAGCTGGGGCTCGCGGGTCAGGTTTGGACGCAGTGTCATTCGTTGGCGTTCGACTATTCGGTGTGGGAGATCTGGGGGGCACTGCTGTTCGGCGGCCGGTTGGTGGTGGTGTCCGAGGCGGTGACGCGGGCTCCGGAGGAACTGTATGCCTTGCTGGCTGCCGAACAAGTCACCATGTTCAGTCAGACGCCGTCGGCGTTCTACGCGCTGCAAGCTGTGGAAGCGCTGCAACCTGGGCCCGGCGGCCAGCTCAAGTTGGAGACGGTGGTCTTTGGCGGGGAAGCGCTCGAGCCACAGCGCCTTCGCGCATGGCTGGATCGTCATCCAGGTTCGCCGCGCTTGATCAACATGTATGGGATCACCGAGACGACGGTGCACGCCTCGTTCCGGGAGATCGTTGGCGGGGACGCTGAGGGCAGCGTCAGCCCCATCGGTGTCCCCCTGGCACACCTTGGGTTTTTTGTCCTGGATGCGTCGTTACAGCCGGTGCCAGTCGGAGTGTTGGGTGAGCTGTATGTGGTGGGCGCCGGTTTGGGATGTGGGTACTGGCGGCGGGGCGGATTGAGTGCTTCGCGGTTTGTGGCCTGCCCATTCGGTGGGGCCGGGGCGCGGATGTATCGGACCGGCGACCTCGCGTCGTGGGCCGGCGACGGGCAGTTGCGGTATGCCGGGCGTGCTGATGAGCAGGTCAAGATCCGCGGATACCGCATCGAGTTGGGCGAGGTTCAAACCGCTTTGGCGGAAGTCGACGGCGTCGGCCAAGCGGCGGTGATCGCGCGGGAGGACCGCCCCGGCGACAAACGCCTGGTGGGCTATATCACCGGCGCCGCAGATCCAGCGGTTGTTCGTGCCGCACTCTCGCAGCGGTTACCCGGCTACATGGTGCCGACCGCAATCGTGGCGCTGGACAGCTTGCCGTTGACGGTCAACGGCAAGCTCGACAGGCGTGCTCTGCCGGCACCGGAGTACGTCGACGGCCGGGAATATCGTGCTCCGGCAACTCCTGTCGAGGAGGTGTTGGCCGGTATCTATGCCCAGGTCCTGGGACTCGAGCGGGTGGGAGTCGATGATTCGTTCTTCGACCTGGGTGGGGATTCGCTGTCGGCGACCCGCTTGATCAACGCCGTCAATGCCAGTCTGGGTGCTGATTTCGCAGTTCGGGCGGTGTTCGAGACGCCGACTGTGGCGCAACTGTCGGGGCGTGCCGGTGAGAGTTCGGGGCGGCGTGAGCCGTTGGTGGCTCGACAGCGGCCGGATGTGCTTCCGTTGTCCTACGCTCAGCAGCGGCTGTGGTTCCTGGATCAGTTGGAGGGGCCGTCACCGATTTACAACATGGCGGTGGCGTTGCGGGTCACCGGGCATCTGGATGCCGACGCGCTCGGCGGCGCGCTGGCCGATGTGGTGGAGCGCCACGAGTCCTTGCGTACCGTGTTCCGGTCGGTGAAAGGAGTTCCAGAGCAGGTGGTGGTGCCCGCCGAGGAAGCCGACTGCGGGTGGCGAGTGATCGACGCCGACGGCTGTTCGGCAACTGAATTGCATGAGGCCATCGGGGAGATGGCGGGCCATGCCTTCGATCTCGCCCACGAGATACCCTTGCGGGCAACACTTTTACGGCTGGCCGAGGATGAGCATGTGCTCGTGGCGGTGGTGCACCACATCGCTGCCGACGGCTGGTCCGTAGCTCCGTTGATCGCGGATCTGCAGTTGGCGTATGCCGGTCGGTCTGCGGGACGAGCACCGGAGTGGGCACCGTTGCCGGTGCAATACGCGGATTACACATTGTGGCAACGCGCGCAACTGGGGGATCTGGGCGATCCCGACAGTCGGATCGCTGGGCAGGTGGCGTACTGGGAGCAGGCGTTGGCCGGGCTGCCCGAGCGCCTGGAACTACCCACCGACCGCCCTTATCCGCCGGTAGCCGATCACCGCGGTGCCAGCCTGGCGGTGTCGTTGCCGGCCGAACTGCACAAGCGGATTCGCGAGGTCGCGCGGGAACACAATGCGACCACGTACATGGTGGTGCAGGCTGCGCTGACGATGCTGTTGTCGAAGCTGAGTGCGAGTTCGGATGTGGCGGTGGGCGTTCCGATCGCCGGCCGTGGTGATGCCGCGCTGGATCGAGTGGTGGGGTTCTTCGTCAACACGTTGGTGTTGCGTACGGATCTGGTCGGCGACCCCACCGTTGCCGAACTGTTGACTCAGGTGCGTCAGCGCAGCCTTGGCGCCCTCGAGCATCAAGACGTGCCGTTCGAGGTGTTGGTGGACCGGCTCAAGCCGACCCGATCGCTGGCCCATCATCCGTTGGTACAGGTCGCATTGGCCTGGCAGAACTTCACCGCCGATGCCGCCACGGAATCCACGTTGGGTGAGGCTCAGGTCAAACCGTTGTCGGTCGACACCCACGTGGCCCGGATGGATCTCACATTCTCGTTGGCTGAACGGTGGAACGATGCCGGTGATCCGGCAGGGATCGGTGGCACGGTTGAGTTCCGTACCGACGTGTTCGACGCGGCCGGCATCGAAACCTTGATAGAGAGGTTGACCCGCGTCGCTGAGGCGCTGACCGCGGATCCGGCGCGGCGGCTGTCGTCGATCGATGTGCTCGACGTCCTCGAGCACGCTCGCCTCGACGATGTCGGCAACCGGCCGGTGTTGACCGAGGCGGCGGTTCCGGTGGAATCGATACCGGGCCTCTTCGCTGCCCAGGTGGCTCGTGCGCCCGAGGCGGTTGCGGTGAGTTTCGATGGCCGCTCGATGACGTATCGGGAGCTCGACGAGGCGTCGAACCGCCTGGCGCACTGGCTGGTTGGCTACGGCGCAGGCCGGGGTGAGTGCGTGGCGGTGCTGGTGCCTCGGTCGGTTGAGGCGATCGTCGCGATCTTGGCCTCGCTGAAGTCGGGGGCGGCGTATGTGCCGGTCGATCCGATGCACCCTGATACGCGGATACGGTTCATGCTCGGTGATGCGGCACCGGTTGTCGCGGTGACCACGACTGAATTGCGCGCTCGCTTGGACGGGATCGGCCTGACCGTTGTCGACGTTGACGACACCGCTGTCGAGGCGCAGCCCAGTACGGCGTTGCGAGGGCCGGTTCCCGATGACGTGGCGTATTTGATCTACACCTCCGGCACGACGGGTCAGCCGAAGGGCGTGGCGATCAGCCACCGGAATGTGGCGCGGTTGCTGGGGACGTTGGATGCGGAGTTGGGTCTGGCGGGGCAGGTGTGGACGCAGTGTCATTCGTTGGCTTTTGACTATTCGGTGTGGGAGATCTGGGGTGCGTTGCTGTATGGCGGCCGGTTGGTGGTGGTATCGGAGTCGGTGACGCGGGCGCCGGAAGAGTTGCTCGGTTTGTTGGTGGCCGAGCAGGTGACGGTGTTGAGTCAGACGCCGTCGGCGTTCTATGCGTTGCAGTCGGCTGATGCGCTGCAACCTGAACTGGGCCGTCAGTTGAAATTGGAGACCGTGGTCTTTGGCGGGGAGGCGCTTGAGCCGCAGCGTCTTCGGCCGTGGTTGGAAGGACATTCGAGTTCGACGCGGTTGATCAACATGTATGGGATCACCGAGACGACCGTGCATGCCTCGTTCCGGGAGATCGTGGTCGACGATGCTGAAGACACCGTCAGCCCCATTGGCGTTCCGCTCGGGCACCTGGGCTTTTTCGTACTGGATTCGTCGTTACAACCGGTGCCGGCTGGTGTGGTGAGCGAGTTGTACGTGGTGGGCGCCGGACTCGGATACGGATACTGGCGTCGTGGTGGGTTGAGTGCGATGCGGTTTGTCGCCTGCCCGTTCGGTGGTGCGGGGACAAGGATGTATCGGACCGGCGATCTGGCGTCCTGGGGCCCCGACGGGCAGTTGCGGTACCTGGGGCGTGCCGATGAGCAGGTCAAGATCCGTGGCTACCGCATCGAACTCGGCGAAATCCAGTCTGCCCTGGCGGATGTCGATGGGGTGAGGCAAGCCGAGGTCATCGCCCGCGAGGACCGCCCCGGCGACAAACGCCTGGTCGGCTACATCACCGGCTCCGCGGATCCGGCTGTTGTGCGTGCCGCCCTGTCGGAGCGGTTGCCCGGTTACATGGTGCCCGCAGCCGTAGTGCTGCTCGATGCGTTGCCTCTGACGGTCAACGGCAAACTCGACAAGCGCGCCCTGCCCGCACCGGACTACGTCAACGGTCAGGAATATCGTGCTCCGGCCACTCCGGTTGAGGAGGTGCTGGCCGGGATCTATGCCCAGGTGCTCGGGTTGGAGCGGGTCGGGGCCGATGATTCGTTCTTCGATCTGGGCGGCGACTCTCTTTCGGCGATGCGGTTGATCAATGCCGTCAACGCCGCCCTCGATACCGATCTTGCGGTCCGGGCGGTGTTCGAGACGCCGACGGTGGCACAACTCGCGGCGCATGCCGGTGAGGGCTCGGGCCGGCGCGAGCCATTGGTGGCCCAACAACGCCCCGCTGTCCTTCCACTGTCGTATGCCCAGCAGCGGTTGTGGTTCCTGGACCAGCTTGAGGGACCGTCGCCGATCTACAACATGCCGACCGCGTATCGGATCACCGGTGAGCTCGATGTGGTGGCGCTCGGTGCGGCCCTGGCCGATGTCGTGGAGCGCCACGAGTCTTTGCGCACGGTATTCCCCGCCGTCGATGGTGTACCTCGACAGGTCGTGCTGCCGGCGGGGCAGGCCGATCTGGGCTGGCAGGTCGTTGACGCCACGAACTGGCCCGTCGATCGGCTGCACGATGCGATTCGCGCGGCCGTCGGATACACATTCGACCTGTCTGCCGAGATTCCGCTGAGGGCAACCCTTTTCCGCATCGGCGAGGGTGAACATGTCCTGGTGGCGGTGGTCCATCACATCGCCGGCGATGGCTGGTCGATCGGTCCGCTGGTGCGTGATATCGGATTGGCCTATGCGAGCCGGTGCGCGGGTGAAGCCCCGGGTTGGTCTCCGTTGCCGGTGCAGTACGCGGATTACACGTTGTGGCAGCGCTCGTATCTGGGTGATCCGGGTGATCCGGAGAGTCGGATCGCCGGCCAGTTATCGTACTGGGAGCAGGCGTTGGCGGGACTGCCCGAGAGCCTGGAGTTGCCGACGGATCGGCCGTATCCGTCGGTGGCTGATTATCGAGGGGCCAGTCTGGCGGTGCGGTGGCCGGTCGAATTGCAGCAGCAGATCGCGCGAGCGGCGACTGAGCACAACGCGACCAGTTTCATGGTGGTGCAGGCGGCGTTGGCGGTGTTGTTGTCGAGCCTGAGCGGCAGTTCCGATGTGGCGGTGGGCTTCCCGATCGCGGGACGGAGCGACCCGGCGTTGGATGAGTTGGTCGGGGTGTTCATCAACACCCTGGTGCTGCGGGTAGAGCTGGACGGGGATCCCACGGCTGCCGAGTTGTTGGCGCAGGTGCGGCGGCGCAGCCTGGCGGCCTATGAGCACCAGGATGTGCCGTTCGAGATGGTGGTCGATCGGCTCAACCCGGCCCGCAGTTTGACCCACCACCCGCTGGTTCAGGTGATGATGGCGTGGCAGAACCTGACCGGTCAGGACGACGAACAAGCTGCCCAACCGGCCTTGGGCGGCATGCAGGCCACCCCGTTGGAAGCGGACACGCAGACTGCCCGCATGGATCTGATGATCTCGTTGGCAGAGCGCTGGAGTGCCGGTGACCCGGCCGGCATCACCGGAGCGGTGGAATTCCGCACCGACGTGTTCGACGCCGCCACCATCCAGATCTTCATCGACCGGTTGACACGGGTGGTGGAGGATCTGACCGCGGATCCCGCAGCGAACCTGTCGTCGATGAATCTCCTGGAGCCCGGTGATCACGTGCGCCTCGACGCATGGGGCAACCGGGCGGTGCTGTCCGAAACGCTGACCGGCGTGTCGATTCCTGTGGTGTTCGCCGAGCAGGTGGCGCGTGACCCGGATGCGGTGGCGGTGGTGTGCGGTGGGAGTTCGTGGACCTATCGCGAGCTTGATGAGGCGTCGAATCGCTTGGCGCACCTACTCGTTGGCCATGGCGCCGGATCGGGTGAGTGCGTGGCGTTGCTGCTCAACCATTCCGCCGAGGCGATCGTCGCGATCCTGGCAGTGCTCAAGTCGGGGGCAGCGTACCTGCCGATCGACCCGATGGTGCCCGATGCGCGGATCGAGTTCATGCTGGGAGACGCCGGTCCGGTCGCGGCGGTCACCACCGCTGAGTTGCGCGCACGGCTGGACGGGCACGACCTGACTGTCATCGATATCGATGACCCCCGGATCGACACGCAACCCAGAACCGCGTTGTCGGAGCCGGCCGCCGATGACGTCGCCTATCTGATCTACACGTCGGGCACCACAGGCGTCCCGAAGGGCGTCGCGATCACTCATCAGAATGTGACGCAATTCCTCGGAGCAGTGGATCCGGCGTTGGTGGGCCCAGGAACGGTGTGGTCGCAGTGGCATTCGTTGGTGTTCGACGTATCGGTGTGGGACATCTTCGGAGCGCTGTTGCACGGCGGACGGCTGGTGGTGGTGCCCGAGGAGGTGGCCCGTTCACCGCAGGATCTGCACGATTTGTTGGTGGCCGAGAAGGTCAGCGTCTTGAGTCAGACACCGTCGGCCGCGGGGATGCTCTCACCACAGGGCCTGGAATCCACCGCCTTGGTGGTGGCCGGGGAGTCCTGCCCCACCGAGTTGGTCGAACGGTGGGCGCCGGGACGTGTCCTGATCAACGCCTATGGACCCACCGAGGCCACGGTGTACGCGGCGATCAGTGCCCCGTTGACAGCTGACACAGGGATTGCCAACACTGTTCCGATCGGTGCCCCGGCGCCGGGGGCCGCGTTGTTCGTTCTGAATCGCTGGCTACGAGAAGTGCCCCCAGGCGTTGTGGGGGAGTTGTACGTGGCGGGCCGCGGCGTCGGCGTCGGCTATGTCGGTCGAGCCGGGTTGACGGCATCCCGCTTCGTCTCTTGCCCGTTCGGCGGCGTGGGAACGCGCATGTATCGGACCGGTGATCTGGTGCGCTGGGGTAGTGATGGGCAGATGCAATACCTCGGCCGAGCCGATGAGCAGGTCAAGATCCGCGGCTACCGGATCGAACTCGGCGAGATCCAGGTCGCGCTGGCCGATCTGGATGGCGTGGAACAAGCCGTCGTCATCGCCCGCGAGGATCAACCAGGCGAGAAGCGACTCGTCGGTTACGTCACCGAGACGACGCCCGGGTTGGTGGACAGTGGTAGGGCGCGGGCCCAGCTGGCCGAACACCTTCCGACCTACATGGTGCCTGCGGCGGTGATCGTCGTCGACGCAATACCGTTGACCGTCAACGGCAAACTGGACAGACGTGCGTTGCCGGCACCGGAGTACAGCAACGCTGACAGCTATCGCGCCCCGACCACGCCCTCAGAGGAGATCTTGGCCGGCATCTTCGCTCAAGTCCTGGGCATGGACCGGGTAGGCGTCGACGATTCGTTCTTCGACCTCGGTGGTGACTCCCTGTCCGCCATACGGCTGATCAATGCGATCAACACCGCATTCGACAGTGGCCTGGCGGTCCGCGCGGTATTCGATGCGCCGACAGTGGCCCAGCTGGAGCCCCGAATCGCGACCGAGTCGGGCGGACGGACACCGTTGATGCCCATGCGCCGGCCTGCAGTGGTGCCGTTGTCGTATTCGCAGCAGCGGTTGTGGTTCTTGGAGCAGTTGCACGGTCCTTCACCGATCTACAACATGCCGATGGTCTATCGGGTCAGCGGATTGGACGTCGCCGCGCTGCGCGGGGCGTTGGCCGATGTGGTGGAGCGTCACGAGTCTTTGCGTACGGTTTTCCCCGCGGTCGACGGTGTCCCTCGGCAGGTGGTCGTCCCTGCCGAGCAGGCTGACATCGGCTGGGAGCAGGTTGATGCGTCAGATTGGCAGGCCGACCGGGTCGCCAAAGCCATCGACACGGCCGTGAGGCATCCGTTCGATCTGAGTACCGAGATTCCGATCTGGGCAACACTTCTCCGCGTTTCCCACGACGATCATGTGCTGGTGGCTGTGATCCACCACATCGCGGGGGACGCTTGGTCGTTCGCCCCGCTCGCCCGGGATGTGGCCGGCGCCTACGCGGCCCGATGCGGCGGGCAGGCGCCGGCGTGGTCTCCCTTGCCCGTGCAGTACGCGGATTACACGCTGTGGCAGCGTGAGCAGCTCGGCGAGCTGTCTGATCCCGAAAGCCGTATTGCCGGGCAATTGGCTTACTGGCGGGAGGCACTGGCAGGGCTCCCGGACCGTCTCGAGTTGCCGACCGACCGGCCGTATCCGGCGGTCGCTGATTACCGGGGCGCCGTCGTCGAGGTGGATTGGCCGGCCGGGTTGCAGCGGCGGGTGGCGGCGGTAGCCCGGGATCATAATGCGACCAGTTTCATGGTGGTGCAGGCTGCGTTGGCGGTGTTGTTGTCGAGCATGACGGCCAGTTCCGATGTGGCGGTGGGCTTCCCGATTGCTGGTCGTAGCGACCCGGCCTTGGATGATCTTGTCGGGTTCTTTGTCAACACTCTGGTGTTGCGGGTGGATCTGTCGCGGGATCTCACGGTTGGTGAGTTGTTGGGGCAGGTGCGTCAGCGCAGCTTGGGAGCCTTTGAGCATCAGGATGTGCCGTTTGAGGTGTTGGTGGAGCGGCTCAACCCAGTCCGTAGCCTGAGTCATCACCCGCTGATCCAGGTGATGCTGGCCTGGCAGAACCCCGCCAGTGCCCCTGCCGATCAGTCTGAAGCGGGCGATGTACGCGCCGCGCCCCAGATGGCCGAAACCCACACCGCACGTATGGATCTGGTCCTCGCGTTGGGAGAGAGATTCGATGCGGAGAGTGCCTCGGCCGGTATCGGTGGTTCGGTGGAGTTCCGTACGGATGTGTTTGACGCGGGCACCATCGAGGCGTTGATCGGGCGGTTGGAGCGGGTGTTGGAGGCGATGACGGCCGATGCGGCGCAGCGCTTGTCGTCGATCGATGTGTTGGGGACCGACGACCATACTCGTCTCGATGAGTTCGGAAATCGGGCCGCGCTGACCGCCCCGGCGAGGGGGGCGGGCTCGGTTCCGGCGGTGTTCGCCCAGCAGGTCGCGCGTGACCCGGATGCGGCGGCGGTGACCTTCGACGGCAGGTCCACGTCGTACCGAGAACTCGACGAATCGTCGAATCGGCTGGCGCACCTACTTGTCGAACATGGTGCCGGTCCGGGTGAGTGCGTGGCGTTGTTGCTGAATCGTTCTGCTGCTGCGATTGTGGCGATTCTGGCGGTGTTGAAGTCGGGGGCCGCGTATGTGCCGATCGACCCGGCGTACCCGGATGCGCGGATCGCGGTGGTGGTTGGTGACGCCAGGCCGGTGGCCGCCGTGACCACTGGCGCGTTGGCTGGGCGATTGGACGGCCTGGGAGTGGCTGTCGTCGATGTCGCGGATCCGCGGATCGATACGGCGTCGAGCACTGCATTACCGGTGCCGGCTCCTGATGACGTCGCCTATGTCATCTACACCTCAGGCACCACTGGCATCCCGAAGGGCGTTGCGGTCCCTCATAGCAACGTAACTGGGTTGCTCACTTCATTGGACGTGGGGTTGCCGGCTGCGGGGGTGTGGTCGCAGTGGCATTCGTATGCGTTTGATGTGTCGGTGTGGGAGATTTTCGGTGCGCTGCTGAGCGGTGGGCGGTTGGTGGTGGTGCCGGATGCGGTGGTGGGTTCGCCGGATGAGTTGCACGCGTTGCTGATTGCCGAGGGCGTGACGGTGTTGAATCAGACTCCGTCTGCCGCGGCGGCGCTCTCCTCGGACGGCTTGGAGTCGGCGGCGTTGGTGGTGGCGGGTGAGGCCTGTCCGACCGAGTTGGTCGATCGGTGGGCGCCGGCTCGGTTGATGGCCAATGGGTATGGGCCGACGGAGACGTGGTACACGTCGTTCAGCGCGCCGCTGGTTGCTGGTTCGGGGGTTGTACCGATTGGTGTGCCGATTCAGGGTGCGGCGTTCTTTGTGTTGGATCGGTGGTTGCGGCCGGTGCCGGCTGGGGTGGTCGGTGAGTTGTATGTGGCCGGTTCCGGCCTTGCGAATGGGTATGTGGGTCGGGGTGGGTTGACGGGGTCGCGGTTTGTGGCGTGCCCGTTTGCCGCTGGGCAGCGCATGTATCGCACCGGGGATCTGGTGCGTTGGGGCGCAGATGGGCAGTTGTTGTATTTGGGTAGGGCGGATGAGCAGGTCAAGATCCGTGGGTATCGCGTCGAGTTGGGTGATGTCCGAGCAGTGCTTGCTGGTCTGGAGGGAGTGGATCAGGCCGCCGTCATCGCTCGGGAAGATCGTCCCGGTGATAAGCGTCTGTTCGGTTACGTCACCGGTACCGCAGACCCGGCCGAAATCCGGGCTGCCATGGCGAGACGGTTGCCGCGCTATATGGTGCCGGCGGCCGTGGTGGTGGTGGAGAGTTTGCCGTTGACGGTCAACGGGAAGTTGGATCGTCGTGCTTTTCCGGTGCCTGACTACGTCGATGCTCGGCAGTACCGTGCACCGGAAACGCTCACCGAGGAGATCCTGGTCGGCATATACGCCGAAGTTCTCGGTCTGGAGCGGGTGGGGGTCGACGACTCGTTCTTCGACCTGGGTGGCGATTCCCTCTCCGCGATGCGGGTGATCGCCGCGGCCAATGAGAGTTTGGGTACCGAGTTGGCGGTGCGAGTGATGTTCGATGCGCCGACGGTTCGCAGTCTGGCCCAGCAGGTGGGCCGGCTTGAGAGCTCGCGGGAAGTGGTCCCGGTCGAGATTCTCAAACCCGGCAACGGTGTGCCGTTGTGTTGTGTGCATGACGGTTTCGGGTTGAGTTGGTCGTATCGGGCGCTGGGCCAGTACGTGGACGGCCCGATCGTCGGGATCAACCGGGCGCTGGCTGAAGGTGAGTCGGAAGCTTCGTCGATTCAGCAGATGGCGGCCAGTTATGCCGATCGGCTGCAAGAGTTGTATCCGACTGGTCCGTACCGGGTTCTGGGGTGGTCGTTCGGTGGTGTGGTTGCTCACGCGTTGGCGGTGGAGCTTCAGCGGCGTGGGTGTGAGGTGCAGCGGCTGGTGTTGCTCGATGGTTTGTTGAACCCGAACAGGTTCTGGAAACGCATCACGCGGAAGATTGCGAGCAATCGGGCGGTGGCCGAGGGATGGGTTTTGGATTACATCCTGCGCACCAACAAGGTTCGGGTTCCGGTGCATGTCGGGTCGTTGACCTATTCGCGGGTGTCCGACATCATCGCGCGGCACGGGTCGAGTCCTCCGTCGCGGCGGTTGGTGGAATTCATGGCGCGCAGTGTCAGTGCGGGCCAGCTACTTCTGCTCGATCATGAACCCGAGGTTTTCGACGGTGATGTGGTGATGTTCTCGGCGGCGCGGTCGCGGTCGGGGTGGGCGCGGCAGCGCAACCAACGGGCGGCACGAGCACTTGAGCGTAGTTGGCGACCTTATGTTTCCGGTCAGATCACGGTGATGCCGGTGGGCTGCACTCACTTCGAGATGTTCACCCCCGAATCCCTCAACACGTACGTACAACAACTCAGCTCTGTTTTGAAAAGTAACGCGGAATAGTTTCGTGACGATGCAGTGGCGCGAAAGCGTCGAGCCGCTGATTTTGGGACGGTGATCGCGAATGCGGACCACGTACGGAAACGAGGCGCGCGAGTCCAACGCGGACGCAGTCACGAAAGTGAGCAACACTCTCGATGTGCTCGACCAGCGCACGTTTGACCTCGGGCTGGCGATCGGGGTCAACAGCCTTCTGCAGAGTGTCTGGGTTTACGACCGCCCGGTCGATACCGATGGTCTTCGGCGGTTCCATGACCATCTTCGATGTGGACGGTTGGCTCGCGGGATCGAACGGTCACCACTGGCGTTCGGCCGCCACCGCTGGATAGCGTCCGAAGGCTCATCCGACCTCGAGATCGTCGAGGCGGCGCGCCCGCGTGAAGAATTCGACGCCTGGCTCGACGAGCAGATCAATACTCCGCTGGACTGCGAGCACGGTCCCGGATGGCACCTTGCAGTGCTCCCGTTCACCGACGGCGGCTCAGGCGTCAGCTTGGTCGTCTCGCATTGCCTCATCGACGGAGTCGGGCTGTGCGAGGCGCTGGCCGATGCGGCACTCGGCCATGACGATCCGATCAGCTGGCCGGCTGCCGCGTCGCGCGGTCGTTGGAAAGCCCTGTGGGAGGACACCTGGCAAACCGTGCGCGACATCCCTGCCGTGGGCCGGGGCGTGGTCGCCGCTATCCGGTTGGCCCGGCGGAGCCGCGAGGCGGCCGGATCGGCTGGCGGGCCTCCTTCGCCGATTGCCACCGCACCTGCACCTGTCGCCGGCACCGACGAATCGATGGCGGTTCCGATGGCAGCGGTCCTGGTCGATGCCGATGAGTGGGACGCCCGAGCACAAGCACTTGGGGGGACCAGCAACTCGCTGTTGGTGGGGTTGGCGGCGCGGCTCGCTCATCGAGCAGGACGGGTCGGCGCGGACGGCTCGGTGGTCGTGACGATGCCGGTCAATGTGCGTGCTGACGGTGACACTCGCGCCAACGCGAGAAGCAGTGTGGCGGTCACGGTTGACCCTGAACGTGCGCCGAAGGACTTGCGTGAGATTCGGGCCGCGGTCAAACAAGCGTTGATTCGCCACGGGGAGGTGCCCGACGAGGAGCATGCGGTGAATGCCATTATTCC
>NZ_JBVAXO010000006.1:0-474912 GCF_055419385.1 Mycobacterium sp. IDUB_24
GTGCTTGGGCGATGCGCATTTGGGTGGAGGCGGCGCGGCGGCCCAGGTTGCAGGCGGCGCTGATCGCGGCGGTGGCGAGTTCCCAGCCGTCGATCGCGCGGTGGGCGGAGGTGTCGTCTTCGTCGTCGCAGTGGCGGGCCACGATCTCGGCGATGACGGTCAGGCGTGCGGCAGCTTCGATGGCTTCTGCGCGGGTGTGGTGTTGGAGGGCATCGATCAGCGCGCTGTCAGTGAGCTCACTGAGCATGGGCACCTCGAGCAATTCGAACACATGTTCGATATTACTCGTGTATTGCCAGCCCAGCAACGGTTTCCAGGTTGTCGCTGAATTGTCGCTCGCCAGGCGGGCAAACGCCCGGCGAGCGCGATTCCGACCCCTATGGGCCGCGGTATCCGGGCGGGTTGGGGGTGTCGACCCACAGGTCCACGCCGAGTTCGGAGCCGGGCACGCAGTCGTACACCGACAGATCGGCGACACCGTTGTCCAGCAGGACGTCCTCGCACAGCAGGCTCTGGCCGGTGTACTCGCGCGCGGGCTTGTTGAAGATCGTGTAGGCGGCGTCGGCGTAGACGTCGGGCTTGCGGGCGCGGCCCATCGCCTCGTCGCCGCCGAGCAGGTTCTGCACCGCGGCGGTGGCCACCAGCGTGCGTGGCCACAGCGTGTTCGATGCGATTCCCGCCTCACGCATCTCTTCGGCAATGCCCAAGGCGCACAGCGTCATTCCGAACTTGGCCATCATGTAGGCGGTCGGTTTGAGCCACTCGGACTCCAGTCGGATCGGCGGGGACAGGGTGAGGATGTGCGGGTTGTCCCGGCCCTTCATGTGGGGGATGCAGGCTTGGGACACCGCGTAGGTGCCGCGGATCTGGATGCCGTTCATCAGGTCGAAGCGCTTGAGCGGGACTTCCTCGATCGACCCGAGGTTGATGGCTGAGGCGTTGTTGACGCAGAGGTCGATGCCGCCGAACTGCTCGACGGCCTTGGCGACTGCGGCGGCCACGGAGTCACCGTCGCGCACGTCTCCGACGATCGGCAGCGCCTGCCCGCCGGCCTCCTCGATCTCCTTGGCGGCCGTGTAGACGGTGCCCTCGAGCTTGGGATGCGGTTCGGCGGTCTTGGCGACCAGCGCGATGTTGGCGCCGTCAGCGGCGGCCTTCTTGGCGATCGCCAGGCCGATACCGCGGCTGGCGCCGGAGATGAACATGGTCTTCCCGGACAGTGTCATACGGACACGATATGCGGCCCCGGGTCCGTCAGTTTCCACACCTGGGCGGTTGATCGACGATTCCCGCGGCCCTCAGGTAAAAATCGGCGGAAGGTCAGCCCGCGGCGTTGGGCTGCAGCGGGGGACAGTTGTCTGCCGGGTCCGCGACGAGCTCGAAGTGCCACAGCTCGTTGGCATAGATCTGGCACAGCCCGAAGCGTGCGCCGTTGGCGATCAGCCAGTGATCGGCCTGCGGACCGCCGACATCGACGGCCTCACCGGTCACATGCCGGGATGCGGTCGGCGTCTGCACGTACTGGCGGGCGGCCGCGAGGCTGCCATAGGTCTGCACGCCCTGATCGAGCAGTGACTGCTGGAATTCGGCCGACCGCCAGCCCGAGTTGATCGTCATGGTCACGCCTTCGGCGGCCGCGGCATTGGCGGCGTTCTGAATGGCGGCCAGCAGACGCGGATCCAACCGGCCGATGGCCGGATTCTGCACGTCGAACGGGGTGAGGACTTGTCCGTCGGCCAGCGAGCCGTCACCTTGGGTCATCGGGACGGTGTCGTCTACCAGCCGGATCTGCGGTGCGGTCGGTACGGGCGCGGGTGTGCCGAGCAGGGCCACCAGTGCGGTGACCCCCGAGGCCACGGTCGCACCCACCATCATCGGCATCACTGTGACCACATTACTGCGCCCGCTCCCGGGCCAGGGTGACCGCCAGCGCAGCCACCAGCGCTTCGATCGCGGCCGGGTCCTTCAGCCGGTCGGGTACCCAGGCCAAGGCGATCCTGGCCGGCGCCCAGGTGCTCTCGTCGATGGGAACGAGCGTGAACTCCGGCGGCGAGAAGATCTTGCCGATCAGTGACTCGGGCGCGTACGGCACCACCGCGACGAGGCGGCGGTTGAACACCTGGGCGGCCATCTCCAGTTCGCCGCCGAACTGGTTGGTGGTGCGCACGATGCGGCTCACCCCGCGCGCGTTGAGCGCACGCGTCAGGCCGGCCAGCATGACCGGGTTGGGCCGAGCGAAGTCGATCACCACGTCGCGATCGCGCAATTCCTCGATCGACACGAGGTCCTTGGTGGCCAGCGGATCATCGAACCGGACCGCGACGGCACCACCGAAGGTGGCCACCACCCGATACTCCAACCGCTTGTCGGCGGTGGGCAGATGGATAAGCCCGAGGTCGAGATGGCCGGACACCAGCTTGGCCGTCACCTCGGCGGCCGACCCGGGGACGCTGAACTCGGTCGGCACCGGCAGGTCGGTGACCGCGCGCTGGACCTGCGCGACGAAATCTGACGGGGCGTATGCGGTGGCACCGACCCGGACGGTGGCGGCGCCCTCGGTGAGGCGGGTCGCGGTGGCCTTCAATTCCTCTACCTGGCGCAGGATTTCGCGCGCCGGGCCGAGCAGCTTGGCGCCCAGCGGTGTCAACCGGACCTCGTGGTAGTTGCGCTCGAAGAGTTGCCCGCCGAGTTCGTTCTCGAAGAGTTTGATCTGCTTGCTCAACGGCGGCGGCGTGATCATCAGCCGGTCGGCGGCGCGCTTGAAGTGCAGTTCCTCGGCAACCGCCACGAAGTACCTGAGTCTGGTGAAGTCCATGGGGTCTTTTCCGGCGTTACGAGGGCGGGGTGACCCACGAATCGTACGAGACGTGCGATCAGCGTCCCGCCGGTTGCACGCTCTGCGGGACTTCGAGCACGCCCGCGGCGATCAGCTCGTCGATGTCGGCGCCGTCCAGTCCCAACAGTTCGGCGGCGATGTCACGGGTCTGCTCGCCGAGCAGCGGCGCCTGCAGCAGCGGCGGGTCAGCGATGCGATCCGAATGGATCTGCACGTTCTCCATGATGAACGGTTCATCGGCGTGGGGGTGCAGCTCCTCGCGGAATGCGCGCCGCTGCACGTAGTAGGCCCAGTCGGCGACCTCGGCGGCACGCAGCGCGGCACCGGCCGGGACACCGGCCGCCTGCAACAGCTCCATCGCCTCGGTCGCCGGGTGCTGGGACGTCCAGGCACGCACGGCCTCGTCGATGCGGCCGCGGTGGGCGTCCCGTCCGGTGCGGGTCCCCAGTTGTGCCTCGGCACCCAGATCCGGACGGTCGATCGCCCCGCACAGCGCGCGCCAATCGGCGTCATCGCGCACGGTGACCGCGAGCCAGGTGTCCTCGCCGGCGGCCGGGAACAGGCCCCAGGGCGCATCGTGGACGGGTTGAGCCGAGGGTTCGTGCCCGCGACGCACCAGGACGTCGGCGGCGATCTCCCCGGCCAGGTGGCTCAGCATCACTTCCGACTGCGCGACGCTGACCGACCCACCGGTGCCGGTGCGTTCGCGACGCAACAGCAGGGCCAGTGCGCCGAGCGCACCGATCCGCGCGGCCACGTGATCGGGGTAGACGGTGACCGTGTCGCAGAACGATTCAGGTTCGTCCGGGTACACCCACAGGTCGGTGAACCCGGCGGCCGCACGTACGAGCGGGCCGTAGCCCATTCGCTTCGCCCATGGCCCGGTGGGCCCGAATGCCGAACTGTCCACCACCACGATGCCGGGGTTCAGCTCCCGCAACGTCTGGTAGTCCATGCCCAACGTCTCGGCCACGCCCGGTTTGAAGTTGGTCAGTACGACGTCGGACATCGCAACCAGCTGGTGCGCCAGAGCCTGGCCCCGCGGTGACCGCAGATCGATTCCGATCGAGCGCTTGTTGCGATGGCCGGCGGCGTAGGTCTGCGACATCGAGGCGAGGTTGCCGCGCAGACCGTCCGGGAATGCCGAGTTCTCGATCTTGATGACGTCGGCGCCGAGGTCGCCGAACAATCGTCCGGTGTCGGACCCGACGACGATCACGCCGAGATCCAGCACGCGCACACCCTCCAGCGGAAGGCCTTCGTTGCGACGGTGGCGGCCGGCGAGTAGCGGCGCTACATCGAGGTGCCGCGAGTCGGACGTGGCCGGTGCAGTGGCCCGGTATCCGTCGATCTCGATGACCCCGGCCGGCACGGGCGCCGACATTCCCGGGGCCAGTTCAACCTCCTGGAAGTACCCCCGGCTCATGACCTGTTCGGTGCCCAGCGTCTCGGCGAGGGTCAGTACTGCCGCCGTCGGCACCCCGTGGCGCTGGCCGGCAACCTCCAACTCGGCCCGGGTCTGCCCGGCACAGAACTGCCCGATCGCGGCCATCAGCTCCGGTGAGCTGAATCGCACCCGCAGCCGGTCGAACGACGGATCGGCGAACTGCGCGGGCCGGCCCATCCACTCGAACATGCCGTGCCACTGGCGTTTTGCGAGCAGGCAGATGCGCACATGCCCGTCCTTGCAGGCGATGATCGGGTACCGCAGTCGTTCGGCGTTCCAATCGCGTCGTTGCGCGCTCAGTGCGACCCCGGCCGAGGCCGTCCCAGCGGTACCGAACGGAGGATCGAGTGTCTGCATGGCTCCGTCGAGGATCGAGAAGTCGATGAGATCGCCTTCGCCGGTACGCAATCGGTCCAGGTACACGCTCGTGGTCATCACCGCGGCCTGCGCCGCCGCCACGCGATAGGGCAGTTGTGCTGCGGGCGGGATCAGGGGCTCGCGCCCCGGGATGCCGGAGCGGGACAGCTCGCTGGTCAGGGCATGCAGTACCGGTGCGGTGGCCTGCCAGCCGCGGTAGCTGGTGTCACGGCCGAAATCGCTGATGGACAGGATCACCAGTCCAGGGTGTTCGGCGTGAATGGTGCGTGCCGACAAGGCTTTCTCGGCAGTCGAGCCGGGCCGGGTGTCCTCGATCAGGATGTCGGCCCCGGCCAGCAGCTGAACCCAGCGGCGGCGGTCGTCGGGGATCGACGGATCGATGACGACGGTGCCCAGGCCGTGTCGGTTGATCGCGATGCTCACCGGGCCGGCGTCAACGCCGGCACCCGCGGCGAGGCGGTCGTCGGGTTCCTCGGTGACGCCGGGTAGGTGCACCTGGGTCACCGAGGCGCCGAGATCGGCCAGCAGGCGACCGACCGCAGTCATCGGACCACGGGACAGGTCGAGGATGCGAACGCCGGCCAGCGGCGGGTCGTAGTCGTCCGGGTTGGCCATCGTTCAGCTCCGGCGGGCCTGGCGGAATGGGATGTCTCGATCGACCTCGGGCTCTTTGGCCAGGCCGAGTACGCGCTCGCCGATGATGTTGCGCTGGATCTGGTCGGTGCCGCCGCCGATCGAGGTGAAGAACGCGTTGAGGGTCAGGAAGTTGACGTCGTCGGCCTCGGGGTTCTCGGGGCCGGCCAAAAGTGCCTCGGCGCCGATGATCTCGGTCTTGAGGCGGGCCTCGGCATGCAGGATGTTCGACATCGATAGCTTGCCCAGCGACATGATCGAGCTGGAACTACCCTGTGCTGCAGCTGCTTTGGCTCGCGCGTTGTTGAGTGAGTTGAGTTCGCGCAACGCCAGCACGTTGGCCAGCTCCTTCCGCACCGCCGGATCCTCCAGTCGGCCGTGATCGCGTGCCAGGCCGATGAGGTCGTCGGCCCGGGTGCGGTTGCGTGAACCGCGACCGCCGTCGCCCATGATCGACCGCTCGTAGGCCAGTGCGGTCTGCAGTACCCGCCACCCATTGCCTTCGCCGCCGAGCAGGTAGGCGCCGGACACCCGTGCGTCGGTGATGAACACCTCGTTGAAGTGCGATTCGCCGGTGATCTGTACCAGTGGACGGACCTCGATGCCGGGTTGGCGCATCGGAATCATGAAGAAACTCAAGCCTTTGTGCTTGGGCACGTCCCAGTCGGTGCGGGCGATCAGCAGTGCGTACTCGGCGGTCGTGGCGCCCGACGTCCACACCTTCTGGCCGTTGATCACCCACTCGTCACCGTCGCGGACCGCGGTGGTGCGCACGGCGGCCAGATCGGATCCGGCCCCGGGTTCGCTGTAGAGCAGGCAGGTGCGGGCACGCTCGGTCAGAAAGTCCCGCACCAGGTCGCTCTTGAGCTGATCGGTGCCGAACTTGAGCGCGGTATTGGCCGGGATGCTGTATTTGTCCTGTCGCGCGCCGGGGGCCTTGACCGCCCGGAATTCCTGCTCGATGAGCGCGGCCAGTGCAGTCGGGTACGCCCGCCCGAACCATTCGGTGGGGTATGTCGGCACCGCGTAGCCCGCGTCGAGAACTTTCTGGAGCCACGCCACGCGCTCGGGGGAGCTGACCCACGGATTGGTGGATTTCGGTAAGCCGGACCAGTTCTGGGCAAGCCAGTCGCGCACCTCGGTGCGCAGTTGATCCGCGCTGGGCAGGTCGTTGGCGGTCATCGTCAGGCGCCTTTCGACGAGAGGTAGCGCTCGCGGTGCAGCTCCGAGCCGCCGAGCAGTTGCAGGCCGGTGCGGGCCCGACGCAGGAACAGGTGGGCCGGGTGCTCCCAGGTGAAAGCGATGCCGCCGTGCATCTGGATCGCCGACATGGCGGTCGCGTGGTAGGCCTCGGCGCAGGCGAATCCGGCCAGACCGATTGCCCCACCGGCCTTTTCGCTACCTGCGTCATACTCGGCAGCAGCGTGCTGGGCGGCCGAGGTGGCCGATTCCACCTGCACCAGCAGGTCGGCGGCCATGTGTTTGAGGGCCTGAAAGCTGCCGATGGGTCGGCCGAACTGAATCCGGGTCTTGAGATAGTCCACGGTGATGTCGAAGATCCGCCGTGCCCCGCCCACCTGTTCACCGGCCAGCGCGATCACCGCGAGGTCGAGCGCCTGTTGCACCGCGTCCCAGCCCGAGGTGCCGAGACGACGGGCCGGGGTGGCGTCGAACGTGTACGTCGACAGCGGGACCGACGGGTCGAAAACCGTTGCGGCCGTGCGCTCGAAACCCTCGGCGCCGGGCGCGACCTGGAAGACCCCGAAGTCGCCGTTGATGCGTGCCACGACCAGGATCACGTCGGCCACCTGGCCGTGGATGACGTAGTGCGCGTTGCCGGTCAGCGTGTGGTCGGCACCCTCCGTGGCGCCCGCTTCCGTCGCACGCACCGCGACGCCCTGGCGGGCCCAGGTGCCGCGGGCACCGGTCACCGCGACCGTCCCCACCGAGGTTCCTGCGACCAGTCCCGGCAGCAGACGTTGCTTGTCGGCGCCGGTGCCTGCCGCCTCGATCAGTGCCGACGTCAGCACCGCGCTGGACAGGAACGGTGCCGGGAGGAGCGCGGCCCCGGTCGCCTCGGCGACGGCCTCGAGCTCGAGGGCGCCCAGGCCGACGCCGCCGTACTCGCTGTCGACCAGCAGTCCCGCCACGCCCTGGGCCGCCAGCCTGCGCCACAGCTCACGGTCGAATCCGTCGTCGCTGTCCATCGCCCGGCGCACGTCCTGCTCGGTGCACTCGTCGTGCAGCAACTCGGAGACGGCGGCGGCCAGTTCCGCTCGCTCGGCCACGCTGATCGTCATGGGACCCGCCTTCCTCTTCGGGTCCATGCAATCCGGCGTGGGCCGTGATGTAAATCATGGATTCGGACACCGGCACGTTTCCGATTGCGACATGCCGATATCGAACGCCGGCCGCTCAGGAGGCGACGGTGATCTCGGCGGTCACCGCGTCGGTGGCCCGAATCAGGTCGGCCGGGGCGAGCGCGATGTCCCAGCCCCGCTTGCCCGCGCTGCACAGCACCGTGTCGAACGCCAGTGCCGAGGCGTCGATGACGGTGGGCAGGGGCTTGCGCTGCCCCAGCGGGGAGATGCCGCCCACCACGTATCCGCTGGAGCGCTGGGCCGCCGCCGGGTCGGCCATCTCGGCCTTGGGGACTCCGAGTGCCGAGGCTGCGGCCTTGAGCGAAAGCTTGGTCGGCACCGGTAACACCGCCACTGCCAGGCCCTTGGGCAAGGCGATGACCAGCGTCTTGAACACCTGCTCGGCGGCGAAGCCGTCCGCGGCGAGCTCGGCCACTGCCTCGGCTCCGAAGGCTTCGTTACGCGGATCGTGGCGGTACTGCACCACTTGATGGTCGATACCTGCTGCCACCAGGGCGGCGATGGCCGGGGTCGCTGCGCGTGCCATCGGCACAGGGTAGCCGCGGCATGCCGGGCGCCCGGGAACAGAGTGGCCCCTACATGCCGTTATTGCTCTCGACACCTGCTCAGCGCTACTTGTCGGTAGCACGCTCTAGGATCTAAGGAGGATTCTGGTGCCAACCGTATGCCTGGAACGGCCGGCGGATACCCAGTGGTATTCCGTGCCTGTTGGTGGCGCCGCGACAGAAGGGAAGGTGTTTCCCACGATGACTGACGTCGAGCAGGCCGAGCCTGACGCGCCGCAGCCTCCTGCCGAAACTGATGCCGAGCTGACCGCCCGGTTCGAACGTGATGCCATTCCGCTGCTGGACCAGCTGTACGGCGGCGCATTGCGGATGACCCGCAACCCCGCCGATGCCGAGGACCTGCTGCAGGAAACCATGGTCAAGGCCTATGCCGGCTTCCGGTCATTCCGCGAGGGCACCAACCTCAAGGCGTGGCTGTACCGCATCCTGACCAACACCTACATCAACAGCTACCGCAAGAAGCAGCGTCAGCCCGCTGAATATCCCACCGACGAGATCACCGACTGGCAGCTGGCGGCCAATGCCGAGCATTCTTCGACCGGTCTGCGTTCGGCTGAGGTAGAGGCGCTGGAGGCGTTGCCCGACACCGAGATCAAGGCAGCGCTGCAGGCGCTGCCCGAGGAATTCCGGATGGCGGTGTATTACGCCGACGTCGAGGGTTTTCCCTACAAGGAGATCGCCGAGATCATGGATACTCCCATCGGGACGGTGATGTCCCGATTGCACCGCGGTCGCAAGCAGCTGCGTGAGCTGCTGGCGGATGTGGCCAGGGAGCGTGGCTTCATCCGAGGTCAGCAGCTTGGTGAGCCGGAGGAGGTCTCGTCATGAGTGACAAGCGCGATGAGGACGAGCGCTGGAACCCGCCGGTCGGCCCGGTCGACCCCGAGCACCCGGAATGCGCCGCGGTGATCGCCGAGGTATGGACGCTGCTCGACGGTGAGTGCACGGCCGAAAGCCGTGACAAGCTCAAGCATCACCTCGAAGAATGCCCGGCCTGCCTGCGTCATTACGGGGTCGAGGACCGCGTGAAGAAGCTGATCGCGGCCAAGTGCAGCGGTGAAAAGGCTCCCGACGGGCTGCGGGAACGGCTGCGGATCCAGATCAGCCGGACCACGATCATCCGGGGCTGACGGGGCACTCAGGCCCCGGGTGGGCAGACGACAAACCGCCCGATCTCCGTAGGAGTCGGGCGGTCAAAGTCTGCCGAAGCGGCTAGCGCACTGACTTCGAACCGGCGTTGGGGCGCTTGCCGTGGTTCGCCTTCGAGTGCTTGCGGTCCCGCTTCTTGCGGCCACGCTTGGCCATGATGATCCTCCAGATGGTGTAAGAGCTTGCTCCCTAGTGTCTCATGCCCCGGGGGCAGCGCTGTCCACCCGGGGTTGTGGTTCGATGTAGGCCGCAGAAGTAGTCGGGTTAGCGCCGGAGTGAAGTGGGGTGAAGATGGCCGAGGACGTTCGCGCCGAAATCGTGGCCAGTGTGCTTGAGGTCGTGGTTCACGAGGGCGATCAGATCGGTGCGGGGGACACCCTGGTGCTGCTCGAGTCGATGAAGATGGAGATCCCGGTCCTCTCAGAGGTTGCGGGCACTGTGACCAAGGTCAATGTCGCCGAGGGCGACGTCATCCAGGCAGGCCATCTGATCGCGGTAATCGACTGACGCTTGCGAAGCGCTGGCTGATGTCCACTCTCGGTGACCTGCTCGCTGAGCACACCGTGCTGCCCGGCAGCGCGGTGGACCACCTGCATGCGGTGGTCGGGGAGTGGCAGTTGTTGGCAGATCTGTCGTTCGCCGACTATTTGATGTGGGTGCGCCGCGACGACGGGGTGCTGGTGTGCGTCGCGCAGGTGAGACCCAACACCGCTCCCACCGTCTTGTTGGCCGACTCGGTCGGCACCCTGGCCGCGGCCGCAGACCTCCACATCGTCACCACGGCCTTCGAGTCGGGTGCGATCGGTCGGGGAAGCGGTGGTACGCAACGACATTCGCCCGACCTCCCCGGCCTGAACGTGGAAGCAGTCCCGGTACGTCACGGCGATCATGTGGTTGCGGTGTTGACCCACCAGACCGCTCTGGCCGCCCGTCGGATGGCCAGCCCGCTGGAGGGGGCCTACCTGGACTGTGCGAGCGATCTGCTGCACATGCTGTCCGAAGGCACCTTCCCGAACGTCGGGGATCTGGCCATGTCGCGTTCCAGCCCGCGGGTGGGCGACGGGTTCATCCGCCTCAACGGGGTCGGTGACGTGGTGTTCGCCAGTCCCAATGCCATCTCGGCCTATCACCGCATGGGCCTGGCTTCCGAGCTCGACGGCCACAATCTCGTCACCGTCACCCGGCCATTGATCTCCGACCCGTTCGAGGCCCAGGAACTGGCCAACCACGTTCGCGACTCGCTGGCGGGTGGCTCCAGCATGCGCATGGAGGTCGACGCCGGCGGCGCGGCCGTGCTGTTACGGACGCTGCCGCTGGTGGTCGATGGCGCCGCGGTCGGTGCCGCTGTGCTGATCCGCGACGTCACCGAGGTCAAGCGGCGTGACCGGGCGTTGCTGAGCAAGGACGCGACGATCCGCGAGATTCATCACCGGGTGAAGAACAATCTGCAGACCGTGGCAGCTCTACTGCGGCTGCAGGCTCGCCGTACCAACAACCTGGAGGCCCGCGAGGCGCTGACCGAATCGGTGCGAAGGGTGTCGTCGATCGCGCTGGTGCACGATGCGTTGTCGATGTCGGTCGACGAGGAGGTCAACCTCGACGAGGTGATCGACCGGATCCTGCCGATCATGAACGATGTCGCCTCGGTGGACACCCCGATCCGGATCAACCGCGACGGAGCGCTCGGCGTGCTCGACGCCGACCGTGCGACCGCATTGATCATGGTGATCACCGAATTGGTGCAGAACGCCATCGAGCACGCCTTCGACACCAAGACTCCCCAGGGTTGCGTGACGATCAGGTCCGAGCGCTCGGCCCGCTGGCTCGATGTCGTGGTGCACGATGACGGACGTGGCCTGCCCGATGGGTTCAGCCTGGAGAAGTCCGACCGGTTGGGTCTACAGATCGTGCGAACGCTGGTCACGGCGGAATTGGACGGGTCCCTGGGCATGCACGATGTCGCGACCGGGGGAACCGATGTGGTGCTGCGGGTGCCGATCGGCAGGCGGAGTCGCGGCGTCCAGTGAGTCAGGCTCGGTACAGGACGTTCACAGTGGGACGCCAGTATCACTGAAGTAATTACGCAGTTGCGTCAATAGAAGATGTGATGACCATTACGCAATTTGCTGTGGCTAATTGTCGCGAAAATAAGCTATGGCCCCGACATTCGTCGGGGCCATAGCTTGCGTCGGTATCTGGACCGAGGGTCAGACTCCGGTGCGGGCCTTGGTGCGGGCGTTGCGACGCTTGAGCGCACGACGCTCGTCCTCGCTCATCCCGCCCCACACGCCGGCGTCCTGGCCCGAGTCCAAGGCCCAGGTGAGGCACTCGGTGGTCACGGGGCAGCGGTTGCACACCAGCTTCGCGTCAGCGATCTGAGCAAGCGCCGGGCCACTGTTTCCCACGGGGAAGAACAGCTCCGGATCTTCGTCGCGACAGACGGCCTTGTGGCGCCAATCCATAAGATCAAACTCCTCGTTAGACATGTCATGCGTGCGCGGCGAAGCGCACTAGATTTTCTTCGGCTGTTAACGCGTGCACACGAATGTTTCTGCACTGTTGCATTGATGCTTTCACAGGCTGAACAGATGTCAATAGCATTGAGTTAACACGTGGGCAAAGTCACTGGGTGGGGCGGTGACCGGGCGCCTCACTCCTGTGTACTACACTCTGGATTCAGCTGCGCCCTAATTCCACCTTAAGCGGTGTGTTTGCGCAGGTCAATCAATTTTCTTCGTCGGGGCGACGACGCTCAGCGCCTCGGGGACCGACGTGAACGTCATGGTTTCGCGCGTGCCGATGTAATCTCCATCAATCTGGCAGGCGGCAGGCGTGTTGCTCGTCACGGTGACCGAAGAGACGTTGTCGTCACGGATCAGATGCTTGGCCTTCAGGCGCGGGTTACGGGCCACCATCTGGCGGACCAGTCGCAGATTCGACCAGATGTTCATGCTCGTCGTGGCGAACACGCCCAAACCTTTGTCGAACGTGGTTTCGGGGTTCGTCCACACCGGGCGGCTGTTCGCGTACGTCCAGGGACTGGAGTTCGACACGAACGCGAAGTGCACCCCTTCGACCGGGTCGGCGCCCGGCAGATGCAGCGTGAGCGTCGGTTCCCTGCGGACGCTCGTCAGGAACTCGCGCACGGCAACCCGGATATAACGCGATGCGGTGACCTTGCGTCCCTTCGCGCGCTGGGCCTCCACGGCCGCCACCACGTCACCGTCCACGCCCATCCCGGCGGTGAACACACCCCAGCGCTCACCGCAGTCCATCAGACCGATGCGGCGCCACGGGCGTCCCATCCGATAGCCGCCGAGCAGGTCGACGAGTTGGTTGGTGGCTTCGATGGGATCGGGGCTGATGCCCAGTGCCCGGGCGAAGACGTTGGCCGAGCCTCCCGGAACGACGGCCACCGCAGGCGCCAGGGCGGCATCGGGACGGGTCCCACAGTCGCCGAGCACGCCGTTGACGACTTCGTTGACCGTGCCGTCGCCGCCGTGCACGATCAGCACGTCCACACCGTCACGGGCGGCGTCTCGGGCGATCTCGATGGCGTGACCTCGGTGATTGGTGTGTTCGACGGTCAGCGTCACCCGGCTTTCCAGCGCGTGGGCGAGCAGGTCACGCCCGGCCGGGGTGGTCGAGGTCGCGTTCGGGTTCACGATCAGCACGGCGCGCACGGGGCATGAGCCTAACCGCGCAAGGTGTACAGCCGTTATTCGTGAATCTGTCCATCCAGGTAGCGCCACTGGCCGTCGACCCGCTCGAACCGGCTGCGTTCGTGAAGGATGTGGCGGCTGCCGCCATGCACGTACTGGGCGCGGAACTCGACCACGCCCTCGGCGTCATCCTCGCCTCCCGACTCCGTGTCGACGATCTGCAACCGCCGCCAGCTCAGGGTCTCGTCGAGGGTCAGTTCAGCGGGCCGGGTGGCGGGATGCCAGGAGATCAGTAGGTAGCCGGCGTCGCCGATGGCGAACGCGCTGAACCGCGACCGCATCAGTGCGACGGCGGTGGGGGCGTGGCGGGTTCCGGTGTGCAGCGGCCCGCAGCAGTCGTCGTAGGTGCGGCCGGTGCCGCATGGGCAGGGGTTGTCGCTCGACACGCGGTCAAGTATCCCTACGCGTCTCTTACGCCGAAATCGACGTGAGGGCGGTGAATTTTGCCCAACCACGACCCTGGTGTCGATCTCGACGTCGTGAACCGGCCGGTACCGTACTGAAGGTGACCGAACGCCGATTGTTGCTCGTCAACGGACCGAATCTCAACCTGCTGGGCACCCGGCAGCCCGAGATCTACGGGTCCACCACGCTGGCTCAGATCGAGCAGCGGGTGGCCGAGCTGGCCGCCGGGTTGGGCTTCGAGGTCCGCGCCGTGCAGAGCAATCACGAGGGTGCGCTGGTCGACGCCATCCAGGCGGCCCGACAGGACTGCGTCGGCATCATCATCAATCCCGCGGCCTACAGCCACACCTCGGTGGCGATCCGCGATGCGCTCAGCGCCGCCGACCTGCCCGTGGTCGAGATTCACCTGAGCAACATCCACACCCGGGAGTCGTTCCGGCATCACTCCTACGTGTCGGCCGTCGCCCAGGTGGTGATCGCCGGCGCCGGTCCGGCCGGATACGAGTACGCGGTGCGCTACCTGGCGGAGCGGCTCTCGTGATCCAGCCTCCTTCAATCCGGTATGCGGGTTTTCTGACCGCCGCCGAAGGAATCGCCGCGCTGATCATGGCGGTCGTGCTCCTGGTGCGCGCGTTGGGCGGTGCGGACCAGCACATCGTCAGCGGTTACGGCACGGCGATCTGGTTCGTGTTGATCGGTGGTGGGGTGCTCGCCGGCGGCTGGGCGCTGATCACGGCACGACGCTGGGGCCGGGGGATCTCGGTGCTCACCAACCTGCTGTTGCTGCCGGTGGCCTGGTACGTGATCACCTCGCACCACGTGGTGTACGGCGTGCTCGTCGGGCTGCTCGCCCTCGTGACCCTGGGGTTGCTGTTCAGCCCGTCCTCGGTGGACTGGATCACCGGACGCAGCTAGCCGAGTCGCTCGGCAGCCAGCGTCGAGAGCTCGGGGCCCGATACCCGGTAGGTGGTCCACTCCGTCTGCGGCTTGCCGCCCACGGCGTCGTACAGCGCGATGGCGTTGACGTTCCAGTTCAGCACCGCCCAGGTCATCCGGGTGTAGCCGTGTTCGACACATTCGGCAGCCAAGGCGGACAACAGCTTTCGGGCCAGACCGCGGCGCCGGAAGGCCGGACGCACGTAGAGGTCCTCGAGGTAGAGCCCGGCGACGCCGTCCCAGGTGGAGAAGTTCAGGAACCACACCGCGGTCGCGGCAACCTGCCCGTCGACCTCCAGCATGTGTGCGTAGGCCACCGGTCGCTCACCGAAAAGGGCTGTGTGCATCTGCTTTTCGGTGACGGTGCACTCGTCGGAGGCTCGTTCGAACTCAGCCAACTCGCGGATCATCGCGGTGATCTCGACTTCGTCGCCGGGCCGCGCCCGGCGGATCAACTCGCTCATGTCGCCCCTAGCCCAGTCAGGATGGTTCTGAATTTCGTGGTGGTCTCGTCGACTTCGTCGTCGGGATCGGATTCGGCGACAATACCGCCGCCGGCGCTGGCCAGTGCCGTGTATCGATCCGCGGACAACACCGCACAACGGATCGACACCACCCAGCGTCCGTCGCCGCTGCTGTCGCACCAGCCAACGGCGCCCGCGTAGAACCCGCGGTCGCCCTCCAGTTCGCCGATCAGCGTGGCGGCGCGGTCGGTCGGAACTCCGCCGACGGCCGGGGTCGGGTGCAGAGACAGCGCGAGATCGATTGCGGTGGTGCGCTTTTCGCGTAGCCGACCGATCACCGGGGTGCTCAGGTGCCACAGTGCGTCGGTGCCGTGCAGCTCGGGCTCCTCGGCGATCTGCAGGTCCACGCACAGTGGCTCCAGCGCCTGACGCATCATGTCGACCACCAGTTGGTGCTCGTGCCGGTTCTTCGCCGAGGCGGCCAGCGCGGCCGCGTTGGCCGCGTCGACCTCCGGATCGGGCGATCGTGGTGCCGACCCGGCGAACGGCTGGCAGATCACCATCTCGCCCTCGCGCGCCACCAGCAATTCAGGGCTCGCGCCCACCAGCACCGTGCCGGCGTGGGCTTCGCCCGCCGCGGACAGATCCGCCAGGTACACCGTGGCGGCCGGATCGGCGTCGGCCAGTCGGCGTAACACGGCCCGCGCGTCCCACGGTGAATCGGCGGTCAGGCGCAGAGCACGGGCCAGCACCACCTTGTCGATCGGGATTTGTGGATCCCGCAGGCGTCGGATCGCCTCGGCCACCCGCTCGCGGTGCACCGATCCCGGTGGCAGAGTTTCGCGCTCCACTACCGTCGGGGGCGGGTTCACGGGCCATTCGGGCAGCGCGTCGGTGAACCGGACCGTGTCGGGTTCATACAGGGCGGCCGGTGCAGTCGGATCGAATGGCAACGCGCCCAGCACAATTGGTGTTCCAGAGCGCAGCGCTGCCTGTGCGTCGGTGAGGTCGGAGAATCCGGCGCGTACGCCCTCGGCCAGGACCGCCCCGTTCGGCCCGGCCAACACGAACGACGGGTTCACTGCGACAGACACGGGTTGGGGTGACCGGTCAGCCCGAGCGCGGTGATCTGGCGCACGCCATGCTCGAACCCGCACACGGCCAGCGAAGCGGGCACCATCGAGAGTCGGATGCCCTCGGACACCGGCAGTTCCGCCCACCGGGTCAACATCGCGCGGGAGAAGTGCCCGTGCCCGACGAACACGACGTCCCGGGTGGGCAGATGTTCCAGCCCCAACGCGACAGCCCGATCCGCACGGATGCTCACCTGCGCCACGGACTCACCTCCCGGACAACCGTGAGTCCACACCAGCCAGTCGGGCACATTCTCGCGAATCTGCGGAGTCGTCAGTCCCTCGTAGTCGCCGTAATCCCACTCGGCCAGCATCGGGTTGACCTCGTCGACATGCAGGCCGGCCAGCTCGGCGGTGTCCAGCGCGCGGCGCCGCGGGCTGCTGATCACCAGCGGGTCGGTCAACTGCAGTTCGGCGAGTGCCGGGCGGGCCAGGACGGCCTGTTCCCGCCCGGTTTCGGTCAGGTCCTGTTCGGTGCGGCCGGTGTGCCTGCCGATGGCCGACCACTCGGTCTCGCCGTGGCGGAGCAGGATCAGGCGGTGCAGGCGGTCGCTCACACCGGCGATTCTGCCGCACGTACCGGCAATGCCGCCGGGAGCGTGCTTGGATGAAGGTGTGACTCGAGTATTAGCGGTCGCCAATCAAAAGGGTGGGGTAGCCAAGACGACGACGGTGGCGTCGCTGGGTGCGGCGATGTCCGAGCAAGGCAGGCGGGTTCTACTCGTCGATCTGGATCCGCAAGGCTGTCTGACGTTTTCATTGGGCCACGACCCGGACAAACTACCGGTGTCGGTACACGAGGTACTGCTCGGCGACGTCGAGCCGGGGGCCGCGCTGGTCGAGACGGCCGAGGGGATGACGCTGCTGCCGGCCAACATCGATCTGGCCGGATCCGAAGCCATGCTGCTGATGCGGGCCGGGCGGGAGTATGCACTCAAACGGGCCCTGGCCAAGGTCGAATCCGATTTCGACGTCGTGATCATCGATTGCCCGCCGTCACTGGGCGTGCTGACGCTCAACGGTCTGACGGCCGCGAACGAGGTGATCGTGCCGCTGCAGTGTGAAACCCTGGCGCACCGTGGCGTGGGCCAGTTCATGCGCACGATTTCCGACGTGCAGCAGATCACCAATCCCGAACTGACGCTGCTGGGCGCGCTGCCCACGCTCTACGATTCGCGCACCACCCACAGTCGTGACGTACTGCTCGATGTCGCGGACCGGTACGAGCTGCCGGTGCTGGCCCCGCCGATCCCGCGTACGGTCCGGTTCGCCGAGGCCAGCGCATCGGGATCCTCGGTGCTGGCCGGCCGCAAGAGCAAAGGTGGGCTGGCCTATCGCGAGCTGGCCCAGGCCCTGCTCAAACACTGGAAGTCCGGCAAGAAGCTGCCGACATTCACACCTGAGGTGGTGTAGGTACAGCCATGGCTTCGGTGTTACGGTCCGCGACGGCCACCGACCAGGGTCCGGTGCGGGCCAGCAACCAGGATTCTCTGCTCGCCGACGGCATTCTGTACGCGGTGGCCGACGGTTTCGGTCCCGACGGTGATCACGCCAGCCGGATCGCGGTGGAGGCGCTGGCCGCCGGTTTCGCCGCCGCACCTGACCGCGACGGGTTGATCGGCGCGGTCCAGCAGGCCAACGAACAGGTTTTCGCGCATGTCAGCGCATCGGGCACCAGTTCGGGCACAACGCTGACCGTGGTGGCAGTCTTCGGCGAAGATCAGGGCGGGCCGCTGGCCGTCAACATCGGGGATTCGCCGCTGAACCGGATTCGCGATGGCGTCATGAGCCAGCTGACCAACGACCACAGTGTTTCCGGCGAGTTGGTGCGTGCCGGTGAGATCACCCGCGAGGAGGCCCGCTTCCACCCGCACCGCCATCTGCTGACCCGGGCGCTCGGTATCGGTCCGGTCATCCGGCCCGATCTGTTCGATCTGGACTGCCGTCCCGGAGACCGGTTGTTGATCAGCAGTGACGGACTGTTCGCCGGAGCCGAGGATGCCGATATTCTGAGCGCGGCCGCAACCGACGAGCCTGAGGTCGCGGCGCAGCGGCTGGTCCAGGTCGCCAACGACGCAGGCGGCAGTGACAACACCACGGTGATCGTGATCGATATCGGCTGAGCCCCGCCCGGGTCAGGTCGCGCCGAGGGCCACGAGTTGCGTGCCGCGTTGTTCGAGCACGGTGTCCCCGGCCACCGCCGGCACCACCGGTGACACGCTCGGTGTGCGCGGCAGGGCGATGTGGCGCCGGCCGGCCCCGGTTGCTTGATCGAAGACGTCGTAACCGTCGCTGACCGGAACCAGCAGCTGGCCGGCCATCACCGTGGCGGGTCCGACCGGAAGGTGCGGTCCCGACGGGGTGACGGTGAACTTGTACTGGAGGCCGGAGCCGCCGGTGGTGCTGAAGACCAGCACCGAGTCGCCGGTCCACCAGGTGATCAGGTCTCCGGCGCGGGTGGTGGTCGACTGCGGCGCCGCCGGCTTGGCCAGCGGCAGGCTGGCGAGCGTCTTTCCGGTCTCGTCGATGACGTTGACCATCGGCCTCGGCGTGGGCAGGTACACCGCGGTGGTGGTGCCTGACACCGCGATCACCTTGGCCCCGGATTCGTCTGTGATGTCCTGCAGTTCGACGTAGCGCACG
Source organism: Mycobacterium sp. IDUB_24 (assembly GCF_055419385.1). NCBI lineage: Bacteria > Bacillati > Actinomycetota > Actinomycetes > Mycobacteriales > Mycobacteriaceae > Mycobacterium > Mycobacterium sp. IDUB_24. The sequence continues at coordinate 18,694 of NZ_JBVAXO010000006.1, forward strand.
TCGGGAGTGTCTTCTTCGTCGGCCGGACGCAGCAGCGTCAACCTGACGAACTTGCTCTTCGGGCACGATTCCAGCACCGAGACCGCCGAGGAACTCGCGGCCGCCGACAGCTGGCGGCAAACCGGCGAGGCCGGCACGTCGGGCTTGATGCGGGCGTCCAGCGCACCGTAGGACAGCATCCGGACCATGTCCGAGCGCCACAGCTCGAGGCGACTGTCCCCGGCGGAGAGCACCGTGGAGCCGTCGGACGACAGCTGCACCTCGGGGTCGGCGTAGGCGGTGCGGGCGGGTCCACGCGTGCCGGACTTGCCGTCGACCGTGCTGACCTGTCCGCAGCCGCGAACATCGGGATACACCGCGACCGCGTACTGGTACACCGACGTCACGCCGCACAGTTCGAGGTCGCGGGCATAGCTCCACAGAACTGCGCCGCTGACGGGATCGCGGCCTTCGACGGTGGAACCATCGGCGGTCACCACCGAGCCGCCGGCGAGCACAGGCTGAGTGGTCTTCGGGCTGCCGGCCGCCCACAGCTGCTGCAGACCGGCCGGAATCTCGTGGGCCGGCGTCAGGTAGGGAACGGGTGCGGCAGCGGGTCTGCTGATGGTTGCCCGCGCGTCACTGGTCCACCAGATCAGGCCGGCCGCCAGTGCGACGATCGCGACGATTGCCGCCGCGGCAGCGATGTCGCCGCGGGTGCGGCGTTCGGGTTTGACCACTGACCGGTCTTGCCTGGCGTGAGCCGGTCAGCCGGCCGTTGCGGTCTCGGTCTTGCGGGGACGGCGCCGACGTCGGCGCCGTCCGGCGGACGACACGTCGTCGGCGGTGTCTGCCGACTCGGTCACCGGTGCGGAATCGGTGACCTCCGGAGCCGCGGCTGCGGCGCCTTCGGGATGCCCGGTGCCTGCCTCACCACCGCGGGTACGGCGACGGTTGCGGGACCTGGTCTTGGCCGGCCGGCCCTCGGAGTCCGCCGAGGAGATGCGCTTCTCGTCGGCACTGCGCTTGGCCACAGGCTTGCGCGCTTCACCGATCCGGCCGGTCACGTCGCTCGGGATACCCAGCTCCTCATAGATATGCGGCGAGCTGGAATAGGTTTCAGCGGGATCAGGGCAACCCAGGTTGAGCGCCTTGTCGATCGTCTCCCAGCGGGTCAGTTCGTCCCAGTCGACCAGGGTGATGGCGACACCGGTCTTGCCGGCCCGGCCGGTGCGGCCGATGCGGTGCACGTAGGCCTGCTCGTCCTCGGGGCACTGGTAGTTGATGACGTGCGTGACGTCGTCGATGTCGATACCGCGTGCCGCGACATCGGTGGCGACCAGAACGTCGACGGTTCCCGTGCGGAACGACTTAAGTGCCTTCTCGCGGGCGCCCTGGCCCAGGTCGCCGTGCACGGCGTCGACCTTGAATCCGCGCTCGGCGAGTTCGTCGGACACCTTCTGCGCGGTGCGCTTGGTGCGGGTGAAGATCATCGTGGCGCCGCGGCCGTCGGCCTGCAGGATCCGGCTCACCAGCTCCGACTTGTCCAGGGCATGGGCCCGGTAGGCGAACTGTTCGGTGGTGTCGTGGGTGGCCGCCGAGTGCGGGGCCTCGGCCCGGATGTGGGTCGGCTGGTTCATGAACGTGCGGGCCAGCGTGATGATCGGGTCCGGCATGGTGGCCGAGAACAGCATTGACTGCCGGTCGTCGGGGGTCAGCCGCAGAATGCGCTCGATGTCGGGTAGGAAGCCCAGATCAAGCATCTCGTCGGCTTCGTCGAGCACCAGCACGGACAGTCCGCCCAGCTGCAGGTGGCCCTGCTGGGCCAGGTCGAGCAGCCGGCCCGGGGTGCCGACGACGACGTCGACGCCCTTGCGCAGTGCCTCGATCTGGGACTCGTAGGGCCGGCCGCCGTAGATCGACGTCACGGAGAATTTCCGCTTGGCGCCGGTGTCAGCGTCCACCATCAAATGGCGAGCCGCTCCGGCGAGATCGCCATAGACCTGGATGCAGAGCTCACGGGTGGGCACGACGATCAGGGCCCGGGGGGTGCCGTTGAGCGGGCGGGTCGCATCGGTGGAGATGCGATGCAGCAGCGGGATCCCGAAGGCATAGGTCTTGCCCATACCGGTGCGGGCCTGACCGATCAGATCGTCGCCGGCCAGTGCCAGCGGGAGGGTCAGTTCTTGGATGGCAAAGGGGTGTTCGATGCCTTCTTCAGACAGTGCACGGACGATTTCGTCGCGGACGCCGAGTTCGGCAAACGTTTTATTCAGATGAGTCATGGTGGGTGGAGGTGGCCTTTCACTGTCAAACCTCATGGGCATCCAGCGCACACGAGTTTGACGGTGAAGCGGTCGGGTTCGCCCGGATACGGTCGTATCCGTCGGCGCTGCCGATCCGCTGGGCCCAGCTCCACAGGGGCGGGCCAACTGCGTGCACGCACATTTCCTGGTAGCGGTTCGGGGGCCGAAAATAGTCGGCTCGAAGCGGTTACCAGATGCCATTGTAGCTGGTCGCGGGATATCGGCCGATTTGCCAGCAGATCACGGTGTCCCAGCGGCGTCTAGAGTTGGCCTCATGAATTCGCCTCAGCCTGCCGCGGAACGGATCGTCGAACCGGTCGAGGCTGGCGTGACTGCGGACCATCCCGGGGTCAACGAGCTGTTCGCGGTGCTGGCCTACGGCGAGGTCGCCGCGTTCTACCGGCTTACCGACGAGGCACGCATGGCGCCGAATCTGCGTGGCCGGATCAACTTGGCGAGTATGGCCGCGGCTGAGATGGGTCACTATGAGTTGTTGCGGGATGCGTTGGAACACAGGGGAGTTGACGTCGTTCCGGCGATGACGAAGTACGCCTCGGCGCTGGAGAACTATCACCGGATGACCACCCCCAGCACCTGGCTGGAGGCGTTGGTCAAGACCTACATCGGCGATGCGCTGGCCGCGGACTTCTACCTGGAGATCGCTGATGCGTTGCCGGAGGACGTGGCCGGCGTGGTGCGCTCGGTGCTGTCCGAAACCGGGCACTCGCAGTTCGTCGTCGCCGAGGTGCGCGCGGCCGTCACGGCCAGCGACCGTCAGCGGCACCGGCTGGCGCTGTGGGCGCGTCGTCTGCTCGGCGAGGCCGTTACCCAGGCGCAGTTCGTCCTGGCCGATCATGACGAACTCGTCGACTTGGTCATGTCCAGCGGTGAGGGTCTCACCCAGTTGGCCGAGTTCTTCGGCCGGCTGCAGAACACCCACCAGTCCCGGATGCAGGAACTGGGCCTGGCGTAGTACCCGCCTGACCCAGTCCGTCACTGCTTGGTTTCCGCTACTGCGTGCAGGTGGTGATCATCGTGTTGTTGGCCTGCGCGACGATCACGGCGCCCGATGCGTCGGTGATCGAGCAGTTGAGCTGACCGGCGACGCTCGTCGCGGTCACCGACTTGAGCTGGACACCGGGATTGAGCACCACGGTCTTGGCCCAGGGCAGTGCAACATTGATGTCGGTCTGCAGTGCGCCCTGCGCATCGGTGTAGACGATCGTCACCAGGTCGATGAGCTGCCGGTTGCCGGTAACCCGGTACGTGATGGTGTTCGGGCTCACCGTGGCTGCGGGCGGGGCCGCTTCAGCCGGCGGGGCGGCGGGCACGGGCGCCGCGGTGGCACTGGGCGACGGAGTCACGGTGGTCACGGTTTCGGGGGAGAGCGGTGCCGTCGGTGCGGCGCGCGGCGGGACCGGCTTGGAGGTCGCGTCCTGGGCCGGTTGGGTGGTCTGTGTCGCCGATGGGGAGGTGAGGCCGGCCGATACCGAACCGCTGTCCCCGCCGCCGAGGATCACCACGGTGCAGATCACCGCGACCAGCAGGATCGCGCCGGCCACGCCGGCCACCCAGATCCAGCGCCGGTCGATGGGGTCCTCGTAGAACGTGACCTCGTCGTCGTAATCCGCGTCGTAGTTGTCGTAATCGGCCGAGTAGTCGGTCCCCGGGTCGGGGGCGTAGCCCTCGGGGGCATGGCCGGAGTACCCGCCCGGCTCATAAGGGTGGTCCCCGAAGCGCTCGGTCGGAGTGGTGTCATACGGCGAATAATGCCTGGTCATGCGGCTGTCCCAGTCGTCTCGTCCAATATCGAAACTGATGCTATCGAGGCGGAAGTGACAGATGAGGTCGAGCTCGGTTCGTGTCGGTCACGGTCCGGACTCGGTTCGGTATCTGTGTTTCGCGCACGGCGTACCTCCGGTCCAGCCCCGCTCGCGGCGGGCGGGCTCGGCTGTCCACTAGCCTGCTCAGGGAAGTCGACAAACGTTGTGAGAAAGAAAGAAGGGTCCAGCGTGGAGGTCAAAATCGGTGTCACGGACAGCCCTCGCGAGCTGACCTTCAACAGCGCGCAGACACCCACCGAGGTGGAGCAGCAGGTCAACGACGCACTCGCCAAGGAGTCGGGTGTGCTGGCGTTGACCGATGAGAAGGGCCGGCGGTTTCTGGTGCAGAACAGCCGGATCGCCTATGTCGAGATCGGCGCCGCTGACGTGCGCCGGGTCGGCTTCGGGATTGGTGTGGAATCTGCCGGAGCATCCGCCCCAGCGGTCTAGGACCGGGTGAGTGGCACGTGTGACAGTCCGCCCCAGGCGAACTGCACCGTGCCATCCACGGCGGTATTCCGGTCGATCGGCCGGTCATTGGTCAGCCAGTATCGCGCCGAGTCGACGCTGATCGCCACCAATCCGACCGCGATCATCCTGGCGCGGTGCGCCTCCAGGCCGGAATCGCGGCTGATCAGATCAAACACCGCGTCGGTGCAGGCCTCGGTCGCCACCTTCACCTGAGACGCCACCTGCGGCTCGCTGACGTAGTCGTTCTCGAAGATCAGCCGGTACCCCTGGCTGTCATGCTCGATGAAATCGAAGAACGCCTCGACCGCGGCGCGCAGCCGCTGCCGGTTGTCGGTGGTGGTGCGCAGGGCTTGGCGCACACCGGACACCAGGTTGTCGACGTGGCGTTGCAGTACTGCCAGATACAACTCGAGCTTCGACGAGAAGTGTTGGTACAGAACAGGTTTGCTCACACCTGCGCGGTCCGCGATCTCGTCCATCCCCGCCGCGTGGTACCCACGTTCGACGAAAACCTCGCTGGCGGCTGCCAACAGCTGTCCCCGCCGTTCATCACGAGGCAGGCGGTTGCCGCGTCGACCACCGGTCGGCGGCTTGTCGCCTCTCCTCTCGGCGGTGTTGGCGAGATCGCTCATCAGGTCCTCAATCTGTATTCCTCTGGCGCACTTGGACATGTTCATCCGAGCCGCTGATCGCACCGACACTACTACCGTGACGCGCACTGCTGCCGCGCGGTCGATGCGAAACGGGCATGGATTTCGAAATGACACCGGCGAGGTCACGGCATAGCTGCGCTCAGAACCGATCCACAGGAGTCTGTGCCATTCTGGTCCCGTGACCTACGACCCGGGACGTCGCGGGGGTGGCCGTGTCCCGGCGCTGCGCAATGAGTGGCGGGAGCCGCTCCGCGCTCAGCGCGATCCGATTGCCGCTGATTCAGGACGCGCCAGATCCAATCGGGACGACCACCAGCAGTGGCGTAAGCAGACTTGGATCGGCCGTTTCGTGTCCACGTACGGCTGGCGCGCGTATGCGTTGCCGGTGCTCATCGTGCTGACCGTGGTGGTGATGTACCAGACCGTCACCGGCACGAGCGTCTCGCAGTCCGCCCAGGAAGAAGAGGGCCCGGTGCAGGGCCCGCCCACCATCGACGTGGCCTCCACCTCGATCATCGGCGCGCCGCCCAAGGGCCTGACCCAGTTCGACGCGAACCTGCCGACCGGGATTCTGCCTGCCGGCGGCCAGTTCACCGAGGCCGGGACCCGGACCTGGCGGATCGTTCCGGGGGCCGCCCCCAAGATCGGTGAGGGCACCACGAAGTCGTTCACCTACACCGTCGAGGTCGAGGACGGTGTGGACACCACCTCGTTCGGCGGTGACGAAGGTTTCGGCCGGATGGTCAGCGAGACCCTGGCCAATCCGAAGAGCTGGACGCACAACGGTCTGTTCGCCTTCACCCGGGTGGACGAGACCAGCGGTGTCGAACCCGATTTCCGGGTGTCGCTGACCTCCCCGATGACAGTCCGGGAGGGCTGTGGCTACGACATCGAGCTGGAATCGTCGTGCTACAACCCGTCGTTCGACGGGCATCAGCCCCGGGTCTTCGTCAACGAGGCCCGCTGGGTACGCGGCGCGGTGCCGTTCCAGGGGGACATCGGGTCCTACCGCCAGTACCTGATCAACCATGAGGTTGGTCACGCCATCGGATACCAGCGGCACGAGGCCTGTGAGGGCAACGGAAAGCTGGCGCCGATCATGATGCAGCAGACGTTCTCCACCTCGAACGACGACGCCGCCAAGTTCGACCCCGGAACGGTCAAGGCCGACGGCCTGACCTGCAAATTCAACCCCTGGCCGTACCCGATCGCCTGACCGCTGCCGCCGAGGTGGATTCTCCGGGCGAGTGGGCATCGAGACCCGTAGCGGATAGCTGGTGCGCACGATCGCGGTAGCCGGAGCACGGGAAGCATCGGCACCGGATTACCGTTGTGTGTACGAGCAGCTGGGACGATGAACTGACCAGAAAAACTGAGGAGACATCCGGTGTCCGCGAATTTGGACGTGTCGTTACCGCCGTTGGTCGAGCCGGCCGCCGAGCTGACGCGTGAAGAGGTGACGCGCTACAGCCGGCACCTGATCATTCCGGACGTCGGTGTGATCGGGCAGAAGCGGCTGAAGAACGCCAAGGTGCTGGTGATCGGGGCCGGTGGGCTCGGCTCACCGACCTTGCTCTACCTGGCTGCGGCGGGGGTGGGCACCATCGGCATCGTCGAGTTCGACGTGGTCGACGAGTCCAACCTGCAGCGGCAGATCATCCACGGGCAGTCCGACATCGGCCGGTCCAAGGCGCAGAGCGCCAGGGATTCGGTTCTGGAGATCAACCCGCTGGTGACGGTGAATCTGCATGAGTTCCGGTTGGAACCCGACAATGCGGTGGAGCTGTTCAGCCAGTACGACCTGATCCTGGACGGCACCGACAACTTCGCCACCCGATATCTGGTCAACGACGCCGCGGTGCTGGCCGGCAAGCCCTACGTATGGGGTTCGATCTACCGGTTCGAAGGCCAGGTGTCGGTGTTCTGGGAGGACGCCCCCGACGGGCTGGGCCTGAACTACCGCGACCTCTATCCCGAGCCGCCGCCACCGGGCATGGTGCCCTCGTGCGCCGAAGGCGGGGTGCTGGGCATCCTGTGCGCCTCGATCGCGTCGGTGATGGGTACCGAGGCAATCAAGCTCATCACGGGAATCGGCGAGCCACTGCTCGGCCGGCTGATGGTGTACGACGCGCTGGACATGACCTACCGCACCATCCGAATCCGCAAAGACCCGGCGACTCCCAAGATCACCGAGTTGATCGATTACGAGGCGTTCTGCGGCGTGGTGTCGGACGCTGCTGCCGAGGCCGCTGCCGGATCGACGGTCACCCCGCTGGAGCTCAAGGAACTCATCGACTCCGGGAAACCGTTGGCGCTGATCGATGTCCGCGAGCCCGTCGAGTGGGATATCAATCACATCGAGGGCGCCGAGCTCATCCCGAAGCCGACGTTCGAATCGGGTGACGCATTGGCCAAGCTCCCGGTGGACCGAACACCGGTGCTGTACTGCAAAACCGGAATACGGTCCGCAGAGGTGCTCGCCATCGTCAAGAAGGCCGGATTTTCCGACGCGGTGCACCTGCAGGGCGGAATTGTGGCCTGGGCCAAGCAACTCGAGCCCGACATGGTGATGTACTGACGACTGGTTTGCCGGTCAACACCTTAGGCTGAGGCTGTGACTGTGGAACGGCCGCCGGAACATGTGCTGGCGGCGTTCGGCCTGTCCGGGGTACGCCCGGTACCGCTCGGCTCAGGCTGGGAGGGTGGCTGGCGCTGCGGCGAAGTGGTGATGTCGATGGTGCCCGAGCACGCCCGTGCGGCGTGGTCGGCCAAGGTTCGGGAATCGCTGTTCATCGACGGCGTGCGGCTGGCCCGCCCGGTCCGCTCGACGGACGGACGCTACGTGGTCGCCGGGTGGCGTGCCGACACCTTCGTCGCCGGCACGCCCGAGCCCCGTCACGACGAGGTGGTGTCGGCCGCGGTCCGGTTGCATGAGGCCACCGCGAAATTGGAGCGACCACGCTTCCTCACCCAACCGCCCGTCGCGCCATGGGCCGACGTCGACGTGTTCATTGCCGCCGACCGGGCGGCCTGGGAGGACCGGCCGCTGCATTCGTTGCCGCCCGGCGCCAGGGTCTCGCCCGGGTCGTCGGATGGCCAGCGCTCGGTCGAGCTGATCAATCAGTTGGCCGGCCTGCGCAGGCCGACCAAGAGCGCGAGTCAACTGGTCCACGGTGACCTTTACGGCACAGTGCTTTTCGCCGGAACGGCCGCGCCTGGAATCACCGACATCACCCCCTACTGGCGGCCTGCTCCGTGGGCCGCAGGCGTGGTGGTGATCGACGCGCTGTCCTGGGGCGACGCCGATGACGGATTGGTCGAGCGGTGGCAGTCGCTGCCCGAATGGCCGCAGATGTTGTTGCGGGCGTTGATGTTCCGCCTGGCCGTACACGCGCTGCACCCGCGATCCACCGCCGCGGCCTTCCCTGGCCTGGCGCGCACGGCTGCGCTCATCCGGCTGATCCTTTAGCTCCCTTCTCTCGCGGTCAAGTGAGCGTGTAGCTGATCGGAAGGTGTTTGAGCCCGCCGACGAAAGTTGTGGCCAGCAGTTCGGGTCGGCCGGTCAGTTCCACCGAGGTCAGCCGGGGGAGAAGTTCGCTGAAGAAGCTGTGAATCTCCATGCGGGCCAAGGCCGCACCTAAACAGAAGTGAACGCCGTGGCCAAATGCCAGATGCCGGTTCGGATCGCGCCTGACATCGAATCGGAATGGCTCCACGAAGACGTCTTCATCGCGGTTGGCCGATACGTAGGACAGGAGCACAGATTCTCCCGCTGCGATGGCTACGTCGTGAATCATGGTGTCCTTCACGGCGGTCCGCATGAATGCGGTGACCGGGGTGACCCAGCGGGTCATCTCCTCGACGGCCAGCGGCATTGCACTCATGTCGTCGCGCAATACAGCGCGCTGGTCTGGATTCTCGATGAGAGCGCGTAAGCCACCAGAAATCGTCGCACTGGTGGTGTCGTGCCCAGCAGTGGCAATGATCAGGTAGTAGGACAGTGTCTCGATGTCGCTGAGTAGCTCACCGTCGATGCGGGCATTGGCGATGGTCGAGGCCAAGTCCTCTGTCGGATTCTTGCGGCGCGCTGCGGTCAATGCCGTGAAGTACTCGAACATCTCCATCAGAGCGGGCAGGTTGTCTTGCGCTCGGGTGCCGCGTTTGTACTCGTCGTCGTTGCTTCCGAACAACTCCTGCGTCAACTTCAAGAGGAACGGGAAGTCAGATTCCGGCAGTCCGAGTAGGGACATGATCACGTACAACGGGTAGTTGACTGCGACCCGCTGAACGAAATCGCAATTACCTCCGGCTGCGCGCATCTCGTCGACGTAGACCTTCGCCAGTTCGCCGATTCGGGCCTGCATGGCGCGCATTGCCTTTGGCCGGAACCATTCCGCGGCGATCGCCCGCACCTTGCGGTGTTGGTCGCCGTCAAGGTGCACCAAGGAGCTGACACCCGCCTGCGCGTGGACCTCATCGGATTCGGCGGTTCCCAACATCGGTCGGGGCGAATTCGTGAAAAGAGTGTTGGCACGCTCGATCTCGGTCACGTCGGCATGTTTCGTGATCGCCCAGAAGGGGTGGTAACCGGGCACATCCACCCACGCCACCGGGGCGTTCGCGCGCAGATGCGCCAACGCGGCGTGCAGTCGGGAATGATCGGTGTGGGCGGTCGGATCTGCCAGCACGTTGGCGGCGGCATCAACGGTTGACCTACTCATACGCAGCGCCTCGGCCAGCACAGTGCGGCCGGTTCTCGTTCATAAGCACTACAATGTAGAATGCCATTCTACCAATCGCAACAGTTATCCACTGATCAAGGGTAATTTCATGGCCGACATGTACCGCGTCGATCTGCATGTCCACATCACGCCAAGGTGAGTGCTGAAGGTCAACGATCTGGGAAGGGGCCGTGTAGTGAGCGATCTGTCAGGCAGGAAGAATCCACGCATTCTCACCGAGGTACGAAGTGGTGCACCGAATCTCGGCGTCGAGGCGCAGGAGAAGGTGAAGCCGGTCCTTATCTGGGCCGTCCTCGGCGGCGCGATCCTGGCCTTTCAGGTGTACGTGTGGATCCGGTGGATCACCGGGCCGTATTTCGAGCGCGTGCACGCCGGGCCAACCGATCCGCCCACCTTGATGAAGGTGGTGCTGACAGCGAACACCGTCGTTCTCCTGGTGCTCCTGCCGGTCAGTATCTGGTGGTTCCTCATCAGGCCGTGGCGCCGCGAGCGCCGAATCACCTTGGACGGCATGCTGATGGTGTCGATGGGCTTGATGTTTTTCCAGGATCCGCTACTGAACTACGTCAACACGTGGTGTACCTACAACACCTGGCTGTGGAATCGGGGCGCCTGGTCATCGAACATCCCCGGATGGGTGTCGCCGGAGGAACCGGGCCATCAGGTGCCCGAACCCCTCCTGTCGAATGTGGCGGGCTACCTGGGCGGAATGGTCCTGATCACCATCGCCGGATGTTGGGTCATGCGCAAGATCAAAGCGCGTTGGCCTGGCATCAGCAATAGTCGGCTGATCCTCGTGACCTACGCGATCGCCATTGTCTTCGACTTCGTCATGGAGGGCTGCATCCTTCTGCCCAGCGGGCTGTTCACCTATCCCGGTGCGATCCAGTCGCTCTCGATCAACGCCGGCCACTACTACCAGTGGCCGATTTACGAAGGGCTGATGTGGGGCGGTGTCCAGGCAGCCCTGTGCTGTCTGCGCTACTTCACCGACGATCGTGGCCGGACCATTGCCGAGCGCGGACTCGACCAGATCCGCGGCGGAGTCGTGAAGCAGCAGATCGTCCGCTTCTTGGCGATCTTCGGTGCGGTCAGCGCGTGCTTCTTCGTGTTCTACAACATCCCTGCGATGTGGATCGGCACGCAGTCCGACCCTTGGCCCGAGGATCACCTCAAGCGCTCCTACCTCAACGGTGGCCTGTGCGGCGACGGGACCGATCGGCCTTGCCCTGACCACGTTCTTCCGTTGCCCTCCAAACACTCTGGCTATGTCAACATCGACGGCGAATTCGTGTTGCCCGACGGCGCTGAGTTTCCGAAGACGGTGCCGATCGAGGGCGCAAACTGAGCGCCAGTCGCCGCCGCAATCGACTGGACCGACGTGGATCATGGAGTGGTCGATCCGGAGCTGTCCTCACTCCCGCGCTGAATTCTCGACGATGATTTCGCAGGCGGCGTCATAGAACGCGCTGATGAGGGTGGAAAAGGACAGCTGAAAGGGGTAGACCATGTGCACGTCCAGGGGCTCGAGGTCCCACCCCGGTAGGACAGGCACGATGCTGCCATCGCGCAGCTCGTTGGTGCAGATGATCTGGTTGGGCATCGCGCCGACTCCCAGCCCATGAAGGATGTACTGCTTGCAAACTTGAAAGCTGTTGGCACGAGCGCGGACCGCGGGCGCGAGCTCGTGACGGCGCTTGTGCCTGGCAACCGTGAGCTTGCGTTGGGCGTCGCGAAAGCCGAAGTCAATGAACGGCAGTGAGTTCAGTTGTGCCGGAACGGTAAGTGGCTCAGCCAACTGTTGTACGAAATCCGGTGAGGCGCACAGGAACAGTTCAAGACTGAAGACCTTCCGCGAGATCAGTGTCGAATCCTGCAGCGGTCCGATTCCGAACACCACGTCGAATCCGTCAGTGATCGGGTGGACCATGTCGTCGACCAGCTGAATGTCGAGCCGAGAGTGGGGATACCGCTGTAGGAACGACGCCCCCACCCGGGACGCATAGTCAGTGCCGACAAAGACCGGCATGGCAACCCGCAGCTCACCCTGTGGCTCTTGCCTACTGCTTTCGACCAACGCACGAACGTTGTTGGCCTCGGTGAGGATCTTCGCCCCGTGGTCGTAGATCTTCTTGCCGAGGTCGGTGACCGTCAGCTGATGGGTGTTCATGCGCAGCAGTTTGATGCCGAGATCGGCCTCCAACTTGCTGAGCTTGCGACTGACCGTCGATTTGGGCATGCCGAGCAACGCGGACGCTTTCGACAAACTGCGGCATTCGACCACCTTGCCGAATATCAGCAGCGCGTCCACGTCAAAAGGAAGGCTCTGCTCCACGGCGGTGAGTGTTCCAGATATGCAACAGCCTGTTGCGCTTTCGGCCCTTTCTGGGCGCATTTGTCAAGTGCTACGTTCGACCCCTAGGCCTGATGGGAGCCCTCTCGTGAGTACTGAAGCCCTGGTCACAAAGCCGGCAAGCGGGCATTGGACAGACGCGTATCCGGAACTGGGTCGTGGTCCGGTTTCCCTTGAAGACTGCGTCTCCGTGGAGTTCTACGAGAAGGAACGTGAGCACGTCTTCAAGAAGACTTGGCTCTACATGGGGCGGGTCGAGCGAATACTCAAGTCGGGCAGCTACTTCACCCGCGAACTGAAATTCCTCAACACTTCGATCATCGTCGTGCGGGGCAAGGACGGCGCGGTCCGGGCCCTGCACAACGTCTGTCCACACCGCGGCAACAAAATGTTGTGGGAGGACGACCCTTTCCGGGAGGTAGAGGGCCGCGCGCCACTGCTGTACTGCCGCTTCCACGGCTGGCGCTACAAGCTCGACGGCTCGCTGCACTCAGCCACGAGGAAGGATCTCCTCCTGGATTTTGATGCCGACAGCTGCCGGGTGCCTGCGATTCAATGCGAAGTCTGGGAAGGCTTCATCTTCGTCAATCTCAACCCCGACAACACCGAGTCGGTGCGGGACTACCTCGGCGACCTCGCGCATGGCATCGAAGGCTATCCCTTTGCCGGGCCGCACCAGGTCTACCGATTCAACGCCGAGTTGCAATGCAACTGGAAGATCTTCCTCGATGGCTTCGCCGAGAGCTACCACGGCCCGTATCTCCACGCCTCGTCGTTCGGGGCGGTCACGGCGGAAGCCAGGGAAGCGTTCGATCAGCCGAACCCGTTTACCGATGCCTTGTCCTACCGGCTCAACGGTCCGCACCGGACGTACTCGTTCGCCGGCGAACCATCGCAGAAGACTCCGTACTCCAAGCCCATCGAATGTGTGATGGAAGCCAGCGCTGCCGGACCGTGGAACAAGCGCGCCGATCGCGGGCCGCTGCCGTCGGGGCTCAATCCCACCCGCTCCGAGAAATACGGCTTCGACTCGTATCAGTTCTTCCCCAACTTCATTCTGATCTTCGGCGCCTCCGGCTACACGATCCACACCCATTGGCCCACCGGGCCGCACTCCCACATCTTCGAAACCGAGATGTATTACCAGCCGCCGACCACGCACAAGGAACGGCTGGGTCAGGAGCTGACGGTGACGTTCCTCAACGACATCATCCTGGAAGACGCCAGCCCATCTGAAGGATTGCAGGCGATGCTCAACAGCGGCGCTCTGACCCACTTCACGATGAACGACGAGGAAATCCTGCTGCGTCATCTGCACAAGGTGGTCGGCGATTATGTCGAGGCCGGCGAGAGGGCGGGCCGATGAACACCGCACTGCCACCTGAGTTCTCGCAACTCGAACATCTCGTGGCCGACTGGTCCATCGAAGACGGACACGAGCGTTATGTGAAGCGCGTGAACAGTTCCATGGACGAGATTCAGGCGTTCTACGACCAGGTGTTTCCCCACGCCGAGGAAGCGGTCGCCTACATCGACAAGTTCGACTATGCCGAACCACTCCCAGAGGACGTGGCCAATCTTCGTAACCTGCTGTACTCGCTGATCACCGTTTCGCTTGCGGTCGAGTTGTGGAGGCAACCTCGCGTAAAACATTCGGCCAATACCATTCTCACGAGAGTCAGCTGAACCATGGCACTTACTTCGGCACAATTGGACGTCGTCGACGTCGCTCCGCGGATCGGTAGTGAAATCAGAATCGACCTCGAGACCCTGTTGAGCGGCCGAGAGGCCATGAACATCCGCGCGACGCTCGAGCAGCGTGGAGTGGTCTACTTCCGCGGCTTACAGATCGGTGACGACGAGCAGGTATCCATCGCCAAAACCCTCGGCAACCTCGTGCAGAACGAGGGGGCGGAGGGCATCTACAAGATCTCCCTCGATGACAAGGTGAATGAACGCGCCAAGTATCTGAAGGGCTCGCTGTTCTGGCACTTCGACGGATCACTGCAGCCTTATCCGAATCTGGCGACGCTGCTGCGGGCGGTCAAGCTCTCCGAGACCGGCGGAGAGACGGAGTTCTGCAACACCTACGCCTCCTACGACGACTTGCCGCAGGCCGACAAGGACCTCATCGCGGATCTTCGCGTCGTGCACAGTGCCGAGCGGTCGCAGTACTACGTCACGCCGGAGATGAGCTACGACGAGATCACGTTCTGGCAAAAGTCCCCGACGAAGACCTGCCCGATGGTGTGGACGCACCAGTCTGACCGCAAGTCACTGCTGCTCGGCGCCACGGCGGATTACGTCATCGGTCTCTCGGTTGAGGAAAGCCGAGCTTTGCTTGCGCGCCTGCGTGATTGGGCTACTCAGCCGCAGTACGTCTATCGCCACCAGTGGCAAGCCGGCGACCTTCTCATCTGGGACAACACCGGGACCATGCACCGGGCGCTCCCGTATGCCGTCGACAGCGGCCGGCTCATGCATCGCACGATCCTCGCGGGCGAAGAGCCGCTGGTGTGAGACTCGGCATCGCCACGCCCGTCGTCACCAATGTCGCCGGCGCACCGTTGACATGGGAGAAGACGGCAACGATCGAGGATATCGGTCGTGTTGCGGAGACCGCGGATCGGCTCGGATATCACCATATGACCTGCAGCGAACATATTGGCCTGCCTTCGACCGAG
This sequence comes from Mycobacterium sp. IDUB_24, assembly GCF_055419385.1. Classification (NCBI taxonomy): domain Bacteria; kingdom Bacillati; phylum Actinomycetota; class Actinomycetes; order Mycobacteriales; family Mycobacteriaceae; genus Mycobacterium; species Mycobacterium sp. IDUB_24. The sequence goes on from NZ_JBVAXO010000006.1 coordinate 33,705, forward strand.
ACGGCACGCAGGGGAGCCCGCTATTGGGATCCGCTCGCTACGTTCGGATACGTCGCGGCCCGCACCACGGTGATCAGGTTCGCCACCATGACGCTCGTGCTGGGATATCATCACCCGTTGGCAATCGTAAAGCGTTACGGGACACTGGATCATGTCAGCAATGGGCGGTTGATCCTCGGGCTCGGGGTCGGCTCGTTGAATCAGGAGTTCGACCTTCTGGGCGCCCCGTTCGATGATCGTGGCCCCCGAGGTGACGATGCCTTGCGCGCGTTGCGAGCGGCGCTGCCGAGCAATGAGCCGACGTATGACGGCGAGTTCTATTCGTTCGGTGGTCTCACGGTCGATCCCTGTGCGCTACAGCTACACGTGCCGATGTGGATCGGCGGCCGTACGAAGCGGTCGTTGCGGCGGGCCGTCACCCTCGCTGATGGATGGTGTCCGTACTACGTTTCGATGAAGACTGCATCAGAGTGGCTGAAAACCTTTGAGCTGCCTGCTGATTTCGAGGTGATTATGCCTGCCGAGGAACCCCTCGATCCCGTGCGGAACCCGGAGGCGACTGTGGAAACCCTGGAGCGGATGGCCAAGTGTGGCACCACGATCCTTTCTGCCAGATTCGTCCATCACTCACTTGGGCACTACCTCGAGCAGGTTCACGCCCTGGCCGAGCTCAACAAATGACTCAGAGACACAGCCGGAGGTACACATCATGACCGTTGACGCCACCAACGACGTCTATTACGACCCGTGGGATGTCGACCTCAACGCCGACCCGTATCCGATGTTCAAGCGGCTGCGGGACAATGCACCGCTCTATTACAACGAGGAACATGACTTCTACGCGCTGAGCCGGTTCGACGATGTCAACCGCGCGCTGGTCGATCATCAGACTTTCAGCTCCGCCAAAGGCGTGGTGATCGAGATATTGAAGGCCGATATCGAGATTCCGCCCGGCACCCTGATATTCGAGGACCCGCCGATCCACGACATCCACCGCAATCTTCTCTCGCGGGCCTTCACACCGCGCAAGATGAATGGCCTCGAACCGTTGATCCGTGAGTTCACTGCGCGGTGCCTGGACCCTCTTGTCGGCGGTGACGAGTTCGACTTCGTCAAGCATCTGGGTTCGGTCATGCCGTTGCGGGTGGTCGGCATGCTGTTCGGCATTCCCGAGCATTTCCAGAGGATCGTCCAGGAACAAGCAGGAATCATCCGCACCGAACGCGGCGAAAAGCTGGACCATTCCGAAGGAATGACCGATGGCCAGGTGTTCGCCGAGTTCATCGACTGGCGGGTGGCCAACCCTTCCGACGACCTCACCTCAGAACTCCTGGAGGCCGAGTTCGAAGACGAAACCGGTGCACGTCGCCGATTGAGTCGCGACGAACTCCTGATGTTCATGAACGTCGTCTCCGTCGCGGGTGCCGAGACGACCACCCGATTGATCGGCTGGACGGGAAAGCTGTTGTCGGAGCACCCCGATCAACGACGCCGACTGGCCGCCGACCGGTCACTGCTGCCCAAAGCCATCGAAGAAATCCTGAGGTACGAACCGCCTGCGTTGCAGGCGGCGCGGTACGTGACCCGCGATGTGGACTATTACGGGCAGACCGTTCCGGCGGGCAGTGCCGTGCTGACGTTGATCGGGGCGGCCAACCGCGACGACACGCGATTCGGCGCCGACGCAGAGAATTTCGATGTCGGTCGGGCGCCGCGGCAGCACCTGACCTTCGGGGTCGGTGCGCACTACTGCCTCGGCAACGCGTTGGCGCGTCTCGAAGGGCGCATCGCCCTCGACGAGATCATGAATCGCTTCCCCGACTGGGAGGTCGACCTCGACAAGGCCGTCTTCTCCTCGTCGTCGGCGGTGCGCGGTTGGGACAGCATGCCGGCACGGATCTGAGCAGCTTCCGATGCGCCGATCAGGCAGTGATGGGTGCGCGGCCACCACTTCGGCGGGTGGCCAATAGCCCTGCATCCCTGACTGTTTCGCCGTAGTAGGCAAGCCGCGCGGCGGTCAGGGCTGGTGGAAGTCCCAGCAACGTCAGGGCGACCACCGGAATGCCGTTGGGGCCGAAGACGGGTGCGGTCACCATCACCACGTTGTACGAGGCGCCGGGGTCCAGCGACCCCAGTGGTTGGTAGTGGTCCGGCTCGAAGGAGGCAGCCCAGCCGCGACTGCGGACTTCGTCGAGGACTGACTCCATCTGTACCCGGTCGTCGGCTTCGGCCAGCCATCCGCCGGCATCCTTCCATGCAACGAAGACCGCTCCCACCGGCGGTGAGAGGGGAATGCGCTGGCCGGCATAGGCCTCGATATCACGCGGGCGGTGCTCACCCATTCGTCCCAGGAAGACGATGTCGTCGCCGGCGTCTGCAGTGACGGCCACACTCAACTCGAGTTCGGCGCTGAGTCGCTGCGCCTCGTCGTTCGCGCAGGCGATGGCCGGATGTGATTGCAGCGCAGCGTTTCCAAGGGCCACCACCGAGGCGCCGAGACTGTAGGTCCGCAACCTGGGGTGGCGGACGACGTAACCCGCGTCTTCCAGCGCATTGAGCAGCGCATGGGTCGAGGCGAGATTGATGTCCAGGCGTCCGCTGATGTCGGACAGCGTGAATTGTTCCGGTGCATTGGCCGCCAAGAAGTTGAGCACTTCGACAGAACGTGTTGCCGAGAGTGCAGGCCGTGCCATAAGCTCAAATATACAAAAGATAATTCGATATTGCAAAAGGCCATCACATGCAGCTCGACCTGATCTACGAATTTCAGCCCAAGGTGAAGCCGTGGGACAAGCCGTTTCCCTACGGGCAGCGTGAGGCCGAGCAGCGGACCTACGACGAGGCCATCGCCGAGATTCAGTACGCCGACCGACTGGGGTTCAACACCGCCTGGGTGGTGGAACACCACTTTCGTGAGGGCCGATCCGCAAGCCCTTGCAACGAGGCGATACTCGGTGGGCTCGCCTTGAGTACCGAGCAGATCAGACTGGGCTTCGGCGTCACCCTGACGCCCTTCGGATTCGGCCACCCGGCCCGGCTGGCAGAGAAGGTTGCCACCGTGGACGTGCTGAGCCACGGCCGGGTCGAGTGGGGTACCGGGCGCTCGACTCCTATGGAGCAGACCGCATTCGGTGTGCCCACCGATGACCGGTCGCGGGACCAATCGCGTGAGGCCATCGAGATCGTGGTCAAGATGTGGGAGAACGAGCGCCTGGGCTGGGACAGTGAGAACCTGAAATTTCCCGAGAGATTCCAGACGCCCAAGCCGTATCAGGATCCCCATCCGCCGGTATGGCAGGCGGCGGCGAGCCAGAGCAGCGCCGTCCAATGCGGAGAACAGGGCCTGGGCCTGTTGTCGCTGTCGATCTTCCAGCCTGTCGAGAAAGTGGCCGAGACGATCGCGATGTACCGGGCGGCCGCAGCCTCGGCCAAGACAGAGAACCAGCTGACCAGGGTGAGGAACAACAAGGTCGCGGTTTACACACTGGTTCACGTCTACGACGACGCCAAGGAAGCCGCGGACTACGGGTTGTGGGAGTCGGTGACGTGGTGGTACCGCAATCTCGCCGAGTTCCAGTTGAAATGGGAGCTTGCCCATCTACCGGATGCGGCCAAGGAAAAGGCCTTCCCGGCCTTGGAGGCGATCCGCAGAGGCGACGTCCCGATCTCGCATTACCAGGACCAGGACATGATCATCGTCGGGACCGCCGAAGAGTGCCTGCGCAAGATCCTGCGGTACGAGGAAGCCGGGGTGGATCAATTGCTCTGCTACGTTCAGTTCGGGGACCTGCCGCACGACAAGGTGATGCGCACCCTGGAACTGCTCAGCAACGACATCATGCCCAGACTCGCCGAGCGGGGCCATCAACTGTCCGCCTCCGTGAATGCCTGAGGGGCAAGATGATTGATCTGGGATTGGCGGGCAAGGGTGCCCTGGTCTCCGGTGCGGGCTTCCTTCCGGAACGCGCGGGGCATGGGCGGCTGACTTCGCTGAAGCTGGCTGAAGCGGGGGCGAGGGTCGCCTGTGTCGACATCGATGCCGGCCGGGCCGCGGGGATTGTCGATGAGATCGAAGCGGCTGGGGGAGAGGCGTTCCCGGTCACCGCGGACATGACCGATCCGGTGCAGGTGCAGCGCGCTGTCGACGAGGCTGCCGATGCACTGGGATCGATCGATGCGTGCGTCGACATCATCGGCGGGGCGCGCTGGGGAAAGTCGGAGACGATCACCCTGCCGGACTGGGACTGGTCGATCAAGAACAACCTCAGCCAGGTCTTCTATCTGTTCCAGACCGTGGGGCGCAAGATGATCGAGCAGGGCACCGGCGGCTCCATCGTCGCCCTGGCGTCTGCGGACGGGATCAACGCCGCGGCGATGCACGCGCCCTATGGGGCCGCAAAGGCGGGCGTCATCTCGCTGGCCAAGACCTTCGCCCAAGAGTTGGGACAGCACGGTATTCGGGTCAATGCGGTGGCGCCGGGTAACGTCGGGCTGGGCAACGAGGACTGGCCCGAAGGACAGTGGGCCGTCAACAATGTCAATCCACTCGCGCCACCGCGCACTCGCGACATCGCCAACGCCGTGCTCTTTTTGGTGTCTTCACTCGCCGAGCGTGTGACCGGGCAGACGCTGATCGTCGATGGTGGTGCCATCATCCGCGATCTCTGGGGGATGCACGAGAAGATGCTCGAGCGCTTCTCCTGCGGCGATTACGACTAGGGACGGCAGGCCTCACGTGAGGGAACGAATCGAGGACGTCGGCCCCTTCCTGGGGGGAATTGCCTGGCCGGCGACGGACGCCATCCCGTACCCACGCGCGGATCCCACGCAGGCCAGGCGGTTGCCCGCAGACACCTGGCTGGCGGCACAGCTACCTGCCGGTGTCCGCCTGGAGATGATCGGTGACGCAGCCGGCCTCGAGGTTGAATACACAACGCAGACGGGCGAACTCGGTTACCGCGGAGATGGTGCGGGGCGAACCTTCAGTGTCTGGCGTGGCGGTAGGCAGATCGACGAGCAGCCCGCCAGGCTCGGCCAGGGCACCGTGCGGCTTGAGCTCGGGCATGGCATGGACCGGGCGATCGTCTATCTTCCGGAAGGTATGAAGCCGACGGTGACGAGCTTGCGCGCCTTGAGTGGCGAGATCGAACCGGCTCCGACGCAGCCACGTTGGATCGCCTACGGCGATTCGATCACCGAGGGCTGGTCGGCGAGTTCTCCTGCGCGAAGCTGGGTGGCCATCGTCGGGCGGGAGTGTGGTCTGGACGTCCTGAACCTTGGCTACGCCGGATCGGCCCGTGGGGAGATCGCGGTTGCCGAGCAGATTGCGGCGCTCGACCTAGATGTCATCTCGGTGGCGTACGGCACGAACTGTTGGGCCACGATCCCGCATTCGGTCGACATGGTGCGCTCGAACACGGGGGCCTTTCTGAGCATCGCCCGGTCGGCACACCCCGAGGTACCGATCGTCGTCGTGAGCCCGATCATCCGACCCGATGCAGAGCTGACGCCCAATCGTCTGGGCGCCACACATGCCGATCTGCGATCGGCTGTGGAGCAGGCGGTACTTGCCACCCGGGACTCGTTCACCATCCTCGTGCGCGGCCGCAACCTCGTGCCCCCCGAGATGTTTTCTGACGGAATACATCCCGACGATGCGGGCCACCAACTGCTGGCTCACACGATTGGCAATGAGCTGCGAGAGGTGATGCCGGCGGCCCGGAAATGACACTGGAGCGGGCGAGATGACCGTTGCCAACTCAGATCTCCTCGTACACGAGGAATGTGCTTGGCGGGTCCGAACGGATCTGGTCGGTCATGATTACCTTGCCGTCCATGGTGGCCTGGCCGAGCTGCGCAAGGGCAGCCATGACGTCGTCGGCCTCGATGTCGTAGATCGCGAGGTAACGGGGTGCGCCAGGGATGGTGGAGTTCTGGCCTGGGGCGATCCGATAGCGCTTGGCGCCGGTTATCGTCGGGACGCTCGCGAGGATCTGCGGTACGTGGTCGCCGTCGTACCAGGCGTTGTACTCCTCCTCCACCTCGGGCGACGCCGGCTCGTTGAAGACGATGAGTTTACCGCGCGGCATGGTGAGTTCCCTTGTGTCGGAATGAAAGTGCAGATCTTCGTTTCTAGAGTGTGGTCCTCGCGAATGCAAGAGGCGGCACGTCATGGTGCTTCGCATACGCGCGCAGTGCGGGAACGACGTCGGCCAACAGTCTGTCCAGCACCGGCTGTTGGTCTGCGCCCGCGGTAGCGGGCAGGAAGATGAAGTGGCGCGCGCCCGCGTCGTAGAAACTCTGCAGCTTCGCGGCCACCTCGGCCGCCGTTCCCGCAGCCGCGACGCTGTCGATCATGGCCCGGAAGTCCTGGTTGTAGGTGCCGCCCATCGTGCGGGCGGCCTCCTCCCGGGCAGTGTCACCGTCGGGGTTGATGTTGAGGAACACCCACACGCACCACTCGAAATTCGTGAGGTCGCGGTCGGCCTCGGCGGCACTCTGGCGGATCGTCGCTACCGAGGCGGCGTAGCGGCGGGGTGAGTACAGGTACGGGAACCAGCCATCGCCGAGGAGCGCCGCCCGTCGCATGGCCGGCTCTTTGCGCCCGGCGACGATGACCGGCGGGCCGCCTGGCTGCGCTGGTGCCGGATGGATCTTCACGTCCTGCATCGGGTAGTACGGGCCGTCGTGCGTGACGGGTTCGGCGGTCCACAATCGCCGCAGCAGCGGAATCGATTCGTTCACGCGGCAGCCGCGCTCCTCGATCGGGACCTGGACGGCGCTGAACTCCTGCGGGTATTCGCCCCCGACCCCGACGCCGAGCATCAGGCGGCCGCCCGTGGCGCAGTCGAGGTCGGCGATCTGCTTGGCGACGAGCGCCGGTGGATAGAGCGGCAGCAACAGGATCGACGTGCCCACCTTGACCCGTTCGGTCAGCGTGGCGAGCCGGACGAGGCCAACCATGGCCTCGGCGCTCGGATTTCGCGATGCGAGATGGCCGCCGGTCCACAACGAGTCGATTGGCCGAGCCTCTAGATCGCGGATGGCGCGGGCATCACCGCCGGCGACGATCCCGATCCGGATTTCGCCTCCTGCACTGCTCATCGGATCGTGCCCGGCGCTAGTGGCTGTCCCACTGCCGGGATCCCGGCCGCTGCCGGCTTAGAGCTCGCTTTGCTTGGCACGAGGATCTTGAGCTTCCGTCGAAATATGCACTAAAGGATAGAACCATCTTCTTCACTGCACACTAGTGTCATAGTGATATCGATGGGTCTCATCCGGCTCGCGACAGTTGGGCCAGGTGACCGAGAGGACGCTTATCCCGTGACTGTCTCCGTGCCCAATACGCTCGGCGAGGCGCTGCTGCCGTCGTGGCTCACCGCGGCATTGCAGCCGCGCTTTCCCGGGATCGAGGTGCAGCGTGTCACCCCTGGTCCGGTGGTGGACCGTATCTCGACCAATGCCCGGTTCGCTGTCGAGTACTCCCGCGCGCCGGCGGATGGCCCGTCACAGTCTCTCTGCGTAAAGGGCTACTTCAACGAACTCGGCTGGATGGCTCGCCATGTCGGCGAACCCGAGGCGCTTTTCTATCGAGATCTCGCCGTGCCCACCGGTGTCCGCACCTTGTGCAGTGTGTACGCCGACGTCGATCCGGAGACTCGCCACGGCGTCGTGATCACCGAAGATGTCGTCGCCCAGGGAGGTGTATTTCTCGACGGCAGAAGCGCTTATACGCCGGAGCAGGCTGCGGCGAGTCTCGGCGAATTGGCCCAGTTGCATGCCGAGACATGGCTGAACCCGCACTGGGCGGCGACACCGTGGCTGGAATCTCGCATGGGCGTTGCCATGCAGGTCTGGGGTGAGGCCGAGACGGTATCGAAGGTCAGTGCGAACTACCACGGACCTAACGGCCGCGGAGTTCCCGCCGGACTGCGTGACGCACAGCGCCTTGTCGATGTCTACCGGGCCATGACTGCTGCGCTGTCCGATACGGAATCGACGTCGCCGTGGTGCGTCATCCACGGTGATCCCCACCTGGGCAACCTGTTTCTCGATGCCGCGGGACTGCCGTGTCTGCTGGACTGGCAGTTGGTGCAACGTGGAACCTGGTCGATCGACGTGGGCTATCACATCGCCTCGACGCTCACGGTCGAGGACCGCCGTACGTCCGAAGGTGATTTGTTGCAGCACTATCTAGAGTGCCTGGCCCAGTTGGGCGTTGAGCCGCCGACGTGGGACGACGCCTGGCGTGCCCTCAGCCTCGGCTTCGTGCACGGGCTCTTTCTGTGGAGTATCACCACGCAGGTCGAGCCGGGGCTCATCGAGATTCTGCTGCACCGCATGAGTAACGCAGTAGCTGATCACGACGCGCTCGTCCGCGCGGGCAGTGACCTCTGAACGATCGTGCGAGCGTTTCTTCAACAGATCGAACGAATCCGCCCGCGCACCCATCGCTGGTATGTAATTCTCCTTCGAAGCAGATTGACGTTCTACTGCCACAGGCGCATACGTGAGCCTCAGGCGCCCACAGGCGCTCCGACAAGGTCGGCCACTCGACAGCCGACAAGAAAGGTAACTGCGATGCCGCACGCCAAGCCAGCCGATTTGCCCAACGCCGGCGGGGGCCGTTGGCCCGCCTCCAAGGACCACTTCCGATCGGTGCAATGGGGAGATCTGGAAGTGGGTTACACCACGACGGAACATCCCGTAGACACCACTGAACTCAATCGGCTCGGTGGACTGCCGGGCGGTGTGTGCACCTGTCCTCATTACGGTTACGTGTTCGAGGGATCCATCACGGCGGTCTACCCCAACACCAGCAGGCCAGACGAGGTGATCAATGCCGGAGAGGTTTACTTCATCCCAGCGGGGCACGTGCTCAAGTACAGCGATCCAACCAATCACCTGGAGTTCAACCCCGCGTATGCCCTTCAGGAATGCATGGACGCGATGCAACGCACGGCGGACATGGCCGGCCAGAGGGCCGAGTCGAACTGAGTCATCGGGCGTCGGTGGCCCGCGTGTGATGGCGCCGCGGACCGAATGTTTTGTGCGGCTTGGGAGCTGACTTTCTGGTGGACACCGGGGAACGAACGGCGTCGGTAGGCGTGGACGATGTACGTGTCGGCGGATCGCCGTGTGTGATGTGGGAACGCCTGCGCTGTCCGAGGTGTGGCCGAGCGGCGGTCTCGGGCGCAGTCACTGCCGCGTTGGCCGCTGTTCGGTGAGTCCGCGATTTCGGCGCGAGGTTCGGCGCCACCCTCGATAAGAACTGCCGCGCGGCCCCGGCGATCGGCCCCGGCGTGGTACCGGGTCGCGGGAACAGGACCTTGTCCTCCGCCCATGCGGTGACCGGCGTGAGAACGGGGTCGATGACCTTGTTGAGCAGTTGCGGCGCGCCCGCTGCATTCACGAGATTGTCGAATTGGGTGGCGAGGGGCCCCTCGATCTGAGCAAAAGTCTGGAATGGGTTGACAGCCTTGTTGATCGAGGAGACCGCGTCGCGGTACCGGGTGCCGATCGTGGCAGCGGATGATGCGTGCGCCGCGTCGAGTTCCTGTTTGAGCGCCGCATAGCCGGGCAGTTCGCCACCAAGGATCTTCGCAGCGTTGTCGGCGCCTTCGAGCGTTGCGGCCGCGAGTTCGATCGTGAACGTCACCGGGTCGATCACCGGAATTAGTTGAGCCGGTGTGGGTTCACCGAAGGAAACCGAGCGGTCGTAGCCGGCTTCGACGACAACCTTGGCGAGCGGCTCGACGATGTCGATGACCGGTTCCGGCACACCGGCCAGGCGCAGCGGGTCGAACAACGGAAGATCCGCGGTGGGGATCCAGTAGTACGTCGTGTCGCCGACCTGTTCCTTGACGGTGCCATCGACGTACTTCGGACTGGCCGGGTCAAGGCTGATCTCTTCGCCGTAGAGCGCATGTGCGAACAAGATTCCCAGCAATGCGTTGGCATCGGCCACCGGGTTCAGCGGGAACTGTGGTGTGTCGGCCAGGCCGTCGTACTGGCGGGCGATGTCGATGGTGGTGATCGGGTGTTCCGGATCGTCCGGTGATGCTCCGTTGAAGGTGAAATCGAAGAACGGGATGACGACCCCTGAAAAGCGCTCCGCGATACCGCCATTGGGGCGATTTCCTACTCCGATGCCGACGAAGGTGACGTCGGGGACCTGCTCGCCCGCAGCCATCCGCTGCTGCAGCTTGGCCTTCTCGACCATCGTGATCACGGTGCTCTGCGAATACCCGAACACCACGCACGACTGCCCTGCCTCGCTGCACCCGTTCGCAGCCATGGCGGCTTCCAAATCGGCGACGCCGTCGGCGACCGACTGATTGATGCCAACGGCGTGTTCGGGTGTCCGCACTGCGACTGCGGTGTAGCTGCCGGGCGTCGACGGCATGATGAAGTCGTTGACGGCCGACTCCATGAACCCTTGGCTCGGGCTGGGAAAGGTGGTGCCGTCCATGATCAACGCGTTGGTCGACAGCGAGACGCCGGCGCAGGTGGTCGGGGTCGTCGCGAGAAGTGCCGTGCAGCCACAGGCAAGAGCCACGCCGAGGGAACGGCCGAGGAGTCCGACCGCCGACATCTCCGCAGATCTGGCGTGGGGCATGGTTTCGTCCTTTCCAGAAGCAATCCCGCCGATCGACCTGGATGTGCCGCCGCCGCACCGGCTCTTGGGCGGAATGTAGTACTCAGATCGCGTCCAGTGAGTAGATTTCCGACAAAACACCCACTTCGGCGTAGAGCGTAGTTCTCACAAAATCAGATCTGATGATTCCGGCAGCTGAACAGTTTTGTTGCCGTGAGCTGGTGGCAATGGCCGGTACCCAGCGGCACCCGACGGCCCCGAATCAACAATTTGACCCTTGTTTCAACAAGAATCACGTTCTACTGTCATCAGTGTGTTTCGAGCGATTGTTGTCAGTGCGGGGCAGATGTGGTCGAAGTGATGGCGACCCGTTCGACCAGTTCAGAGTTGAGGGAACGGTACGAAGCGGACGGATGGTGGACGTCCGACACTCTGGGCGAGCTTCTGGCCCGAGCCCTGGCAGAAGCGCCGCGCACCACGTTCCAGGTGCATTCCAGCGTCCGGCCATACGCCGGAACGTTCGGCGACGTCGAGCATGTCGCGCGGCGGTTGGCGGGTGGTCTGCGGGCCCGAGGGGTGGGCCCCGGTGATGTGGTCGCGTTCCAGCTGCCCAACTGGATGGAAGCCGCCGCGACGTTCTGGGCCTCCGCCCTGCTCGGCACGGTCGTGGTGCCGATCGTGCATTTCTACGGTCGCAAGGAAGTCGGTTACATCCTGACGGCCGCCAAGCCAAAGGTGTTCATCACCACCGAACTGTTCGGGCGGATGACGCATCACCCGGATCTATGTGTCGATGTGCCGATCGTCGGCCTCGTCGGGCGGGATTTCGACGAGCTGCTCGCCGCGGAACCAATGCCTGGCGCCGGGGACACCGACCCCGCGAATCCCGCCTTGATCGCCTTCACGTCGGGCACCACCCGTGACCCCAAAGGTGTCGTCCACAGTCACCAGACCCTGGGGTGCGAGATCCGGCAGCTCAACGCCGGCCATCCCAAGCAGCCGGCCGGAAGTCTCACGGCGCTGCCCGTCGGGCATTTCATCGGCATGCTCGGGGGATTGCTGTGCCCGGTGCTCGAAGGCATCCCGGTCCACCTGTGCGACGCTTGGGATCCCAGCCTGGTGCTGAAGCTCATGGCACGAGACGGACTCGGGTTCGGCGGCGGCCCAGCATATTTCATCACCAGCTTGCTGGACCATCCCGAATTCACCGACGACCATCTTCAGTACATGCGCTACCTCGGTTTGGGTGGATCTGCGATTCCCACCACGGTCACTCGTCGGCTGACCGACCTGGGTCTGGTGGTGACGCGGTCCTACGGCAGTACCGAGCACCCCTCGATCACCGGTTCGAGCCCGACGGCAGCGCTCGAAAAGCGACTCCTCACGGATGGAACTGCTCGCGGCGGCGTGGAGGTCCGGCTGGCAAGCGACGGGGAAATCCTGAGCAGGGGACCGGATCTGTGCCTCGGCTACCTGGACCCTGAGCTGTCGGCGAAGGCCTTCGACGACGAGGGCTGGTACCACACCGGCGATATCGGTGTGCTGGACGACGACGGCTATCTGACGATCACCGACCGAAAGTCCGATGTCATCATCCGCGGAGGTGAGAACATCAGCGCCATCGAGGTCGAGGAGGCGCTGCTGACCATGCCGGAGGTGGCGGACGCGGTCGTGGTCGCCGCCCCCGATGCCCGATTCGGCGAACGCGTGGTCGGAGTGCTGCGTATCCGGGACGGACATCAGCTGCCGAGCCGGGACCGCGTGCGTGAGCATTTTCGGGCGGCCGGAATGGCCCGCCAGAAGTGGCCGGAAGACCTCCGCGAGGTCGAGGACTATCCGCGCACTGCGAGCGGAAAAGTGCAGAAGTATCTTGTGCGACAACAGGTTAGAAGTTTCCTAGGCGAGGAGAACTGAAGTGGCTGGACGGGTGGAAGGCAAGGTGGCCTTCGTCACCGGCGCGGCACGCGGGCAAGGGCGCAGCCATGCGGTCAGGCTGGCGCAGGAGGGTGCCGACGTCATCGCGATCGATGTCTGTCAGCCCATCGAGAACACGACGGCACCGGCGTCGACCTCCGAGGACCTCGCCGAAACCGCGGATCTGATCAAGTCGCTGGATCGCCGGGTTGTCACCGCCGAGGTGGACGTGCGCGACTACGACGCGCTCAAAGCCGCGGTCGACAGCGGCGTCGAGCAGCTCGGTCGGCTCGACATCGTCGTCGCGAACGCGGGTATCGGCACTCCAGGCGCGATGCTCGAGGAGATGGACGAGCCGCGGTGGGAACAGATGATGGACGTCAACCTGACCGGAGTTTGGAAGTCGGTGAAAGCTGCTGTGCCGCACCTCAAGGCGGGCGAGCGCGGCGGTTCGGTGATCCTGACCAGTTCGGTCGGCGGACTCAAGGCCTACCCCCACATCGGGCACTATGTGACGGCCAAGCACGGCGTCGTCGGATTGATGCGGTCGTTCGCGGTCGAGTTGGGGCAGTACTCGATTCGGGTCAATTCGGTACACCCGACCCACGTCGCCACACCGTTGCTCCACAATGAAGCGACATTCAGGGCGTTCCGGCCCGACCTGGAGAACCCGGGCAAGGACGACCTGGAGCCGATCTGCCGGAACTTCCATTATCTGCCGATCCCCTGGATCGAGGCCGAGGACGTCAGCAATGCGGTGCTGTTCCTCGCATCCGACGAATCACGCTACGTCACAGGGGTTCCCCTCCCAGTTGACGCCGGCTGCTGCCTGAAGTAGGCAGGGTATGCACCGAGAGCCGATGGCGGTGCCGGTCCCAACCGGTGGCGGCGCAGCCTGCTCGACGGCGCGCCTACAACGGACATGGGACGGCGAGTCCGTGCCTGCCTTGGCCGAGGGCTACGCCGAAACCGAATACCTGCTATCCGGTTTCGCGCAGACCTACGCCGGTCCGGTCACCGGGCCTGTTACCGTCGCCTCCGACGGCAGTCCATATGTGACACGCATCTTGGTGCGGCATCCGAGGAACCCGGCGGAGTTCAGTGGGCGCGTCGTCGTCGAACCGTTCAACACCTCGTTCGGCGTTGATCGCGACGCTTTGTGGGCCCATGTGGGTGGACTCCTCCAGGCGCAGGGCGATGCATGGGTCGGCATCACCGGACGGGCGATGGGCGCCGCCGAGTTGCGGAAATCAGATTCGGTGCGGTACGCCCGAATTGACTTCCCCATCAATGATCTGGGGTGGGATGCGTTGTGCGACCTCGGTTCCCTGATCAAGTGCGGTGGCGGCGACAGCCCGCTGGGGCAGCTCGACGTCCGCCGGGTGTACCTCGGCGGCTACTCGCAGAGCGCGGTCGACGTCGCGACATTCGCCATCGCATTCAACGCCATGGCTCGACTACCTGACGATTCGCCGATCTTCGATGGCTATTTCCCGGCTGGTCATGCCGCGAGCTGTTCGGCGATCGCTTCCGGTGCTGCATGGCGGCCAGAAATGGAATACCCGCCGGTGCGCTACGTCGGCGTGCCGGTCATCGAGGTGCAGCCGCAAAGTGATGTCGAGGGCTTCGCCGCCAAGATCGACTCCGCCACATTCGTCAACCCCGGCTCGGCGTCGGTCCGTCGGCCCGACAGCGATCACAACCGCGACCGGTACCGGCTCTTCGAACTCGCCGGAGCGCCCCACGCGGCGCGGTTGGAAGGGTGCGACGGCGCTGGTTCGAGCTTCCCGACATCGGTGTTCGTCCGGGCGGCATTGCGGCTGCTGTTCGAATGGGTCGAGGACGCGCTGCCGCCGCCGCGAGCGGCGCGCATCCGTATGCATCGCACAGGGCCCGTATCGGAAGCCCGCGTCGACCGCTATGGGAACCCGCTCGGCGGCGTGCGGTCCCCACACCTGGATGTGGCGTTGGCGCGGTATGGGGCGCACTCGAGTCCAGGGCCGATTTGTCAACTGGCGGGCCGCGAAACACCGCTCCCCACCGAGACGCTCGTCGGCAGGTACCGGGACGTGAATCGGTATCTCGATGAGTTCACAGCGGCTCTGGACGCGACGATCAGCGCCCGGTTCATCTTGCCCGCCGATCGGGAACAGATCTTGCGCGATGTGGCCGCCAGAGCCCGGGACGCGTTCAATGCCATTGACTATCAGGAGGTATCTGTACCGTGACCGTTCCCGGAGCGTTCGACGGAGTGCGGGTCATCGAGCTCGCGCAGTGGGTGTTCGTACCGGTGGCGGGTGCGCTTCTGGCTGACTGGGGCGCGGATGTGATCCGCATCGAGCGTCTCGACGGTGACCCCTACCGCGGTCTGGCCACCCAGGGGATAGGCACCGACAGCGGTGGCGTGAATCTGTCCATGGCTCTTGCGAACCGCGGCAAGCGCTCGGTGGCCCTGGACCTACGCAAGCCGGCCGGCCTGGCCGCCCTCCACGATCTGCTCGCCTCGGCGGACGTGCTGCTGACCAGTCTGCGGCCAGGCGCGCTCGACCGGCTGGGCTTGGGCGCCGAAGCTGTGCGTCAGCGTTACCCTACGCTGATCTACGCCCGCGGCAACGGTTTCGGAGTGCGGGGGCCTGATGCTGACCAGCCGGGCTACGACAGTTCGGCGTTCTGGGCCCGCGGCGGCGTCGGCCATATTCTCACCCCAGACGACCGGGATTACCCGATCAGCCAGCGTGGCGCGATGGGGGACCGTAATGGGGCTATGGCGCTTGCATTCGGCATCGCCGGGGCCTTGCTCAAGCGCACGCGCACCGGCGAGGGATCGGTTGTCGATGTCTCACTTCTTGCGACGGCGATGTGGATGCTTTCTTCCGACCTGCTGGCTGCGCTCAACGGCGGTGTGGTGCAACGACCTTCGGGCCGTACTGCGCTGATGAGCCCGTTGACGGCCACCTACCGAACCAAGGACGACCGCCACGTCCAGCTGATGTTCCTCCAAGGCGACAGGTACTGGCCGGAATTCTGCCGAACGGTCGACCGGGCGGATCTCGCGGAGGACGTGCGGTTCGCTGATATGGCAGCGCGGCGTGCGAACGCTGCGGAGTGCGTCGCGGAGTTGGATTCCACCTTCGCCGAACACACCTTGGCGGAATGGAAGGAAATCCTCGCGAAGCTGGACGCGCCGTGGGCGCCGATCCAGTCCGTCGAAGAGGTGGTTGACGACCCACAAGTGCTTGCCAACTCCTATATCGGAGAAGTCGAAACCGACCACGGGGTGTCCTACCGGCTACCCACCGTCCCAGTGCAATTCGACGGCCGACCGCCTGCACTGCGGCGTGCCCCTGAACATGGCGAGCACACCGAGACCGTGCTGAACGAACTCGGCTACGACTGGGACCGCATCGGCCGGCTGGCCGACGAAGGGGCCATCCCGTGACGACGAATCGGCCGCTCCCGGTCCCAGATGCGTCATCGGAATCGTACTGGGCTTCGGCGGCCCGTCACGTCCTGACGGTGGCGCGCTGCGGCCGATGCGCGACCCTGGCTTTGCCACCCGACGTGGTGTGCACAGCATGCGGCTCGACGGACCCTGCGTACGAGTTCACCGCGGTGAGCGGCCGTGCCGTCGTCCGCTCCTGGACTGTGGTACGCCAGGCGTTCCTGCCCGGGTTCGACAGTGAAGTGCCGTTCGTGCTCGTGGATGTCGAACTCGCCGAACAAGCCGACCTGCGCCTGATCGGTCGGCTGCTCGACGGAGTCGAGGCCGAACTCGGCATCGGAGCCGAAGTGCAGGTGGCGTACGAGGATCTGACGGACGAAATCTCTGTTCCTGCTTTCGAGTTGGTTCGATGACAGGGAACCGGGCCGCCGTCGTCGGCTATGCGCACAGCTCGGTTGATCGCCGCGGCGACCGCGCTCTCGGCGCCTTGGCCGTCGATGTGGCCAGGGCGGCCATCGCTGATGCGGGGCTCACCGTGGACCAGGTCGACGGTTTCGTCAGCTCTAGCTTGTTGCCGAGCGCGGGTGGTCGCCAGGTGGTCGACGGCGTCAGCATCGTGTCCTCGTCCTGGCTGGCCCGCAGCCTCGGTGCGAACCCACGATACGTCGCGGGTTTCGACGGCATCGGGCAGCTGAGCGGTTCGGTCGGCATGGCCGTCAACGCAGTGCTCAGTGGTGCCGCCAACTACGTGTTGGTGCACAGGGCGCTGCACAACCCGACCGGCAGCTATCACGGCAATCCCATGCGAGAGATCCGCGGCGCCATGCAGTGGACCGCGCCGCAGGGCTACTTCGGGCCGCTCGCCATGATCGCCCTGCCCTACACGGAGTATCTCCAACGGTACGGTGCCCGAAGGGAATCCATGGCCGCTGTGGTGACCGAGGCGCGCAAGAACGGGGCACGTATTCCGTGGTCGTACTGGCACGACCGGCCGCTCACTGCCGAGCAGTACCTGGCCGAGCGGATGCTGTCGGATCCAATCTGCCGGTTGGACTGCGACATTCCGGTCGAGGGGGTGGCGACGTTCGTGCTGACCTCGGCCGAGCGGGCGGTCGATCTGCCGAACCGCCCGGTGTACGTCGCGGGCTTCGCGGGCAGCACGGGCGGTCCGCGGCGGCTACCTCTGCACTGGCCGCTCGACGACATCCAGCACGGTGGCGCCGACACCGTGCACAGGCTGTGGCGCCAGACCGGGTTCACGATCGATGACGTTGACCTGCCGCAGGTTTACGACGGCTTCTCCCCGTTCGTGTGGTTCTGGCTCGAAGCGCTCGGAGTCTGTCCTGAGGGCGAAGCGCACCGCTTCGTCGATTCGGGTGGCATCGACAGCGACGATCCGGCCGCGATCCCGGCACTGTCAGGCGGAGGTGCCCTGGGCAACGGCCGCATGCACGGTGTGCCCCAGATGCTGGAGTGCTATCTGCAGCTGTCGGGCCGCGCGGCAGATCGCCAGCGCGACGTCTCCGTCGGACTCGCCTGTCAGTCCGCGCCCCACTTCGGCGGAGTCGTGGCCTACACGTCGGAGGCCGGCTGAGTTTCGCAGCTGGTCAGTGCGGAAGCATGTCGTGCCAGTTCGCCGTATCCGTCTGCGTCGTCAGGTTGCTCTGGCGATAGACCAAACCATCGGTACCGACGTAGCGTCCGGTGCGCGGATCGTACTTGGCGACAGCGACGGAGCTGCTACCTGGGACAGCATCACCGGAGAATGCGGCCGGCGCCGCGGGTGCACCGGCGTTCGGGCCCGGGGGCGGCAGGGGGGCGCCGTCCAATGGTCCGTAGAGGTTTTCGTCCGGCTTGACCCTTGAGTCGGGCGGAACGCCCTGGGAGATCAGGTTGGGGTCGAGGGGATACGCCCCGAGTACATGCTGCCGCATCGCGAGGGGCATGTACGGCTTGTCGCTTTCGCAGATCTCCACCGTCGGAGCTCGTTTGCCGGGCTTGCCCATGCACTGGTTATTGCGGACACCGCGAACGGCGACAGGTGAGTCCTGCGGCAACTTGCAGTACAAATTGTCCGGTGTATCGATATCCGACGTGTCATCGGGTGATCGCCAGGACGAGGGCGGCAGAAAGCCCACCGTGCATGCCGATGGATCACCACTCATCAGGGAAAAGGACCCCAACGAGTTGCCGGTCGGATTGTTCATCCCCGAAATCGAAGCGAATCCGCCGACATAGGGCGGGAGCAGGACCAGCAGCTGCCTGAGCGCAGGGTTGTAGGTGACGCCGACCTGACCCATCGTGGTCATGTTGGCCAGTAGCACCGGCAAGGTCGGCTTGAGCTGGTTGAGCAGCCGAGAAGCCTCTTCGGCAGTGTCGGCACCGGTGCTGAGCACGGTCCGTAGATGGGCATCGTTGTCCACCACGTGCTGGGTCACCGCGTTCAGACTCCGTGCCCACGTGCGCAGCGCCTCAGTGCTTTTCGCTTGTGAATCGAGCAGCGGTGCTGTGTCGTCGATCAGCGTTCCCATGCGATCCGCCGCGCCGTTGGATTCGGCGGCGATTCGGGACCCGGAGTCGAGCAGAGAGGCGAAGTCGTAACCGGCTCCGTTGAATGCGCGAAACGATTCGTCGAGTAGGTCGGACAGTTTGTCCTTCGGCACGCTGGCCACGAGCGAGCTGAGTTGATCGAGCATGGGCCCGACCCTTTGCGGGACGGTGGTGTCGGCACTCTTGATCAGCGAGCCGTCCGCGAGAAACGGCGGGCCACCCGCCCGGGGAACCAGATCGACATACTGCTCCCCGACGGCCGACACACTGCGCACATTGGCTGCCACATCTGCAGGAATCTGTGGTGAAGAATCCAACGAGAGCACAGCGGTGGCACCGGTTGCGGTTGGCTCGACGCTGGAGACCTTCCCGATCTGCACCCCGCGATAGGTGACATTGCTGAATCTGTAGAGCCCACCCGTTGCCGGCAGCTCGACGGTGACGGTGATGCGACCGATGCCCAGCCACGTGAGCGCTCCCATGTACACGAAAGCCATTGCCGCCATCCCGATGACGGACGTGATCGTGAACACGATGAGCTGCGTGCGGATGAAGCGAGTCAACATCAGTTCGCCCCTGGCGTCGGTGTAGGGGATTGCGCGTAGGGGCCGGCGAAGATTGGCGGCTGTTGGCCGGGCTGCTGTGTCACGGCGGGCGACGGCGGCGGTGCGATGGGTAGGAGCGGTTGGTCCGCCGGCACGGGTGCCGCTACCCCCGGAGCGGATTCCGCCGGTGGCGGATTCACGCCGACGCTCAGCGGTTCATAGCTGTAATTGAGGTGGACCGGATCACCTGGCGCGGGCACCAAGGTAGCGTTCGGATCTCCCCATCGCGTCCCGGCGAACAATGACCGCTTCAGTCGGGGGATCGTCAAGTCGATACTGGCGAAGATGTTCATGTAGTCGCCACGGAGCCCCCTGTCGATCAGGTTCTGTGGAAGGGGGAACGTCGGCAGATAGGCCAGGATGGTGTCCAGCTGTGGACCGATGTCGGCGAAGGCCTTGATCGTGGGTTCGAGGTTGGACAGGTTGCGGACCATGTCGTCTTGCGTCGTGCGAACGAGTTCGGTCGAGACATCGCTGAACTGGCCGAGCTTTTGGAACGCGGTGACGATTCGTGCTCGCTCTCGTAGGAGGACGTCAAGGGCCGGCGGAATCTTGTGGAGTGCGTCGGCGATGTCGTCCTTGTGCGTCGCGAGGGTACTGGTCAACCGGTTGAGGTTCTGAATGGCGACGATAATTCGATCCCGCTGGGAATCAACGGTTCCCACGAACGTGTCCAGTCGTGTGAGCAGCTGCCGGATGTCCGATTCGTGGCCGGACAGGGCGGTGGTGGCGCTGTGGATGATCTCACCGATCTGTCCGAGTCCGCCGGCGTTGATGACGACGGAGAGTGCGGACAGGGTCTGCTCGGTCGACGGGTACGTCGAAGACTGATTCAGTGTGACAGTCGAGCCTGGTTGGAGGTGGCCGCTGGGTGCTTCGCCCAGCGGAGGGTCGAGCGCCAAGTGCATCGACCCCAGCAAGCTGGTTTGTCCGATCGTGGCCACCGCGTTGGCCGGCACGGCGATCTCGGGTTTTATGCGTACCTCGACATTGGCATGCCAATTCTCGACGCTGAGCCGGCCCACGCTTCCCACGACCACGTCATTGATCATGACCGGTGAATTCTGTTCCAGAGTGGCGACATTGGCGATCTGAACGTGGTAGACGGCGTTCGGTGAACTGCTCGCGACTGCGCCGGGCAGTGGCAGGGAGTTGACACCGCTGAACCCACAAGAGGTACTGGTGATCGCGACGCACAACCCTGCGGCCGCGACGTTTCGGACTGCGCGCGTGATCACGATGGGGGTGCCCCTTCGGCAGGCGGTGGTGGTGCGTCACCAGTTGGTGCGGCGCTTTCAGCAGGTAGCAGGAGTTGAGGGAGTGACGGTGTCGTCGCATCGCCGGGTGGCGGGCTGGCACCAACCCCGGTGTATGCCGACACGGCCGGCGGTATCTCTGGAGGCACGGGCGCGCCGCCGGTTCCGCCCGGCGCCAGTGCGGGATCGGTGTAGACCACCTTGTCGGGAGTGACCGACGACTGCAGGTAGGGATTGATCGGTGGGCCCGGCAAGGAGTTGAAGTTGAGCAATGACAATGCCGGACCGAGGTATTGCCGGCAGAGCTTGGCCGTCTCGGGTGCGGTGACATTGCTGACGGCCCCGAGTGAGCTACAGATGAATGCGATGGGGTTCGAGAAGTTCGCGACGGTAAACGTACCCACCGCACCTGGGAGATTCGGGTTGAGAATGTTGTAGGCGTTCGCGAATGCCGTTGGCGCTACGTGCAGTATGTTTTCGAGGTCTGAACGATGTTCGGCCAGAACAGAAGTGACATTGGCCAAGCGCTGCACCTGCTCCGCGGTCTTGTCACGGGTGCCTGCGACGAAGCGTTGCACCTCGCCGACGGCGACCGCCAGCTGCGACATCGCGGCGTCGAGATCGCCTTTGCTGTCGTCGAGTACCGTACTGAACGTTGCGAGGTGGTTCTGAAACAGCACGAGTTCGTCACTGCTGTTTCGGAGCGCGGTCACGAAGGTCTGCAAGTTTTCTATCGTGGCGACGACATCCCCGCTGCCATCGGCCAGAATGCGTCCTAGTTGCGACAGTTGGGCGAACGTCTGCCGGAGCTTCTCACCGTTTCCGTCCATCGCATTGGCCGCGCTGTCGATGAACTTCCCCATCGAACTGCTGGACAACGAACTCTTCGGGCCGAGTTCTGTGGCCAGTCTGGACAATTGAGTTTTTACCTCGTCCCATTCGATGGGGACTGCGGTTCGCTCCAGCGGGATGTTCCCGCCGCCGATCAATCGCGGCTCGCCGGCTCGGTAGAGAGGTGCGAGTTGAACATAGCGGGCTGACACCAGATTCTGGGCAACGATCACCGCCTTCGCGTCCTTCGGTACGCGCACGCCGTGGTCGACTTCCAGCGTGACGGCGACGTGGTCGGGTTGCGCCGTGATGGCGCCGATCGTGCCAACCTTCACCCCGGCGATGCGCACCTCGTCGCCGGGATACAGGCTGGCAGCCGAGGAGAAGTCGGCTGTGATCGTCTGCGGTTTGAAGTACGTCTGACGAGCCAGCAGCGCACAACTCGAAACGAGAAGCCCGGCCAGCACAGCGACGAGAACTATTCGTGACCGCTTTGTCGTGCTCATCGCGAACCGCCCGGAATGCCGTTGCGGACCGGGGGGAACAGTGCGCGCGGCATGTTCGGATCGCCTGCCCGGAAGCCGAACGCATAGTCCATGAACGGCTGGAGGAACTGCGGTGGAACCAGATTCGGGACGTAGGCGCTGTAATACGGACCATTTGCCACGGATTCACTGGTGGACATCTGGAACTTCTTCAACCCGGGGAGTGCTTTGGACAAGTTGTCACGGTTCTTCTCCAACATTGCCGTCACGGCGTTGAGCCGATCGAGTGTCGGTGCGAGCTCGGCCTCGTTGTCGGCAACCAAGCCGGTGAGATTCTTGGCGACAGCGGCCGTGTTGGCGAGTAGTTCACCGATGGCGTCTCGGCGCTGTACCAACACCGCCAGGAGGTCATTTCCGTTGAGGATCAGCGTGTTCACCTGCCGGCTGCGGTCGGCGAGTATCCGGGAGACATCGCCGGCGTTCTTCAACAGTTCAGTCAGGGAAGCGCTGCGGCTGTTCAATGACCGAGACAACTTGCTGAGCCCGTCGAATGTCGGACCCAGTTGCGGTGCGACCTGGTCGAGTGTGGCCGACAACGTGTCCAGCGACTGATTGAGCGTGTCTGTGTCCGTCGCGGCGACGTTCGTGGTCAGGTCGTTGACGGCTTCGGTCAGTGAATACGGCGAACCTGTCCGCGACAGCGGTATCACGTCTCCGGAACGCATTCTGTTGTGGCCGGCCGGTTCCAGAGTGAGGACCCGCGCACCGAGCAGGGAGCCGGTCCTGATGTGTGCCGTGGTCTGCTCGCCCAGTCGCACCTTGCCGTCAACGGTCAACGTCGCCACGGCGCCCCGGTCTCCCAGAGCGACCCGGGTCACGCTGCCCACCGTCATGCCCGAGACCTTCACTTCGTTACCCGACGTCAGTCCACCCGCCTCTGCGAACTCGGCGGTATAGACCAGGTGGGTGGCCAGTGAGAGGAGTCGCTCGGGCTGAAGTCCCACGGAGACAATCAGAATTACGAGCACTATCCCGATGAACCCTGCTCGACGCAGGTCGGTGTTGCGGTACTTGAGCATCAGGGCTCCGCGCACCTTCCGTCTTTTTGTTTGACCCAGGGCAGCACTGCGGTGCGCCCCTGCAAATCGGTGACCCGCACGGTGATGCCGCACAGGTAGTAGTTCACAAAGCTTCCGTAGGAGCCCATCCTTGCGAGCTTGCGGTAGTTCTCCGGAGCCCGTTGCAGCGAGGCGTCGAGCAGCCCCTTGTCCTGGTCGAGAAGCGGTGCGAGACGATTGAGCTGATCCACTGTGCCCGCCAGCGGTGGACGCGCGTTGGTCAGTAACTCGGCAATGGACGCGGTGCCGTTGCTCAGAGATGTGATGGCGGATCCGATGGTGTCGCGGTCAGCCGCCAGCTCGGTGGTCAGGCGTTCGAAGCGATCGAGGGCGCCGGAGAACCTGTCACCCTCGTGACCCAGGTTGGCAAGGACCTTGTCGAGATTGTCTACGAGTTGTTCGAGTGCTTCGTTGTTGTCGGCCAAGCTATTCGAGAAGGAGGACGTCCTCGTCAGCAGCGATTGAAGTGTGTCGCCCTGGCCTTGGAAGATCTGGAGCAGTGCGGTGGTGAGCGCGTTGACATCGGCGGGGTCCAGTCCGCGGATCACCGGTTTGAGTCCGCCCACGAGCAGATCGAGATCGAGCGCGGGCTGGGTGCGCTCCATGGGGAGTTGCGTGCCGCGGGGAACCACCCGGGTGGACCCGGGTCCGTCGATCAGCTCCAAATAGCGATCGCCGACGAGGTTGAGATAACGGATTGCCAGTCGCGTTCCGGTCGTGAGGACGACGTCGGTGTCGGTGTCGAATGACACGAGGATCGTGTTGTCGGTCTGCAACGTCACATCTTTGACGGTGCCCACCCGCACACCCGCCACGCGCACCGAATCGCCGGGCTCCAGGCTCGACGAATCGCTGAACACCGCGGAGTACGCAGCGGTCGATCCACTGCGAAACTCTCCGAAGGTAAGAAAAATAGCAGCGGTCACAGTCGCTGTGACGACGACGAAGATGCCGAACTTGATCGAAGTTCCGGTCGCGCTCATCCGGGTTGCCCGTACTGCGCGACATTGCGGGGCGGCCCGTCGATCGGACCGTACAGGATCTGCTTGAGGAGATCGGAGTTCAGCAGGGGCCCGACGTTGCCGTACTTGTACGGATTGGTTCCGACGTCGGCAACGACCTTGGGTGGGAACTGGCCGAATTGGACCGGCAGTTGCCCGTTGCATTGCGGGCCCCCCGACGCGGCAACCTTGGGCAGGTCCTGCGGGTAGCGATAGCGCTCGAGGCCGAGACTGAATGCGGCGAGGTCGGTGACCCCGGGATTCGGCCCTGGCGGGCGGAGTGCGAACTGCAGAACTCCGGTGAGGCCGCAGTTCAAGGCCTCGTGGTACTCGTTGGTCAGGTCGGTCGTCGGCGCCAGGAGGTGCATGACGTTGGTAAGCGGCTCCCGATTGGTGCCGATGACGTCGTTGCCGATGTCGGCCAGTCCGATGCTCGTGACAAGGAACCGGTCGAGATCACCTTGTCGCTCGTCCAAGGTCTGACTGATCCGGGTGGCGTTCTTGACGAGACCCATCAGGTCAGGCGCGGCGTCGGCGTACGCGGCGGAGACGTCGGGCAGTGTCTGTAGGTCAGCGCTCAGCTGGGGCAGGCTCGGTTCGATTGTGCCCAGAAACGCATTGAAATCGGTCAGGGTGTGCCCGAACGTCTCGCCGCGCCCACTGAATGCCGTGGAGACAGCCCCCAACGTTTCGTTGAGTTTTGCCGGATCGATGTGGGCCAGAACGGAGTTGAGCTGTTCGAAGATCGTGTTCACCTCGACGGTCACGTGCCGCGAATCAAGCGTCTGGCCGCCGCGGAGATGGGTTGCCGATGGGTTCGTAGGTGGGCGGAACTCAACTGACTTGGCTCCGAAGACGGTCGTCGAGCCGATCTCGACGAGTACGTTCTCCGGCACGATGGACATCCGGTCGGGCTGAATCGCCAGCTGTAGTTCAGCCTGCCCGTCGGGTGTCTCCTTGATGTGCGTGACCATGCCGATCTGGGCGCCGTGGAGTTTGACCTTCGCACCGGGGTTCATCAGGAGCCCGGCGCGATCGGAGATCACAGTCACCGGCACCGTCTTGGTGAAGTCGCCCCTGAACTGGATGACGGCGGCGGCTAGGACCACGACGATCGCGAGTACTGCGCAAAGTCCGACGATGGGCCGTATATAGCTCCTGGCACCGAAGTCGCGGCCTGGTGAGGCGGCAACCGGTCGCGCGGAAGTGGCCGCGCTCCACGGGGACTTCTTCGGCGCCGAGCTCATCTGGCGGCCCGTCTCGGAACCCAGCTGCATGTTGCGGGGGCTTCGGATCGAAGCTGCCAAACCTCAGCGACGGTCAAGCGGGCCCCCTAGGATGCTGTGATGCAAATCTCATGCTTGTAGCAGCAAGAACGCTACACGTGAGATATGAGAACCTCAAGATGGCTAGAACAAGTGCATAGGTATTGCTCGAGATAGAATGACGTTCTACAGTCAACTGGTGGTTTTTGGCCAAGATTGCCGACAGGCGGCGGCGAGTCGGTATCGCCTCGCCGGCCCGACTGAGGGAGCTGGCTGCTGGGCACTCGTCCGATTGATGGCGACCCGCCCGCGAGTCGGTCGGCAGGACCTCCCAACGCCGCTACTGGCGCGATGCGTTTCTCGACAACACGAGTATTTCGCTCTTGTGAAATAAGAACTATCTTCTACCGATACCAGCGAAATTAGGAGCTGTGTTGACAATCCTCTCGGAGCGGCGCACTTACGTCGCAGGTCAGTGGGTGACCGGCGACGACGTGGTCCGCGTGGAGAACCCCGCAGATGAAACCCACGTCGGAGACGTCACTGCCACCCCGATCGGAGAGGTCGAACGCGCCATCGTCGAAGCGCGACGCAGCTTCGACGAAGGGGCGTGGGCCGACCTGCCCGCCTCGAGTCGGGCCGCCGCACTGCACGCCTTCGTCGACTACATCGAAGCCAACCGTGAGGTCCTGGTTCCCACGCTGGTGGCCGAAGCCGGTCAGCCAACGGCTTTCGCCGAGCGGACCCAGGTCGGCAGTGGTGTCGCGCTGGCACGCCAGACCATCGATCTGTATCTGTCGATGACACACGAGCAGGCCAGCCCGGTTCCGGTCGATGACCTGGTGAACGCACGGGTCGCGCTCAGCATCCGCCGGCACGAGCCGGTAGGCGTCGTCTCGGCGATCACGCCGTACAACGCCGCGCTCCTCATGGGCTTTCAGAAGTTGATTCCGGCGTTGATGGCCGGCAACTCGATCATCCTGCGGCCCAGCCCGCTGACCCCGATCTCGTCGCTGATCTTCGGTGCCGCAGCCGATGCGGCCGGCCTGCCGCCCGGCGTACTGAGCATCGTCGTCGAGGAAGGTATCGCCGGGGCCGGTCTACTCACCAGCCACCCGGCGGTCGACATGGTCTCGTTCACGGGTTCCACCGTGGCCGGCCGCAGGATCATCGCCCAGTCGGCCCCGACCGTGAAGCGGCTGTCCATGGAGCTCGGCGGCAAATCCGCGCAGATATATCTACCGGACGCGGTCAGCCGTGCCGCCTTGGGCGCTCTCGCCGTCATCTATTACACGGCAGGTCAAGCTTGCGTGGCCGCCACGCGGATGCTCGTTCCCGAAGACCGCAAAGGTGAAGTGCTGGAAGCGGTCAGCGCTGCATACGGCTCACTGAAGGTCGGTGTGCCCACCGATCCGGCAGTCGCGATAGGCCCGCTGATCAGCGGTGCGCAGCGCGAGAAGTGTGAGCGGTACGTGCAGCTCGCCGAGGATCACGGTGGCAAGGTGTTCAGTGGCGGGGGCAGGCCGGCAGATCTCGACCGCGGCTACTATTTCGAGCCCACGGTGCTCGACTTGCCCAACAATGCCAATCCGGCTGCGCAGGAAGAGATCTTCGGTCCTGTGATCGGCGTGCTGGGCTACCGCGATCTGGATGAGGCGGTGGCGATCGCCAACGACAGCCCCTACGGCCTGTCGGGCCAGGTGTACGGCCAAGACGTCACGGCAGCGGTGGGCATCGCCAGGCGGTTGCGGACCGGGGCGGTCAACGTCAACACCACGGTCTTTTCCGCCTACGCGCCGAGCGGCGGATACAAACAGAGCGGGCTCGGCCGCGAACGAGGTCCCGACGGGATCCGCGAGTTTCAGGAAGTCAAACACATGTCGATTGGAGAGTTGGCCCGATGAGCAGCGCAACCACCGAAACAGACGGCACCACATACAATTTGGATTGGCTTATCTCGGTTGACGACCACATTCTCGAGCCGCCGAACCTGTGGGTCGACCGCGTCGCCACGAAGGACCGGGACCGCGCGCCCAACATGCAGACCGACGACAATGGCATGGACGTCTGGGTGTACGACGGCAAGAAGATGCCCAGTTCGGGTCTGAGTGCGGTGGTCGGCAAGTCCAAGGAAGAGTTCAGCCCAGAGCCGCTGAACTACGCGGAGATGCGCCCGGGGTGCTACGACGCAAAGGCGCGAGTCGAGGACATGGACCAGTCCGGCGTGCTTGCGTCGCTGTGTTTTCCGACCCTACCGCGGTTCTGCGGGCAGCTGTTCATGGAGGCCGGCGACCGCGAGTTCGGGTTCCAGTGCCTGCAGATCTACAACGACTGGCTCGTAGAGGAGTGGTGCGGTGCCGCACCAGGGCGCTACATCCCCCTGATGCTGATCCCGATGTGGGACCCGCAGCTGGCCGTCAAGGAGATGGAGCGGATGGCCGCCAGAGGCGTGACGTCCTTCGCATTCTCCGAGAACCCGGAGCCGTTGGGGCTACCCACGATTCACGATGCGGACCACTATTGGGAGCCCGTCATGGCCGCGGCCAACGAGCTCGGCATGGTCGCGAGCATGCACGTCGGCTCGTCGTCCACGCTGCCCAGGATCTGCAACGACGCCCCGTTCATGGCCAACCTCACCTGGGGCGCCTCGCGCACGTCGGGCACCATGCTGTCCTGGATCTTCAGCGGCCTCTTCCAACGCTATCCCAACCTGAAGATCGCCCTGTCGGAAGGCGAGATCGGTTGGGCGCCCTACTTCCTGGAGCGCGCCGAACAGGTGCTGGACAAGCAACGCTACTGGGTGAAACGGGGCACGAAGTTCATGGGCCACGCCGGCAACGAGGCCGACCTCGACACACTCGACATCCGGGAATCGTTCCGCAACCACATCTACGGCTGCATCATCGAAGATCGCCACGCGATGAAGAGCCTCGACGAAATCGGCGAGGACAACGTGATGTGCGAAACCGACTATCCGCATTCAGACTCGACGTGGCCGAACTGCATCGACGTCGCCCGCGACACGATGAAGGACCTTCCGGAGCACGTCCAGTACAAGTTGCTTCGCGGCAACGCCGAGCGGCTGTACCGGTTCACCCCGGCCGAGCCGCCCGTCCTGGCGAAGGTCTGATCCGATGACGGGCGTGCTGGAAGGCAGGAGCGCCGTTGTCACCGGCGCAGGCTCGGGCGTCGGTCGGGTCTCCGCGCTGAGGTTCGCGCAGGAGGGCGCCAAGGTGGTCGTCGCCGACATCAACATAGACAACGCCAAAGAGACTGTGTGCGAGATCGAATCGGCGGGCGGCTCCGCCATCGCGATCGAAGTCGACGTGGCGAACGAGCAGCAGGTTCAGGCATTGATCGCCGCCGCGGTCGACCAATACGGCAGGCTCGACATCCTGTTCAACAACGTCGGCATTCCGACACCGCGACTCGGACTCATCTTCGAGGAGCACACTTTCGAAGACTTCAACCGACTGGTCGCGGTGAACCTCGGCGGAGTCTTCCTCGGGTGCAAGCACGCGCTGCTGCAGTTCAAGGAACAGGGCGATGGTGGCGTCATCCTCAACACCGCTTCGGTAGCGGGACTGGTGGGTTGGGGCGGCACGGTCTACGGTGCCACCAAGGGCGGCGTCATCCAGCTCACCCGTGGAGTGGCCATCGAAGCCGCCCCGTTCGGCGTCCGCGTGAACGCGATCTGCCCGGCCGCGATGCCTGCGACCGGATTCATGGCAGCCGGCGGACTCGACGTCGACGGCGCCCAGCAAGAGCAGATCGCGGAAGTGGTCGGCCAGCAGCACCCGCTCGGTCGCGCCATCACGGCCGAGGACTGCGCCGAAGCCGCGCTGTACCTGGTCTCCGACGCGTCGCGTAACGTCACCGGCGTCGCGTTACCCATCGACGGTGGGTTCGTCGCCAAATGACGACCCCCACATTGGACCGCGACCGGTTGCGGGAATTGTTCGATCTACGAAGCTCGTACAACGAGTACACCGGCGGGACCTACCACGATGATCCGTACCCGATCTGGCATCAACTGCGCGAGCAGGGGCCGGTACTGCCCGGCATCCTGCACGAACTGACCGGATGCAGCGCGCCGTACTTCTTCCACGGACTGCCGTATCCGGACCGGCCCCACTTCACCGTCTTCGACTACGAAACCTGCATGGTCGCCTACCGCAATCCCGACGTCTTCAGCTCGTCGGCAGAGGTCGTTGACGTCAACGGTGGCCCGCTGGGCGTGACGAACAGCATGCTGTCCATGGGCGGTGCGCAGCACAAGCGGTACCGAGCTCTCGTACAGCCGTCGTTCCTCCCGGCGAATGGCAGGTGGTGGGCCCACAATTGGATCATCGAGACCGTCGACGTGCTCATCGACGGGATAGTCCAGGACGGCCGCGCCGAACTCAACGTCGACTTCTTTGCAGCCATCCCCCTGCTCACCATCACCGGCAGCTTCGGCGTGCCGATCGAGCAGGCCCTCGAAATCCGACAAGCCATCGGGCACGATCCACAACGGGTCGTTGACATGGTCAGGCCGATCGTCGTGGCGCGTCGCGAGCAACCGCAGGACGATTTGATCAGCATCTTGGTGAAGGCCGAGCTCACCGATGACGACGGCATCACCACCCGGCTCACAGATCGGGAGATCGACTCGTTCGTGCTGCTCTTGCTCGGCGCAGGCTCGGGCACCACATGGAAGCAGATGGGGACCACGTTCACCGCTTTGTTGCAGCGTCCGGACCTCCTCGAAGCGGTGCGTGTCGACCGGCAGCTGCTTCGCCCGGCCATCGAGGAGGCGCTCCGATGGATGCCCACCGATCCGATGTTCTCCCGCTGGGTGACGGCCGATACCGAACTGGCCGGCGTAAAGGTGCCTGCCGGGTCCGTGGTGCATCTAGCGGTGGGGGCCGCCAACCGCGACCCGTTGCGCTGGGACCGGCCGGACGAGTTCGATCTGAGCCGGAAGTTGAAGCCGTCGTTGGCATTTGGCCAGGGGTCCCACATTTGTCTGGGCATGCACGTGGCGCGGGCCGAGATGAACGTGGCGATTTCGGCACTGCTCGACCGACTGCCGAATCTACGGCTGGACCCCGATGCCGAACCGCCGAGTTTCGTCGGTATGTACGAGCGTGGTGCCACAGCGATACCTGTCCTGTTCGATGCTCCGTGAGGAAATGGTGATGCGACGATGACCAAACCCAAGTACAGCTCGCCCGATCTCACCCTCATCGGGCCCGAGCACATCAACCGCTACCGCGAGACCGACGGCGAGGTCGGCTACCTGTGGAACGGGGTCCCGACGCTGCTGCTCAGTACCACCGGACGGCACAGCGGCGTGACGCGGACCTCGGCGCTCATCTTTGCGCGCGACGGTGACGACTATCTGATCGTGGCCTCCTACGGCGGCGCTCCCCGGCACCCGGCCTGGTATCACAACCTGCGGGCTCATCCGGAGGCGGAGATCCAGGTGAAGGCCGAGCACATTGCGGTCACGGCCCGTACCGCCACGGCGGCCGAGAAACCCCGACTCTGGGGGGTCGTCACCGAGGCGTGGCCCAATTACGATGTGTACCAGACCCGTACGGATCGGGACATTCCGATTGTGGTGCTCACCCCGTCGTGACGGATACCGGACTCTCGTCGGGGGATTGGGTCGAACGCGCAGTCGAGCGATCGGTCGCTGTGCAACGCTCGCGTCTGCGCATCGCTCAACAGGTGCGTGAGATGCTCGCGGCCGCAGGCAGACTGATCCACGCAAAGGGCGATGAGTTCACCACCCAGGAACTGTGCGCTGAGGCCGGCGTCGCGCTACAGACCTTCTATCGCTATTTCGCCAGCAAGGACGAACTGCTATTGGCAGTCATCGGCGATGCGATGACCGACGCATGCGAACGGTGGGCGAATGTCGCGGCTGAGTTGCCAGATCCGGTGGCCCGGCTGAAGTACTACCTCACGTCCACGCTTGCGCCGCTCGATGCGCCGGGGGCCGATGCGGCGAAGGCGCGGTTCATTGTGTCGACGCGCTGGCAGCTCCATCGCAGCTATGCCAAGGAACTCGCCGAGGCAGAGAAGCCCCTGGTCGATTTGTTGCGTGTCGAGGTGAATGCTGCAGTCGAGGCGGGGCTGCTGAGTTCGCCTGATCCGGAATGGGATCCGCGGTTCCTCGCCGATCTCGCGCGTTCGGTGTTTCATTTCTACGCGTTCGTTCCGCATGGCAACGGCGAGTTGGACATAGCCAAGGAACGATTGTGGAGTTTTTGCCTGACGGCCTTGGGTGGCACCAACCAAAACGCGCCCCAGTCCCCACCAAGTCTCTCTGGATAGTCCATGAAAGGTGTTGTGCAATGCCCGATTCCGATACTGACGCCGCGACCGACTTTGACAGTTTGGACTTCTTCACCAACCCGGCATTCGTGCCCGACCCCAACCCGTACTTCGAGCACCTGCGCAAGCAGGGGCCGGTGGTGCGGGAGCGGCACCACGACGTCGTCGCGGTCACGGCATATGCCGAAACGCTCGAGGTGTACAAAGACTCTGAGCTCTGGTCGAACTGTGTAGCGGTCGGCGGACCGTTCCCGCCGCTGCCGTTCACCCCGGAGGGCGACGACATCAGCGACCTGATCGAGGCGCATCGCACCGAAATGCCGTTGCACGAGCACATGGTGGCGATGGATCCGCCGAACCACACGCGGGCGCGCTCGCTGTTGAGCCGCCTGATCACTCCCCGCCGGCTCAAGGACAACCAGGATTTCCTGTGGGAGCTCGCTGACCGTCAACTCGACAGCTTCATCGACGCCGGACGGTGCGAGTTCCTCACGGCCTATTCAAAGCCGTTCTCGCTACTTGCGATTGCCGACTTGTTGGGTGTTCCGCGAGAGGACCACGCGCAGTTCATCGACGCACTGGCCAATCCACACCTGATGGGGAACATCGAAGGCGAGGCCGCCGCGATCAACCCGCTGGAATTCCTCGACGAGAAGTTCAGCGCCTACATATCGGAGCGTCGCGCCGAGCCGCGCGACGACGTGCTGAGCGAACTGGCTGCGGCGACATATCCGGACGGGTCGTTGCCGGAGGTTACCGAGGTCGTACGTACCGCCACCTTCCTGTTCGGCGCGGGCCAGGAGACCACCGCCAAGCTTCTCGGGGCCGCTCTGCGCATCCTGTGCGACCAACCGGAGTTGCAGCAGGCGCTGCGCACTGATCCGAGCCTCGTACCCGCGTTCGTCGAGGAGACCCTGCGGTTGGAGAGTCCGGTCAAGACCGAATTCCGCTTGGCGCGGCGCTCAACGAGCCTGGCGGGAGTCGACATCCCGGCGGGGACTGTCGTGATGATCTCGCCGGGAGCCGCCAACCGAGATCCGGACCGTTTCGAATGCCCCTACGAGTTTCGGCTGGACCGTAAAAATGTCCGTGAGCAGGTTGCTTTTGCCCGCGGTGTGCACTCCTGTCCCGGTGCGCCCCTGGCCAGGGTCGAAGGACGCGTGTCCCTGGAGCGAATTCTCGCGCGAATGAGCGACATCATTGTCGACGAGGATTTCCATGGCAGGGAAGGCGAGCGCCGGTACACCTATGAGCCGACCTTCATCCTGCGCGGCCTGACCGATCTGCACCTGCGCTTCACGCCGGTTCGTTGAACGGCGCCGGCCCGATCGTTGCTCTGAGCGCTGTGTTCGCCATCGGTGTCGCAGGCGCGCCCGCTGGGTTCGCCGACGAGGGGAGCGGCGACTGGGCACTCAACGGAACCTATCTGGCGACATCGAACGGGGATTGGGCCCAGACCAACGATGTGTATAAGGACGAGGCCACCGTCCGGAGCACCTGGACCATCAGCATGAGCTGCAGTAACGCCACGACGTGTGGGGGGCGGGTGACCAGTGACGCCGGGTGGAGTGCGGACATCACGGCCAAAGGTTCGCGGTACTTCGTCGAGCACGACATCCCCAACTGGGAGCCCTGCGCCGACGGCAACACGGTCACGGGCCATCAGAGCTTCCTGTTCTACCCCGTCGGGCAAGGGGGGTACCTACATCCTGGTAGCCGGGTGTTCGCCGGCTTCGACAAGACGACGGGGGAAAGCGGCGGCTGCCGGCTCAACGACAAACTGGAGATCGCCCTGCCGTTTCGGTTGGAGAAGGCGGACTGACGGCGCTTCACGGCGCGCAAGTTCAAGCCCGGCGGCCTGCGGAGCGCAGATATGGTCTCGCAGGGCGCTAACATTGCCCAGTGTCCTGGGTCGAACGTGCTGTCGAGCGGTCCGCAGCTGTGCAACGCTCACGACTGCGCATCGCGCACCAGGGACAGCAGATGCTCGATGCCGCTCGCCGTCTCATCGACGCCAAGGGCGACGAGTTCACCACCCAGGAACTGGTCGCCGAGGCGGGCGTCGCCTTGCAGACGTTCTACCGCTACTTCGCCAGCAAGGACGAACTGTTGCTGGCGGTGATCGGTGACACGATGACCGAGGCGTGCGAACGGTGGGCGGAGATCGCGGCTGAATTGCCGGACCCGTTGGCCCGGCTGCGGTTCTACATCACGGTCACCCTTGAGCGACTCGACGGCGCAGATGACGACGCGGCGACCGCTCGCTTCATCGTCTCCACGCGCTGGCGGCTGCACCGCAACTATGCCAAGGAACTGGCCGAAGCCGAAAAGCCTTTCGTCGAACTGCTGCGTGATGAGGTGAACGCGGCCATCGATGCAGGCCTGCTGAATCCTCCCGATCCGGAATGGGATCCGTGGTTTCTGGCCGAACTTGCGCGGTCAGTTTTCCACTTCTATGCCTTCGCTCCACACCCCGACGGCGAGCTGGAACTCGTCAAAGAACGGCTGTGGCGCTTCTGCTTGAGCGCGCTTGGCGGCGGCGCGGTCTCCTAGCTAGAAACTGTGCCGGTATTCGCGCAATGGCACCCGCCCGTCGACGGCAAGTACCCCTTCGGCGCGCAGCCGTCCCAACTGCCGGGTGGCCAGGTGCGGCGCCGGGCGTCCTGACGCAGGGATCACCCGGTGCCAGGGCAGGTCCGAGGAATCGGTCCGCATGATCCAGCCGACGATCCGTGGACTGGAAAGCTCGGCGGCATCGGCAATGTCGCCGTAGGTCGACACTTTTCCCGACGGGATCGCGGCGACCAGGGTGCGCACCAGCTCCACCTGCTCCTCGGTGACGGCCGGCATCGTCAGCCCAGCTGTTCGAGGATCAGCTTCGCGGTGTCCGCCGGCTTGGCCTGGGCCACCATGTGATCGCAGTCCCAATCCAGCAGCGTGAAATCCGGGCCGAGCTGCCCACTCAGCGCGCTGATGAGACCGTCCCGCGCATACGGTGGGCTGGTACGGGTGGCGCGGACCAGAACGGTGGGAGTGCCCTGGCGCGGCAGTGCAACCGGGCGCGCCAGCTCACTCCAATACGACATCATGGCCGGGATGCTGATCCGCCACGCGTAGCGTCCGCCCGGTAGTTCGACGACGTGCTCGTCGAGGTCACGGTCCAACTCCTCCGGCGCGACCTCGCCCCACGAACCGTCCGCCTTCTCGGCGCGTGCCTCGGCGCGGTCGGGATAGTCCGGAGAGGCCAACATGGCATCGGCGATCTCCCGCATCCATTCGCCGTCGAGTTCCACCGCGGGGTCCAACAACACGAGCCCGCTCACCAGATGAGGATGTGCGGCAGCCAGATTGAGCGCCACCGCACCGCCGAACGAATGCCCGACCACCAGGGTCGGACCGTCCAACAGTGACGCGAGGGCCTCGACATTGGCATCGAGCGTCCACGGGGCTGCCCAAGGTGAGCGGCCGTGCCCGAGCAGATCGGGGGCGAGTACCGCCACCTCGGGCAGGTGTTGCTCGGCCAAGGTCTTCCAGCGTTCGCCGTGCCCGGTCAAGCCGTGGATGAGCAACAGCCGGGTCGGCTGCGCGGGACCGTAGTGGTGGACGTTCAACTTCGCGGCTGACATCCGTTCATGCTGCCAGGAGCCGCAACCGCTACTTGTCGTGCCCCTCGCTCCAATCCGCTCCGCTACTTGTCGTACCCCTCTGGTGTCATCTCCTCCATGACCACACACCACGTCGAACCGGCACTGGCGGGCAGCGAGCTGCTGGTACCGGGGCGCGGCGGGGTGGTGCGGGTCCTGGGCGGGCCGGGCACCGGCAAGAGCTCACTGTTGATCGGCACCGCGGTCGACCACATCGCGGCGGGCACCGACCCCGAGTCGGTGCTGTTGCTCACCGGCTCGGCCCGGCTGCGGGGCGAGGCCAGGGCCGCCATCACCGCCCGCCTGCTCGGTGCGGGCACTCACGGCGTGGTGCGGGAACCGATGGTGCGCACCGTGCACTCCTATGCGTTCGCACTCCTGCGGCTGGCGGCTCAGCGCAACGGTGATCCGCCGCCGCGGCTGATCACCACCGCCGAACAGGACGGCATCATCCGGGAACTGCTGGCCGGCGACCTGGAGGACGGCACGGATTCCCCCGTTGGCTGGCCGGAACAGCTGTGGCCGGCGCTGAGCACGGCGGGCTTCGCCACCGAGCTGCGTGATCTGATGGCACGCTGCACTGAGCGCGGTGTGGATCCACGCGCCCTGCAGCGGCTGGGTCGGTCGGCCGGGCGCCCGGAATGGTTGGCGGCGGGCCGGTTTGCCCAGGCCTACGAGCAGATCATGCTGTTGCGTTCGGCTGTCGGTATGGCCGCACCGCAGGCCACGGTCCCCGCGTTGGGGGCGGCCGAACTCGTCGGTGCGGCGCTGGAGGCCCTCGGGACCGACGCGGATCTGCTGGCCGCCGAGCGGGCTCGGATCAGCCTGCTGCTGGTCGACGACGCCCAGCACCTCGATCCGCAGGCCGCGTTGTTGGTGCGGGTGTTGGCGGCCGGGGCGGGGTTGACCGTTATTGCCGGTGACCCCGACCAGACGGTGTTCTCGTACCGCGGCGCCGATCCGGTGTTGTTGCGCGATCACGGCGGGGACGACGCCCCGGCGATCATTCTCACCCAGTCGCACCGCTGTGCCCCCGCAGTCGCTTCGGCGATCTCGGGCATCGCTCGCCGCCTGCCTGGTGTGGGGGCCGGCCGCGCGATGGAGGGCAACCCGGAACGCGGGCAGGGCGAGGTGACCATGCGGTTGGCGGCCACGCCGCATGCCGAGAACGCCTACATCGCCGACGCTTTGCGCCGTGCCCATCTGGTCGACGGCGTGCCCTGGTCCGAGATGGCGGTGGTGGTCCGCTCGATTCCACGGGTGGGTGCGGCCCTGGCGCGGGCACTGAGCGGGGCCGGGGTGCCGGTGCAGGCCGCGGGCACTGACCTGGGGCTGGCGCAGCAGCCTGCGGTCGCAGCCTTGCTGACGGTGTTGGAGGTGACGGCATCCGGGAACCTGGACGGTGACAGCGCCGTCAGTCTGCTCACCGGTCCGATCGGCCGAGTCGACCCGGTGACCCTGCGGCAGTTGCGACGGGCGCTGCGGCGTGCCGATGGTTCCACGCCGCCAAGGGGTTTCACCGATCTGCTCGTGGCCGCGATCGATGCGGAGCCGGCCGGCTTGTCGGCCGAACACGTCAAGCCGCTGCGCCGGCTGCGGTCGGTCCTGGCCGCCGCTCGCCGCAGCGAGCGAGACGGCGCCGATCCGCGCTACACCCTGTGGCAGGCCTGGAATGCCTGCCGGTTGCAGCCGCGTTGGCTGGCGGCCAGTGAGCGCGGCGGCACCATCGGGGCACAAGCCGACCGTGACCTGGACGCGATGACCGCGCTCTTCGATGTAGCCGATCAGTACGTGAGCCGCACCGCGGGGGCGTCGCTGCGCGGGCTGGTGGACCACGTGGCGGCATTGGGGTCGTCGATGTCGGCCTCAGATGCGAGCCCCAGGTCCGACGCGGTCTCGGTGCTGAGCGCGCACGCCGCACTGGGCCGCGAGTGGGATTTCGTGGTGATTTCTGGTGTGCAGGAAGGGTTGTGGCCCAACACCATTCCGCGGGGCGGCATCCTGGGGACGCAGAACCTGGTGGATGTTCTCGACGGGGTGGCCGCCCCGGATGAGCGCGTGGTGTCGACCCGGGCGCCCCTGCTCGCCGAGGAACGGCGGCTGTTGATGGCGGCCATGGGCCGGGCCCGGATCCGGCTGCTGGTGACCGCGGTCGACAGCGACGGTGGGGACGAATCGCTGCTGCCGTCACCGTTCTGTGCCGAACTGGCCGAGGTGGCAACGGAATCGGTGTCGCTTCCACCGTTGACCGCACCGCGGGTACTGCTGCCTTCGGCGGTGGTCGGTCGGCTGCGGGCCGTCGTGTGCGCGCCAGAGGGTGCCGTCGACGACGAGTCCCGGTCCTGTGCGGCAACTCAATTGGCCCGACTGGCCGCGGCGGGGGTTCCAGGGGCTGATCCTTCGCAATGGCACACCATGACAGCGTTGTCCACCGAGGAGCCGCTGTGGTCGGAGACTGACGGCGTGCTACCTGAGGTTGTTTTGTCGCCGTCGACGCTGCAGATGCTCACCGACTGCCCGTTGCGTTGGCTGCTGGAGCGCCACGGCGGCGGTGACGGACGCGACGTGCGTTCGACGGTCGGGTCGTTGCTGCACGCGCTGGTCGCCGATTCCGGCAAGACCGAGAGCCAACTGATCAACGACCTGGAAAAGGTCTGGGAAGACCTACCTTTCGAGGCGAAGTGGTATTCGGACAATGAGTTGTCGCGCCACCGCGAGATGCTCGAAACCTTCACCCGGTGGCGTACGGACACCCGGGGCCAGTTGACCGAGGTCGCCGTGGAGATCGATGTCGAGGGGGTGCTCGTCGAGCCGGGGACCGACGGGCCGGGCGTCCGGGTGCGGGGCCGGTTGGATCGCCTTGAGCGTGACCAGGCGGATCGCCTCGTCGTCGTCGACCTGAAGACCGGTAAGAGCCCCGTCACCAAGGACGACGCCCAGAAGCACGCCCAGCTGGCCACGTATCAACTTGCGGTGGCAGCGGGATTACTGCCGCACGGCGATCAGCCGGGTGGGGGCCGGTTGGTATACCTGGGCAAGGCGGGCGCGGCGGGCGCCACCGAACGCGAACAGGATCCGATGACACCAGACACTCGTGCCGACTGGCTGGGCACGGTCAGCAGCGCGGCGGCGGCCACCGCAGGACCGCAGTTCGTGGCCCGCGTCAACGACGGCTGCGCGCACTGCCCAGTGCGTTCGTCGTGCCCGGCCCAGGCTGCCGGGGACCGGTCATGACGGAAACCGCGCAGGCCCGCGTGCGATACAGCCCGGCCGAGTTGTCCACCGCACTGGGTCTGTTCCCCCCGACCGAGGAGCAGGCCGCAGTCATCGCCGCGCCGCCCGGGCCGTTGGTGGTCATTGCGGGGGCGGGTGCCGGTAAGACCGAGACCATGGCGGCCCGGGTCGTCTGGTTGGTCGCCAACGGGTATGCCACGCCGTCACAGGTGCTGGGCCTTACCTTCACCCGCAAAGCCGCGGGCCAGCTGTTGCGCCGGGTGCGGACCCGGTTGGCCCGCCTCGCCGGTGCCGGTCTCGCGCCGGTGACCGTCGGCGCCGACGAGATCGCGACGGTCAGTACCTATCACGCGTTCGCCGGCACTCTGCTGCGCGAGCACGGCCTCCTCCTCCCGGTCGAACCGGATACCCGGCTGCTGAGCGAGACGGAGCTGTGGCAGCTGGCCTTCGACGTGGTGTGTGCGCACCCGGGAGAGCTGGCCATCGACAAGACCCCGGCCGCCGTCACGGGCATGTTGCTGCGGCTCGCAGGCGCGCTGGCCGAGCATCTGGTCGACACCGATCAACTCCGCGATACGCATGTGGAGCTCGAGCGGTTGGTGCACTCCCTGCCGGCCGGTCCGTACCAGCGTGACCGCGGGCCCAGCCAGTGGCTGCTCAAGATGCTGGCCACCCAGACCGAACGCACCGAACTGGTGCCGTTGATCGATGCGTTGCACCAGCGGATGCGCACCGACAAGGTGATGGATTTCGGTATGCAGATGTCCGCTGCGGCGCGGCTGGCTTCGAATTTTCCTCAGGTTGGTGAGCAACTGCGGCAACGTTTCCGGGTGGTGCTGCTCGACGAGTACCAGGACACCGGGCATGCGCAGCGAGTAGCGCTGTCCTCGCTGTTCGGCGGCGGCGTCGACGAGGGCCTGGCGCTGACCGCGGTGGGCGATCCGATCCAGTCGATCTATGGCTGGCGGGGCGCGTCCGCGACGAATCTGCCCCGGTTCACCACGGACTTCCCGCAGGTCGACGGGTCTCCCGCCCCGACGCTGGAACTGCGGACCAGTTGGCGCAACCCGCCGAGTGCCCTGCATCTGGCCAATGCGGTGTCGGCCGAGGCGCGCCGCCGGTCGGTGACGGTGCATGAGCTGCGGCCCCGTCCCGACGCTGAGCCGGGCACCATCCGGTGCGCACTGCTGAATGATGTCGAGACCGAACGTGACTGGGTGGCAGATCATCTGGCGCGGATCCACCACGGTGCGGTGGCACAGGGGTCGGCCACACCGACCGCGGCCGTACTGGTGCGGCGCAACGCCGACGCCGCGCCGATGGCCGAGGCGCTGAGTGCACGCGGGGTTCCGGCCGAGGTGGTCGGGGTGGCCGGACTGCTGGCCGTACCCGAGGTGGCCGATCTGGTCGCGACGCTGCGGTTGGTGGCCGATCCCGCGGCAGGCTCCGCGGTGATGCGGGTGCTGACCGGACCGCGGTGGCGGTTCGGTGCGCGGGATATCGCCGCTCTGTGGCGCCGGGCCAGGGAACTCGACGACCGGCCGGTGGGGGAGCCCAGCGCCGCTGAGATCGTGGCCCAGGCCGCCCCCGACGCCGATTCGGCCTGTCTGGCCGACGCGCTCTGCGATCCCGGTGCCGCCGAACACTATTCGCCGGCCGGCTATCGGCGGATCGAGGCCCTCGGGCGCGAGCTGACCATGTTGCGTGCACACCTGAGCCACCCGCTGCCCGAGTTGGTGGCCGAGGTGCGGCGCGTCGCCGGATTGGACGCCGAGGCTCGCGCGGCCCGCCCGGTGGCCGCGGGCTGGTCCGGGACCGAGAACCTCGACACATTCTGCGATCTGGTGGCCGATTTCGCCGGACGATCAGGTGGGTCCGTACTCGCGCTGCTGGCCTATTTGGATGTGGCCACCGAGGTGGAGAACGGCTTGGCGCCGGCGGAGTTGACGGTGTCGCACGACCGGGTGCAGATCCTGACCGTGCATGCGGCCAAGGGACTGGAATGGCAGGTGGTCGCCGTTCCGCATCTGAGCGGCAGGGTGTTCCCGTCGACGGCCTCGGCACGCACCTGGCTCAGCGATTCGTCGGATCTGCCTCCGCTGTTGCGCGGGGATCGGGCGACCGAGTCGGAGCTCGGTGTACCGGTGCTGGACACCTCCGACATCAACGACCGGAAGATCTTGTCGGACAAGATCTCCGATCACAAGCGCAGCCTTGAACAGCGCCGCATCGACGAGGAACGTCGGCTGCTCTACGTCGCGATCACCCGATCGGAGGACACCTTGCTGATCTCCGGGCATCACTGGGGTGCCACCGAGAGTAAGCCGCGTGGCCCCTCGGAGTTCCTGTGCGAGATCAAAGCCATCGTGGAGGATGCTGCCGCGCAGGGTAATCCGTGCGGAGAGATCGAGCAGTGGGCTCCCGATCCACCGGCGGGCGAGGTCAACCCGTTGCGGGACAAGGCTCTCGAAGCGATCTGGCCGGCGGCCCCGGCCAGAGAGACCGACGCCGACCGTGGTGCGGCACTCGTGGCGCGGGCGCTGGCCGGTGAGCGTGCCGACGCCGGCTCAGACGAGACCGGCGAGGCTGCCGAATCCGTCGCCGATGCCGCCGGGGAGGGCTGGGCCGCCGACGTCGATGCGCTTCTGGCCGAACGGGATCACGCACCTCAGGTCGCCCCGCTTGAGGTGCCCGGCCAGTTGTCGGTCAGCACATTGGTGGAGTTGAGCCGCGATCGGCAGGCTGCACTGCAGCGCCTGCACCGCCGGTTGCCGCAACGTCCGGATCCGCATGCCCTGCTGGGCACCGCCTTCCACGAGTGGGTGCAGCGGTACTTCCACTCCGAGCGTCTGTTCGATCTCGACGATCTACCTGGTGCGATGGACAGTGACAGCGGGCGCGCCAGCGCGGCCGAACTGTCCGAGTTGCAGGACGCATTCGTCATGTCGTCGTGGGCCGCACGTACCCCGATCGAGGTGGAGGTGCCGTTCGACATGGTGATCGGGACGACGAGAACCACCATCGTGCGCGGCCGGATCGACGCGGTCTTCGCGCACGATGACGGGACCACCACCGTGGTCGACTGGAAAACCGGAGAGCCTCCGACTACTCCGGAATCCCTGGCGCAGGCTGCGGTTCAGCTGGCGGTGTACCGCCTGGCCTGGGCGGCGCTACGCGGGTGCGCGCCGGAATCGGTGCGGGCCGCGTTCCACTACGTGCGCTCGGGGCGGACCGTCAGTCCCGAATCGCTGCCAGGGGAGGACGAACTCGTCGCTCTGCTGACCGATCCCGCCTCGTCGAGCACTGCGCAGGAGCACTAGCCGTCGGCAGTTGAGGTCAAGTTGGCGATCTCGGATCCCCACACCGATCGCGCTCCCAGATCGCCGATGCGGTAGATCTGAACGATCGAGGCAACTCCCACCAGAACGGCGGCCGCCCCGACGACCCCGTGGTAGATCAGCCGCCGGCTGTCATCGCGGCGTTCGGCGAAATGCACACCCACCAGCGCCAGCGCGACGACCAGCAGTGCGAGCGAG
Source organism: Mycobacterium sp. IDUB_24 (assembly GCF_055419385.1). Classification (NCBI taxonomy): domain Bacteria; kingdom Bacillati; phylum Actinomycetota; class Actinomycetes; order Mycobacteriales; family Mycobacteriaceae; genus Mycobacterium; species Mycobacterium sp. IDUB_24. The sequence goes on from NZ_JBVAXO010000006.1 coordinate 75,507, forward strand.
AAGTAGATCATGGTGTCGCCGCGCTCCGCGTGCTCTTGCAGGACGGCATCTTGAGCGGGCCGCAGGTTGTAGAGCCATTCCCCGGCGTACGTCGTGAGCGGCGTCAACACCGTTGTCACAACAGCCAGGATGAGCGTGAGCCACAGCAAGTGGCCTCGGCGGGCGGAGGGCCACAGTGCACAAAGCATCTCCAGTACCGCGGTTAGCGGTACGAGGACGACCAGCGCGTGGACGAGAAGAACGTGGGCAGGTAGGCCGTTGATGATTGTCACGGAACTCCTTGGCTGGCCGGATGATCGACGAGGTCAGGTGATGGTGGTCCCCACCAACAGACCGATCAGATAGGTGATCGCCAGGGCCAGGCCGCCGCCGATCACGTTGCGTAGCACAGCGCGTCCTTTTGGTGCCCCGCCCAGCCCGGCAGACACCGCTCCGGTGAGCATCAATGCCAGCAATACCGACACCACAGTCACGGGGATCCGCAATGTCGTCGGCGGGATCAGGATTGCGATCAACGGCAGCAGCGCACCGATGGTGAACGACAGCGCCGATGACGTAGCCGCCTGCCACGGATTGGTCAGATCCTTGGGATCGATGCCCAATTCGACCTCGGCGTGCGCAGCGAAGGCGTCGTGGTCGGTGAGTTCTTCGGCCACGGTGCGCGCCGTCGCCGTCGACAGGCCCTTGGCCTCGTAGAGCGAGGTCAACTCGTCCAATTCGGCGGCGGGGTCGTCGCTCAATTCGAGGCGTTCCTTGCTCAGCAGCGCGCGTTCGGTGTCACGTTGCGTGCTCACCGAGACGTATTCGCCCAGCGCCATCGAGACCGCTCCGGCGGCCAGGCCGGCGATGCCGGCGGTCAGAATCGGCGCCTGCTCCACCGTCGCGGCGGCCACGCCCACCACGATGCCGGCCGTGGAGACGATGCCGTCGTTGGCACCCAAAACCCCAGCGCGAAGCCAGTTCAGTCTCGATGCCAGTGAACCCACGTGCGGCTCGGACGGATGGCTGGGATTCGGCACGATCCCGACCATATCGACCAAAATTGCACGCCACCAGCAACGATAGCCTTGCCAAACTTGGCTCCGGATGCTTCCCGGCGCCGGGACCGAGACGAAACCGGTTGGAGCCCAGGCGTTCTGGCCGGGTCGGTCAGGTGTTGCGGTAGATCCGCAGGGCCGAGGTGATCATCGGGATCTGCAGCGGCAGTCGGGCGATCGCCCCGATGCGCAACGGCCATGGCTTGTCCCACCACAACCGGACCATGTTCACGTTCCCGGGAAACACCGCGACGAACAGGGTGATCGCGGCCAGTGCACCCAGCCGCCGGGTGCGGGGCACGGCAAGGAGGGCTCCGGTAGCCACCTCACCCACGCCGGAGGCGTAGGTGTAGAAGCGGGCGCTGCCGGGCAGCTCGGCCGGAATGATCGAGTCGAACGGTTTGGGGGCCACGAAGTGCAGCACCCCCATGCCCACCAGTAAGGCAGCCATGCGTTGGGCGGCGGGTGCGGAGGAGATCCGCTGAGTCTCGGGTGCGGTCATGGTTACATTGTGGCGTGCGTCTGATCGGAACGATCCCGGCACGCCCCGGGGTGCTTTGCTCGATGATGGGGTGGCGTGGCTAAAGGCAGGCTGCGGCGCCGGCTCGCCGCGATGGACCCGAACCTGACTTCGCGCCCGGATGCCGCGCTGGTCGACGTGCTGCGTATCCCCGAGCCGTTCGTCAGTCCGGCCCGCAAGATCTTCATGCGGGTGCTGTACGCGTTGGGGGCGCTGTTCGCCGCGGTGCTCATCGTCTACCTCGATCGGCACGGCTATCGGGACAACGACAGCGCCCCAGATCCGAACAATCCGCTCTCGTTCCTGGACTGCCTGTACTACGCGACGGTGTCACTGTCGACGACCGGTTACGGCGACATCACGCCGTACACGGATTCGGCGCGTCTGGTGAACGTCATCGTGATCACGCCGCTGCGGGTGGCCTTCCTGATCGTTCTCATCGGTACCACCGTGGAAACCCTGACCACCCAATCCCGGCAGGCGCTGAAGATTCAGCGATGGAGGAACAAAGTGCGTAACCACACCGTCGTCGTCGGATACGGCACCAAGGGCCGGACGGCGGTCGCCGCGATGGTCGGCGATGAGGTCTCCCCGGCCGACATCGTCGTCGTCGACGAGAGCGCGGCTGCGCTGGAACGCGCCAAGGGCGCCGGGCTGGTGACCGTGCACGGTGACGCCACCAATTCCGCTGTCCTGCGGCTGGCGGGTGCCCAGCACGCCAAGTCGATCATCGTCGCCGCCGACAACGACGCCAGCGCGGTGCTGGTCACGCTGACTGCCCGCGAGCTGGCCCCCAAAGCCAAGATCATCGCGGCGGTGCGGGAATCTGACAACCTGCATCTGCTCAAGCAGTCCGGTGCGGACTCCACAGTGGTGTCTTCCGAGACCGCCGGGCGCCTGCTCGGGATCGCGACGCAGACTCCCAGTGTGGTGGAGATGATGGAGGATCTGCTCACTCCCGATGCGGGGTTCGCCATCGCCGAGCGCGAGGTCACTCCGAAGGAGGAGGGCGGCTCCCCGCGCCATCTGCACGACATCGTGCTGGGTGTGGTGCGTGGAGGCCGGCTGGTCCGGGTCGATGCGCCAGAGGTGGATGCGCTGGAGGCCGGTGACCGGTTGCTCTACATCCGCAGTGCGGACGCCGAGCGATGACACATCGAACGTTCGGCCTACGCAACGTCCCCCTGCTGTCGCGGGTTGGCGCCGACCGCGCCGACGCCCTGCGCACCGATGTCGATGCTGCGACCGAGGGCTGGAAGGACGCGCTGCTGCTACGTGTCGACCGCCGCAGCCAGGTGCTGATCTCGGGTGGCCAGGTGGTGCTCGGTAAGGCTTCGAGCTTGGGCACCGACAAGCCACCGGAGCACGCGGTCTTCTTGGGGCGGCTGGCCGATGGGCGGCATGTCTGGGGTGTCCGCAGCGCACTGGAAGGGCCCGAGGATCCGGATGCGCCGGCCGAGGTGCTCGATCTGCGCCGGGCCGGCGAGGTCTTCGACGATGTCAGCGCCCAGTTGGTGTCGACCGCTACCGCGCTGCTCAACTGGCATGACCGGGCCAGGTTCAATGCGGTGGACGGCGCGGTGACAAGGTCGGCCAAAGGTGGCTGGTCGCGGGTCGACCCGGTCAGCGGTCATGAGGAGTTCCCCCGCATCGATCCGGCAGTCATCTGTCTGGTCCACGATGGCCATGACCGCGCGGTACTGGCCCGTCAGACGGCATGGCCCGAGCGGTTGTTCTCGATCCTGGCGGGATTCGTCGAAGCCGGCGAGTCCTTCGAGACATGTGTGGTGCGTGAGATCTCCGAGGAGGTCGGCCTGACGGTGACCGATGTGCAGTACCTGGGTAGCCAGCCGTGGCCGTTCCCACGGTCGCTGATGGTCGGGTTCCATGCCATCGGTGATCCCGAACAGCCGTTCTCGTTCAATGACGGCGAGATCGCGGAGGCCGACTGGTTCACCCGTGCCGAGATCCGCGAGGCTCTGGATCGGGGTGACTGGAACTCGGCCGACGGCGATTCGCAGTCCCGGTTGCTGTTGCCCGGGTCGATCTCGATCGCCCGGGAGATCATCGAGTCGTGGGCGGCCCTGGACTGAATTTCAATGGGCCGGGCAATGTCAGCCGATTTTGGCTTTGACCTGCTTGATCGTCGGATTGGTCAGCGTCGACCCGTCGGCGAACTTCACGGTCGGCACCACATGGTTGCCGCCGTTGACCGAGCCGACGAATTCCGCGGCGGCGGGATCCTGCTCGATGTCGACCTCAGTCCACGCGATGCCCTCGGACTTCAGAGCCATCTTGAGCCGCGAGCAGTAGCCGCACCACGTGGTGGTGTACATGGTCACAGTCGGTGTAGCAGTCATAGTCCTCATAACGTAGCGGAACGGCTGCCTCATGCCCGCGGTGACGCAGGTCTCCGGCCTGCAGCGGTATGTTGCCGATCTGCAATGGGACGGAGCTGAACATGACCCGAGTGGTACCGCCGGTGGCCGGCGACCCGCGTGTGCTCGACGAGTTGCGGTTGCAGGTGCGCCAGTTCGTCGCCGAGCAGCAGCAGACCGGCAAGGTCGGCCGGTACGCCGACAGTTGGCTGACCGGTTGGGACGAGGACTTCAGCCGGGCGCTGGCCGCCCGCGGTTGGCTGGGGATGACGGTGCCGGTCTCCTACGGTGGGCACGGACGCAGCCATCAGGAGCGCTTCGTGGTCACCGAGGAGCTGCTGGCCGCCGGGGCCCCGGTGGGGGCGCACTGGATCGCCGACCGCCAGATCGTTCCCTCTCTGCTCAAGTACGGCACCGAGGAACAGCGGCGAAAGTTCTTGCCCGCCATCGCCAAAGGCGAGTGCTACTTCGGAATCGGTATGAGCGAGCCGGATTCCGGCTCGGATCTGGCCAGCGTGCGCACCAAGGCTCTGCAGGTTGACGGCGGGTGGGCGGTCACCGGCGCCAAGGTGTGGACGTCAGGGGCGCATCTGGCCCACGCATTCATCTGTCTGGCCCGCACCGCGCCTGTGGATCCGGCACACCGCCATGACGGTCTCAGTCAGTTCATCGTCGATCTGCGCGCGCCCGGCGTCGACATCCGGCCCATCATCTCGATGAACGGCAAGCACCACTTCAACGAGGTGATCCTCGATGAGGTGTTCGTGCCCGACGCCATGGTGTTCGGCACCATCGGCAACGGCTGGCAGCAGGTGACCTCGGAGCTGAGCTTCGAACGCAGTGGGCCCGAGCGTTTCCTGTCGACGTTCCCGCTGCTGGCAGACATGGCCTCGCACATGCGCGACGGGGAGCTGCCTCGCCACACCGATCTGGCCCGCATCACCGGGCTGCACCAGATGTCGATGGCGGTCGCCGGTGCGCTGGAGCGACACGAGCCGGCCGACACCGCGGCGGCCGTGGTCAAGGTGCTGGGAACCTCCACTGAAGGCGACATCGCCGATTTCGCTGATGTTCTCGGGGAGATCGACGACGAGGACTACTGCTCGATGCTGGCCGATGCCGTGGTGCAGCGCCCTGGGTTCACCCTGCGGGGCGGTACAAACGAGGTTTTGCGTGGGGTCATTGCGCGGGGACTGGGGTTGCGCTGATGAGCGCTTGCGCGAAGAGGAGACAGTGCTGATGAGCGCTGTCGACGCCGAACTGGTCGAGATGATGTCGGCGGTGTTCGCCGCGCACCGGGAACAGCACGCGCCCGGAGAGGCCATCACCGAATTGTGGGATCAGTTGGGCGATCTCGGTCTGATCCGGCTGACCGGTTCCGAGGAGTCCGGCGGGAGTGGCGCCGGCTGGGCCGAGGCCGTCGAGCTGCTGCGCGCGGCCGCCTGGCACGGGGTGAGAATCCCGCTCGCCGAGCACGATCTGCTGGCCTGCTGGCTGTTGGAAACGGCCGGTCTGGTTGTCGACGGTTCCCGGCGCACTGTCTGCCTGCTCGACATCGACGGTGCGGCGCGCGGGGTGCCGTGGGCGGCGAGCTCCGAGCGGGTGGTGCTGCTCTGGCGCGCTGGCACTGGATACCGCGTGGCTGAGGTGGATACCGCGTCTGTGTCGGTCACCCCGAGATACAACAGGGCGGGGGAGCCGCGTGACGATGTCAGTGTGGACGTCTCCGGATTGACGGGAACACCGGTGCCCGACAATGTGATCGAGCAGTTCACCCGACGCGCGGCGTTGGTACGGGCAGTGCAGGTGTGCGCGGCGCTGGACCGGATTCTGGCGATGTCGGTGGCGCACACCCGTGAACGGATCCAATTCGGCAGGCCACTGGCCAAGTTCCAGGCGGTCCAGAATCTCGTGGCCGACATCGCCGCCGAGTCGGCGCTGGCCCGCGCAGCCACCGACGGTGCGCTCGCCGAGGCGCTGCGATCGGACTGGTTGTCGCCACACCTGGATTTCCTTGTCGCGGTGGCGCGTTCATGTGTAGGGCATGCTGCCTCCGTGGTGGTACGCAACGCTCATCAGGTGCACGGTGCGATCGGCACCACGATTGAACACCGACTGCACGAGTTCACCATGCCTGCCCTGTCCTGGCGTTCGGAGTACGGCTCGGTCGCGCACTGGGATGACAAGCTCACCGAGTACGGCACTCGGGCGGGCTCGGACGGGTTGTGGTCGTTGATCACTGCGGTCGGCGGCTGATTCGGCGCGATGGACGCAGGCATTCACCGGTGTCGTCGATATGACACCGGTTGTCCTATGGGAGAATGGGCCTGAAGTTGGTCGGTGTTGCTCGGCGACAGGAGACATTGTGAGCGCTCTGTTGCGAGCTGTGCGTCAACAGCGGGGCATGACGCTCGAGGAGCTCGCCGAAGCGACGGGGTTGACCAAGAGTTACCTGTCCAAGGTCGAACGGCAGCGTTCCACCCCGTCGATATCGGTCGCGATGAAGCTGGCACGTGCACTCGAAGTCGATGTCGCACAGTTATTTTCCGAGGACCCGGCGGTCACGACGTTGTCCGTTGACCGTGCCGGTGACCGCGCAGTCGGCCGGTATCACGCGGTGGCCGCGGGGATGCTCGGTAAGTCGATGTCGCCGTTCATCGTGCGACCGACCCTCAAGTTCGCCGAACACCCGCATCCCGAGCACGCCGGCCAGGAGTTGGTGTTCGTCCACGCGGGCATCGTGGAGCTGCGCTATCAGGACGACCTGGTGACCTTGGAACCCGGCGACTGCGCGTATTTCGACGCTTCACTGCCTCACCAGCTGCGGCAGCGGGGAAGCGCGCCTAGCGAGGTTCTGGTGATCACCCACACCGACTACGGCCGCAATCGTTGACTTGCGCTCGTTCCCGGCGTGAGGACCTGGGGTTCAAGTGCACCGAGTGGGTGGGTTCGGGTCCGGCAGGCCGAGAAGGCCGATGGTGATCTCGCCGGATGCGGTGGTGAGCACGGTCGATGACAGGTTGGCCGGAGATCGTAGCTCGCAACCAGCGTGGATCGTCAATCGTGTTGACTGTAGGACACAAGGTGTCCTACAGTCGTGGTTGTGTCTCCCGCCTCCGCGTTAGAAAGGTATGCCGAGATGACCACCACGCTTGGTGATTCGAAACAGGTTTTGATGCATCGCGCTCTCGATGGGTTGTCGAACCACATCGAGGAGTCCGCTCTGACGACGCAGCAGAAGCTGGCGTTGACGTGCCGAGCTCTGTTCGACGCGGGCCACGACTCGGGCCTGGCGGGCCAGATCACCGCGCGAGCCGAGAAGCCGGGTACCTACTACACCCAGCGGCTGGGATTGGGCTTCGACGAGATCACCGAAGGCAATCTGCTGCTTGTCGACGAGGATCTCACAGTTCTCGAGGGTGAGGGAATGGCCAACCCCGCCAATAGGTTCCACACCTGGATCTACCGCGCCCGGCCCGATGTGCAGTGCATCGTGCACACGCACCCGTTCCATGTCGCCGCGCTCTCGATGCTGGAAGTTCCGTTGCACGTGTCGCAGATGGATATCGCACCGCTTTACGACGACTGCGCATTTCTGGCCGACTGGCCCGGAGTCCCGGTGGGTAACGAAGAGGGCGAGATCATCAGTGCCGCACTGGGGGACAAGAAGGCCATCCTGTTGGCCCATCACGGCCATGTGATCGCCGGAGCCAGCATCGAGGAGTCGTGCTCGTTGGCGATGCTCATCGAACGTGGCGCCAAGCTACAGCTGGCTGCCATGGCCGCGGGCACCATCGCGGACCTGCCTCCGAGGCTGGCACGCGAGGCGCACGACTGGACTCTGCAGCCCAAACGCAGCCAGGCCAACTTCGCTTACTACGCGCGGCGTGCGCTCCGCAACCATCCCGATGCGCTGACCAGCTGAGCAGCCGGCCGGCCCGCACTCGATCCGATCCGAACCGCAGAAGGACGTCAAACATGACCACCAACAAGGAAATCCACGGAATTCTCGCCTATCCCGTCACACCGTTCACCGCAGACCATCGCATCGATACGGGCAAGCTTGCCGCCCTGGTCGACCGGCTGGTGACCGGCGGAGCGCACGGCATCGTCCCGCTGGGCAGCACGGGTGAGTCGGCCTACCTCACCGAAGCCGAGTTCGATGCCGTCATCGACACCACGATCGGTGTGGTCGATCGCAGGGTACCCGTCGTCATCGGCGCCTCAGATCTGACCACTGCCAATACCATTCGCCGGGCGCAGTACGCCGAGCAGGCCGGCGCGGATGCGGTGATGGTGCTGCCCATCTCCTACTGGAAACTGTCCGAACGGGAGATCGCGCGACACTATGCGGCGATCGGGGCGGCCATCGGAATTCCCATCATGGTGTACAACAACCCGGCGACCAGCGGCATCGACATGCGGCCCGAACTGCTGGTGCAGATGTTCACCGACATCGAAAACGTCACCATGGTCAAGGAATCCACCGGCGACATCACCCGCATGGAGCGCCTGTCCGAGCTCACCGGCGGCCAACTGCCGTTCTACAACGGCAGTAATCCGATGATTCTCAAGGCCTTCAAGGCGGGCGCCAAGGGCTGGTGCACAGCGGCGCCTAACCTGCTGCCGCAGCCATGCCTGGATCTCTATGCTGCGGCACAGGCCGGAGACTGGGCGAAGGCCGACGCCATCTACGCCGACCTCAGGCCCTTTCTGGAGTTCATCGTGGCCGGCGGCCTGCCCACCACCATCAAGGGTGGACTCGAACTGTTGGGTCAGGGCGTCGGAGACCCGCGTCTCCCGTTGTTGCCGCTCGACGACGGCGGCCGCAAGGAGTTGCGCCGGCTCTTGCTATGAGCCCTGCCTGCCCAACAGCTTTCGCGTGCGCGCGGGTGCCGTGGCGGGTAGGTCGGCGAGGATGTCGGCAAGCGTGACACCGTCTAGGCTGGCCCGCCACGCCTGGTGAGCGTCAGACATTTTCACGGCGAGGATGCACTCGTGGCGGCACCAGGCGGCCGGTAGGGCACCGCGACCCTGCTGGCGGATCTCGCGGCATTCGTACGGCGGGGATGCGCCGTCGACGGCCTCGACGATCTGCAGCAGGGTGATGTCGGCCGGTGCCCGGCCCAGCCGGAACCCGCCGCGGGGGCCGGTCGTCGCGGCGAGTACACCTGCGCGGGTGAGCGCCTGCAGCTGCTTGGCGAGATAGGCCGCGGGTAGGTCGAAGTACTCCGCGAGATCGGCGGCCGATGCGGTGGCCCCGACGTCGAGCTGCGCCAGCGATGTCGCGCAGTGCAGCGCCCACTCGGTGGCCACGGGAAGTTTCACGGACGGTAGCTTATTACAGATATTACGGACCTATATAGTCCGAGATATCCATCGGCCAGGACGGGAGACATCATGCGAATCGCGGTTGCGGGAGCTACGGGGAACATCGGGGCGCGCGTGGTCGCTGCTCTGCAGGGCGCCGGACACCAGGTGGTGGCGATCAGCCGCTCGAACGGGGTGGACCTGTCGACCGGTGACGGGCTCGACGCGGCCCTGGCCGGGGTGCGGGCGGTGGTCGACGTGATGAGTGCGCCGCCCACCGATCGGGACAGCACCGTGCACTATCTGGGCAGCGCCACCGGAAATCTGCTGGCCGCCGAAGCCCGCGCCGGGGTGGGGCATCATGTCCTGCTGTCGATCGTCGGGATCCACGACATCGAGGGCAATCCGCACTACGCCGGAAAACGTGAACAGGAACGCCTGATCCAAGCGGGAACGGTGCCCTGGACGATCGTGCCCGCCACCCAGTTCCACGATTTCGCCGAGACGGTGGTGAGCTGGACCGAACAGGATGGGACTGCACCCATCGCGCCGCTGCTGGTACAGCCCATCGATCCCGACGACGTGGCCGCGGTGCTCGCCGAGGTGGTCGTGGGCGATCCACAGGGCCGCTACGTCGACGTGGCCGGGCCGCAGACGCAGGATCTGGTCGACATGGCCCGCCGGACCCTGGCGGTGCGCGGCCGCGAGGTGACGTTGGTGCCGACGTGGTCATCGATCTTCGGTGTGCAGATGGCCGGTGATGCACTGCTGCCCGGAGAGAATGCCCGCATCGCGCCCACCACCTTCGACCAGTGGCTGAGCCGGCAGCGGTAGTCCCCGGCCACGCCGGACCGAGGACTGTCACCGGTCTCTGACACCATGGAGCGCATGCCGTTGGAGGCTCCCTCGCCCGCCCTGGGCGATCTCGATGATGAGCAGCGGGAAGCCGTGCTGGCCGCCCGCGGCCCCGTGTGCGTGCTGGCCGGTGCAGGTACCGGCAAGACCCGCACGATCACCCGCCGGATCGCGCACCTGGTGGCCGGCGGTCACGTCGCGCCCAGTCAGGTGCTCGCGGTCACGTTCACCGCGCGGGCCGCGGGCGAGATGAGGGGCCGGTTGCGGGCGTTGGGTCAGGAGTCGGGGGTGAATACCGCGGCGGTGCAGGCGGTGACGTTTCACGCGGCGGCGCGCCGGCAACTGCAGTACTTCTGGCCGCGACTGGTCGGCGACACGGGGTGGGAGCTGCTCGACAGCAAATTCGCCGTGGTCGCTCAGGCCGCCAACCGGGCCGGGATGCAGACCAGCACCGATGACGTTCGCGATCTGGCCGGCGAAATCGAGTGGGCCAAGGCATCTTTGATCACCCCGGAGGCCTACAGCACGGCGGTCGCGAAGGTCGGGCGCGACATCCCGTTCGATGCGGCCAAGGTCGCGGCGGTCTATTCGGGCTACGAGGCGCTCAAGGCCCGCCGCGACGGCTCGGCGCTGTTGGATTTCGACGACCTGCTGCTGCACACCGCCGCGGCCATCGAGAACGACGCCGCCGTCGCCCAGGAATTCCGAGACCGCTACCGCTGCTTCGTCGTCGACGAGTACCAGGACGTCACACCCCTGCAGCAGCGGGTACTCGACGCCTGGCTGGGGGAGCGCGACGATCTCACGGTGGTCGGTGACGCCAACCAGACGATCTATTCGTTCACCGGGGCCACTCCGCGTTTCCTGTTGGACTTCTCCCGGCGCTTCCCCGACGCCGCCGTCGTGCGGCTCGAGCGTGACTACCGCTCGACTCCGCAGGTGGTGTCGTTGGCCAACCGGGTGATCGCTGCCGCGCGTGGCCGGATGGCGGGCAGCAAGCTGCATCTGGTGGGTCAGCGTGACCCTGGCCCCGAGCCGACGTTCTCCGAGTATCCCGACGAGGTGGCCGAGGCCAATGCCGTCGCCCGGTCCATCAAGAAGCTGATCGAAAACGGAACAGCGCCGGCCGAAATCGCGGTGCTGTACCGGATCAACGCGCAGTCTGAGGTCTACGAGGAAGCACTCACCGAGGCGGGAATCGCGTTTCAGGTCCGCGGCGGCGAGGGTTTCTTCAGCCGCCAGGAGATCCGCCAGGCATTGGTGGCGATGCAACGCTTCGCCGACCGCGACATCCCCGAGGACAACCTGCCGGCCCTGGTACGTGAGCTGCTGGAGCCGCTCGGACTGACCGCCGAACCACCGGCCGGTACCAAGGCGCGGGAACGCTGGGAAGCGCTGACGGCGCTGGCCGAGCTGGTGGACGAAGAGGTCACGGTGCGCCCGGACCTGGATCTGCGGGCGCTGGTCGCCGAGCTGCGCCAGCGGGCCGACTCCCGGCACCCACCGGTGGTGCAAGGTGTCACGCTGGCGTCGCTGCATGCGGCCAAGGGCCTGGAGTGGGATGCGGTGTTCCTGGTGGGCCTTGCCGACAACACCCTGCCGATCTCCCATGCCCTTGCGCACGGGCCCGACAGCGAGCCGGTGGAGGAGGAGCGTCGTCTGCTCTATGTCGGAGTCACCCGGGCCAGAGTGCACCTCGGCCTGAGTTGGGCGCTGGCTCGCACCCCCGGTGGGCGGCAGGGCCGACGCCCGTCGCGATTCCTCAACGGCATCGCGCCGCAACTACAGAATTCCGGCGGCTCAGGCCCGGACCGGCCGCGTCGTCAGCGCGGTCCGGCGCCGCGTTGCCGGGTGTGCAATGCCCAGCTGTCGACGCCGCCGGCGATCATGTTGCGACGCTGCGAAACCTGTCCCTCAGACTTGGATGAGGAGCTTCTCACCGAGCTCAAGGACTGGCGGCTGCGCGTCTCCAAGGAGATGAAAGTGCCGGCGTACGTGGTGTTCACCGACAACACCCTGATGGCCATCGCCGAGTCACTGCCGACCGACGATGCCGCACTGGTGGCACTCCCCGGTATCGGTGCGCGCAAGCTCGAGCAGTACGGCCCGGATGTCCTCGAGTTGGTTGTCGCGCGGGTGAAAGCCCGCCAAGATTCGTAAAGATTGCGCCAAAACCGCAGGTAGAAAATAGGTTGTGCGATTTGGCTGTTAGGCTTTAGCCTCGTAACACAGCTCTGGTGACGAGACGGAAGGAGGGTGCCCGCAATGGATAGCAACATCAATTTCAGTGGTGTAGCGGCTGCAGGCATGCCATCGTCCGTGCTCGCCGTCGCCGTTTCCCCGGTTTCCCCGGAGGGACGCCGGCATGCCGCACCCGCTGCCCCCGCCGCCGCTGCTGCATGGCCGGCCGCCGCTGCTATTTCGCCGCAGCACAAGCGCCGTCCGGCCGCCGCGACTGGCGCGTCCGTGGATCGGAGCCCCTACTAGGTAGAGCTCCCATCACCGCCAAATGGCCACGGACCCGCAGTCAACCGGATCCGTGGCCAATTTCTTTGGGAGTTGTTCTCCACCCCGAGAAACCTGGTCGCAGATCCGTTCAAGAGACAGATCTCCGACAACGACCAGGAAGTAGGGGGATAAGCACATGTCCATTGCGATGACCGCTCCGGAGGTGAGCGTCGCGCCGGTGACATGCGAGCAGCGGCTACCGGCGGTGCCGTGCCACGTCGGGAATCCCGATCTGTGGTTCGCCGAGAGCCCAGTCGATCTGGAGCAGGCCAAGGCGCTGTGTGCGGATTGCCCGATCCGCAACGCGTGCCTCACGGCCGCGCTGGAACGGCAGGAGCCGTGGGGTGTCTGGGGTGGTGAGATCCTCGACCGCGGAACCATCGTGGCCCGCAAGCGGCCGCGTGGGCGTCCACGGAAGAATGTGGCAGCCGCGTAACGGCATCGACTCTGCGGTTCAGGGTGAGTTCTGCTCGAACTTTCACACCCTGACCGCAGAGTCGACGCTCAGCAGCTAGGCCGCCTCGTCGGCGAAACCCGGAACCAGTTCGGTGGCAATCGCTTTCACCGGCACATGCGCGTCGAGTTGGCAGCACATCGCGATGGTCGAGGCGATCACCCGCAATGGGATGGCCAGGTTCGGCGGCAGGTCGAGCTGGCGCGCCGTCTTGATCTGGGCCACCCAGTTGTCCATCTGGCCGGCCGCCATCTTCTGAATCCACCGGCGGTTGTAGTGGAAGACGTCGACCTCGATCGGTTCGACGTACTGGCGCAACATGTCGTCGACTTCCTCGATCGAAACCTGTTCGCCCTTCTGGATGAAACCGGCTTCCTCCATGGTGGGCAGCAGCTCGTCGTAGTTCTTGTCCCGGGCCAGCCGGATGCACTCGCCCAGGGAGGTCGGGAAACCGTCGGGAAGCGGCGCGACCGCGCCGAAGTCGATGACGCCCATCCGCCCGTCGGCCAGCAGCATGAAGTTCCCCGGATGGGCATCGCCGTGCATCATCTGCAGCCGCTTGGGCGCGTCAAAGGTGAGTTCGGACAACCGGGTGCCCATCAGGTCGCGCTGTTCGGGGGTGCCGTCGCGGATGATCACCGACATCGGGATGCCGTCCATCCATTCGGCGATGACGACCTTCGGTGCGCTGGCGACGATGGCGGGGACACAGAAGTGCGGGTCGTCGCGGTAAGCCTTGGCGAACGCACGCTGGTTTTCGGCCTCGAGCCGATAGTCCAGCTCCATATCGGTGCGTTCGATCAGCTCGTCGACGATGCCCTGGATGTCGATGCCGGGGGCCAGTTGCTTGAAGACACCGACCAGGCGCTGGATCGTCTTGAGATCGGCGCGCAGGGCTTCGTCGGCACCGGGGTATTGGATCTTGACGGCCACCTCACGGCCGTCGGACCAGACTGCCTTGTGCACCTGACCGATGCTGGCCGAGGCGACGGGGGTGTCGTCGAACGAGGTGAACCGGTCCCGCCATTTGGTGCCGAGCTGTGCATCGAGCACCCGGTGCACCTTGGCGGCCGGGAGTGGCGGTGCTTCTCGCTGCAACTTGGTCAACGCCTCGCGGTACGGCTTGCCGTACTGCTCGGGAATGGCCGCCTCGAGCACCGACAGGGCCTGGCCGACCTTCATCGCCCCGCCCTTGAGTTCACCGAGTACGGCGAACAATTGTTGGGCGGCTTTGTCCATCAACTCGGCAGTGACTTCGTCCTTGGACTTGCCGGTCAGACGCTTGCCGAAGCCCAATGCGGCCCGACCCGCCATGCCGCCGGCCAAGCCGGCGAGCTTCGCATTCCGTGCCACGCTTCCCCGTTTGATGTCAGACACCAGACCATCATCCATGACGTGGCTGAACGGCCCACCACCAACTGGCAACAAACGTTTTCAACATGGGCAGTCGGGGTGCCGGGACCAGCGCCGCGCCACGATCGAGTACCCATCGGCGTCGAGTTCGAGGGTGGTGTTCAGCGTCGCCGGTGCATCGGGTGCGGGCTCGTCACCGTCGGTGTGTCTGACGGCACGGATCACGAGGTCGACCTGCCGCATCGCCAGCGCCGCAGTGGCCAGGATGGTGGCACGGCCGGCGCTGCCGACGGTGCCCCTGAGTTGGGTTGCCACGGCAGGCCACGCCGCGTCGCGATCGGTGCGGTGTAGATCGGCGCAGCGCAGACAGCTGGTCAGGCCCGGGATCACCAGCGGCCCCACCAAGCCGGCGCCGTCGCGGACCCGCACCGGCAGGTGGGCGATCCCGCCGTGATGCAGTTCTTGGAGCAGCCGCGGGTCGGTGATCTGGTAGTCGGCCAGCACCACCAGGTCGGTGGAGGCGGCCACGTTCCTGGTGTGTGGGTGCGTGCTGTGCCTGACTCGCGCGCCCGAGCAGCGCAGTCCGTTGGCCAGCAGTTCCGACAGCGGTCCGCGGCCGTGCACGCGGATGGATGCCGACCGCGCCGGCCGTGAGGGCGTGGCGGCGACGGTGAGCATTCCGGTTTCCGTCAATGCGGCGATCAGCTCATCGATGGCGTCGGCATCGTCGAATGATGCTGCAGCCGTGACCAATTCGTCGCGGGTTGCGCCGACCTGCAGTGCCCGCAGCAGATCGGCCAACTGTGCCTGGCTCATTCCGGCCGGGGGACGCACCAGTACTGCGCGCCGCGGATCCCAGCCCAACTGAACCATCTCGTCGGGACGCAGCAGGATCGGTCGGCCTGCGGCGAGCACGTAGCGCTTCATGCGAAGACTGTGCCACGGCGGCGGGGACCGCCGTTTCAGTTATCCACAGGCCGCCGTGCGGGGGTCAGGACCGGCTGCCGCCGTCACCCTCGGCGCCGCCTTCGCCACCCTCGCGCTGCTCTTTCTCCAGGTCGGCGATGGCCTGTTCGAAGGCGCTGTCGATGCCGCTGGTGTCGCCGCCGATCATCCGGTCGATGAAGCCGGCCGGATCGTCGAGGTCGGTTGCGCTGGGCAGCAGGTCGGGGTGCTGCCACACGCTGTCGCGGACGTCGGTGCCCACTGCGTCGGTCAGCCGTTCCCACAGCACCGCGGCTTCGCGCATCTTGCGGGGGCGCAGTTCCAGGCCGACGAGCGTGGCGAAGGTCTGTTCGGCGGGCCCGCCGGTGGCGCGCCGACGACGGAGCGTCTCGGCCAGTGCCGAGGTGCCGGGGATGCGGTCGCCCAGCGCCGCGATGACGACGGTCTGCACCCAGCCCTCGATGAGCGCGAGCAGGGTTTCCAGCCGCTCCAGGGCGGCTTCCTGCTCGGGCGTGGCTTTGGGCTCGAAGATGCCCTGGTTGAGCAGCTGCTCCATCTCCGACGGGTCGCCGAGGGAGGCCGGGTTGAATCCGCGGGCGAAGTCCTCGATACCCGACATGTCGACCTTCATGCCCTTGGCGAAGGCCTCGACGGTGCCGAGCAACTGGCTGGACAGCCACGGCACATGGCTGAACAGCCGGTGGTGGGCGGCCTCCCGCGCGGCCAGGAAGGTCAGGATCTCGCTGCGCGGGCGCTCCAGGCCCTCGGCCAGCGATTCGATGGCCTCCGGCATGAGTGCCGCAACGCCCTTGGGGCCCAGCGGCAGGCCGACGTCGGTGGAGGTGAGTACCTCGCGGGACAGCTTGCCCAGCGCCTGGCCCAGTTGGGAGCCGAACGCCATGCCGCCCATCTGCGACATCATCGCCAGCAGCGGACCGGCCATGCTCTTGGCCTCTTCGGGCAGCGCCGACGCCCAGACCGAGGAGATCTGCTCGGCCACCGGGTCGCACAACCGCTTCCAGGTGTCCAGCGTGTTGTCCAGCCAGTCGCTCGGGGTCCAGGCCGCCGACCTGGTGGTGCCCGCGGGCAGCGGGGTCACGCCGTCGAGCCAGGTCTCGGCCAGACGTACCGCGTCGGCTACCGCGCCGGTGGTCTTTTCCGGCACCGGGGCGACGAACCCGATCGAGTTGGACGCCAACTGCCGGGCGAGGTCGTAGTTCACCGGACCGGATTGTTTGCCGCCCATGGCGCCACCTGCGCCGCTGAACATCTCGCCGAGCTTGGTGAAGATCTGCCCGAGGTCGCCCATGTCGAAGTTGGCTCCGCCCATGCCCAAACCGAACGGATCCGAACCCGGACCTGGCCCGGAGTTGCCGGGGCCGGACCCCGAATCGGGGTCCTTCTTGTCTTTGTCTCGGTCCGGGTCGTTCCCGGCGGAGAAGCCGAAGGGCAGGTCAGCCATACCCACAACGGTACTCATGACGGGGTGTCCGGGTGTGCCTGCGGGTCACGCTGTGGGTGAACACGATGGTGCAGGCCTTACTGTGGGCGGCGTGAACAGGCGGATTTTGACGCTGCTGGTTGCGTTGGTGCCGATTGTGGCGTTCGGCGTGCTGCTGTCGGTGGTGACGGTGCCCTTCGTGTCCCTGGGGCCCGGTCCGACGTTCAACACGCTCGGCGACGTCGAGGGCAAACAGGTGGTCGACATCAAGAGCACCGACGAGACCGGCGGTTCCGTGGTCCACCCGACCTCGGGTCACCTGAACATGACCACGGTGTCCCAGCGTGACGGTCTGACCCTCGGCCAGGCGATGGCGTTGTGGATGTCGGGCCGTGAGCAACTGGTTCCGCGCGACCTGGTGTATCCGCCGGACAAGTCCAAGAACGAGATCGACGAGGCCAACAACTCGGATTTCAAGAAGTCCGAGGACAGCGCCGAGTACGCGGCGCTGTCGCTCCTGAAGTACCCGGTGGCGGTGACGGTGCAGAGCGTCACCGATCCCGGTCCTTCGGCGGGCAAGCTGCGCGATGGTGACGCGATCGACGGGGTAAATGGGACACCGGTGGCCAACCTCGACGAGTTCCAGGCGATCCTGAAGAAGACCAAGCCGGGTGAGCAGCTGGTGATCGACTTCCGTCGCAAGAACGCCCCGCCGGGGGTCGCGACCATCACGCTCGGTGACAACCCGGACCGGGACTACGGGTTCCTCGGCGTGGGTGTGCTCGATGCGCCGTGGGCGCCGTTCGAGATCGACTTCAACCTGGCCAACATCGGCGGCCCGTCGGCGGGTCTGATGTTCAGCCTTGCCGTCGTCGACAAGCTGACCACCGGCGACCTCAACGACGGCAAGTTCATCGCGGGTACCGGAACCATCACCGGCGAGGGCAAGGTCGGGTCCATCGGCGGCATCACGCACAAGATGCTGGCCGCCAAGGACGCGGGCGCCACGGTGTTCCTGGTGCCCGCCGACAACTGCACCGAGGCGCGTTCGGCGCCTCAGGACGGCATGGAGTTGGTGAAGGTGGACACGCTGACCCAGGCCGTCGATGCGTTGCACACGATTTCTGCCGGTGGCGAACCGCCTCGCTGCTGAACCGCACGCAGCCTGCGGATGGCTAGAGTTAGAGGAAATCGGGCGGCCTGTCGGGCATGCCACGAGTCCACCGAGGCTGAAACGGGAGTTCACGAGTGGGGATGCGGCCCGCGGCGAGGATGCCGAAGCTGACGCGACGTAGCCGGATGCTGATCGGCCTGGCGCTGGTGGCAGTGCTGGCACTGTTGATCGGACCTCGGGTGGTCGACGGCTATGTCGACTGGTTGTGGTTCGGCGAGCTGGGGTACCGGTCGGTGTTCACCACCGTGCTGGCCACCCGACTCATCGTGTTCGTCGTTGTCGGGCTGTTCATCGGTGTGGTGGTGTTCGCCGGCCTGGCGCTGGCCTATCGGACCCGTCCGGTGTTCGTCCCGGCGGCGGGCCCGAATGATCCGGTGGCGCGCTACCGCACCACCGTGCTGGCCCGGCTGCGGTTGTTCGGGATCGGAGTGCCGGTCTTCATCGGTCTGCTGGCCGGTGTGATTGCGCAGAGCTACTGGGTGCGGGTGCAGTTGTTCCTGCATGGCAGTGACTTCGGTATCACCGATCCGCAGTTCGGTCGGGATCTGGGCTTCTACGCGTTCGATCTGCCGTTCTACCGGCTGGTGCTGACGTATCTGTTCGTCGCGACGTTCCTGGCGTTCGTCGCGAACCTACTGGGGCACTACGTATTCGGTGGGATCCGTCTGGCCGGGCGCAGCGGGGCGCTGAGCCGTGCCGCACGGATCCAGCTCATCAGCCTGGTCGGCCTCCTGATCCTGCTCAAGGCATTCGCGTACTGGCTGGACCGCTACGAGCTTTTGAGCAACACGCGCGCTGCCAAGCCGTTCACCGGTGCCGGCTACACCGATATCAACGCCGTACTCCCGGCCAAGCTGATCCTGCTGGCGATCGCACTGATCTGTGCGGCGGCGGTGTTCTCGGCGATCGTGCTGCGCGACTTGCGGATTCCTGCCATCGGTGTGGTGCTGTTGTTGCTGAGCTCGATGGTGGTCGGTGCCGGGTGGCCGCTGGTCGTCGAGCAGTTCAGCGTCAAGCCCAACGCCGCGCAGAAGGAAAGCGAGTACATCAAACGCAGCATCACCGCGACGCGGCAGGCCTACGGCCTGACCGACGACACGGTGACGTACCGCAATTACGAAAGCGACGGTCAGACCACCGCCGCGCAGGTCGCTGCGGACCGGGCGACCACGTCGAACATCCGGCTGCTCGATCCGACGATCGTCAGCCCCGCATTCACCCAGTTCCAGCAGGGTAAGAACTTCTACTTCTTCCCGGATCAGCTGGCCATAGACCGCTATGCCGGGCCTGACGGCAATCTGCGCGACTTCGTCGTCGCCGCACGCGAACTCAACCCGGACCGGCTGATCGAGAACCAGCGCGACTGGATCAACCGGCACACCGTCTACACCCACGGCAACGGATTCATCGCCTCGCCGGCCAACACGGTGCGTGGAATCGCGAACGACCCCAACCAGAACGGCGGTTACCCCGAGTTCCTCGCCAGCGTCGTCGGCGCCAACGGCAAGGTTGTCTCGCCCGGACCGGCGCCGCTTGACCAACCCCGCGTCTACTTCGGTCCCGTGATCGCCGATACCTCGGCCGACTATGCGATCGTCGGCAAGAACGGTGATGTCGACCGCGAGTACGACTACGAGACGAACACCGACACCAAGAACTACAGCTATTCGGGCACCGGCGGTGTGGCGATCGGCAACTGGTTGACGCGGTCGGTGTTCGCGGCCAAGTTCGCCGAGCGGAACTTCCTGTTGTCCAACGTGATCGGTGAGAACAGCAAGATCCTGTTCAACCGGGATCCGGCGGAGCGCGTGGAGGCGGTGGCGCCGTGGTTGACCACCGACACGTCCGTGTACCCGGCGATCGTCAACAAGCGCATGGTCTGGATCGTCGACGGCTACACCACCCTGGACAACTATCCGTATTCGGAGTTGACGACGCTGTCGAGTGCGACGGCCGACTCCAACGAGGTGGCGGTCAACCGGCTGGCCCCCGACAAGCAGGTGTCCTACATCCGCAACTCGGTCAAGGCGACCGTCGACGCCTACGACGGCACGGTGACGCTGTACGCCCAGGATGAACAGGATCCGGTGCTCAAGGCCTGGATGAGTGTGTTCCCCGGCACGGTCAAACCGAAGGCGGACATCTCCCCGGAACTGCAGGCGCACCTGCGTTATCCCGAGGATCTGTTCAAGGTTCAGCGGTCGCTGCTGACCAAGTACCACGTCGACGATCCGGTGAAGTTCTTCACCAACGCTGACTTCTGGAACGTGCCGCTGGATCCCAACCCGACCGCGAGCAGCTATCAGCCGCCGTTCTACATCGTCGCCAAAGACCTTGTGAACAACAGCGGTTCGGCGTCGTTCCAGTTGACCAGCGCGCTGAACTGGTTGCAGCGCGAGTTCCTGGCCGCCTATGTCAGTGCCAGCTCGGATCCCGCGACCTACGGCAAGCTCACCGTGCTGACCATCCCGGGTGAGGTCAAGGGCCCCAAACAGGCATTCAACGCGATCAGTACCGACACCGCGGTGACGCAGGACCTCGGTGTGATCGGACGGGACAACCTGAACCGGATCCGGTGGGGCAACCTGTTGACCCTGCCGGTGGCCGACGGTGGATTGCTCTATGTTGCACCGGTTTACGCATCGCCTGGAACCAGTGACGCGGCCTCGACCTACCCGCGGTTGATCCGGGTGGCCATGCTCTACGGCGACAAGGTCGGCTACGGCCCGACCGTCAGCGACGCCCTGACCGAATTGTTCGGCCCGGGGGCCGGCGCCACCGCCACCAACGTGGCGCCCACCGACAGCAAGCCGCAGGCGGCCGGGACGCCCGAGGCGCCACCGGCGGCCCAGCCACCGGCCAATGCCGATGGCCAGGCCCCGCAGGTTGTCGCGCCGCCGGGAGCGATCCCGCCGGGTGAACCCGTGCAGTTGTCGCCGGCCAAGTCCGCGGCTCTCAAGGAAGTCGAGTCGGCACTGTCCGAGGCGCAGGATGCCCAGCGCAGCGGTGACTTCGGCAAGTACGGTCAGGCGTTGCAGCGCTTGAACGATGCGATGAAGAAGTTCGATTCGTCGAAGTAGCTTCTCCGTCGAATATTGGTGCGTCCCCCGGCCGGTCCGGTGGGTGACAATGGACCGATAGTTCGGTGGACGGCGGACGGATGAGGAGTCGCTGGTGGCGGTGACGATCTCGCAGGTGCTGGCCAGCCATCCCGAGCAACTGGTGTCAGCAGCCGGTGAGGTGGCTTCGGCGGCGTCTGATCTCGACAGTCGAATCGCCCGCGAACGCATGCAGTTGACAAGGTTGGCCTCGGACTGGCGGGGTACCGCGTCCGACACCGCACAGGGCCACGCCAACGAGATGTTCGGCGATCAGGAGCTCTACCGCGACAGGCTCAAGTCGCTGCACACCGCGATGTCTTCCGGTGGTGCCGAACTCGGCGGCATCCGCAGCCGGGTGTCGGATCTGGTGTCGAGTCCCGAGGCGGACCTGTTCGACATCTCCGACGAGGGCCGGGTCTCGCTGGGATGGCGGCTGAAGGCCCTGGTGGTGGCCTATCCCGTGCTGGCCTTGAAGTGGGGGATGCGGCGCTTGGCGCTGCAGACGGCCATTCAGACTGCGTTGGCCGAATTCGACGCGGCGGACAAGTCGACGGCCAACAAGATGGACCGGATCAACAAGGGGCTCGTGAAATGAAGCCTCGGGATATGGGCTGCGTGACATGAGCAGCGCAACTCTCGAGGTCGATGAACAGACGATGCGGGAGACGGCGTCCACCTTCGACACCGCGGGCCATGGCGTCAGCGGAAATCGCGCGGGGCCGGTCATCTCCGGTGCCGCCGGGGCGATGCCCGCGCTGGCTGTCGGGGCGGCGTGCGGAACGGTCGGATCCGCGCTGACCGAGCAGGCGAAGCTACTCGGTGGCGATGTGACGGTGTACGCGCAGAAGCTACGGGTGGCCGCCGACCGTTACGAGCGCGGCGACGACGAGGCCGCCGAACGTATCGACTTCACCGGGACAGCCGAGCTGCCCGACGCCGGTGAGCATCCGCCGGTCGACGACTACGAGAAGGCGTTGCGTGATGCCGGGCTCCTCACCGGACCGGTGGTCCCGGGTTCGAAATATGCTCAGTGGCTGGAGAATGCGTCCAAGCACGGGGTGGATCCGCAGACCATGGTCGATATCGCCCGTCAGCAGAACATCACCCCGCAGTCGTTCGACGTGCTCAACGGACTGCGGGAGGTCAAGGACAAGGACGGCAAGTCGTTCTTCATCCTGCCGCCCGGCACCAGCAAGGAGGATGCGAAGAAGGCGGTGGTGATGACCTACATCCTCAACGCCGGCACCGACTACGACGCCGCCGAGGCCGGCAGCGACGGCGTGCTGGGCACTGCCGATGATGTTCAGAACGATTTCGAGGAAACGCCCTACTCGGCCTCCGAGGTGCAGCGCATCATCGATCGACAGAACGCGAACTCGTGGAGCTATGACCAGATTTTCGACAAGGGCGGCGGGGGATCGTTGGCCACGACCCCCAACGGAATGCTGATGGGTCTGGGCGGCCCGGTGATGGACAAGATCGGCGTCCACGGTGGGACGACCTACGGCGATGTGTTCGTGATGAACATCGACGGATCCAAGGATCCGGCGGACCAGCTGAGCACGATCATCCAATCGGGGGCCAACTGGGGACAAGATAACAGCGGTGTGCCGTTCCAGAGCACCCTCGACCTCGACCGCTTGTTGCACCACGAGGAGCGCCATTCCGAGCAGTGGGCACAGAAGGGATTCGCCTGGATGGCACGGGATTACGGATTGGGTGCGCTCATCGAACAGAAGACCGGCATCAACCCGCTGGAACGCGATGCCGGCTTGTCCGACGGGGGTTATTCGTGAGGTCCTGGCTGGCCGTCCTGTTGACGCTGCTGGTGGCGGTGGGGCTCACCGCTTGCCGAACCGAGGACCGCCGATGGTCGGATGCGCCGTCCGCCGCCCCGATGCGGCCGGCGTTCGGTGCGCGGGTCACCGACGGCAAGCTGGAGATCTGGGTGCCGCCGGGCTGCGTCGGGGTGCGGTCGGTGGAGGTCGGGTTTGGATTTGGCCCGAAGCTCGTGTTGACCGATACCTCCGGTACGGCGACTCTCGACCGGTTCACCGTCGGTGGACCCTATCCGGGTCTGACCGTGACGGAAGCGCCGCCGCCTGACTTCGATTGGCGCACAGAGGAATATTTGTTTCTCAATGTGCAGTCCACGCCTGGGGGGTACCCCGCGACTGCTCGGACGGCTGAGGTCGTCGCCGGATCGGACAGTCACCCGGCCGACACCTTCTTCTTCGACGGCGTCGGTTGGCTCGACGCCGCGGGTGTGGCGGAGAAGGAAGGCAAGGAGTTCGCGGGGGTGTGCACGCCGCAAAAGAAGTGAGCAGTATCTGCTCGCCGGGTGGTGGCGCCGACAATTATGCTGCGTCGGTGCACTTTCGTTTGCTGGGGCCGCTGCAGGTGGTGCGTGGCGACGCGACCGTTGAGATCGGTGCACCCAAGCAGCGGGCCGTGCTGGCGATGTTGTTGCTCGCGCAAGGGCGGGTCGTCTCGGTTGACCGGCTGATCAGCGGCGTGTGGGGTGAGGATCCTCCGTCCAGTGCCACCGCCAGCCTGCAGGTCTATATCTCCCATCTACGTCGGGCATTGCGCGACGGTGCTGCGACGGCCTCGCCGATCGTGCGTCAGCCCCCGGGCTACTACCTGGACGTGCCCGCCGGTTCGGTCGACGTCGCGGTGTTCTCAGACTGCTGCGCCCGGGCTGCGGCGGCGGTGGAGCAGGAACGTTGGGTCGAGGCGCTGAGCGCCGCCGACGACGCTCTGGCGCTGTGGCGGGGAGACCTTCTCGAGGACGTGGGGGACCAGGATTGGGTCACAAGGGATGCCGCGCGCGTGCGGGAGGTGCGCAACGAATGCCTCGATCACCGGATCACAGCCCTGCTGGCGCTCGGGCGCGTCCCGGCGGCGCTGACCGCGATATCGGAATTGCGTTCAGCCGAACCACTTTCCGATCGCGGTGCGTGGCTGCACATGCTCGCGCAATACCGGTCGGGACGGGCTTCGGAGGCGCTGGAGATCTATGCCCGCTACTCTCGTGAGCTCGATGAGGAGTTGGGTCTGACACCGGGGGTGGACCTACGCGATTTGCAGACCGCGGTCCTCCGTCAGGCGCCGGAGCTCGCGGCCTGGCCCCGGTCCCCGGAGTGGAGCGGCGCCGCTGAGGTACATACCCCTGCCGCGCCGGTGGTCGAGTCTGTAGCTCCTGGTTGCGGGCGCGGGGCGCTGATCGGCCGCGGTCGCGAATTGGATATCGCCGCAGACCTTCTCGTCGATGTCCGTGCGGGCGAGACCCGGTGGCTGGTGCTGTCCGGTCCGCCGGGAATTGGAAAGACGCGCCTGGCCGAGGAGATCGACGACCGGTTCTCCTCCGATGCGGTCTGGGTGAGTTGCCCCGACGGGCCGTCGACTCCGCCGTGGTGGCCGATGCGGCAGCTGGTCCGAGGCCTGGGTGGTGACCCTGACGAGGTG
The DNA here is from genome assembly GCF_055419385.1 of Mycobacterium sp. IDUB_24. Taxonomy (NCBI): domain Bacteria; kingdom Bacillati; phylum Actinomycetota; class Actinomycetes; order Mycobacteriales; family Mycobacteriaceae; genus Mycobacterium; species Mycobacterium sp. IDUB_24. The sequence continues at coordinate 100,051 of NZ_JBVAXO010000006.1, forward strand.
CTGGAAGTGCCTGGCGACGCCGATCCCGACACCGCGCGGTTCCGCGTGTACGAGCGGGTGCAGACGCTCCTGGAGTCGGCGCGCCGTCCGCTGATGGTCGTGATCGACGATGTGCAGTGGGCGGATTCGACCTCTGCGGCATGTCTGGCCTACATCGCCGGTGCGCTGTGGGGCCACCCGATCGCCGTAATTCTCACGGTCCGCGACGGCGAACACGTCACAGATGTTGCCCGGCTGCTGGCGACGGTGGCCCGTGGTGCGGGCAACCGGCACCTGACCCTGACCGCGCTGTCATCGGAAGATGTTGCGGTACTGGTCAATCAGATCGCCGAGGACTTCGTCGATGACGCCGAGGCCAGCGTACTGACCGAACGTACCGGTGGTAATCCGTTCTTCATCTCCGAGTACGCGAGATTGCCGCGCGTCGAGCGTGACGAGATACCTGTCGCGGTGAAGTCGGTGCTCGACCGGCGGTTGGCCGGACTGCCGCCGGAGGTCGTGGGACTGGTGCGGGTGGCAGCGGTGATAGGCGACGCGATCGACGCCGACGCGGTGCCGGTGCTGGCGCGCGTGGCAGGGCTCGACCTCGACAGCCTTGCCGATCACCTCGACGCAGCCGCCGACGAACGGATTGTGGTGAGCGCCCACAACGGCGACGGCTACGCCTTCGCCCACGGACTGTTGCGTGAGCACTTGATTGCCGGTTTGCCGGCCATGCGTCGTCACCGCCTCCACTTACAGGTAGCGGATGCGTTGGCGGACAGCGCCTCCGAGGAAGCGGTGACGAGGCGTGCCCAGCATCTGGTGGCCGCCCAACCGCTGGCCGATCCGCAGGCGGTGGTAGCTGCCTGTCGGTTGGCCGCCGAGCAGGCCACCCAGCGGTGGAGTTCGGACATCGCCGCGCGGTGGTGGCAGGCGGCGCTCGACGCCTACGACCGGTTGCCGGCACCGGCGCGCAATGACGCCGAGCGCGACGAATTGACGGTGGCCATGCTCGACGCGCATTCGCGTGCGGGCCGGGGGCGTCTGGTACTGGACGCCGTCAAGCGGAATCTCGCCGAGGCGCTGCGCAGTGAGCGGGCCGACACCGCCGGGAGGGTGGCCAGTGCGCTCCTGCGTGCCAGCGGGGGTTGGCCCTGGCTGGCGCCAGGCCATGACCCCGGCCCGTTGCTGGTCTTGTTGGAGGAGGCCGCGGCGATGTCGACGGCGTATCCGGCGGCCGAGGCGCGGGTCCTGGCGGCGCTGGCAGTGGGCCGCTGCTACCACCCGGATCCCACGGTGGTCGCCGAGCATCTCGACCGGGCCGATCAGTTGGCAAAGAGCACAGGCGATCCCGACGTCATCGCCGACACGTTGATGGCCCGGCTCATCAGCTACTCGGGTGTGGCCGAATTCAGTGCCGCGACGTTCGACTGGATCGATCGCCTGAATTCGCTACAGCACAGCAGATCCCGTGAGGACACGGTGATCGCGCACTCGGTCGCGACCATGGCGGCGATGAATCTCGGCGACATCGACCTGACCGAGCGGCACCTGCGCGCCGGAATGGCGGGCAGCGAGGAACTACAACTCCCCGTGCTGCGTGCCCAGTTGCGCTGGATGGAATCGGTGCTGGCGATCTGGCGCGGTGACTTCGCCGAGGCGGGCCGTCACCACGCGATCGCGGCGCGCGTGCACGAGCAGACCGAACTCTACGGCGCCGGAAGCGGTCTACTGGCCGAGGTGACCCTGCTGCGGGAGACAGGTGGGCCAGTCGGGGCGGGCCTCACCTTCGCACAGTCTGACGATGATTCCGGCGGGCGCGGGATGGAGGCGCTGGTGCACACCGCTCTGCTCACCGCCGTCAAGGGTTCACCCGCCGATGCGATTGCCCGGCTGGATGATTGGCGCGCCGAAGCGGGCCGTGGGCAGGTGTGGACGGGTCTGGGGGAGGCCGCCTGGATGGCGCACCTGGCTGTCGACTACGCGTTGGACGAGTATGCGGGCGACCTGCTCGCGGCACTGGAACCGTTCACCGACCGCGTCGCGATGATCGGGCAGGTAGGGCACGCGGGGCCGGTGGCGCTGGCGACCGCCCGACTGCACGCGCTGCGGGGCGATCACCGGCGGGCGCTGGTGGATCTGGCCCTGGCCGAGGACATCGCGGACCGCACCGGGGCCAAGCCCACCCAGCTGCGGTGTGCGCTGTTGCGTTGCCAACTCGACCCGGTACTCGGCGGGGACGGCTCGGCGCGGCGTGAGGCGGCGCGCAAGCTGGCTGCCGAGGCTGAGACGGTGGGCATGGTCGGGCTGGCGGCCCGCGCGCTGACGCTGGCGTGACCGGGGGCTTGCCGCGTTCTTGAGCCGGCCGCCAAGTGAACGCCAAGCGGTTGCGGTGATGCTGTAGGCCGACACTTCGCCCGGACTGCTGGGCTGCATTCTGAGAGGACCCCGATGACCCTGACCGAACTCCCGCACGACGGCTTGGACGACGCGCTGGAGGGCCTCCGCGCCCACGTCGCCGCCCCCGTCGCGCTGCCGGGGGAGGCCGGCTATGAGCAGGCCACCCCGTGGAATTTGGCGGCCACCGTGGAACCGGCCGCGGTGGTGTTGGCGACGTCGGCCTACGACATCGCCAACACCGTGCGGTTCGCCTCGGCCCGGGGATTTCGGGTGGGCGTCCAGGCCACCGGCCACGGCGCCATGGCCGTCGCCTCCGACACGATCCTGGTGGTGACCTCTGGGATGACCAGCTGCACCGTGGACCCGGCAACACGCACCGCGCGGGTGGCGGCCGGAGCCACCTGGCAGCACGTGCTCGATGCGGCGACGCCGCACGGCCTGGCCGGAGTGTCCGGATCCGCGCCGGGAGTCGGGGTGGTGGGTTTCCTCACCGGCGGCGGGATCGGACCGTTGGTGCGCACACTCGGCTTGTCCTCGGACTATGTGCGGTCCTTCGAACTGGTCACCGGGGCAGGGGAGCTCTTGCGTGCCTCGCCGGAGGAGAACGCCGAGCTGTTCTGGGGGCTGCGTGGCGGGAAGTCGACATTGGGCATCGTCACCACCGTCGAGATCGAACTGCTGCCGATCGCCGAGTTCTACGGTGGCGCGGTATTTTTCGACGGTGCCGATGCCGCAGCGGTGCTGCGGCAGTGGGCCAGCTGGTGTGTCGACCTCCCCGAATCCGTCTCGACGTCTATTGCACTGCAACAGCTTCCGCCGCTCCCGGGAGTTCCCGAGCCGTTGGCCGGCCGGTTCACGGTGGCGGTGCGGTATGCCGCGGCGCACGTGAGGAGCGCAGACGGTCACGTCGGCGACTTCGCCAGGGCTGAACGGCTGCTGGCACCGATGCGTGCGGTGGCCACTCCGGTGCTCGACACCGTCTCGGTCTTGCCGTACGCGGCAATCGGGGCGGTGCACGCCGATCCGGTCGATCCGATGCCGACCTACGAACACCACACGCTGTTGCGGGAATTGACCCCTGAGACGGTCGAGGTGCTGTTGGGTGCGGCCGGACCTGACTCGGGCTCGGTGCAGACGATCGTCGAACTCCGGTTGCTCGGGGGCGCCTTGGCACGTGAGGGGCGCCATCGCAGCGCGTTCTGCCATCGCGACGCCGCCTTCGCGGTGAGCACCGCCGGGGTCCTGGCCCCGCCGTCCGCCGATGCCGTGGTGCCGCAGGCCGGCGCACTCATCGTGGCGCTGTCGCAGTGGTCCACCGGCGGCCAGCTCGCGAACTTCGCTCCCTCCGACGATGCCGGGCGGGCCGCCCGGGTCTACGACGAGGACACTCGGCACTGGCTGGCGGCGCTGGCCGAACGGCACGACCCGGCCGGGGTGTTCCGGTGCGGTCAGGTGGTCCGTTTCGTCGGCTGACATCCGAGTGGTTTTCGGGCCGAAAACCACCTCTGAGCACCCGATTTGGAGCTCTGGTTAAGACCCCGGTAATCTTGTATTTGCAACGCGGGGTGGAGCAGCTCGGTAGCTCGCTGGGCTCATAACCCAGAGGTCGCAGGTTCGAATCCTGTCCCCGCTACCAGTGAGAATGGCCCTCGGAGATTATCTCCGGGGGCCATTCTCTATCAAGTGGCAAGGCGGCGCGGGTGGCCATCCGAACCCCGTTACATCGTCAATGTCTCCCGCATTCCCGGCGCGAGCACGCCCGCGATCGCGTCCCAGTCCACCGTGACCGGGTAGTAGTCGCCGAGCACGTGTGCCACCGGCAGGTAGACGACGAGGCCGTCGTCGTCGGGCACCCAATTGGCGAGCTGATCGGCGACCGGCTCTGGCGCGGCCTGGTTGGCCAGCTTCTCGTCGCCGGCGATCTCGGCCTTGATGCCGTCGACGAGTGCGGTGAGCCCGGCGGTCTGGTCGGTGAACAGGTCGGTGATCATGATCGGCTCGGCCGTGTGCGCGTTGGTCACCGTCGTCGATACCGCGTTGAACGGATGCGCCGCATGGTGGACGAAGATGTTGACAAGGAGCACGCCGGCCACCGCGCCGGTGCCGATGTGGGATACCTCGCTGCGGTCGTCCTCACCGAGGACCCCGGGCGCGATGGTGACCGGGGCGTTGTCCTCGGTGGGCTTGAGGTAGTCGTCCAAGGCGGCGCGCATTCCGGTGTTGAACTTGTTGCGCACCGCGGTGTTTCCGCCGCGCAGCTGCGGGAGGTCTACCTGATAGGTGACGGTTCCCTCGGTGCCCTTGACGGGTTCGATGAAACCCGTGAACGCTGCGGCGTCAGCGGTCCCCGACGCGCCCGTGGTGATCGTCGGCGCCGGGTCGCCGGTGGTTTCCGGATTACCGGAACCGCCCGAATTGCACGCCGTCGCGGCGCTGATCACCGACGTGACGGCCAGCACCGACGCCAATCTGCGTATCACCGTTGACTCACCCATTTTTCGACCCTAGACGGGTGAAGTGGGGACCGCCGTCAAATCACATGGGGCGCTATGAGAGTGGTGGCACCCAACACCAACACCCCGATCAAGAACGCGACGACGGTAAAGCCCATCACCTGACGGACATTGAGTTTCGCGATCGCGAGTAGTGGCAGCAGCCAGAACGGCTGGATCATGTTCGCCACTCCCTCGCCGACGGCGACCGCCATGGAGATCAACCCCAGATACGCCGGCGACTGCTGACCGATCGCCAGCGCCGAGTCGACCGCTATCGGGCCCTGCACCGCCCAGTGCCCGCCGCCCGAGGGCACGAACAGGCTGATGATCAACGAACCGATGAAGGTCAGGAACGGCAGCGTGTGCTGCGTCGCGCCGCTCACGACAGCCTCGGCCAGCAGCGTCTGCAGCGGCTTGGTTCCCTCGCTCGCGTGGTAACCCAGCAGGCCGACCAGACCGCCGTAGAGCGGATATTGCAGGAGCAGCGGACCGGACACCTTGGCGGCGCCGGTGAACGCCCGGATGAACCGGATCGGCGTGCGGTGCAGCAGGGCACTCGTGATCGTGAACAACATGATCATCGACGAGATGTTCAGTGCGAAACCGCTGAGGACGAAATAGGCCATGCCCGCGGCGAATACGAGGACATTGAGGATCCACAGGTTCTCCAGCCATTCGGCGAACGTCCTTTTGCGGTCCGACGTCTCGGCCTCCGCGTTCTCCTCGTCTTCGAACACCGCGGGGTCGGGGGCAAGGCTCTGCGTGGGCTCCATGCGCCAGATCGCGAGCGCGAGCAGGGCCAGCACGACGATCACCGACAGCCAGCTGTAGGGCTGGAAGATCGTGAGGCTCAGCGGCACGGTGATGTCGGTGATCTTGTGGATCACGTTGATCGGGCTGCTGGGGTCGGTGTTCGCCAGCGCGATCGACGATGACAGTCCCTGTGTCCAGACGATGAAGCCCATGAACGCCGCCGCGATGAGGTAGCCGAAGTGCGCGTCGGTGAAGCGCTTGGCGACCTGCCGGGCGACCAACGCGCCGGCCACCAGCCCGAGTCCCCAGTTCAGCAGGGACAGGACCGCGCTCACACCGAAACAGAGCAGGGCGCCCTGGACCTGGTTTTTCGGTTTCGCGGCGATGTTGACGATGGCGCGTTTGAGGACCGGCGCTTCGGCGAGCGTGTAGCCCGTCACGAGGATCAGGACCATCTGGAAGGCGAACGTGAAGATGTTTTGCGAACCCCACACACCGCCGTACCAGGCCTTGAGCATGCCGTCAGGCGTCGCGCCTTTCACCAGAAAGGCGACCAGGCCGGCGACGATGAGGGTGAGGATGACGGCGAACAGGTACGGGTCCGGCATCAGGCGTTCGACATAGCGCACACAGAGTGCGGTGAGGGATTGCATGACGCCGCGGCGCCCGGGCTCGGTCTGCGGCGCCGTACTGGCGCCCTTAGGGTCCTCGCTCGTCGTCATCGGTCCACCTTCGCCGTTTTCGGCGCCCTGTCGGCTCCGCCATCGACCGCCATCAGGGCGGGTTCGGCACGGACTTTAGCGCCAGAACTGCCCCGTAGCGGCCGGGTCGCCATCATTTCGGGGCGAAACTGGTTTCCCTGATGTCGGGTGCCCCACCTACCCTGGGTGGCTTGCGCAGACCAAGCTCGGGGGAGACAGGGGAGTGGCAATGACGACGGGCCCGAGCACGGGGGAGATCGCGACGCATCCGCGTGCCCAGTCGAGCGCCAACGTCATCATCGCGCTGTTGGTCGGCTCGGCGTTCGTGATGATCCTCAACGAGACGATCATGAGTGTCGCGCTGCCGGCCCTGATCGTCGACCTGGATATTTCGGCGAGTACGGCGCAGTGGCTGACCAGTGGCTTCCTGCTGACCATGGCCGTGGTCATCCCGATGTCGGGTTCGCTGTTGCAGCGCTACCCGGTGCGCGGCATCTACTTGGCATCGATGTCGTTGTTCTGTACCGGCACGTTGGTGGCCGCGTTGGCGCCGGGATTCGCGGCTCTCATGGTTGGACGGATCGTGCAGGCCTGCGGCACCGCGGTGATGATGCCGCTGCTGATGACGACGGTCATGATGCTGATCCCCGCCGACCGGCGTGGGCAGATGATGGGGACCATCTCGATCGTCATCGCCGTCGCGCCGGCGATCGGACCGACGTTGTCAGGTTTCATCCTGGGCTCACTGGACTGGCGGTGGATGTTCTGGATCGTGCTGCCGATCGCCTTGGCGGCGCTCGGCGCCGGTCTGGCATGGCTGCGCGTCGATGATGAGCGGGAAGATCCGACCCCGATCGATCCTGTCTCGGTGCCGATGTCGGCGATTGCGTTCGCGGGCTTGGTGTTCGGGCTGTCGCTCATGGGTGAGTCCGCTCACGGTCAGCAGTCGATACCCGCGTGGGTGCCGATGGTGATCGGTGCGGTGGCGATGCTGGCATTCGGTGCGCGGCAGATTCAGTTGCAGCGACGTGATCGCGCGTTCCTGGATCTACGGCCGTTCACCTACCGGCGGTTCTCGGTGTCGCTGAGCCTGGTGGTCCTCGGCTTCATGGGGCTGTTCGGCGCCATCATCATGGTGCCGCTGTATGTGCAGGACGTGTTGAAGCAGAGTGCGTTGGTCGCCGGCTTGGCGACTCTGCCCGGCGGGCTGTTGATGGGGTTGGCCGGCCCGCTGGTCGGGCGGGCCTATGACCGTCACGGCGCCCGTCTGCTGGTCGTACCTGGATCGGTGATGCTGAGCGTGTCGCTGTGGGGTTTCACGCTGCTGTCGGCGGCGTCGCCGGTGTGGGAACTGGTTGTCCTGCAGTCGGTCATGATGCTGGGCTTGTCGATGATGTTCACCCCGTTGATGACTGACGCACTCGGAGTCCTGCCTGACCGGTTCTATTCACACGGCAGTGCCATCCTGACGACGCTGCAGCAGGTTGGTGGCGCGGCGGGAACCGCGCTGTTCGTGACGGTGATGACCAAGGCATCCCACTCGGGTGGGGCCCCGGATCTACCTGGCGTGCATGCGGCCTTCATGGCTGCCGCGGTGATCAGCGTGCTCGCCGTGATCGGGTCGTTCTTCACCGCGCCGCGGCCGAGCCCGGCGGGCGGTACGCCGACACACTAGGTCGGGCACAATCGAACCCGTGCAGAAAGTCGTGATCATCACCGGGGCGGGCAGTGGCATCGGCCGTGCAACAGCCCAGGTGCTGTTGGACGCCGGGCATCAGGTGGTGCTGGCGGGCCGTCGTGCCGAGCCGCTGGTCGAGGCCGGCGGTGGGCGCCCGAACGCCCGCGTCGTGCCTACCGACGTCACGGATTCAGCCTCGGTGCGTGCGCTGTTCGGCGACGCGGTGTCGACGTACGGCCGGGTGGATGTGTTGTTCAACAATGCGGGGGTGTTCGGACCGTCGGCATCGGTCGCCGACATCACCGACGAGCAGTGGCACGCCACGTGGCGCACGAATGTCGACGGTGCGGTGTTCTGCGCGCGGGAAGCCGCTCGCGTCATGGCCGCCCAATTGCCCAGGGGCGGGCGGATCATCAACAACGGATCGATCTCGGCGCACCGGCCCCGTCCCAAAAGCCTGGCCTACACCGTCACCAAACACGCGATGAGCGGGTTGACCGCGTCAATGTTGTTGGATCTGCGCGATATCGACATCTGCATCACCCAGATCGACATCGGTAATGCCGCCACCGACATGACCGCAGGATTCAGCCACCAGACTCTGCAGGCTGATGGAAGTCTCGCGGCTGAGCCGACTTTCGATGTCGAGCATGTCGCACGCGCTGTGGCGCATCTGGTCGATCTGCCGCTGGAGGTCTCGGTGCCGTCGCTGACGGTGATGGCGCGGTCCATGCCGTACTTCGGCCGAGGCTGACCGATCAGCCAGTGAAATCAACCGCCGAAAGCAACAGAGCCGGAGGCCTTCGGGCCACCGGCTCTGTACAGCGGAAACGTCGTCTCAGTGATCTGCATCCTGAAGCTCGTGCCGCTGCACGACTGCGATCAACTCTTCGCGAACCGACGAGTTCGGCATTTCGTTGATCCGCGCATAGAGGCGGCGCCGCATGTTGGCGCGCTTCTGGTTTGCGCGAAACTGTGCGAAGGACATACTTCTCACTCCTAAAAAGTGCCCCGGATCACGGGTACCCATTGTCTTTGCTGATGTCCACACGTCGAGGATCGCTCGCCGGACGGACAACTCCATGGTCCTCGTAGCAGCTGTCTAAAAGCAATTCTTAGAGTGTGAGTTTCGCTACAGCCCAACCTCTTTCGCAGCAGGTAAGTGTGCGCTGTCACAGTGGGGTCGCGAGGTGATGCCGGTGACGGCCGAAAAGGGGTAAGACTTCTCCTGTGGCACTCACCGTGCGGGACCTGACCGAGGTCGACGGCCTCGGCCTCGTGCTGGTGGCCGGAGCGCGCGGCGCGGACCGTGAGATCTCCTGGGCGCATGCGATCGAGTTGACCGACCCGACCCCGTATCTGGCCGGTGGTGAATTGGTCATGACGACCGGCATCAACATCGGAGCCGACGCCGAAGCGCAAGCGGCCTACGTGGCGCGCCTGGCCGCGGCCGGGACCGCAGCGCTGGCCATCGACACCGGCACCACGATTGCCGACATCCCGCGGGCGGTGCGCACCGCCGGCGACGAGTTGGGGATCCCGGTGCTCGAGGTGCCCGCGTCGACGCCGTTCATCGCGATCGCCCGCGTGGTGATCGACGCGCTCAAGGCCGACGAACTGCGCTCGGTGCAGCGGGTCGTCGACGATCAGGAGGTGCTGGCCCGGGCGACACTCCGGGGCGGCATCCCCGGAGTGGTCGACGCGCTGGCCGACTGTCTGTCGGCGACGGTCGTGGTGGTCGACACCGACGACACCGTGTTGGCTGCCGGGGGAGGTGCCCAAGCACGGCTGATCTCCGTACTGGGCGAGCAGGGGCGCCCGACGCGTCGGCACGGTGCCCATGTCACCACCGATGGGGACGCCTACGTCACCATTCAGAATCTGCGGGCCGCCCAGCCCGTTCGCGGTCGGCTTGCGGTGCGCACGTCCGCCCCGATGTCCAACGCCGACCGGTTCCTGGTCGCGCATGCCGTGTCGCTGATCTCGATCGCGATCGAGAAGCCGGCCCGGGTGGTCGATGCCGAGCAACTGCTGCGGATCGCGGTGACCCGCGAGCTGATTTCGGGCGCAGGTGCTGTGGACAGTGCGGTGTTGCGGTACTTCGGTTTTGAACCCGACGGCGACATCGTGGTGGCATCGTTCACCGGCGCGGGGCCGTTGCTGACAGCCCAGCATGTACTGGGCCGGGTGCTGACCTCGTTTCTGATGGCTCCGCTGGGTGACGAGATCGTCATCGTGGTTCCGGCGACCGGGAGCCGACGTCGTATCCGCACCGTCGTGGAGGAGCTCGCGCAGCAGACGGGTATCACGGTCGGTGGTGGGGTGAGCCGACCGGCCGGGCTGGCCGATCTGCACGCGGCGTTGGAACAGGCCCGTATCGCGGCGCATTCCGGCGGCGGGCGGTTCAGCGAATTCGGTGAACTCAGCGCGATGGCAGTGCTGCTCGAGGGGCGGAGTGCCGCCGAACTCCGGGTGTTGGCAGCGCCGTTGGACTCGCTGGCCGGTGGGGACGAGTTGATCCCCACCCTGGCAGCCTTTCTCGGTCGCAACGGTCAGATGGAGGCGGCGGCTGCCGAGCTCGCGGTTCATCGCCACACCATGCGCAACCGGATGCGGCGTATCTGTCAACTGTTGGGCGATGACCTGGAGTCCGCCGATACCCGGGCACAGCTATGGCTGGCGCTCAAGGCCTGGCAGCTGCTGGCGTCTCGCCGGTCGGGGTGAGACGGTCCATCAGGTCGGCGCCGAGCCGTGGTGGACCGCTGCGGTAGGTGACCGGTGTCGCCGACAACGTGATCGGGTTGGCCACTTGCGGTGTGGGCGTTCCGGGCACCGGAACTGTTGCTTCCAACCCGAGTTCGCGAGCGAAGGCGAATGCCTCCGACAGATCGTTGATCGGCCCGGCCGGAATACTCGCCGCGGTCAACACCTCGTACCAGTGGTCGGCACCGTGGTTCTTCAACGCGGTTTCGATGACGGCGCACAGTGCATCCCGATGCGCAACCCGTTCCGGATTGGTGCCGAACCGGGGGTCGTCGGCCAGCTGAGGTTCGCCGATGGCCGAGGCGAAGGACCGGAACTGTTTGTCGTTGCCGACAGCGACGGCGATGGGCCGGTCGGCGGTTTCGAAGGTCTGATATGGGGCGATGCTCGGGTGGCGATTGCCCATGATCTGCGGCACCGCACCGGCGCCGAGGTACCCGGAAGCCTGATTGACCATGGAGGACAACAACACCGAGAACAGGTTGGTGTCGACGCGCTGGCCCACCCCGGTGCGGTCGCGATGGGCCAGGGCGGCGAGGATCCCGCTCAGCGCATGCAGCCCGGCCAGCACGTCTACCAGCGCCACCCCGGCCTTGGTGGGATCGCCGGGTTCGGTTCCGGTGACGCTCATCAATCCGCCGACCGCCTGCACCAGCAGGTCGTAGCCCGGCAATCCAGCACCGCCGTCGCGGCCGAATCCGGTGATCGAGCAGTAGATGACATCGGGACGGATCGCCCGCAGGTCCTCGTACCCCAGGCCGAGTTTCTCCATCGTGCCCGGCCGGAAGTTCTCGACGACGATGTCGGCGCCCGCGACCAGGGATCGGGCGCGATCCCGGTCGCCCGGGTCGGTCAGGTCGAGTGCCACCGAACGCTTGTTGCGGTTGATGGCGTTGAAATACGTTGCCACACCGGATGAATCGTAGGGCGGTCCCCAGGCCCGGGTGTCGTCGCCGGTACCCGGGCGTTCGATCTTGATGACCTCCGCGCCGAAATCACCGAGCATCATGGTCGCGTACGGCCCGGCCAGCACGCGGCTGAAATCCACGACGACGACCCCGTCGAGCGCCCCGGCGGTCACGAGCGCGCCCGCCCGCCACGTAGGTACACCGTGGTGGTGTGGGTGAAGAATTCCCGCGCGGCGCCACCTTGCTCCTTGGGGCCGAGTCCGCTCTTCTTGGCGCCACCGAACGGCACATGCGGATCGGCGCCGGCCGACTCGGAGTTCACGTGCAGCACGCCGACGTCGATCTGCTCGACAGCCTGCAGGGCCCGGGTCAGGTCCTGCGTGAAGATCGCCGCAGAGAGGCCGAACTCGCTGTCGTTGGCGAGCGCGAACGCGGCATCGGCATCGGCGGCCCGTTTGACCGCGAGGACGGGCCCGAACAATTCGTCGGTCCACACATCGGCCGGTGCACTGTTGAGTTCGACGATGGTAGGTGCGACGAAGTAGCCCGCCGTGAGCGGACCGTCGGCATAGGGATGCCCACCCGTCAGAACCGTGGCACCTTGCGTGGCCGCGGTACGAATCCCGGCTGAAATAGACTGGTGTGCAGTGTCGTTGATGACCGGACCCATCTGCGTCGTATCGTCGGTCGGGTCTCCGACGATCAGGGCCGCCGCGCGCCGGCTCAGAGCGGACAGGAAGGTATCGGCGATCCCGTCGGTGACGATCAGGCGGGAGGTGGCAGTGCATTTCTGCCCGGTCGAGCGGAACGCACCGAGCATCACCTGCTCGAGCGCCAGATCGAGATCGGCGTCATCGAGGACGACGGCGGCGTTCTTGCCGCCCATCTCGGCCTGCGCGGGGATGCCACGTGCGGCCGCGGCCGCGGCGATGCCCCGCCCGACCCCGGTGGAACCGGTGAACGTGATGCCGTCGATGCCGGGGTGGTCGACGATGGCGGTGCCGATATCGGATCCGCCGATCAGCAGGTTGAGCACACCGGCGGGCAGGCCGGCCTCGGTGAGCGCCTGCGCGAGGCGAATCGCCAGCAGCGGAACGGTACTCGCGGGTTTCCACACGACGGTGTTGCCATAGATCAACGCGGGTGCGATCTTCCAGGCCGGGATGGCGATGGGGAAGTTGAACGGGGTGATCACACCGACCACGCCTAACGGCTTGCGGGTGATGAGGATCTGTTCACCGGCCCGGGGCGAGGCGAAGATCTCGCCTGCCTGCCGATCACCCTCGTTTCCGTAGTAGCGGAGGATCTGCGCGGCCCGCCGAACCTCGCCGGTGCCTTCGGCTTTCGTCTTGCCCTCTTCGCGGGCCAGTTCCAGCCCCCACGCCTCCGCATTGCGGTCGACGATATCGGCAGCGCCGAGCAGGACCGCGCCGCGCTGATGCATCGGCGCGGTGGCCCAGGGCGCCGCGGCTGCAGTGGCGGCACCCACCGCGGCGTCGACATCGGATAGCCGTGCGTTACTTCCCTGAGCCACAATCAGACTCGGCTGTGCCGGGTTCACACTGAGTAGCTCGTCGCCGGTGCCGGGCACCCACTGTCCGCCGATCAGGTGCTTGATGGCGACGGTCATCAGCGGAAGGCCGCCTGCCCGGTCAGCGCCTTGCCGATGGAGAGCAGATGCATCTCGGAGGTGCCCTCGTACGTGAGGACGGATTCCAGGTTGTTGGCATGGCGCAGTGGTGAGTATTCGAGGGTGATTCCGCTGCCGCCCAACAGGGTCCGGCATTCCCGTGCGATGGCCAGGGCTTCGCGGACGTTGTTGAGCTTGCCCAGGCTGATCTGCTCGGGCCGAACACCTTCGGCGTCCTTGATGCGGCCGAGGTGGATCGCCAGCAGCATTCCCTTGCCGAGTTCGACGGTCATGTTGGCCAGCTTTTCCTGGGTGAGCTGGTAGCTGGTCAGCGGCTTGTCGAACACCTCGCGCGAGCCCGCGTAGTCGATCGCGGTCTCCAGGCTGTCGCGGGCGGCGCCGAGAGACCCGAACACGATGCCGAACCGGGCTTCGTTGAGGCACGACAGTGGTGCGGACAGTCCGTCGGCCAGCGGCAGTTGCGCCGAGGCGGGCAACCGGACGTTGTCCAGCACGAGCTCGGAGGTCACCGAGGCGCGCAGCGAGAGTTTGCGATGAATCTCGTTGGCGGTGAAGCCCGGGGTGTCGGTGGGCACCAGGAAGCCTCTGATAACCCCGTCGTCGGTCTGTGCCCACACGGTGGCCACGTCGGCGAGGTTGCCGTTGGTGATCCACATCTTGGTGCCGTTGAGCACCCAGTCTGCGTTTTCTCCGGCGCCAGAGCGCTTTGCGCGGGTGCGCATGCCTGCGGGGTTGGAGCCGAAGTCGGGCTCGGTCAGGCCGAAGCAGCCGATCGCGTCGCCGGTGGCCAGCCGGGGAAGCCATTCGTTCTTCTGTTCCTCTGAGCCATAGCGGTAGATCGAGAACATCGACAGCGAGCCCTGGACGGAGACGAAGCTGCGGAATCCGCTGTCCCCGGCTTCCAGTTCCATGCAGGCCAGGCCGTAGCTGACGGCATTGGTGCCCGCGCAGCCGTAACCCTGCAGGTGCATGCCGAGCACGCCGAGCCTGCCGAACTCCTTGGCCAGCTCTCTGGGCAGGGTGGCCGATTCGAACCATTCGCCGACGTTTGGCTTCAGCCGGGTATCGACAAACTTGCGTACCGTCGCTGCGATCTCGCGTTCGTCCTGATCGAGCAGGCGGTCGGTGTCGAACAGCTCCAACGGCCGGTAGGTGGACTTCTTGGCGGCCGGTGTGGCAGTGGCAGTCATGCCTCAAGGCTAGATTTGCGGGGCAAATATGCCTATGGCCGTTTCGTACAAGCGATGCGCTTCAGATGTCCGGAAGGGCCTCCCGGGCTGCTCGGCGGCTCACCTTGACCACCTGATCCGGTGGCCTATGCTCGGTGCGGCGAACGGCGTGCCCCAGGGTGTTCTCGTCGTCAGTGACCGGCGAAGACAGCCCAGGGAAAGTTCAGCGTGCAGTTGATTGTTGACGATCCGGTTCGCGTTCCTGCTGCTGCGCGGCGGGTTCGCGATGACCTGATCGGATTGAGCGGTGTGGCCATCGTGATGGTGGTCGTGTGCCATTTCTGGCTTGGGCGGGCGTCTGGCGGCGTGGATGTCCTGCTGGTCCTGTCCGGCTACTTCGTCGGCGGTCGCGTCCTGCGCAGCATCGGTACCGCGAGCGGGTCAACCCTGGCCGCCGAGGCGGGCCGGGTGGTGCGGTGGGTGGTGCCGCCGCTGGTTTTTGTGCTGGTCGTTTCCGCGGTGCTGACCGTACTCGTCCAGCCGCAGACCCGGTGGGAGTCGTTCGCCGAGCAGACCCTCGCCGGCGTGGGCTTCTACCAGAATTGGCAGTTGCTCCAGTCGGCTGACGACTATGTGCAGGCCGGTGAGGCGGTGACCCCGTTGCACCACCTGTGGGCCGTCTCGGTGCTGGGCCAGTTCGCGCTGGCGTTGTTCGTGCTGGCTGCTGTGGTCGTTGCGCTGACGCTGCGTCGGGGTGGTGCGGCGCGACGCACGGTTCTGGTGGTCGTGTCCGGCACCGCGATGGCGGCATCGTTGTACTACGCGGTCACCACGCAGTTCGACAGCCCGATGCTCGGCTACTACAGCACGGTCGCTCGGGCCTGGGAGCTGTTGGCCGGGGTGATGGCGGCGGCGTTCGTGGCCGGCCCGTTGGGCCGAATCCGGTGGCGCGGCTGGTCGCGGGCCGGTGCGACGGCAGCCGGGTTGGCGGCAATCCTGGTGTGCGGTGTACTCACCGATCGGACCGTGCAGTCCCCGGGCGTGTGGACGTTGATTCCGGTGGCCGCGACGCTGCTGATCATCGTCAGCGGCGTCGAGGAGACGTCATCGAGGACGAGCGAATTCTTGCGCAGCGCCCCGGTGGTCGCCGTCGGGGCGATGGCCTATCCGCTCTACCTGTGGCATTGGCCGTTGTTGATCTTCTGGTTGGCGACGATCAACGACGATGCCGTCGGCCCGGTCGATGGTATGGCGGTCATGCTGGTCGCGGTGCTATTGACGGTGTTCACCGTGCGGTGGGCCCAGTTGCCGTGGCGCCGTGGGGCCGGCATGCGGATGGTATCGGGTGCGGTTGCGCTGTTGGTCGCGGTGATGCTCGTCGCGATGTCGCTGATGTGGCAGGGCCATGTGGCCCTGGCCCGCGCCAGCGGTGCCGAACTCGGCATGCTCCCGATCCGCGACTATCCAGGCGCGCAGGCGCTCATCGGGAATCACCGAGTGGCTAAGTTGCCCATGCGCCCGAGCGCGCTGGAGGCAGATGACGACATCCCGCCGTCGTCGATCGACCATTGCGTCACGGGATTCACCGGTGATGAGGTCGTCACGTGCGTGTACGGAGATCCCAAGGGCGCCCACACGATTGCGTTGGCCGGTGGGTCGCACTCCGAGCACTGGCTGACCGCGCTTCATCAGATCGGGCGTCAACACGGCTTCAAGGTGACCACTTACCTGAAGTTCGGATGTCCGCTGACCACCAAGCGCATGCCGATCATCGCGGGGTCCTTTGAGAAATACCCGTCTTGTCGGACGTGGTCGGACAACGCCTTGGCGCAGATCATCGCCGACCGGCCGGACTACGTGTTCTTCACCTCGACGCGCCCGATCCTCAACGGCCAGGGCGACTATGTGCCCGACTACTACCTGGGAATTTGGGATGACTTGTCCGCCAAGGGAATCCCGATGCTCGGCATGCGTGATACGCCGTGGATGATCCGTGACGGATGGTTCTTCTCGCCGGTGGACTGTCTGTCGCGCGGTGGTGACGCCGAGTCCTGCGGGGTGCCGCGCAACGAAGCGCTGGCCCAGCGCAATCCGACTCTCGATCACCTGGCCGACTATCCGCTGATGAAGGCCCTGGACCTCAGCGATGCGGTGTGCCGGCCGACGATCTGTCGCGCTGTCGAGGGCAATGTGCTGGTCTACCACGACGCTCACCATCTGTCGGCGACCTATGTGCGCACCCTCACCACCGAGTTGGCGCGGCAGATGTCCGACGCCCTCGGTTGGTGGTAGCCGTCATTCGACGATGAAGACCGGAATCTGTCGGTTGGTCTTGGTCTGGTATTCGGCGTACGGCGGGTAGGCCTCGACGGCCAGCTTCCACCAGTGCTCGCGCTCGTCACCGGAGATTTCGCGAGCTGTCAGCGATGCGGTCTTGTCGCCGTCCTGCACTGTCACGGCGGGGTTGGCCTTGACGTTGAAGTACCACGACGGGTGCTCCGGGGCGCCGCCCTTGGAAGCCACCATCGCGTAGCGGCCGTCCTCTTCCACACGCATCAGCGGTACGTACCGCTTCTTGCCGGACTTGGCGCCCGTCGTCGTGAACAGCACGATGGGACGGTCGAGAACCTCGACACCGTCAGTCGTGCCTTGTTCCAGGATGCGTTGGGTCTGGTCGCGTACCCAGTCGGTGGGGCTCAATTCGGCATCAGTCACCCACGCGGCAACACCGATTGCTGCGCTCCTATTCCCGGATCACCGAAGTTTCAGCACCACCTTGCCCTTGGCGCTGCGGTTCTCCAGTGACGCGATGGCCTCAGCGGCCTGCTCCAGCGGATACACCTCGGGCTGCGGTGCGGGCACCGCGCCAGAAGCCAGCAGGGGCTGCAATTCGGCCCACTGCTCCTGCAGGTAGCCGGGGTGTGAGAACGTCCAGGCGCCCCAACCCGCGCCGACCACGTCGACGTTGTTCAGCAGCAGGCGATTGACCTTGACCGTGGGGATCTCGCCGCCGGTGAAGCCGATGACGAGCAGTCGTCCGCCCACGGCCAGCGACCGCAGTGAGTCGGTGAAGCGGTCACCGCCGACAGGGTCGACGACGACATCCACACCGCGGCCGTCGGTGAGTTCCTTGACCGCGTCACGGAACCCGTCGGCCAGCACCACTTCCGAAGCCCCTGCAGCCCGGGCGATCTCGGCCTTCTCCTGGGTGGAGACCACCGCGATGGTGCGCGAGGCGCCCAATGCGGGTGCCAGCCGCAGCGCCGAGGTGCCGATGCCGCCCGCGGCGCCGTGCACCAGCACGGTCTCGCCTTGTGTCAACCGGCCGCGGGTGCGCAACGCGAATTGGACGGTCAGGTCGTTGAACAGGATGCCGGCGCCGGCCTCGAAGGACACAGCGTCGGGCAGTGCGAACACGCGCTCGGCGGGCAGCGCCACGACTTCGGCCATACCGCCGGACAACATCGTCAGGCCGAGGACGCGGTCGCCGGCGCGGACATGGGCACCGTCCGGGGCGCTGCGCACCACGCCGGCGACCTCGGCGCCCGGGGTGAACGGAAGCTCGGGCTTGTACTGGTAGAGGCCGCGCGTGAGTAGGGCGTCGGGGAATGCGACGCCGGCGGCGTGGACGTCGATCACGACTTCGTCGGTACCGGAGGGTTCCTCCGCCTCGGATACCCGCACTGCGTCGGGACCGTCGAGCCGGGTGATCTGTGCTGCACGCATCGGTGTCTCCTTCGGGTGGGTCGCCAGCCAATTGTGACAGGTGTCAAGTGGGTGGCTAGCATCACCGGATGCTCAACGCCCGCGCCGCCGTGGTGCTCGATGCCGGGGCTGATCCACAGCTCATCGACGTGCAGATTCGGGAACCGCGCGGCGACGAAGTGCTGGTCCGCATCGACGCGGTGGGCATCTGTCACACCGATGTGAGTGTGGCCGCGCGGTTTCGCAAGCTGCCGATGGTGTTCGGCCACGAGGGCGCGGGCACCGTGGTCCAGGCCGGGCCGGACGCCACACCCCGGGTCGGCGAACAGGTCGTTCTCACGTTCGCCAGCTGCGGCATCTGTTCCAATTGCCATGCGGACGCCCCGGCCTACTGCGAGCGTTCCACCGACCTCAACATGCGCGGTTACCGCGACGAGTCCGGTGCGCTGCGCGCCGACGGTGTGCCCATCGGGGGCGGCTTCTTCGGCCAGTCCAGCTTCTGCACGTATGCGATCGCCGGCAGCCGCAACGCCGTGGTGTTGCCCGAGCCGATCGACCCCGCGCTGGCCGCGCCGCTGGGCTGCAGCGTGCAGACCGGCATGGGTGCCGTACTCAATGTGCTTGCGCCGCAGC
Organism: Mycobacterium sp. IDUB_24; assembly: GCF_055419385.1. Lineage (NCBI taxonomy): Bacteria > Bacillati > Actinomycetota > Actinomycetes > Mycobacteriales > Mycobacteriaceae > Mycobacterium > Mycobacterium sp. IDUB_24. The sequence continues at coordinate 118,889 of NZ_JBVAXO010000006.1, forward strand.
CTGCGGACGCACTCGTGGTGTTCGGCGCCGGCGCGGTGGGGCTCTCGGCGGTCATGGGTGCCCGCATCGCGGGCTGCCGGACCGTCATCGCCGTCGACCCGATAGTCGAACGACGGACGCTGGCAGCCGAATTGGGTGCCACCGCGACGATCGACCCGACCGGTTGCGACGCCGCCGCAGCGGTACTGGAACTGACCGGGGGAGTGACCGCCGCGGTCGACACCACCGCGCGGCCCGATGTTCTCGCGGCAGCGATCGGGGTGTTGCGCCAACGGGGAACCCTGGCGCTGCTGGGCCTCGGCGCGCTGACGGCCGACCTCCCCGTCGCGGCCGTCATGGGTAAGGGCCTGACCGTGCGCGGTGTGGTGGAGGGGGACAGCGAACCGCACACCTTCATCCCGCGCCTGGTCGATCTGTACCACCGTGGCGAACTTCCGATCGACAAGCTCGTGAGCCGCTACCCGTTCGCCGACTTCGACCGGGCCTGGGCCGCCGCCAAGGCCGCTGACGTGGTCAAACCGGTGCTGATCACCGACGCGGTAGGTTCATGAATCCCCAGTTTCACCCGGCAACGACGCCAATGATCGGAGCAGCATGACTCTTCCCCAGCTACCGCCGGGACGCACAGTCGAGGTCCGTGCCGTCGACGGCGTGCGGTTACATGCCGAGGTGTTCGGGCCCGAGGACGGCTACCCGATCGTGCTGGCCCACGGCATCACCTGTGCCATCGGGGTCTGGGCCCACCAGATCGCCGATCTGGCCACCGACTACCGGGTCATCGCCTACGACCACCGGGGGCACGGCCGCAGCGAGACGCCGCGCGGGCGTCACCGGTACAGCCTCAACCACCTCGCCGCCGACCTGGACGCAGTGCTCGACGCCACGCTGAAGCCGGGCGAACGGGCCATCATCGCCGGACACTCGATGGGTGGCATCGCGATCACCTCGTGGTCGCAGCGGTATCCGGCTCAGGTGGCGGCGCGCGCCGACGCTGTCGCGCTGATCAACACCACCACCGGGGATCTGGTGCGCGACGTGAAATTGCTGAGAGTGCCTGCGCCGCTGGCGTCGACGCGGATCCGGGCGGCGGGTACGGCGATCCGGACCTTCGGCGGGACGCGGATGCCGCGGATGATCGAGCGGCCCAACAAGCGTTTCGTCGCTCGTCTGGCGGTGGGCCGTGACGCCGACCCGTCGGTCGCGGAGTTCGTTTATCAACTGTTCGCCGAGACCCCGTCCGCCGGACGTGGCGGCTGGGCCCGCACTCTGGTCAACGGGCTTGGTGCACAACACATCTCGTTGCGTAACCTGACGGTGCCCACGCTGGTGATCGGCAGTGCCAAGGACCGCTTGCTACCCATCGACGCTGCCCGCCGGATCGCCGCCGACGCTCCGAACCTGAGCGCCTTCGTCGAGATGCCCGGTGGTCACTGCGCCATTCTGGAATGCCCGTCGCAGGTGAACGCCCAGTTGCGGGCGTTGGCCGAACGCGCTCAGTCGGTAAGCCGGCCGGCCACCTCGGCGGCCGCACGCTGACCGGACCGGACCGCCCCGTCGAGGAAGCCGGTCCACTCATCCGCGGTTTCGGTGCCGGCCCAGTGGATCGCGTCGACCGGTTCCCGCAGCCACTTGCCGTACTGCGTCCACGAACCCGGCGGCACCGCCGCCGTGGGCCCGCCCGGCGCGAATTGTTCTGTACTCCAACAGTGATCGACGTAATCGATCGGTTGCAGGGCCGCATCGCCGAACAGGGTGGCGAACCCGGACAGGGCCTGTTCGCGGCGCTCCGCCGGTGACAGCCGGTCGAAGGTACGGGCGTCGGTGAACCCCAACAGGATGCCCGGGCGGTCTTCACCACCCGGGCTCACGTCGAAGGTGATGAACACCGGCCCTTCATCGGACAGTGCTTCGCCCGAGCAGCCGTTGGTGCGCCAGAACGGCCGTTCATAGGCGGCGTAGGCCTTGCTGAGGTTGCCCTGCGGCCAGTTCGCCGCCAGTTCGGCATATGGCTTGGGCAGCGCCGGGCTGAACTCGATCCCGGTCCGGTGCTGCGGCGGGATCGCCACGATCACCGCACGGGCGTGAACCGCGCCGGTAGGGGAGATCACCGCCACGGTGCCGTCGGGGCGGCGCTCGATGCGGCTCACCGGGGCGTCGAGCACCACCTGATCTCCGAGTTCCTCGGCCATCTTGCACGCGATCTGCTGGGTGCCGCCGGGAAACCGGTCTTGCTGGGCGCCGCCGCGGACGTCGAGCATGCGGTCCAGCCCGCCGGCAGCCTTCACGTAGCGGGCGGCGTGCAGCATCGACACCTCGTCGGGCTCGGCGCCCCAGGTGACCCTCGACATGATCGCCATCAGGTTGCGCGTCGAGGCATTGGCGCCTGCCGAGCGCAGCCACTGCTCCAGCGTGCGGTCGTCGAGCTTGTGCGCGTTCGGGCTGTTCCACGGCTCATCCACCCGGATCAACCGGCACAGCCGTTCGAACCGCCACTGGATGCGGGAAACGTCGAACAGCTCCATCATCGACAGCCGCGGGATCGTGCTGCGGTAGGACCGCACGCGCCCGTGCCAGCGGATCAGGTTCTTGCCGCGGTCGTAGGTGGACACCGTGCGGCAACCCAGTTCGTCGGCCAGCGCCAGTACGGCGTCCTGGGTGGGGCCGACGAATGTGCCGCCCAGGTCGACCGGCACCCCGGCGATCGTGGTGGTCGACGAGCGTCCGCCCACCCGGTCACGTCCCTCGAGCACCACCACCTGGTGTCCGAGCCGAACCAGGGTGCGGGCGGCGGACAGCCCGGCGAAGCCGGCGCCCACAATGACGACGTCGGTGCTGGTTGGGATGCTCACCTGTCTAGGCTCTCACGCGTGAAGGTGATGACAGCGTTGTTCGGTCCGCGTGACGCGATCAGTCGGGCCGCGGCCCTGCGTGAGGCCGGGGCCAGTGGGGTGTTCACCTTTGAGGGGCCCCACGACGTATTTACCCCGTTGACGCTGGCCAGCACGGTCGGGGACCTCGACCTGATGACCAACGTGGCAATTGCGTTCCCGCGCAACCCGATTCACCTGGCACACCAGGCCATCGACCACCAGATCCTGTCCGGCGGCCGTTTTACCCTGGGACTCGGCACCCAGATCCGCACCCAGATCGAGAAACGGTTCGGTGCCGAGTTCGACCGGCCGGTGGCCCGGATGTCCGAGTTCGTCGCGGCGTTGCGGGCGATCTTCGCGGCCTGGGAGAGCGGCGAGCGCCTGCAGTTTCGCGGCGAGTACTACCAGCACACGCTGATGACACCCACGTTCACTCCTCGGGACAACCCATACGGTCCGCCGCCGATCTATGTCGGCGCGCTGGGCCCCCGGCTGACCCGGGCCACCGCGCAGTTCGCCGACGGACTACTGGTCATGCCGTTCGGGTCGAAGCGATTCCTGCAGGAGGCCACGCTGCCCGCGGTGCGGGAAGGGCTCGCCGCGGCCGAACGCGATGAGGCGGATCTGGCCATCGTCCCGGAGATCATCGTGTCGGCCGACTCCGAAGCGGACCCCGATCACGACGCTGCGCGGCGGCTGCTGGCCTTCTACGGCTCGACCCCGGCCTACCGGCCGGTGCTGGAGGTGCACGGCTGGGGGGACCTGCAGCCAGAGCTCAACGCGCTGTCCAAGCAGGGCCGCTGGCAGGACATGGGTTCGCTGATCGACGACGAGGTGCTGCACACCATCGCGGCCTGCGGCAGCCCTGCCGACATCGCCGCTCATATCCGGGACCGGGTGGCGGGCGTATCGGACCGGATCTGCCTGTATCAGCCGGGTCCGATCGCCGTGGATTCGCTTGCCCAGATCGTTGACGCGCTGCGCAGCTGAACGCTTAGGGTGGGTGGTACTGAGCGGGACCAAAGGAGGTTCGCCATGGGTGCTGCGGATCCGGAGTACACCGATGTACTCATCATCGGGGCCGGGATCTCGGGGCTGGGCGCGGCCTATCGTGTGCACGAGAAGAGCCCCGGCCTGACGTACACCGTGCTGGAACGTCGGGAGAGGATCGGTGGCACCTGGGACCTGTTCCGGTATCCGGGGATCCGCTCCGACAGCGACATCTTCACGCTGAGCTTTCCGTATCAACCCTGGACGCGGCCGGAGAACGTTGCCGACGGTGGCGATATCCGCGACTACCTGACCGAGACTGCCAGGACGTATGGCATCGACCGTCATATCCGGTTCAACACCCGTGTGTTGTCGGCGGATTGGGATTCGGGCACCGACACCTGGACCGTACAGACCGAGCAGGACGGCCAGGCTGGGACCTACCGGTGCCGGTACCTGTTCTGCGGCACCGGCTACTACAACTACGACGAGCCCTACACCCCGGAATTCCCCGGTATCGAGAGCTTCAGCGGCGACGTGGTGCATCCGCAGTTCTGGCCCGAGTCGCTGGATTACTCGGGCAAGCGCGTCGTGGTGATCGGTAGCGGGGCCACTGCGATCAGTCTGGTGCCCGCCCTGGCTGAGCAGGCCTCGCACGTGACGATGCTGCAACGCTCACCGACCTACATGATGTCGATGGCGCGGATCGACCCGATGGTGCAGGCCATCCGGAAGGTCCTGCCGCGCAGGGTTTCTCATCAGGTGGTGCGGTTCCGCAATGCGATGATCCACGTGCTGATGTACTTCGTGTTCCGAAAGGCGCCCAAGTTCGGGCGGTGGCTGATCCGCAATCGGACCGTCGCCGCACTACCCGAGGGTTACCCCGTCGACGTGCATTTCAAGCCGCGGTACAACCCGTGGGACCAGCGCTTGTGCCTGGTGCTCGATCGGGACCTGTTCCAGCACATCAGCCGGGGCCAAGTGGACGTCGTCACCGATCAGATCGCCCACGTCGACGCCACGGGCATCGTGCTGAAATCCGGTGCGCGGGTGGATGCCGACGTGATCGTCACCGCGACCGGCCTGCAACTGCAGGCGCTGGGCGGGATCAGACTCGCGGTCGATGGTCAGGAGGTCAAGCCGACCGAGCGGTTCGTCTACAAGGAGTTCCTGCTCGAGGACGTCCCGAACCTGGCGTGGTGCATCGGCTACACCAACGCGTCGTGGACGCTGCGGGCCGACATGACCGCGCGGGCGTTCGCAAACCTGTTGGCCTACATGGGTGCTCACGGCTATACCCATGCCTATCCGCACAAGGGTGCGGCGCCGATGCCGGAGAAGCGGACATGGGACCTGGAGGCCGGCTACATCCAGCGTTCCGAGCATGCGCTGCCGCGTTCGGGCACCAAGCGGCCGTGGCATGTGCGCCACAACTATGTGCTGGACGCCATCGACCACCGCTTCGACCGCATCGACGAGTCGATGGTCTTCGGGCGCGCCCCGGCCGCCGAGTCCGTGTCTGCCTCCTAGGCGCCGCGCCTCAGCACCGCGAGCGTGCACCTCAGCACCGCGAGCGTGCGCGTCTGCCCCTCGACACGCCGCATTTCACCGGCATTTTGCGCACGCTGGTCACGGCGTGCTGATGCGCAGACCCGTCGCGAGCAGTTGCGTCGCCGACAGCCCGAAGGTGGTCTTGAAGGTATCCGCAAGATGTGAGGGGCTGGCGAACCCGGAATCGGCCGCTGCCCTCGTGAGGCTCTGGCCGGCCGCCACGGCGGCACCCGCCGCGATCAGCCTGCTCCACATCCGGTAGCGCCGCAGGCTGGTCCCGGCCTCGCGGCGAAACAGATGCAGGAACCGCGATTCGGAGAGTCCGGCGGCGGCCGCCAGCTCACGTGCCGGTACCGCTGCCGCCGGATCCTCGCGAATCTGCTTGGCCACCAATTCGATCCGAGGGTCGATCCGATGAGGGACATCCGGGGCGGCCGCGTCCAACCAGCGCCGCGCGTTCTCGTCGCCGTCCGGCATCGCCGTCAGTCTGGTCTCGGCGCCATGGCCTACACCGATGCCGTCCCGGAACTCGGCGAACTGCTGCCGGCACGACGCGCTACGTTGCGAACTGGGATCGAGGTAGCTCGACACCATGGCACCCTGCATCGACAGGTGATGGGTGAGCCGCGGTGGAATCAACACGGTTCGCGCGACGATCGTGTGGTTTGGCACCGTCACCTGCACGGGCCCGTCGACGCCGACCACCAGGCACCACACCGATCCCGAATGCGGCTCGAGGCCGAGCCCCGGTCCGGCATAGAGCGCCTGCCCCGGCCACAGCCACACCGTCGGGCAGCAGGTTTGTGGAAGCGCTGGCACGGGTTCAGTCTGCATGCTGGCCTCCTAATCAATTGATCAGGAGGCTACCGTGGTCATCGCAGTGATCGTCGTGATCGGGGTGTTCTTCCTCGGCATGGGTGTCTACGCACTGGCGGCTCCGCAGGCGATTCTGCGTCCGTTCGACTACGACCTCAGGACGGCCGCGGCCCGCGCGGAAGTCCGTGGCGTGTATGGCGGTTTCGGTATCGCCATAGCCGCGGTGCTGACCTACGCGGCTCTGGCGCCAGGGGAGGTACGCGCCGGGATACTGATCGCCGTCGGTGCCGCGCTGGCCGGGATGGCAGTCGGCCGCGCCCTCTCGGCGGTCTTCGATGAACAGACATCGTTCTACCCCAACTGGTTCTACTGCCTGGTCGAGGCGATCGGTGCGGCCGCGTTGTTCTGGGTCGCCTGATTTTCCTCCGCGAGCAGACACAAACCTGCCCATTCTCAGTAGAAAACAGGCAGTTTTGTGTCTGCTCGCGGAAGGAGGCGAGCGGAAGGAGATGAGCGGAAGGAGGCGAGCTACGGCGCGACGGTGAGCCAGTCGGCGAAGCCGGAGGGGTCGTGGCGGCCCAGTGCGCCGTGCTCGAACAGACCCCAGCCTTCCACCGGAGCGCCATTGCCCTCGGTGCAGACGGCCCGGCCGACGTGGTCGATCACTCCGAACGCGGTCCGGCCGACCACCGCCGGATCGGTCATGTCGTAGGTTCGCCGCTCGGTGAACTTCTCGCCCTTCCACACGCCGTGGATCCAGTCGACGTCGCCGCCATAGCCGCCGCCGACGTGAATCGGCACGGGCAGTTTGGATTCCACGTCGAACCGGATGGGGGTGCCGTCGGGTGCGGTGGCCTCGATGGTGGCCCCGGTCGGGATCCGGGTGCCGGAACGGTAATGGATCTTCACCCGCGGCCAGCCGAGCTGTTCGACGCGGCCATCCTTGAAGACCCGGCTGCAGTCGTTGAGCGAGCGGAACCCGCTGGGATCCTCCTGGATGATGAAGACGATCGAGAAGTCGTCGAATGCCATCGGCACGTAGAGCCACCACATGCCCTCGAACGGCGGGTCGGCCGGACGTCCGGCGGGCTCGGCCTCACCGACCGGGCGGATGCCCCAGGACCGGTCGCGCGTGCCGATCCAGGTTTCGGGATCGACGTCGAAGCGTTGGCCATCGATTTCCAGATAGCCGCTCCAGGAACCTGTTTGGGCGAAGCGCTGGGCGTCGAGCGTTACCCGGTTCCCTTGGCGCATCAGGTGCCGCTGCTCCTGCACGACATCGCACAGGCCGTTCCAGGTGAGGTCCGCAGCGACACCCTCGGTCTCGTCGAGCACGATGCGGATCTTGCGCAGCGGTTCGGTGACCTCGACCCGGTAGCCCATCACGTGCTGGTTGATCCGGTCCTGATCGATCGCGTCGGACAGGTGCACAGCCGTCTGCTCGTCCCCACGCCGCACCAGGAAGTAGGCATCCTTCACCCCGAGGTTGGGGTAGTAGCCGAGACCGGTGATGACGAAGATGTCGCCGGTGCGGTCGTGGGCATTGAAGTACGAACGGTCGTAGAAGTTCCGGTCTGACGATCCCGGCCAGGCGATGGGCTGGGGAACTTGATGTACCGGGAATTCGTCCATCGGGCCGAGCATTTAAGACTCCTCAATGAGACGCCGCAGCAACGGCGCGTGGTAGAACATGGTCTCGACATCGTCGGGCTTCTCGGTCTCGCCGAAGTGCACTCGCCGGGCGCCGGTGCGCATGAACACACAGCACCAGATGACGCCTGAGTAGACGTAGAACCAGCGCAGGTCGCCGAGTTCGGCCCCGGTCAACTCGCGGTAGGTTGCGCGCACATCCTCCTCGCGCATCACGTCGGGCAAGCCGGGCAGCCCGGCCATTCCGGACAGCTCCTGAAACACCATGTGCGCAAAGATGATCCACGAGACGTCGAGCTCGCGGGGGCCGAGGGTGGCCATCTCCCAGTCGAGGACCGCGGCAGGGCGGAAGTCGTCGTACAGCACGTTGCCGATACGCGAATCACCCCACGTCAAAACGGTTTCCGAGGCCGCCACGTCATCGGGGAAGTTGTCTTCCAGCCATTGCAGTGCCCGCTCCACCAACGGTGAACGGCCGATATCGGGTACCGCGTACTCGTACCAATCCTTGAGCCAGCCGAACTGCCGGCGCAGTGGGGTATCGCCCGGCGAGCCGGCCTCGGACAGGTACGCGAACCGCTCTGCCGCGTCGGGGATCGCGTGAAGCTTCGCGAGCACCTCCACGGTGCTGTCCTGCAGTTCGCGCTGGCGTTCGACCGGAGCGTCGGCGAACCAGTTGCCGCCGAAGGTGTAAGGCATGACGTCCGGCGGTACCTGGCCGTCGACCCGGTCCATCAGGAAGAACGGAGTGCCCAGCACCTCGCCGGTGGTGTCGATCCACCGCACGTTGGGAACCGGCACGTCGGTGAGTTCGCCGACCTGCCGCATCACCTCGAACTGGTGATCCAGCCGGTAGGACGAGAACACCGGGACATCATCGGCGGTAGGGGCGACGCGGGCCACCCACTTTTGCTCTTTGGCCTCGCCGTTCTCTTCCCAGCGACCGGTCAGCATGATCGTTTCCGAGGACATGCCGTTGGAGTCGACCCCGCTTTCCACGGTGATCTCAGGTGTGACTCCGCCCGGCATCACGGTGGACAGCCATTTCGACAAAACCGATGGCAGGGTGGTGACGTCGCGACTGGAGCGTTGCAGGTGGTCGACGTTCTCTACAGGAGCGTCCACGGCCTCGTTTGCCATTCAACTGTTCCTTACGGCCACAATTACGATACTGTTAGTAGCGTTATGAAAGCAGAGCCATCACCGGTTGGCAAGACCGCCGGAGCGGGACGCCCCCGTGACCCGCGGATCGACGCTGCCATATTGCAGGCCACCGTGGACCTGCTTGTCGAAATCGGGTACGCGAACCTGACGATGGCCGCGGTCGCCGAGCGTGCGCAAACCACGAAAACCGCGCTGTACCGCCGGTGGTCGAGCAAAGCCGAGTTGGTACACGAGGCCGTGTTTCCCGCGGCCGCGACGGGTCTGACCGCGCCGGCCGGTGACATCGCCGCCGACATCCGGGCGATGGTCGGTGCGGCCCGCGATGTGTTCACCAGCCCGGTGATGCGTGCAGCGCTGCCCGGTTTGGTCGCCGACGTCGTCGCCGACACCGATCTGAACTCGCGGGTGATGCAGCGGTTCGCCGGGACGTTCGTCACCGTGCGAGCCCGGATCGTCGACGGGATCGTGCGGGGTGAGGTCCAACCAGATGTCGACCCGGACCGCCTGGTTGAGCTCATCGGCGGGTCGACCATGCTGAGGATGCTGCTGTGGCCCGAACGCGAACTCGACGACGAGTGGGTGGCGCAGACGGCGGCGATCCTGGTGCACGGGGCCACCGTCAAGCCGTGACGTCCGGCGCTGTTTGATTCAGGCTGAGGGCAAATCTTCCGAGCGGTTCCGGCCCCGCATAGCCTGTGGCCACGTGACTGTTACCGACCCACGTTCAGTGGCCACTGCCAAGCCGAGCGCGCGCTCCGTCGCGTTGGGCAGTGCAGTCGGCACCACGATTGAGTGGTACGACTTCTACCTGTACGCCACGGCCGCCGCCCTGGTCTTCAAACCCCTGTTCTTCCCGAACATTTCATCGACGGCAGGCACGCTGGCCGCGTTCGCGACCTACGCCGCGGGGTTCGGGGCTCGGCCGTTGGGGGCTCTGATATCGGGGCACTACGGAGATCGGCTGGGACGCAAGACGGTCTTGGTGGCCGCGCTGGTGGGGATGGGGCTGAGCACCTTCGCGATCGGCCTCCTGCCGACCTACGCCCAGGTGGGGCTGCTGGCGCCTGCGCTGCTGGTGAGCCTGAGATTGCTGCAAGGCCTGGCCGTGGGCGCCGAATGGGGCGGTGCGGCACTGCTTTCGGTGGAGCATGCGCCCCCGGGGCGCCGCGGCCTGTTCGGCAGTTTCACCCAATTGGGTTCTCCGGCAGGCATGTTGCTGTCGACGGCGGTCTTCTACCTCACGCGGACAGCCACCGGCCATGATGCCTTCCTCGCCTACGGGTGGCGAATCCCCTTCCTGCTCAGTGCCGTTCTGATCATCGTCGGCCTGGTGATCCGTCTGAGGCTCACCGATGCGGAGATGTTCACTCAGGTTCGCGATCGCGGCGAGGTCGCGCGGCTGCCGGTGCTGGAGGTACTGCGCACACAACCGCGCAATGTGGTGATCACCACCGGATTGAGGTTCTCGCAGATCGCGCTGTTTGTTCTGCTGACCACGTATTCGTTGACCTACCTGCAGGATTCGTCGGACGCGGGCAGCCAGGTCGGCCTGACGGCAGTCCTGATCGCTTCGGCCATCGGCCTGATCAGTACGCCGGCGTGGGCGATGGTGTCGGACCGCTACGGCAGGCGGCCTCCGTATCTGTTCGGTGCGGTGGCCGGTGTGCTGGCGCTGATCCTGTTCTTCGTCGCGGCGGGCACTGGGTCCCACATCGCGATCGTGTTGTCGATCGTGTTCGGTGTCAACATCGCTCACGATGCCATGTACGGGCCTCAGGCCGCGTGGTTCGGGGAACTGTTCGATACCCGCGTGCGCTACAGCGGTGCCTCGTTGGGCTACCAGATCGGTGCGGTGCTCTCGGGCGGGTTCGCTCCGTTGATCGCGGCGGCGCTGCTGGTCGCGGGTGGTGGCAGCCCCTGGCTGATCGTCGGATATTTCGCGGTGCTGGCGGCGATCACTTTCACCGCGGCCTACTTCGCGCGCGAAACGCATCAGGATGAGATCGGGGATGAGCGATGAGCAGGATCTACCTCAACGCATTCGACATGGCCTGCGTGGGACACCAATCCGCAGGTTTGTGGCGCCATCCCGAGGACCAGGGCTATCGCTACCGCGAACTGGGGTACTGGACGGAATTGGCCCGCACCCTGGAGGCCGGTGGCTTCGACGCGTTGTTCCTCGCCGACGTCCTCGGCGTCTACGACGTGTACGGCGGCTCGCGAGATGCGGCGGTGGCCGATGCCGCGCAGGTACCCGTCAACGATCCGACGCTGGCGGTGTCGGCCATGGCGGCGGTCACCGAGACCCTGGGATTCGGTGTCACGGTGTCGTTGACCTACGAGCAGCCCTATGCGTTGGCGCGCCGGTTCTCCACGCTGGATCATCTGACCGGCGGCCGGGTGGCGTGGAACATCGTCACCTCCTACCTCGACAGTGCCGCCCGTAATCTGGGGCTGGGGAACCAGATTCCGCACGACGAACGCTACGAGATCGCCGAGGAGTATCTCGAAGTCTGCTACAAACTGTGGGAGGCATCGTGGGAACCCGACGCCGTGGTCCGCGACCGGGAACGAGGCGTGTTCACCGATCCGGCGAAAGTCCACGACATCGAACACAAGGGCCACTACTTCAGCGTCCCAGGGCCGTTTCTGTGTGAACCGTCCCCGCAACGCACCCCGATGTTGTTTCAGGCCGGTGCTTCGCCGAGGGGAGTCCGGTTCGCCGCGGCTCACGCGGAGGCGGTGTTCGTGTCGGGCCCCACGCCGGGCGTCGTGGCCAAGCCGGTCAAGGCGCTGCGCGCCGCCGCCGCTGAACAAGGACGAGATCCCCAGTCGATCAAGGTTTTCACGATGCTCACTCCGATCGTGGCCGATACTCACGAGCTCGCCGTCGCCAAGCTGCACGAGTACCGGCAGTATGTGAGCGCCGACGGCGCGCTGGCCCTGTTCGGTGGCTGGACCGGTGTTGATCTGGCCGAACTCGGTGCAGATGAACCCCTGCGATACGTCCAGACCGAGGCCAATCGTTCTGCGCTGGCATCGTTCACCACGCCGGACCGGAACTGGACAGCGAGCGAGTTGGCCCACGAAGTCGGTCTCGGTGGCCGCGGTCCGGTGGTGGTGGGTTCGCCCACAGAGGTTGCCGACGAACTCGAGCGCTGGGTCGACGAGGCCGGTGTGGACGGGTTCAACCTGGCGTATGTCACCACACCGGGCACCTTTGTCGACTTCGCCCGCCATGTCGTGCCCGAGTTGCGCCGACGCGGCAGGGTGCCCAGCCACAGCGAACCGGCCACCCTGCGGGAGCGGCTCGGGGGCACTGGGCCGTTACTGGCTGCGGAGCATCCGGGCGCTGGCTATCGACCCCAGGGCTGGGGCTGAGGTTCGCACGGATCACCGTGGCCGGTTGACATGAACCGTCGTCGAGGTTCGACACTGGTGTGATGAACACGAAGGACGTCGAACCCTTCCCCTCGGACTGGCGGTCTGCGCTCGTTCTGGTGGCCCACCCCGATGACCCCGAGTACGGAGTCGGTGCGGCGGTCGCGAAGTGGACCGCTGCGGGCAGGACCGTGCATTACGCGCTCGCTTCGCGGGGCGAGGTGGGGATCGCCGGCATGGCACCCGAAGAGGCGGGGCCGCTGCGGGAAGGCGAGCAGCGACGATCGGCGGCCATCGTCGGGGTTGACGACGTGGATTTCTGGGACTTCCCGGACAGCAACATCCGCGACACCCCAGAGCTGCGCTCGAAGATCGCCGAGACCATCGTGGCATTGCGTCCCGACGTCGTCGTCACCCTCTACAGCGGGCCGGCTTGGGCGCCCGACGCACCCAACCAACGCGATCACATCGAGTTCGCCCACGCAGTTGCCGCGGCTTACGACAGCTTGGCCGATCCGCCGGCATGGCTCTTCGAGAACGGTCCGGGCCCGACGCATTGCGAGGTGGTCGACGGCTACACCGAGGCGGCGGTGAATTCCCTTGCCGCTCACGAGGTGTATCTCTCGGTGCTCGATCCGGACACGCCCGTCGTCGAGCAGGCTCGCACGCAGGTGGAAATGTCGACCCCGGCACTGCCGGGCTTCGGTGAGCGAACCGTCGGCTTCATCCTGAAGCGGCATCGCTGACCCTGCCGAGGTCGGCCTAGGATCGCAGCTGTGCGTGCTGTGATGTATTCCGAGGTCGGCGTGCTGCCCGCGGTGGCCGAGGTGCCCGATCCGGTATGTCCCGACGACGGGGTGGTGGTCGAGGTTGCGGCCACCGGTGTGTGCCGGTCTGACTGGCACGCCTGGCGAGGTCACGATCCGGTGGACTTGCCGATCATCCCCGGGCATGAGTTCGCCGGCACCATCGTGGCCGTCGGTGCGGGAGTGGCGGGCTGGCAGGTGGGCGACCGGGTGACCGCACCGTTCGTGCTGGGGTGCGGACACTGTGAATTCTGCCTGGCCGGTGATGCCCAGGTGTGTCCCGATCAGTTGCAACCCGGATTCACCCTGCCCGGTGCCTTCGCCCAGCAGGTGGCGCTCCCGCGGGCTGAGACGAACCTGGTACGACTGCCCGACTCGGTCTCATTCGTCGCGGCGGCCTCCCTCGGGTGCCGGTTCGCGACCTCGTTTCGCGCGGTGGTCACCCACGGCAAGGTGCAACCCGGTCAGTGGGTCGCGGTCTACGGGTGCGGCGGGGTCGGGCTGTCAGCGGTGATGGTCGCAAAAGCGTTCGGCGCCAAGGTTGTTGCTGTCGACGGCAGCGCCCCGGCGCTGACCACCGCTGCTGGACTGGGCGCCGATGAACTGATCGACGCGACTGAGATCTCGGACATCGCAACCGAAGTCGTGCACCGCACGGGTGGCGGTGCACACATCGGGGTCGACGCCATCGGGCATCCGGCCGTCGCGGCGGCCTCGGTCTCATCGCTGCGCCGCCGTGGCCGCCACGTCCAGGTCGGGCTCCTGCTGGGTGACGCGGCACAGACTGCCTTCCCGATGGACCGGGTGATCGCCCAGGAACTTTCGATCCTGGGATCGCACGGCATGCCGGCCGTCGACTATCCGGCAATGCTGGAGCTTCTCGAGTCCGGTGCGCTGCAACCCGAGCTGTTGGTCACCCAGCGGGTAGGGCTTGACGACGCCGGCGCGGCGATGGCCGCCATGGACGCCCCCACGGGCCCGGGAATGACGATCATCGAGCCCGCCCACAACGGCTAGCCGTCGATCTGACCTCGGTTCCGTTCAGCTACCGCCTGATACCGGTCACCCAGGCCGTCGAAATCACGCGCCTGCGCGCCGGCGATGTCCTGCTCTGCCGCCAGCGCCGGGCCGATGACCGGCTCGCTGCCCCGGGTGTAGATCTCCTTGAGTCCGGCCATGATCGGGCCCGGTACCTCGGCGATGTGCCCGGCCAGTTCCAACGCCCGGTCCAACAGGCGTTCGTGAGCGACCACCTCGGTGACCAGGCCCAGGCGTTCGGCGTGGGCGGCGTCGACGACTTCACCGGTCATCGACAGCCGGCGTGCCATCGCAGCGCCGACCACGTGGGGGAGCCGCGCCGTCATGCCACCGCCGGGCAGGATCCCGACCCGGGCGTGCGTGTCGGCGAACACCGCCCGCTCGGAGGCGATCAGGAAGTCGCAACCCAGGGCCATCTCCAGGCCACCGGTGAAGGTTGCTCCGTTGATCGCTCCGATGATCGGGGTATGCAACTGACCGGTCTTGGTGATGCAGTTTTGCGACCGGAACTTCTCGAAATACTCCATGCCGAGCGTCTGCGCCTCTTTGAGGTCGACGCCGGCGCAGAACGCCGGGTCGGTCCCGGTGAGCACGACCGCCCGCACCGTCTCGTCCGAATCGGCGTCGTCCAGGGCGCCGTAGAGCTCCTCGATCAGCTCACGTCCCAGGGCGTTCCGCGACTGTGGGCGATTGAGGGTGAGCACGCGAACTGCGCCATGGTCAGCGGTGAGGACGGTCGTCATGGATTCGAATGTAACGGACCTCACCGCAGGAACGTCTGGGCGTTGTTGGCGAGATCCAGCAACGGCTGGGGGAGTGCGCCGAGTGCGAAGGTGACCGCCGCGGTGACCGTGATGACGGCGGTGGTGAGGCCGCTGGGGATGACCACCTCGGGTGCGTCCTCGGGTGGATCGGTGAAGAACATCAGCACGATCACCCGCACGTAGAAGTAGGCCGCGACGGCGCTGGCGATGACGCCGACGATGACCAGCGGGATCGCCCCGCCCTCCCCGGCGGCTTTGAACACCGCGAACTTGCTGACGAATCCGCTGGTCAGCGGAATCCCGGCGAACGCCAGCAGGAACAGCGAAAACACCACGCCGACAATCGGATATCGCCGGCCCAGACCGGCCCACCGGGCCATCGACGTCTCCTCCTCGCCGGCGGCATTGCGCACCAGGCCGACGACCGCGAACGCGCCCAGGGTGCTGAATCCGTAGGCGAACAGGTAGAACAGCGTGGCGGACACCCCGGCAGGGTTGGCGGCGATCACGCCGGTGAGGATGAACCCCGAATGTGCCACCGCGGAGTAGGCCAGCATCCGTTTGACATCGGTCTGGGTGACAGCGGTGATGGTCCCGACCACCATGGTGAGGATCGCGATCGCCCACAGGATCGGCCGCCAGTCATCACGCAACTGCGGTAGCGCGACGTAGAAGATGCGCAACGTCGCGCCGAACGCGGCGATTTTCGTCCCCGCGGCCATGAACGCGGTGATCGCGGTGGGGGCACCCTGGTACACGTCGGGTATCCATGAATGAAACGGAACCGCACCCACTTTGAACAGAAGTCCGACGAGCAGCAGTGCGACACCGATCAGTGCGAGCGGAAGATTGGGTGCGCGGCTGACCACTGCACCGGCGATACCGTTCAGGTCCAGGGTGCCGGCGTAGCCGTACAGCATCGCCGCGCCGTACAGGAAGAAGGCCGACGAGAACGCACCCAGCAGAAAGTATTTCAGCGACGCTTCCTGGGAGAGCAACCGCCGCCGCCGGGCCAGCCCGCACACCAGATACAGCGGAAGTGACAGGACCTCCAGCGCGATGAACATGGTCAGCAGATCGTCGGCGGCTCCGAACAGCAGCATGCCGCCGATGGCGAACATGGTCAGCGGAAAGACCTCGGTCTGCATCACTCCGGCCTTGGTGGCCAGTTGCTCGGCCACGCTTCCCGGCACCGCGGACGCCTGCGGCGTGAAGCCGTCGAGACCACGCGGGCCGTCGGAAGTTTCGGCGGTGGACTGACGTTCGGCGATGAGCAGGATGCCCAGTATTCCGACCAGCGCGATGGTGCCCTGCAGGAACAACGCCGGGGCGTCGAGGACCACGGCCCCCAGTACCGCCGGCCTGCCGGGGGTTCCGTGTAGCTCTCGGGCCAGCACCACGACGGCCACCACCGCGGCGACAAGGCCGCCCAGCGCGAGCGCCACTTGCGTCCGATAACGCGCCGGCCGGGGCAGGAATGCCTCGACGAGTACACCGGCCACGCCCACCCCGAAGACGATCAGCATGGGGGAGAGCAGGCCGTATTCGATGCTCGGTGTCACCATGATCAGCGAACCCCCTCTGCCAGCTTCGGTAACACCTGCGGTGGCGGATCGCTCTGTCCGATGGAGTTCAACGTGTGCTGGACGGCCGGATTGATCACGTCCAGAGCGGGTTTGGGATAGATGCCCAACACCAGCAGCAGCGCGATCAACGGGGTCACCACGGCCAGTTCGCGAGGCACCAGATCCCGGATCCGGCGCTCGTCTCCGGAGAGCTCCTCGGGCACCGGCCCGGTCATCATCCGTTGGTACATCCACAGGATGTACACGGCGGACAACACGAGTGCGGTGGCGGCGAATACCGCGACCACCGGATAGCGCGTGAATGTGCCGATGAGGACCAGGAATTCACTGATGAAGGGTGCCAGGCCCGGCAACGACAACGTCGCGAGCCCGGCCACCAGGAATGTTCCGGCGAGCACCGGCGCCACCTTCTGCACGCCGCCGTAGGCGTCGATCAACCGGGAACCGCGCCGCGACACCAGGATTCCGGCGATCAGGAACAGTGCGGCCGTGGAGATCCCGTGGTTGATCATGTACAGCGTCGACCCGACCTGGCCCTGGTTGGTCATCACGAAGATGCCAAGGATGATGAAACCGAAGTGCGATATCGACGTGTAGGCGATCAGGCGCATCACATCGGTCTGGCCGATCGCCAGGACGGCGCCGTAGATGATGCCGATCACCGCGAGCGTGATGATCAGTGGGCGGAAATACGTTGAGGCATCGGGAAACAGCGGCAGACAATAGCGCAGCATGCCGAAGGTGCCGACCTTGTCCATGATCGCCATCATCAGCACCGCACTGGCCGGGGTGGCCTGAACCGCGGCATCCGGCAACCACCGGTGAAACGGCCACAACGGTGCCTTCACCGCGAACGCGAACATGAAACCCAGGAACAGGAAGTTCGCCACCGCAGGGTTGATCACGAACTCGCCGGAGGAGACGGCGGCCACGATCGCGCGGAAGTCAAAGGTGCCTGAACCGAATGCGTCGCTGCCCGCGGTCACCACATACAGACCGATTACCGCGGCCAGCATGACCAGCCCACCGAACAGGTTGTACAGCAGGAACTTCACCGCCGCTTTCGACGCGTGAGCGCGGTTCCCGCCGAATCCCCCGATCAGGAAGTACATCGGGATCAGCATGGCCTCGAAGAACACGTAGAACAGCAGGATGTCCAGTGCCACCAGGGACATGAACACCATGCCCTGCACGGCCAGCGTCAACGCCAGGTAGGCCTGCACGCCGCGGCCACCGAGACCGGTCTGGTGGGCGGCGTCATTCCAGCCCGCGACGATGAGCAGTGGCAGCAGCACAGCGGTGAGCACCACCAGAGCCAGGGCGATCCCGTCGACACCGAGGATGTAACCGGTGCCGAACGACGGTATCCAGCGGTGTGATTCGACGAACTGATACTGCTCGCCCGCCGGATCGAAACCGACAGCGAGGACGGCCGCCAGGCCCAGGGCTGCCAGGGAGAACGCCAGCGCCAGCCATTTCGCCAGCGTCCGCTGTGCGGCGGGCAGCAGCATCACCACTGCGGCCCCCACAGTCGGGGTGGCCCACAACGCCGTCAGCCACGGAAACGCGCTCACCACAGTCGCACCGCCAGGATCGTCGCCACCACCAGGGCTGCGCCGCCCAACATCGAAAGCGCATAGGAACGGGCGAATCCGGTCTGAAACTGGCGCAACCCATCCGATGTTCGACTGACCAGCGCGGCCAGCCCGCCGGCAGTGCCGTCGACCACCTTGTCGTCAACGACCACCAGGGCCGCGGTCAAGGTCTGGCCACCTCGCATGAACACCGCCTCGTTGAACGCGTCGCCGTACAGATCCCGTCGGGCCGCCACCGTGAGTGCAGACCCGTCGGGCACGTCGGCCGGGACCGACCGCTGCGCGTACATCCGGTAGGCCACCGCGATACCGACTGCCACGACCGCCAGTACCACGACGGTGACCACCCACGCGGGAATCGCGTGGTGCGCCTCGTGTGCGCCGACCACCGGCTCGAGCCAGTGCGACAGCGTGCCGCCGATTGCCAGCGCGCCGCCGGAGACCACCGAGCCGACCGCGAGCAGGATCATCGGCCAGGTCATCACGGCAGGGGCCTCGTGGGGGTGTGTCGTTTCATCCCAACGCTTTTCCCCGAAGAACGTCATCAGCATCACCCGGGTCATGTAGAACGCGGTGATCCCGGCCCCCAGGATGGCTGCCCCGCCGAGGATCATGCCGCGCACGCCCCCGGCGCCCAGCGCCGCCTCGATGATGCTGTCCTTGGAGAAGAAGCCGGCCAGCGGCGGCACACCGATGATCGCCAGGTAGCCCAGCCCGAAGGTGGCGAACGTGATCGGCAGGACCTTGCGCAGCCCGCCGTAGCGGCGCATGTTCACCTCGTCGTTCATGGCGTGCATCACCGAGCCGGCACCGAGGAACAATCCGGCCTTGAAGAATCCGTGGGTGAGCAGATGCATGATGGCGAAGGCGTAACCGGCCGGCCCGAGGCCGGCCGCCAGGATCATGTAGCCGATCTGCGACATGGTCGACGCGGCAAGGGCTTTCTTGATGTCGTCCTTGGCGCAGCCGATGATCGCGCCGAACAGCAATGTGACCGCGCCGACGATGACGACACCGGTCTGGGCGCCCGGGGCCAGATCGAAGATCGGCCCGGACCGCACGATCAGATAGACGCCGGCGGTGACCATGGTCGCGGCGTGGATCAGCGCAGACACCGGTGTCGGGCCCTCCATCGCATCCCCGAGCCAGGACTGCAGCGGCACCTGGGCCGATTTGCCGCACGCGCCCAACAGCAGCAGCAGACCGATCGCGGTCAGGGTGGCTTCGCTCAAAGCCGGTGCGGCGCCGAAGACCCCGGCGAACGAGATGGATCCGACGGTGGCGAACATGATCATCAGGGCGATCGCCAGACCCATGTCGCCGACCCGGTTGACGATGAAGGCTTTCTTGGCTGCGGCGGCGGCCGACGGTTTGTATGACCAGAATCCGATCAGCAGATACGAGGCCAGGCCAACGCCTTCCCACCCGGCGTACAGACCGAGGTAGTTGTCAGCGAGCACGAGCAGAAGCATGGCCGCCAAGAACAGATTGAGGTACGCGAAAAACCTTCTCCGGTCAGGGTCGTGCGCCATATAGCCGATCGAATAGATGTGGATCAGCGAGCCCACACCGGTGATCAGCAGCACGAAGCACACCGACAACTGATCCAGTTGCAGCCCGAAATCGACTTGCAGGCCGGCCACCGGCACCCAGGAGAACAGAGATTCCTGAACTACGCGGTGCTCGTCATGGCGGCCCAGCATCTGGGTGAACAGTGCCGCTCCGACGGCGAAGGCGCCCAACGCGGTCGCACAGCCCAGCAGATGCCCCCACCGGTCGGATCGTCGGCCGCTCAACAGCAGTACCGCTGCTCCGGCGCCGGGAAGGGCGATCAGCAGCCACACAGGTAGTGTCATGTCGCCCTTAGTGCTTCAGCAGGCTGGCGTCGTCGACCGAGGCCGAATGGCGGGTACGGAAGATGGTCATGATGATGGCCAGGCCGATCACCACCTCGCAGGCGGCCACCACCATGGTGAAGAACGCCACCACCTGTCCGTCGAGATGACCGTGCATACGGGAGAACGCCACGAATGCCAGATTCGCGGCGTTGAGCATGAGCTCGACGCACATGAACATCACGATGGCATTGCGCCGCAACAGCACTCCTGATGCGCCGATAGTGAACAACAGGGCCGACAGGTAGAGATAGTTGTCGGGATTCATCGCATCACCCCTCGCCGTTGGCCGAATTGCTGATCGAGCGCTGCGGCAGGATGGCGCTGACCGACAATGCCGCATCGGAGCCGTCGGGCAGCCGTGCCGGGACATCGACGGCGTTATGCCGTGCGTAGACACCGGGATTGGGCAGCGGGGTCGGATGGCCCCCGCCCTGGAAGCGCTCGACAGCCAGTTCCCGCTGGGTCTTGCGGCGTTCGAAGCGTTCCCGGTGTGCGAGCACCATCGCACCCAGTGCCGCGGTGATGAGCAGTGTGCTGGTCAACTCGAATGCCCACAGGTAGCGGGTGAAGATCAGGGCGGCCAGACCTTCCACGTTGCCGCCGCTGTTGGCTTGGGCCAGTCCGGTGAACCCGTTGACAGACACGCTGCCGATCCCGGCGATCAGCAGGATGCCGAACCCGGTGCCGGCCGCCAGTGCCGCAAGACGTTGGCCGCGTATCGTTTCGACGAACGATTCGGACAGGTCGACACCGATGAGCATCAGCACGAACAGGAACAGCATCATCACCGCGCCCGTGTAGACCACCACTTGCACCACGCCGAGAAACAGGGCGTCCTGGGCGATGTAGAGCACCGCCAGTGCGATCATGGTGGAGGCCAGGAACACTGCGGAGTACACCGCTTTGGGTGCGGCGACCACGCCGATGGCACCGAGCACCGCGACCGTCCCCAGGATCCAGAACAGCGCTGCCTCTGATGTCGAGGTGTGCGGCGCTGCGGCCAGGAGCATGACGTCAGGGCTCATGGGACGTCCTCGGTCAGCGGGCTGATCCGGCCGAGATAGTAGTCTTCGTCGGTACTGCCCGGCGCCATGTCATGAGGAGGCGCCTGCATCCCGGGTTGCATCGGGGCCAGCAGTTTGTCCTTGCCCCAGATCAGATCTGCCCGGTTGTCGTCGGCCATCTCGTATTCGTTCGTCATCGTCAGGGCCCGGGTCGGGCAGGCCTCGATGCACAATCCACACCCGATACAGCGCAGGTAGTTGATCTGGTACACCTGGCCGTAGCGTTCGCCCGGCGAGAAGCGTTCTGCGTCAGTGTTGTCGGCACCCTCGACAAAGATGGCGTCGGCCGGGCAGGCCCAGGCGCACAACTCGCAACCGATGCACTTTTCCAGACCGTCGGGGTAGCGGTTGAGTTGATGCCGACCGTGATAGCGCGGCGCGACCGGCCCCGGCTTCTCCGGATACCCTTCGGTGATCGGCTTTTTGAACATCGAGCCGAACGTGACGGCGAATCCGGCCAGGGCGTCGAGGAACTTGGGCTTCTTAGACATCGACGACCTCCTTTCCAGCATTCGGCAGCGGTGGCACCGGATAGGCCCCGGCGCTCTGCTGCGGTATCGGCTGTACAGTCCTGCGCCGCAGCGCCTTCCACAGTGCGACTGCCAGCACAGCGACCACCACGACCGCCGTGGTCACCAGGCCGGTGGCCCAGTTGTCGTAACCGTGCTCTCGCAGGCTGTGGGTGACCGCGACGACCATGATCCAGACCAGCGATACGGGGATGAGCACCTTCCAGCCCAACGCCATGAACTGGTCGTAGCGCATCCGGGGCAGGGTGGCGCGCAGCCAGAAGTATCCGAACATGAAGGTCCACACCTTGGCCGTGAACCACAGCAACGGCCACCAGCCGCTGTTGGCGCCGTCGATCAGGTTGAACGGGAACGGTGCATGCCAGCCGCCCAGGAACATCGTGGTGGCCAGCGCGGAGACGGTGGTCATGTTGACGTATTCGGCGAGCATGAACATGGCGAACTTCAACGAGGAGTACTCGGTGTGGAAACCGCCGACGAGCTCACCCTCGGCCTCGGGCAGATCGAAAGGCGCCCGGTTGGTTTCGCCCACCATCGAGGTCACGTACACCAGGAAAGAGGGCAGGAGCAGGAAGACGTACCACGTGCGATCCTGGGCCGCCACGATGCCGGAGGTGGACATGGTGCCCGCGTAGAGGAAGACCGCGGCGAAGGACAGGGCCATCGAGACCTCGTAGGAGATCACCTGGGCGCTGGAGCGCAGCCCACCCATGAGCGGGTAGGTGGACCCGGACGCCCAGCCGGCCAGCACGATGCCGTAGACGCCGATCGAGGTGACCGCCAGGATGTAGAGCACCGCCACGGGGAGATCGGTCAATTGCAGTGCGGTGCGGTGACCGAACACCGATACCTCTCCGCCCATCGGGATCACCGCGAACGCCATGAAGGCCGGGATCACCGCAATCACGGGGGCCAGTAGGTAGAGGGGCTTGTCGACGCCGGCTGGGACGAGCCCTTCCTTGAGGGCGAGTTTCACGCCGTCGGCCAGGGACTGCAGCAGACCCCAGGGCCCGACGCGGTTGGGCCCTGGCCGCATCTGCATGCGGCCCAGCACCTTCCGTTCGATGAGGATCGCCGCGAGCACGGTCAGCAACAAGAAGACGAACACCCCGAGTGCCTTGGCCAGGATCAGCCACCATGGGTCGTGGCCGAAGAGAGTGGGATCGGGATACTTCACGAGTAAGCCCTCCCGATCGAGGCCGGCGCGATTGAAACCAGGGAACCGGCGGTCACCCCGAGTTGACGATGGATTGCCGATCCCGGGGAATTGGTGGGCAGCCACACCACCCGGTCGGGCATCTCGGTGATCGACAGCGGCAACGTGACCGATCCGTGGTCGGTGCTGACGGTCACCGGATCTCCCGCTGCCACACCGAGTTCGGTGGCGGTGCCGGGGGAGAGCCGCACCACCGGGCTGACCGCGGTGCGGGCCAGATTGGGCTCGCCGTCCTGTAGCCGCCCGGCGTCCAGCAGTAGACGCCAGCTGGCCAGCACCGCCTGCCCGGGTGCGGGGGCGGGGGGTGGTGCGGGCGTCGCGGACGGCTCCGCGGCGCGAGGTCCGGTCCAGGAGCCGAGCCGGGCCAGTTCGGCGTCGGCGGCCTCGGGTCCGGTCAGCCCGAGGTCGACGCCGATCTCGTCGGCGAGGTACTGCAGCACCCGCAGGTCGGGTATCGCGTTGGTCTGCAACGCCGCCTTGAACGGGCGAATTCGGCCTTCCCAGTTGAGGTAGGCACCGCCCTTCTCCACCACCGGCGCCACGGGGAACACCACATCGGCGAGTTCGGTGACCTCGCTCTCACGCAGCTCCAGGCTCACCACGAACGGGGTGGCCCGCAGCGCGGCCAGCGCCGTGGCGGGGTCGGGAAGGTCGGTGATCTCGACGCCGCCGACCAGAAGCGCGGAGAGTTCCCCGCCGGCGGCCGCCGCCAGGATGCCGTTCGTGTCGCGGCCGCTGTTGCCGGGCAGCGCGGCGGTGTTCCAGACCGCGGCGGTCTGGGCCCGCGCGTCGGCCTCGGTCACCGGGCGCCCACCGGGCAGAAGGTTCGGCAGGGCACCGGCCTCGACCGCGCCGCGTTCACCGGCCCGGCGCGGGATCCAGGCCAACCGGGCCCCGGTGGCGTCCGCAAGACGGAGTGCGGCAGACAGTGCACCGGGTGCGGTGGCGAGTCGTTCACCGACCAGGACGACGGCGCCCGGGCGCCGCAGCCGCTCATCGGTCTCCAGCGCGGCCAATGCGTCGGCCTCGGCCCCGGGGACGGTCGCGATGAGCGTGCCCCCCATCTTGGTCAGCCCGCGGCTGGCGAACGGTGCCACCGCGAGCACCTGCTGTCCGTTGTTGCGGGCGGCCTTGCGCAGCCGCAGGAAGACGATGGGGGATTCCTCTTCGGGCTCGAGGCCGGCCAGCAGTACGGTCGGTGCCTTTTCCAATTCGGCGTAGCGCAACGTCATCGGCTGCCCGGCGACGCGGGCGGCCAGGAAATCGGCCTCCTCGCCGGAGTGCGGCCGGGCGCGGAAGTCGATGTCATTGGTGCCCAGCACTATTCGGGCGAACTTCGAATATGCGTAGGCGTCCTGCACGGTGCAGCGCCCACCGGCCAACACGCCGGTGTTCGATGCGGCGGCCAGCAGGCCTGCCCCGGCGACTGTCAGCGCCTCCGACCACGACGCCGGACGCAGCGTCCCGTCTTCGCGGATCAACGGTGTGGTGATCCGGTCCCCGGTCGTGGCATAGGTGAACGCCCACCGGCCCTTGTCGCAGTTCCACTCCTCGTTGACCTCGGGATCGTCGCCGGCCAGGCGCCGCAGCACCTTTCCGCGTCGATGATCGGTGCGCTGGGCGCATCCCGACGCACAGTGCTCACAGACACTGGGGCTGGACACCAGGTCGAAGGGCCGGGCCCGGAACCGGTAGGCCGTCCCGGTGAGCGCGCCGACCGGGCAGATCTGCACGGTGTTGCCGGAGAAGTAGGACTGGAACGGCTCGCCTGCGGCGATACCGACCTGTTGTAGCGCCCCACGTTCCAACAGTTCGATGAACGGGTCGCCGGCGATCTGTGCGGAGAACCGGGTGCACCGCGCGCACAGCACGCACCGTTCGCGGTCCAGCAACACCTGCGCGGAGATGCTGATGGGCTTCGGGTAGGTCCGCTTGACATCCTCGAACCGGGTCTCCGGGCGCCCGTTGGACATTGCCTGGTTCTGCAACGGGCATTCACCGCCCTTGTCGCAGATCGGGCAGTCCAGCGGATGGTTGATCAGCAGCAGTTCCATCACACCGCGCTGTGCCTTGTCGGCCGCCTCCGAGCTGTATTGCGTGTGCACCACCATGTCCGGGCTCACCGTGGTGGTGCACGAAGCCATCGGCTTGCGCTGGCCTTCTACCTCGACGAGGCATTGCCGGCACGCGCCCACCGGATCGAGCAGTGGGTGATCGCAGAACCGGGGGATCTGGACACCCATCAGTTCCGCGGCGCGGATCACCAGTGTGCCCTTGGGGACACTGATCTGCTCACCGTCGATGGTGAGCGACACCATCTCCACCGGCGGGGTGTCCTTGGTCGGCTCGGCCAACGTCATGCACGGCCTCCTTTCCTACCGCGAGCAGACACATATGTCCCGAGAACCTCGGCGTGTCGGGTACATATGCGTCTGCTCGCGCAATGAAACATCTACGCACCCGCCCCTTCGGTCGCCATCAATGTCGAGGCGTGCGGATCGAACGGGCACCCGCCGTCCAGATGCGCCACGTACTCCTCGCGAAAATGCTGGATCGAGGACATGATCGGGCTGGCCGCACCGTCTCCCAACGCGCAGAACGACTTTCCGAAGATGCCGTCGGCGATGTCGAGCAGCTTGTCGATATCGGCCTGAGTGCCCGCACCGGTTTCCAGCCGGGCGTAGATCTGGGCCAGCCAGTAGGTGCCTTCCCGACACGGTGTGCACTTACCGCAGGACTCATGGGCGTAAAACTGCGTCCAGCGCCGGACGGCCCGGACCACACAGGTGGTCTCGTCGAAGATCTGCAGTGCCTTGGTGCCCAGCATGGAGCCGACAGAGGCCATGCCCTCGTAATCCAGTGGCACATCGATGTGTTCGGCCGTCAGCAGTGGTGTCGATGAACCGCCCGGGGTCCAGAATTTCAGGGTGTGTCCGTCGCGGACGCCGCCGGCATAGTCGAGCAGTTCCCGCAGGGTGATGCCCAGGGGCGCCTCGTACTGGCCGGGCCGGTTGACGTGGCCCGACAGCGAATACAGTGTGAATCCCGGGGATTTCTCCGATCCCATCGACCGGAACCAATCGACCCCGTTGACCAAGATCGGCGGGACACTGGCGATGGACTCGACATTGTTGACCACGGTCGGGCACGCGTAGAGACCCGCTACGGCGGGAAACGGTGGGCGCAGCCGTGGTTGGCCGCGGCGGCCCTCCAGGGAATCCAGCAGTGCGGTTTCCTCGCCGCAGATGTAGGCACCGGCACCGGCATGAACGGTCAGTTCCAGATCGAAACCCGACCCGAGGATGTCGGCGCCCAGGTATCCGGCCGCATAGGCCTCGGCGACCGCGGCCTGAAGCCGCCGCAGCACCGGCACCACCTCGCCGCGGACGTAGATGAACGCGTGGCGGGCGCGGATCGCATATGCCGCGATGATCACACCCTCGACCAGAAAGTGCGGCGTGGTCAGCAGGAGCGGAATGTCCTTGCACGTACCGGGTTCCGACTCGTCGGCGTTGACCACGAGATAGTGCGGCTTGGCCGCCGCTCCCTCTTCGCCCTGCGGGATGAACGACCACTTGGTCCCGGTCGGGAACCCGGCGCCGCCGCGACCGCGCAACCCGGAGTCCTTCACCAGCGCGATGACGTCGTCGGGCCCCATCGCCAGGGCGCGCTGCAGCCCGCGGTACCCGTCGTGGCGTCGGTAGGTGTCCAGCGTCCAGGGTTCGGGTTCGTCCCAGGATCGGCTGAGTACCGGGGTCAGCGGCGTCATGCGCTCGGACCTGCCGCCTCAGGAGTGGACATTCCGCGTTTCCGGGCTTCCCGAAGCCCCGCCAGCGTGGCCGCGCCGGGGGCGCCGCCCGGTGTTTGTGGATCCGTCAGGCCGGCCAGGGTGCGAGCGGTTTCCCGGAAGGTGCACAGCGGCGCGCCGCGGGTCGGTGCGGGTGGAGTCCCGCCGCGGAGTCCGTCGACGAGATCCCGTGCCGACGACGGAGTCTGGTTGTCGTAGAACTCCCAATTGACCATCATCACCGGCGCGTAATCGCACGCGGCGTTGCACTCGATGTGCTCCAGGGTGACCCGGCCGTCTGCAGTGGTGTCCCCGGCGTGGATGTCCAGGTGCTCCTCCAGCGCATCGAGGATCGCGTCGCCGCCCATGACCGCGCACAACGTATTGGTGCACACCCCGACGAGATAGTCGCCCGTCGGGGTGCGCCGGTACATCGAATAGAACGTGGCCACCGCGGTGACCTCGGCGGCGGTCAATCCCAACAACGTTGCACAGAAATCGATTCCGGCCGGCGTCAGACAACCATCCTCGGCCTGTACCAGGTGCAGCAGCGGGAGCAGGGCTGAGCGGGCATCGGGATAGCGGGTGACGATCTGCTCGGCATCAAAGCTCAGCCGCGCCGTCACTTCGTCCGGATACGCCGCGGGCCCGTTGATCGGCGGGCCCGCTTCATCGGGGCGCTGCCCCAGCTCCAGGAAGACTTCGCTCATCTGTGCTGTCTCCTCTTCGCGCAGGCGCTCATCGGTCAACGCCTCCCATGACCGGATCGATCGACGCCACCGCGGCAATGGCATCGGCGACCATGCCGCCCTCGCACATCGCCGCCACCGCTTGCAGATTCGTGAACGAAGGGTCCCGGTAGTGCACCCGGTAGGGCCGGGTGCCGCCGTCGGACACCATGTGCACCCCGAGCTCGCCGCGTGGGGACTCCACCGCGACGTACACCTGCCCGGCCGGGACCCGGATGCCCTCGGTGACGAGCTTGAAGTGATGGATCAGCCCCTCCATCGAGTGGCCCATGATCTTGGCGATGTGCTCGGGGGAGTTACCCAAACCGTCTGGGCCGACTTTCAGATCGGCCGGCCAGGCCAGCTTCTTGTCGTCGATCATCACCGGACCGTCGCCCAACTTCTCAAGTCGGTCGACGCATTGCTCGACGATCTTGATCGACTCCCGCATTTCCTTCACCCGGATGATGTACCGGCCGTAGGAGTCACAGCGGTCATCGGTGATCACGTCGAATTCGTAGTCCTGGTAACCGCAGTAGGGTTGTGCGCGCCGCAGATCGTGGGGCAGGCCGGTGGAGCGCAACACCGGGCCGGTGATCCCCAGCGCGATACATCCGGTCAGGTCGAGATACCCGACACCTACGGTGCGAGCCTTCCAGATGTAGTTCTCGTTGAGCAGATCCTCCAAGTCCTGCAGGCCTTTCGGCAGAAGATCGAGCAGTGCCCGAACCTGGTCCAACGCGCCGTCAGGCAGGTCGGCGGCCAGGCCGCCCGGCCGGATGTAGGCATGGTTCATCCGCAGGCCGGTGATCGATTCGAAGACCCGCAGGATCTCTTCGCGCTCCCGGAAGCCATAGAACATGGCAGACATGGCACCCAACTCCATGCCGCCGGTGGCCAGCGCCACCAGGTGCGAGGAAATCCGGTTGAGCTCCATGAGCATCACCCGGATGACGCTGGCGCGTTGGGGAATATCGTCGGTGATGCCGAGCAGCTTCTCTACACCCAGGCAGTACGCCGTTTCGTTGAAGAACGGCGCGAGGTAGTCCATCCGGGTGACGAACGTGACGCCCTGCGTCCAGTTGCGGTATTCGAGATTCTTCTCGATGCCGGTGTGCAGATAGCCGATGCCGCAACGGGCTTCGGTGATGATCTCGCCCTCGATCTCCAGGATCAGCCGCAGCACCCCGTGGGTCGACGGGTGCTGGGGGCCCATGTTGACGACGATGCGTTCACCGGCATGCGCGCGGGCCGCGGACACCACGTCATCCCAGTCCTGTCCGCCGACTACCACCACAGGGGATTCGGTACTCATCAGTTGTAGGACCTCCGCTGATCGGGTGGCGGGATCTGCGCGCCGTGGTATTCGACCGGAATGCCGCCCAGCGGATAGTCCTTGCGCTGGGGATGGCCCACCCAGTCGTCGGGCATCTCGATCCGGGTCAACGCGGGGTGGCCGTCGAACACGATTCCGAAGAAGTCGTAGGTCTCACGTTCGTGCCAGTCGGTGGTCGGATAGACGGTGAACAGCGACGGCACATGTGGATCTGCATCGGGCGCTGCGACTTCCAGCCGGACCCGGCGGTTGTGGGTGATCGACATCAGCGGGTAGACGGCGTGCAGTTCGCGGTCGGTGTCGTCGGGATAGTGCACCCCGCTCACACCCAGGCACAGTTCGAACCGCAATTGTGGGTCATCGCGCAGGACGCTGGCCACCGCGGGCAGTTGGACGCGGCTGACCTCCAGGGTCAGCTCATCACGCTGCACCACGACGCGCTCGATCGACACCGCATAGCGTTCCTCGCCGAGGATTTCGGCGAGGCGGTCCACCACCTCGTCGAAGTACTGGCCGTAGGGCCGGGGGGAGCTGCCGGGCAATTCCACCGATCGCACCAGCCGGCCGTATCCCGAGGTGTCGCCGGTGCCCGAGGCGCCGAACATGCCGCGCCGCGTTCCGATCACCTCGGGCGTGTCGTTGCCGCCCGGGCCGTTCCCGTTGGCCGTGCTCACCGCAGCAGCCCCTTGAGTTCGATGGTCGGTGTGACGGCCAGCGCGGCCTGCTCGGCTTCCCGGATCGCCTCCTCGCGGTTGACCCCGAGCGGCATCTGCTGAATCTTGTCGTGCAACTTGAGGATTGCGTGTAGCAGCATCTCCGGCCGTGGTGGGCAGCCGGGCAGGTAGATGTCCACCGGCACCACGTGGTCGACGCCCTGCACCACCGCGTAGTTGTTGAACATGCCGCCGGAGGAGGCGCAAACCCCCATGGCCAGCACCCATTTCGGCTCGGCCATCTGGTCGTAGATCTGTCGCAGCACCGGCGCCATCTTCTGGCTGACCCGGCCCGCGACGATCATCAGGTCGGCCTGCCGTGGCGTCGCGGAGAACCGCTCCATGCCGAACCGGGCGATGTCGAAACGCGGTCCCGCCGTCGACATCATCTCGATCGCGCAGCAGGCCAGGCCGAAGGTGGCCGGCCACAACGACCCCTTACGTACGTAACCCGCGACAGTCTCCACCGTTGACAGCAGGATTCCACCGGGCAGACGCTCCTCTAATCCCAATTCAGGCCTCCTCGCCGCCAGACATAGGCGTACGCCACGAATACCGTGAGCATGAACAGCAACATCTCCACCAGTGCAAACAGCCCGAGACTGTCGAAGGCCACCGCCCACGGGTAGAGGAAGACGATTTCGATGTCGAACACGATGAACAACATGGCCGTCAGGTAGTACCGGATCGGCATGCGCTGGCCGGTCACGCCGGCGGCCCCGGGCTGCATCGGTTCGATACCGCATTCGTAGGCCTCAAGTTTGGACCGGTTGTAGCGGCGCGGACCGATGACGAGCGCGATCCCCACGGATACCACGGCGAACGCGGCCGCGATCGCTCCGAGAACCAGGATGGGCGTGTATAAATTCATGCCACCTATCGCTCCCTCGGTGGGCTGTCGATGTGAGCTAACCCACAGCCTAGCGAGGTTTGCGGCCCGTGCCACACATTTTGGTTAGTATTGTTTCATATCGGGGCAGCGTGTCGCTGCGGCCACAGCCGTGCCGTGAACAATCAACGGCAGCAGGGCAATTCGCAGAAAAATTACTGCACTGGAGAGCGCAGCAGAGACACCACGGCATCGCCCAGCCGGATCGGGTCGATCGGGTGGGGGACGGCGGCCTCCGCCTGTGACCAGCTAGCCAGCCAGGCATCGTCAGGACGCCCGGTGAGCACCAGGATCGGCGGACAGTCGGCGATCTCGTCCTTGAGTTGTTTGGCCAGTCCCATGCCCCCGGCCGGAGTGGCTTCCCCGTCGAGGATCGCCAGGTCGCAGCCCCCGGCGTCCATCTGTGAGATCACCATGGGTGCGGTGGCGATCTCGACGTACGCCAGTTCCGGCAGCTCTGGGTGCACGCGTTTGCCCAGTGCGAGTCGTACCTGTTCGCGGGTGCGCGGGTTGTCGCTGTACACCAGGATGCGCAGCGGCGCTGGGCCGGCCATGGTGCCGATGCTACTGCGCGCGACGCCGTCGGCCCGACAAGTCAGCGAATTCTGTTGTGGCGCATCAGTCCCGAGTGAACACGAGTTCACCGGAGATGATCGTCGTCGGACCGACCATCCCGAGTAGATCGCCCGACACGCCGAAGTCATCCCGCTGCACGGCGCACTGGCCGGCGAGCTGCAGCGCCCCGTCGTCGAGAATCTGCACCTCGACCGGCAGCTCGATGGTTCGCGACACGCCCCGGACGGTCAGAAGTGTCGTCAGTCGCGCCAGGTCAGCCTCCTCAGAGGACGCCAAACCGGTCACCTGCGCCCTGATATCGGGATGCTTTTCGACGTCGAAGAAGTCGGCGGATCTCAGATGGTCGTCTCGTTTGCGTATCCCGGTGTTCAGCGATGCCGCTGCAATCACCACCTGGCCGCTCACCCCGGGTCCGGCGAAGCCTTCGCCGGCGAACTCGGTGAACCGGCCGGTGACGGTGGCCAGGCCCCACAGCGTCTTGTTCCGGAACGTCACTCGGGATCGGTCTGGGACCAGGATCCAGTTTCCGGCGTGTGTGGTCAGGATGTCGCTGAGCGTGGCCATGGCTTCTCCAGTTCGTCGGCTCGGGTCAGGTGAACAAGGGCGCGATGTCCTTGGGATCGAAGTACTCGTCGATGCGGTGGATCAGACCGTCGGTACCCACCTTGATCACGATGCATACCCGCAACGCGATCAGTGCACCGTCGCGTCCGGTGGCATGCAGGACATGTTGCTGGACGAATCCGCCGTCGAAGAACTGCCGGTCCAGTACTTCGTAGCGGCGCTCGCCGGTGACGTTGATGAACCAGTCGATGACCTTCAGTGCGCGGACGCGGTCGTTGTCCCTGGAGTCGCCCGCGTGCCATACCGCGACGTCATCGGCCCACAGCCGGGACACTCCGGCCTTGTCTCCGCGCTCGATCGCGTCGAACAGCCGGTGCGCGACATCATCGATGAGCTCGGTGTCGGCTGGGGATATCATCGGCCTCCTCAGATGGGACTTGACCTCAATGGTTATTGAGGTTTCAGACTCGAATCATGAACTCCACACCCGCGCATTCCTTGTTCGACGAAGCCTACGAGCACCGCACCGCACCATGGGTGATCGGCGAGCCGCAGCCGGCGATAGTCGAATTGGAACGGTCCGGCGTCCTGGGCGGCAAGGTGCTGGATGTCGGCTGCGGTGCCGGCGAGCACACCATGCTGCTGACGCGACTGGGGTACGACGTGCTCGGAATCGACTTCTCCGAACATGCTGTCGCCCAAGCCCGGGAGAATGCCGCGCAGCGGGGAATCGATGCGCACTTCGCGGTGGCCGATGCGACCCGGCTCGGAGAGTCGGCGGGTCCGCGCTACGACACCATCGTCGACAGCGCGTTGTTCCACATCTTCGGCGATGCAGACCGCGCCGCCTACGTCGCCAGCCTGCACCGGGCCTGCCGGCCGGGGGCGACTGTGCACGTGCTGGCGCTTTCCGACGCCGGCCGCGGGTTCGGACCTCAAGTCAGCGCCGAGGTGATCCGCCGGGCCTTCGCGGACGGCTGGGACTTGGAGGCGCTGGACACCACCACGTATCGCGGCGTGGTGGGGGCGACCCATGCCGAGGCGATCGGCGAGCCGGTCGGGGCGCGCGTGGACGAGCCGGCCTGGTTGGCGCGCATCCGACGGCTCTGAGGGGCTCACGGCTCGTCGTACCCCGGATGCGCGGCGGCCAGCCGTTGACGTACCAGGGCGCGCAGGCAGGCGATGACGTCATCGTCCCGGTTGCCGAGTTCGCCGGCCCGGATCGCCGCCGCCAGCGTGGCTTCGTCGGTGAACCCGAGTCCGGCCAGGGCCGCAGACGAAGCGGTGGCAGCCGCAGGAGCGGCGGAGGCCAGCAATTCGCGTTCGACCATGCGCAGGGCATTGGCTGCGACGCGGGCCTGAAATTTGACCGGCGCTCCGACCGTCTCGCTGTCGCGCACCGCGGTGTCGAGAAACTCTGCCACCGCGGCTACCAGCTCGGCCGCCGTCGGCCGTCCGTACAGGTTGCTCACGAGCTGCTCCCATCCAGCAGACACAACAGGTCCCACTCGGTTTCGCAGACCCGGCGCCCGATGGTCGCCAACTCCACTGACCGGGTCTGCCCGCTCAGATGCCGCTCGGCCTGGTAGCGGCAGATGACGCCCCAGCGCAGCGTGGCCAGGACGAGCCACCAGCGGATCGCCGACCGGTCCAGCGGCTGCCCGCCGGCGTTCTCGTAGGCGTCGAGGAAGCTCTGGATACTGCCGAGGCCGCCCGCCCCGAGGTCGGCCGGTGCGCCGAACCGCCAGGCCCGGATGCAGAACCAGGCCAGGTCCTCGTACACCTCGCCGAGGTGCACCAGCTCCCAGTCCAGTACCGCGGCCAGGCCAGAGCCGTCCACGATCACATTGCCCATCCGGAAGTCGCCGTGTACCAGCCGCAGTGGCGACGCGGGCGGCCGGTTGGCATCCAGCCAGCGAAACACCCACTCGAAAGTCGCTGTGGTGTCGCCTATCTCGTCGAGTTGCCCACGCCATTGCGCCACCTGGTCCAGCTCGACAAGGCCGGGCAGCGCCGGTGGGTCGGCCCGGTGGACGGCAGCCAGCGCCTGTGCGCACTGGGTCAGCAGCCGGGCCCGGCCGGCGTCGTCGAGCATGCGCTGAATGCGCCGCACTATGGTCTCGCCACCGATGAAGTCGCAGATGAGGAAGGGATCACCCAGGGCGGCAACGGAGTTGTCGGCGACCAGCACGTGGGGGACCGGGGCCCCGGCCAGAGCCGCCGCCCGTTGTGCACCGGCCTCCAGTTCCATCCCGGCGTGTACCTCATCGGGTGCACCGGTACGCAGGATCAGCGGGCGCCGGGTCGAGTCCGTGACGGCATCGAACGACCAGGTGGTGCGGCTTGCTCCGCCGGTCAGCTCGCGCAGATTATCGACGGAGACATCGGCGCCCAGCACCGGGCTGAGGACGTTGGTGAGGCCGGTAGCCAGGGCCCCGGTCATTGCTTGGCCCTGCCGAACCCGAACAGCCGCTGGGCCACTCGGCGCATCTGGATCTCCTCGGCGCCTTCGGTGATCCGGTAGCGCCGGTGGTGGCGGTAGATGTGCTCGAATGGTTCGTGGCGGCTGTAGCCGATGCCGCCGTGGACCTGCATGGCGCGATCCGCGGCCTCACACACCAGGCGGTTGGCGCGGTAATTTGCCATCGAGACCTTGTCGGAAACCTCCATGTGGTGGTTCTGGTCCAGCTGCGTTGCGGCATACCGGACGAGCAACCGGACCATCTGCGCCTCGGTCTGCAGTTCCACCAACGGCCATTGCACGGCCTGGTTCACCGCGAGCGGCTTGCCGAACACCTTGCGCCGGTTGGCGTAGTCCACTGCGCGGTCGATGCAGAACTGTGCGGCGCCGAGACTGCTGGCGGCCTGGCGGATCCGGTTCTCGTGCAGGAACGTCTGCCCGACCTCGAGGCCGCGGTCGACCTCGCCGAGCACCGCGTCAGCCGGCACCCGGACGTTGTCCAGCTCGACCTCGCCGTGATCGGTGGGCATGTTGAACGTCCACCAGTAGAACGGGACCGTGAATCCCGGCGCGTCGGTGGGCACCAGGAATGCGCTGATGCCACGCGCCTGTCCCGGATCGCCGGAGGTGCGGGCGAAGATCAGATCGTGCGTGGCACGGTGTACGCCGGTGTTCCATCGCTTGCGACCGTTGATGATCCAGCCTTCCCCATCGGGCACCGCCGTGGTTTCCAGCCAGGTCGCGTCGGACCCGTGGTCGGGTTCGGTCAACCCGAACGCCATCGAGCGCTTGCCGGTGAGCATCGCCTCGACCCATTCGGCCTTCTGGGCCTCGGTGCCGAACCGGTCCATCATGATCACCTGCGGGAAGTTGCCGACGATCGAGGACTCGTCCTGTAGGTCGTTGTGCAGTCCCAGACCCTTGTGCGCCAGATGTTCCCGGATCACGGCCATGTCGAGGTTGCTGCCGTCGCGTCCGCCGAACCGGGCCGGCAGCCCGTAGCGCAGCCAGCCGGCGGCGTCGGCACGACGGCGCATCTCGTCGAGCAGATCCTCCCAGGCGCGGGCAGGCACACCGCCGTTCTCCCAGTCGGTGCGGGCGTATTCGCGGCGCTGGTCGAAGTACTGCATGTGTTCGAGCTCAAGCGGCTTGATCTCGGCCTCGATGAACTCGTCCATCTCGGCAAGCACACCTGAAAGATGTTCGGGCAAAGCGAAATCCACGACGATCTCTCTTTCTCGGGGTCAGAAGCCGTAAAGGGTCTTCTTCCAGATTGTGGACAGGGTGACGATGGCTTCGGCGTCGCTGATCTCGATGCCAAGGCCAGATTGACCGACGAATACCGTGGTGAAGTTCTCGAACAACAAGGCAATGGCCGCCGCCACGTGCTCTGGTTGTAGTCCCTGGGCGTGGCCCTGATCCTGCGCGTGATGCACCGACGCGATGACGATGTCGATGCCGAACCGGCGGAACTTGTTCTGCACGTCGGCGAATCGCTGCTGGGTGGCGGCCAACTGGGCGACCGCGATCATGATGCCGATGTTCTGTTTGAAGATGTTCCAGTAGCCGGTGACCACCGTGGTGAAGAACTCGGTGTCGTCGGGGGAGTCCGGCAGGTGCAGGTTCAGCCCGGACGGTTCGACGACGTCGTGCAGGAACGATTCGGCCAGCGCGGCCAGCAGATCCTCCTTGTCGGTGAAGTACCGATAGAACACCGCCGGACTCTTGCCCGCGGCCGAGGTGATGTCGGACAGGGTGGTGCCGTGAAAGCCACGCTCGGCAAATAGTTTCCGCGCGGCAAGCTCGATCGCCGACCGCGTCTGGCGGCCTTTGGTGCCCAGCTCGGCAGCGGTCATCGACGTCTCAGTTCAAGATCCGGTCGCCGGCGCGCAGCAGCGCGCTGGGGAGCTCGTGGCCCACGGCCTCCTGCGCGGCGCGGGCGGCGACGATGGCGGCGGGCAGGTCGACATCGACCGCGATATCGCTGTCGCGCAACATGTAGACGAGGTCCTCGGTGGCGATGTTGCCGCTTGCTCCCGGGGCGAAGGGGCAGCCGCCCAGCCCGCCGACCGAGGCGTCCAGCCGGGTCACGCCGGCCTGCACGGCGGCGTAGGCACTGGCCAGGCCCGCGCCACGGGTGTTGTGGAAATGGGCACCTAGCGGCAGGTCCCCGATCAGGGGCCGGACCTTCGCGACCAATGTGCTGACCCGCCGCGGCGTGGTGGTGCCGATGGTGTCGGCGATGGCAATCCGATTGACCCCGAAACCGGCGGCCGCCGAAGCGATGTCGAGCACCCGCTGCGGATCGGTGGGGCCGTCGAACGGGCAGTCCCACGCGGTGGCGATGATCACCTCGACAGAGGTGCCGCTGTCGGCCGCGAGGGCCACGATGTCGGCGATCTGTGCGATGGCCTCCGCCGAGCTTCGTCCGACGTTGGCTTGTGAGTGGGCGTCGGATGCGGACACCACGTATTCGATCGAGCGCAGGCCTGCGGCGATGGCGCGTTTGGCGCCGTTGGGGCTGGCGACCAGCGCGGAGAACTCGACTTCCGGGAACCGGTGCAGTTCTTCGGCGAGTTCGGCAGCGTCGGCCAGGGCAGGGACCTTCGAGGGGGAGACGAACGCCGTCGCCTCCACCTCGCGCACCCCGGTGGCAACGATGGCTTCGAGGATCGCAACCTTGGCCGACAACGGAATCGGCGTCTCGATCTGCAGGCCATCCCGCAGGCATACCTCGCGGATATCGACCTTGTCGGGCAGGTTCATCTCACAGCACTCCCTCGGCGCGCAGGGTTTCCAGGTCTTGTGCACTGCGCCCCAGCAGGCCGCCGTACACCTCGTCGTTGTGCTGGCCGGGACGGGCTGAGCCGGCGTTGCGGATGGTGCCAGGTGACTCGGAGAGCACCGGGACGACGCCGGGGCCCTTGACGTTGCGCTGCACCCGTTCGTCCCAATGATCGGCGAGCATGCCGCGGGCCTGCAGTTGCGGATCCTCCATGACCTCGGCCACGGTGTTGATCGGCCCGCTGATGACGCCGGCTTGCGAGAGGGTCTCGATGATCTCCTCCGGCTGCCGCCGCACCGCCCAATCGCCGATGATCTTGTCCAGCTCGTCCTGATTGCGGCCCCGGGCAACGTGATTGGCGAAGCGATCATCGGTCGCCAGCTCCGGACTGCCCATCGCCGCGCACAACCGGCGGAACACGGTGTCCTGGTTGGCGGCGATCACCACCCAGCTCCCGTTGGCGCTCTGGTAGATGTTCGACGGCGCGATACCTTCCAGCCGCGTGCCCGATGGCCCGCGCACCACGCCGCCGACGTCATAGTCGGGGATGGTGGATTCCTGTATGGCCAGGCAGCTTTCGGTCAGCGCGGTGTCGACGATCTGGCCCTCGCCGGTGACGGTGCGTCGGTAGAGGGCAGCCAGCGCACCCTGGGCCGCGAACATACCGGCCAGGCTGTCGCCCAGTGAGAGGGCCAGCCGGGGTGGGGGACCGCCCGGGAATCCGTTCATGTGCCGCAACCCACTGGATGCCTCGGCCACCGAGGCGTAGCCGGCCTTGCCGGCGTCGGGTCCGGTCTGTCCATACCCGGATACCCTGACCAGGATGATGCCCTTGTTCCGGTCGCGCAGAACGTCATAGCCCAGGTCCCACTTCTCCAGCGTGCCCGGGCGGAAGTTCTCCACGATGATGTCGGACCGTTCGACCAGCTCCAGGAAAAGAGCCCGGCCGGCTTCCTTCCTCAGGTCCAGGGTGACGGCCTTCTTGTTGCGGGCGTGCACGGTCCAGAAGAAGTGGTGCCCGTCGAGTTCGGCCTGCCCCCAGGTGCGCAGCGGATCCGGGGTGGCCGGCAGTTCGACCTTGATGACCTCGGCGCCCATGTCGCCCAGCAAGCGGCCGGCGAACGGCCCGGAGATCAGGGTGCCGAGTTCGATCACCCGGACCCCGTCCAAAGCTCCTGTTGTCATGACGGATCCAATG
Source organism: Mycobacterium sp. IDUB_24 (assembly GCF_055419385.1). Taxonomy (NCBI): domain Bacteria; kingdom Bacillati; phylum Actinomycetota; class Actinomycetes; order Mycobacteriales; family Mycobacteriaceae; genus Mycobacterium; species Mycobacterium sp. IDUB_24. The sequence continues at coordinate 156,845 of NZ_JBVAXO010000006.1, forward strand.
AGAACCCATGCCGGTGAAGCCAATCCGTGCAGATCGCGACGGCTTGGCGCAGCGTGCCGCGTTGATCGGGACCCGAGTAGTAGTGGTTGGCGCCGGGGATCTCGTGCATTTCTTTGTCGGAATGACCGATCGCCTCGTACAGCCGTCGGGTGTGGCTGGGCGTGCAGGCGTCGTCGGCCAGATTGCCGATCACCAGGGCGGGCACCGCGATGTCCGGCCCGGCCTTGACAGCGTCACCGTTGGCGTCGTCGTAGCTCCACTGGGACAGCCAGCTGCGCAGTGTGCAGAACCGGGCCAGGCCGACCGGGCTCATGTTCACCACCTGAGGGTCGCCGAGATAACACGTACCGGGTTGGCGATCGTTGGGATCGACGCTGGGGTCCAGCCAGCGCGGGTCGGCCATGGTGCCGTGCACAACGAACGCGAACTCGTCATCCGGTCGCCCGGCGTCCTTGAGCTCCGCCAGTTTTTCTTTGACCCACTTGGTGATTCGCCGGTTCCGGGCAACCTGTGCCTGGTGGTAACGCTCGAGGAACTCCGGTGTGTACGGCGGTTGGTTGGGGTTGTCTGGGTTGTAGAGGTCGAGTTCCGGATCCCGCTTGGTGGGGTCGTTCTCGTCGAGGATGGAGGCGTCCATCCACTCGGTCATGGTGCCGTGCCGGCTGATATGCGCGGCCAGCAGCATGATTGCGTCGGCCGGGATCAATCCGAGCTTGGTCAGATCCGGGCCGTCCCCGGAGGGACTTGCCGTCACCGTCGGGTGCTGCGCCTGCTGCTGGTAGAACACCGAGAGCGAACCGCCGCCGCTCCACCCGGCCAGTACCACCTTGTCGTAGCCGAGCCGGTTCTTGGCATCCTTGATGCACTCGCCGAGATCCTCGACCACCTTCTCCATGAGCAAAGCCGAGTCCGTGCCACGAAACCGGCTGTTGCAGTAGATGACATGGTGCCCGGCGCGGGCCAGCGCATTGATCATCGGCAGATACGCGCCACCACCGATCGGGTGCATGAACACCAGGACGGTATCTGAGGGTTTCGATTTGGGCCGCAACAGATAGCTCTCCAGCACGACAAGCTCGGCGACGCCGCCGTACACGTCGCGGACGGACGAGTTGTTCTGGTAGGCGACAAGATACGGGATGCGGTCGTACTCGTGCTTCACGGGTGCTTCGGTGGTTGCGGTCATCGCTAGTGCTGCCCCAGATCGTTGGCGAGGATTTCGGCGGACGGGATGAGACGACGTCGGGTGTCGATGGCGATCACCGACCAGTCGACCCGGTCGTAGTCGTCGAATTTGCGGCGGGCCCGTTCCCTGGCCTTTTCCGGGGCGCCGTGGTGGACGCCCTGCGGTGCGTGGGAAACCAGGCCGGGCGGCATCGGGATGCCGTAGAGCGTTCCGCCGTGGAAGAAGGCGATCTCGTCGTAGTCGACATTGCGGTGATACCACGGCGTGCGCTCGGTGCCCGGAACGCTCTCGGCGGGCTTGGGGAGGAAATTCATCACGTACACGCCGGTGGCCTGCATGAAGAGGTGCACGGTCGGTGGCAGGTGCACGCTCTCGGAGGTGATGACGGTGTAGTCCTCGATATTGAAGGTGAACGGGAAGTTGTCGCCCCGCCAGCCTTCCACGTCGAGCGGATTGTGTTGGTAGATAAGAGAGGTCGTCCCTACCCCGTCAATCGGGGAATGGACCAGCCGGACTTCGTACTCATCCCTGCCATCGTCGTCGATCGGCTGCGGCTCGGGGATGGTGACCTGCGCCGGGTCGAACGGGAAGTGGCGGCCGAGGGTGCCGGCCGGCGGGACCCGGAAGTCGTCGGTGGCCTGGATCATGAGCCACGTACTCTCGCTGTCCGGCACCTGACGGAACGTGCAGGCCTTCGGCATGTAGACCCAGTCGCCCTCGCGGTAGCGCAGTGGACCGAACTCGGTTTCCAGCAGGCCCGACCCTTTGTGGACGAACAGCAGCAGGTCGCCGTCGATGTAGCGGACGAAGAACGGCATCTCCTCGCTGCGCCGGCTCAACAGCACCTGGCAATCGGCGTTGGAGAACATCAGCAGCGGGCCGCCATGGGCGTCGGTGGCGTCGCTGGGCTTGAGCTCGCTGGACAACACGTCGGTGGGGCGCAGGGGGCCGACGGTGCGGTAGGCGGTCGGGTCGTTGCGCCGGTACATGTTCGCGGTGCGGCCGACGAAACCGCCGCGGCCGAGTTCGTCGTCCTTGAGGCCGTCGAGGTCGGCATGTACCCGTTTCGGGGTTTTGCCTTTGCGCAGGTGGACGAATGATTCCATGCTCGACTCCTGAAGGTGCGGGCTAAAAACTGAAAGTGACTTTACTTTTTCTTACGGACGGTGACAAGGGGTGGCAGCGGCCGATCTGCGGCGTTTTGGGCCCGGCTTCCCGGGGTAGCCCTTCATGGGCGTTGAGCCCGCTTCTGTCCGTCGGTGTCAACGAAAGGACTCGCATGCGAAAGGAATTGGAAGGCCGCAGGGTCGGGATCCTTGCCGCCGACGGTGTGGAGCGCATCGAACTCGAACAACCGCGCACGGCCGTCGAGAACGAGGGCGGTCACGTCGAGCTGCTGTCACTCAAGGCCGGGGAGATCCAGGCTCGCGATCACGATCTCGAACCTGCAGGCACCTTTCCGGTGGATCGCACTGTTGCCGAGGCGAAGGTGGATCAGTTCGACGCGCTGATCCTGCCCGGGGGCACCGTGAACCCGGACAAGTTGAGGCTCGACGAGACCGCGGTGGCGTTCGTCCGCGATTTCGTCCGATCCGGCAAGCCCGTCGCCGCGATCTGCCACGGGCCATGGACCCTGGTTGAAGCTGGCGTGGTTCGCGACCGCACGTTGACCAGCTATCCGAGTATCCGCACCGACCTTCGTAACGCCGGTGCCACCGTGGTGGATCAGCAGGTCTGTATCGATGGCAACCTGATCACCAGCCGCGCGCCGGACGATCTGCCCGCGTTCTGTGAGGCCGTCACCGAGGTATTGGCGAGTAGCCCGGCCCAGACTTGAGCGCGGGCCGGGCCATGACTACTCGCGCCACCGTCGACACGGCCGGTGCTGAACCGGTCGCTGAGCAATCCACCAATCGGCAGCGCAACTTCGTCTTCCTGGCGGTCGTGCTCGGCATGCTGCTGGCCGCCCTCGACCAGACGATCGTGGCGACCGCGCTGCCCACCGTCGTCGCCGATCTGGGCGGCGCGGGACACCAGGCCTGGGTGGTCACGAGCTATCTGCTCGCCTCGACCATCGTGACCGCCGTAGTGGGCAGGCTGGGGGACACCTTCGGGCGCAAGAAGGTTTTCCAGGTGGCGATCCTGCTGTTCCTCGTCGGATCGGTGTTGTGCGGATCGGCCGGGTCGATGGGGATGCTCGTCGCGTCGAGGGCGCTGCAGGGGCTCGGCGGTGGCGCCATCACGGTGACCGCAGTCGCGGTGATCGGCGAGGTCATCCCGTTGCGCGACCGCGGCCGCTACCAGGGCGCGCTGGGTGCGGTCTTCGGCGTCACCACCGTCATCGGTCCCCTGCTCGGCGGACTGTTCACCGATCACCTGAGCTGGCGGTGGGCCTTCTGGATCAACGTGCCGGTGGCGGTGGTGGTCATCGCGATCGCCGCGGTGGCCATACCCGAATTCACCCGCACCGCCAGGCCGGTACTCGATTACGCGGGCATCGTCCTGGTCGGACTCGGTGCGGCCGGTCTGACCCTGGCTACCAGTTGGGGTGGCACCACCTATCCATGGGGTTCGGCGACGATCATCGGGCTGTTCGTCGCATCGGTGGCCGCTCTGGTGGCTTTCGTCTTCGTCGAACGCCTTGCCACCGAACCGGTTCTGCCCATCCGGTTGTTCGCCAATCCGGTCTTCACGGTGTGCTGCGTGTTGTCGTTCGTGGTGGGCTTCGCGATGTTGGGTGCGCTGACCTTCCTGCCGACCTACATGCAGTTCGTCGACGGTGTCTCGGCCACCGCATCGGGGCTGCGCACCCTGCCGATGGTCGCCGGGCTGCTGGTCACCTCTCTGGGCAGCGGCGTACTCGTCGGGCGGACCGGGAAATACCGGATCTTCCCGATTGCCGGCACCGCGGTAATGGCAATCGGATTCGTGCTGTTGTCCCGGATGGACGCCGACACCTCGACATTGACGCAGTCCCTCTACCTTCTCGTGCTGGGCTGCGGGATCGGGCTCAGCATGCAGGTGCTGATCCTGGTGGTGCAGAACACCGTCGACTTCACCGATCTCGGTGTCGCCACATCGGGCGTGACGTTCTTCCGGGCGATCGGCAGTTCTTTCGGCGCAGCGATTTTCGGCTCGCTGTTCGCCAACTTCCTCGGCGACCGGCTTCCGCCGGCGATGGCAAGCAGCGGCGCACCCCCGGAAGCCGCGACATCGCCCCAGGCGCTGCATGCACTGCCGCATGAGATCGCGGCGCCGATCGTCGACGCCTATGCCGATTCACTGACCCGCGTGTTCCTGTTCGCGGCCCCGTTCGCCGTCGTCGGCTTCATCCTGGCGCTCTTCCTCAAGCAGGTTCCGTTGCGCGACACCGCGGCGAGCGGCAGTACCGACATGGGTGAGGGCTTCGGCATGCCGACCACCGAGTCACCGGAGAAGCTCCTCGAAATGGCGATCGGCCGGCTGCTGCAACGTAGTCACGGTATCGATCTCGAGGCCCTGGCCCAGTCGCCCCGCAGCCGGCTGGATGCCGCGCAGCTGTGGGCGCTGATCCAGATCTACCGGCATGCCGCGGCGACCGGGGCCGCCAACCTGTACGACATCGCCGACGAGCGCCGGGTGCCGCGGCAGATCCTGGAGCCTACGTTCGACCGGTTGGTTGCCTCGGGTCTGGCGGCACGGAGCGGACGCGAGTTCTCTCTCACCCCCGCGGGGGCGGCGGAGATCAGTTCGGCTCGAAACATCATCTCGGGCTGGCTCACCGAATCTCTCGCGCAGTCACCGGAATTCGAGGGCCGGCCCGACCGCTTGCAGGTGCAGGGCGCGCTCGACCGTCTCGCGCGCGGTGTCCTGATGGAGCGAGATCCGGCGCAGGACGAGACCCGGCCGATGAAGTTGGGGCCGTCGCGGCGCCCCGTCGTGGAACCACCGACCACCCGGCTGCGCACCCCGGTGGCCCAGCCGCCGGCGGAACCGCCCACGCGACCGTTTCGCCCGGGGGCGGGGGCTCCGCCGCGGGGCAGGCCGCGTCCGCCGCGCCGTTGACGTTGCACCTCAGATCATGGAGGTCCGGGGAATCTTCATCCCCAGCGCGAGCGCCCCGGCCAACTCCCTGCTGGTGTCGTAGTCGAACACCACATGTCCGGACAGGACGTCGACATCGCGCTTGAACCGTTGTAGCGGGCTGGACAGGAAATGGATGCTCGCGCCGCCAGAGCCCAACAGATCGGCGATCACCGCCTTGGACTCGGTGACAATGTGGGCGGCGGCAAGCCGGGCCTGCGCGCGCACCGGCTTGTCCACCGCGTCGCCGGTCGCCACGATGCCCTCGATCTCGCCGACGGTGTCGGCCAGTAGGGCGCGTAGCGCACGCACCCGCACCTGAGCCCCGGCCAGATGGGCCTGCGCGATCGGCTTGTCCTTCTGTACTACGCCCTCGTAAGGCAGTACCCGTTCGCCGAGGCGCTGCGCGTAGATCTCGGTGACCCGCTCAGCGCTGCCCAGGGCAGGCATCGCCGCCAGCAGTGCCAGTGCGGGCACCATCGGCCAGCGGTAAGTGGCGCTGTCGTGCAGTCCGGCGCCCGGCGCGGTACCGGAATAGATGTCGAGTACCTTCACCAGTCGGTGCTCCGGGACGAAGACGTCGGTGGCGATGGCGTCGTTGGAGCCGGTGGCCCGCATGCCGTCGGTGTGCCACACGTCGGCCACGGTCACATCGGCCATGGGCAGCAGCGCGAGTGCCGGATACAACGCGTCGTCGGGTCCACACAACGCGGCGACGATGATCCAGTTGCCGTGCATGACGCCGGTGGCCCAGGACCACCTGCCGGTCAGGCGGATGCCGCCCTCGGCCGGCAGTCCGCGCCCGGTCGGTGCCAGGGGAGCCGGGGCCAGGAACGGGCGGTTCGCGAACGCCTCCGCCTGGGCCTGCTCGCCGAACAACGAGAGCATCCAGTTGTGCAGGGCCAGGAACCCGATGGTCCAGGCGCTGGACGTGCATCCGTGGGCCATCCGGCGTACCGGATCCAGGATTGCCGGGAAATCGGCCTGCTGACCGCCGTAGCGAGCGGGTACCAGGAGCTCGGTGAAGCCGGAGTCGACGAGGTCGGTCACCGTTGCATCCGGAAGCCGACGCAACTCCTCGGCTTCACCGGCCCGATCGGCGAGTCGGGTGACGAATTCGGCGGTGATGACGCAGTCCGTGGCGGGGGGCGAGGTCATGGCCCGAAAACTACCATACTTTTTAGTATGGTCATGATCGGGGCCGTCCCGAGGACGCCGGCCGGCCAATTTGAAAACCGGTTGGCGACGATCAGATAACCCTCCGGACACCAGTTGTGAACAGATGCGCATCGTTGTTCATCGAACGTCACCCCTGCGTGCGCTAGTGTCGAGCCGTTTACCCAGGTAGATCCCCTGGAGACGGGCAATAGATAAAGTCGAAATCACTTTTTGAAATCCGCAGATGTGCAGTTCGGCGGCGCGCCGCGGGTTTTCCCCTGTCGTGGCCGCGTGCTTTACTCATGGCGCAACAACTGAATTCTTTGGTCCGCTCTGCTGCGTCTTCTTAGGCGTCCGGGCGTTGGGGAGCGGGCGTGGCAACACAGCGGTCGATCGTTGTGGGGCTGCTTGGCGATGTTGATCGCTGATCGCACAAAAGGGCGTAATTGACCCGGAAGACGGATGGATTCGCAGTATGACCTTCATTGACAAGATTCGTGGCCATTGGGCACGCCGCATGACGGTGGCGGCTGTGGCAGCGCTGATGCTGCCTGGCTTGATCGGAGTGACCGGCGGATCGGCGACCGCGGGAGCATTCTCCCGCCCTGGTCTGCCGGTGGAGTACCTGATGGTTCCGTCGCCGTCGATGGGCCGCGACATCAAGATTCAGTTCCAGAGCGGTGGGCCGGGTTCGCACGCGGTGTACCTGCTCGACGGCCTGCGTGCCCAGGACGACTTCAACGGCTGGGACATCAACACCAACGCGTTCGAGATGTTCCTCAACAGCGGCCTGTCGGTGGTCATGCCGGTCGGTGGTCAGTCCAGCTTCTACGCCGACTGGTACAACCAGGCCTGCGGTAAGGCGGGCTGCACCACGTACAAGTGGGAGACCTTCCTGACCAGCGAGCTGCCGCAGTGGCTGGCCGCCAACCGCGATGTCGCGGCGAACGGTAACGCCGCGGTCGGTCTGTCGATGGCCGGCTCCGCCGCACTGATCCTGGCGACCTACCACCCCGACCGGTTCATCTACGCCGGCTCGATGTCGGGCTTCCTGAACCCCTCCGAGGGCTGGTGGCCGTTCCTGATCAACATCTCCATGGGTGATGCCGGCGGCTACAAGGCCAACGACATGTGGGGTCCGACGGAGGATCCGAACAGCGGTTGGAAGCGCAACGACCCGATGGTGCAGATCCCGACGCTGGTCGCGAACAACACGCGGCTCTGGATCTACTGCGGTAACGGCCAGCCCAACGAGCTGGGTGGCGGCGACCTGCCGGCCACCTTCCTCGAAGGCCTGACCATCAAGACCAACCGCAGTTTCCAGGACAACTACATCGCCGCAGGCGGCACCAACGGTGTGTTCAACTTCCCGGACGCCGGTACCCACAACTGGGCCTACTGGGGTCAGCAGTTGCAGGCCATGGTTCCGGACCTGCAGCGGGTGCTCGGCTAAGTTCCTCCCGCTCGCTCTCGTAGCGCGAGCAGACGTGAAACCCCCCGAATCTTGCGAGATTCGGGGGGTTTTGCGTCTGTTGGTCAGAAGTCGCCGGTCACCCTAGTTGGCCGAGCAGACGCAAAACTGCCCAAAACCATGTGGTTTTGGGCAGTTTGCTGGGGGCCTCCCGCTTGCGGGAGAGAAGAAAACTACTTCAGTTCGGCAGAGGACAGCCCGAGCAGGCGGCGGGCGACCACCAGCTGCTGGATCTGCTGCGTGCCTTCGAAGATGTCGAGGATCTTGGAGTCGCGGGCCCACTTCTCCAGCAGGGTCTGCTCGGAATAGCCCGTGGTGCCCGCCATCTCGACGGCCTTGAGGGTGATGTCGCTGGCGACCCGGGCTGCCTTGGCCTTCCCCATGGAGGCTTCCTTGGAGTTGGGGATGCTGTTGTCGGCCTGCCATGCCGAGCGGACGGTCAACAGGTAGCCGGCCTCCCAGTCGGCCTCCATCCGCAGGAACTCCGCCGCGGGGGCGCTCTGCGCATGGGCCGGCTTGTCGTAGGAGATCTCGATGCCGGCGTCGGTGAGGATCGCCCGCAGGTCTTCCAGGGCGGCGCGGGCAATGCCGACCGCCATGGCCGCCACGATGGGCCGGGTGTTGTCAAAGGTCTCCATGACCCCGGCAAAACCCTTGTCCACGTGGATCTCCGGATCGCCCAGGAGGTTGGTCTTGGGGATGCGGGCATTCTCGAAACGGATCACCGCGGTGTCGGACGCCTTGATACCCAGCTTGTGCTCCAGGCGCTCGACGGTCACGCCGGGATGCTCGCGCGGCACGATGAACGACTTGATGGCCGCCCGACCCAACGACTTGTCGAGTGTCGCCCACACCACGATGTGGGTGGCCCGCGAACCCGCGGTGACGAAGATCTTCTCGCCGTTGATCACGTACTCATCGCCGTCTAGCACTGCTGTGGTGGTGACCGCCGCCGAGTCGGAGCCGAAGCCAGGCTCGGTGATGGCCATCGCGGCCCACACGTCCTTGCCCAGGCTCTCGAGCTGCTCGGGGGTTGCCACCGAGGAGATGGCGGCGTTACCGAGGCCCTGACGCGGCACCGAGAGCAGCAGGGCGACATCGCCCCAACTGATTTCGAGCGCGTTGAGCAGCGCGGACATATTGGCGCCGTTGACGGTGACCTTCTCGCCCTTGCCGTTGGCGTCGTCGCGGAACGCCTCGGCGCCCGCGAACGAGATCGTCTTCGCGCTCGAGATGCCCTCGAACAGGGTGGCCAGGGTGTCGAGCTCGACCGGGTAGGCGTGCTCGGCGAGATCGTACTTGCGCGAGATCGGGCGAAGCATTTCGGCGGCGCCCTGGTGGCCCTTCTCGATGACCGCCCGCAGTTTGCGAGGCATTTCCAGATTGATTGCCATGATTAGTCTTTCGCTTGGGTAACCGTTTAGAGGACGCCGCAGTCAGATGACAACGACACCTTCGGCGACGCCGATGGCCCGCAGATCGCGGTACCACCGCTCGACCGGGTGTTCCTTGGTGTAACCGTGACCGCCCAGCAGCTGCACGCCGTCCAGGCCGATCTGCATGCCCTTGTCGGTACCGAGCTTGTGTGCCAGTGCCGCCTCGCGGGCGAACGGCAGCCCCTGCTCGGCGCGGGCGGCGCCGCGCCACGTGATCAGGCGCAGGCCATCGAGTTCGATGGCGATGTTGGCGGTCATGAAGGCCACCGACTGGCGGTGGGCGATCGGCTCACCGAACGCCTGACGTTCCTTGATGTAAGGAATCACGTAGTCGAGCACCGCGTGCGAGGTGCCGACAGCCAATGCGGCCCAGCCCAGCCGGGACAGGGCGATCGCGTCGCTGTAGTCCTGATCCGTAGCTCCGTCCTCACCGAGCAGATTGCCCAGCGGCACCGCCACGTTGTCGAGCTCGATCTGTCCCAGCGCCGCGGCCCGGATGCCCATGCTCGGGTCGGCCTTGACCGTGAGACCCGGTGACGAGGCCTCGACGATGAACATTGCCGGCTTGCCGTTCAATTGCGCTGCCACGATGAACAATTCGGCATCGGCGGCGGCCGGCACCAATGACTTGACGCCGGACAGGCGGTAGCCGCTGGGGGTGCGTACCGCGGTGGTCCTCAGCGCGGTGGGGTCGAACAGCGCGTGGGGTTCGGCGATCGCGACGCAGGCCTGCGGGACGTTCTCGCCGGCGAATTCCTTGAGATAGGTGGACTGCTGATCCGCGCTGCCCCAGTGGGTCAGTGCCGAGGCGACGCCCCCGGGCGCCAGGATCGGCAGGGCCAGGCCCATGTCGCCGTACGCCAGAGCCTCGGCGACGAGTGCATTGGTCACCGTGCTGCGATGTTCGGCGATGCCGTCGAAGTCCTCGGGCACGTTGACCGCGGTGATGCCCAGTTCAGCGGCCTTGGCGATCAGATCCGCGGGATAGGCGGCGGCAGCGTCGGCGTCATGGGCAGCAGGCCGCAAGATCTCCGCGGCGAATTCCCCGACCGTCTCGACGATCATCTGCTGGTCTTCGTCGGGGGTGAGGTCGAAGTAGTCGGCCCCGCTGGCCTTCAGCCGGGTCGGCGCCTTGCCCAGGCCCTGGACGCGCTGGAATTGCCGCGTGGCGGCACCCGCGGCGGAAAACGCTTGCTTCACACCATATTTCAGACCGCGATTCAGCGGATCGCGCAGACCGTAGCGATCCAGGAATTCCTGGCCGACGATCGGGGTGATCAGCGCCAAACCGATGTCGGTCGCGGTGCGCTTGTGCTTGTGCAATCCGACCGCGCTTTGCCGGCCGGAGCTGGAGGGACGTGTGGGAGTGCCGTTCTTGGACGGCAGGGTGTTGGTCATGTCAGCTGCCTCTGTTGGTCGTGGCGACGCATCTGACCGTATCTTACTCCGGAGTAAGGTATGGCATCTGTTACCAACCTCACAGCGCATCGGCGGGGGAACCCGCCCTGAACTCAGCTCGCCGAAAGCCTGGCGACGACCGCGTCATGGAGTGGCCCGTTGGTGGCCAGCGCACTGCCTCCGTGCGGTCCGGGCTCACCGTCGATGCTGGTGAACGTGCCGCCGGCCTCGCGGATCAAGATGTCCAGCGGGGCGATGTCCCAGAGCTTCACCTCGGGCTCGCAGGCGATGTCGACCGCACCCTCGGCGACCATGCAGTACGACCAGAAGTCGCCGTAGGCCCGCACGCGCCACACCGCATCGGTGAGTTCGACGAATCGGTCCCGACGGTCTTCCCAGCCGGTGGTCAGATCCGAGTATGACAGGCTTGCCGACGCAAGGTCGGTGACGCCCGACACCGACAGTTTGCGGGTTGCCCCGGCGAATGAGCCGAATGCGCCCTGGCCCAGCCCGGCCCACCACCGGCGTGCGAGCGCCGGTGCACTCACCACACCGATGGTCGGGACGCCGTCCTCGAGCAACGCGATCAACGTGCACCACACGGGCACGCCTCGGACGAAGTTCTTGGTCCCGTCGATAGGATCGATCACCCACTGCCGACCGGTCAATGTCGTTGTGCCACCGAACTCTTCGCCGAACACCGTGTCGTCGGGGCGCGCCGCGGCCAGCGATGCGCGCAGGGCTTCCTCGGCTCCGCGGTCGGCATCGGTGACCGGGGTCAGGTCGGGTTTGGTCTCGATGCGCAGATCCAGGGCGCCGAAGCGATCCATGGTGAGTGCGTCGGCCTGATCGGCCAATTCGAGGGCCAATGCCAAGTCATCTGCGATGGTGCTCATGGCTGAAGTCCTACCATGGCCTGGTGTGGGAAATCGGCATACTCCTCTTGCTCGTCGGCGCTCTCGTCCTGCTGTTGGCGCCACGGATCATGCGGCGTCGCGGAATTCGCGGTGAACTGGCGCACGGCACGTTGCTGGTGACCGGGGTGAGCCCCCGCCCGGACGCCACGGGGGAGCAGTACGTCACGATCACCGGCGTCATCAGTGGGCCGACCGTCAACGAGCATGTCGTGTATCAGCGCATGGCTGTCGACGTGAACGACTGGCCGACGATGGGGGCGCTGTTCCCGGTGGTCTACTCGCCGAGCAACCCGGACAAGTGGGCTATGGCGCCCGGTGGGTCCCCGGGGCCAGAGGGTCCGCCGGGGACTCTGGGGGCGTGGAAGCCCTAGGAGGTCGGCCGACCGATTTCAGGCGTGCGCGATCCGGAGCAACTCGGCCACGCTGGCCAGCTTCACCCGGGGCCGGCCGACTGATTCCCCGGCCGCGCGCTCGTGCGCATCGATCAGCTGCCAGTGTTCGCCGGTGACCAGCTTCGGCTGGTGTTCCAACAGCCATTCGGCAAGCTCGATGCTGTACTCGGAGTCTCGCTCGTCCACTCCGGCGGCCCGAAGATCCTCCAGCAACGTGTCGACCGTGTCCTGTGAGTCTTTCTTGTTGCTGCCGATCACGCCGGACGGCCCCCGCTTGATCCAGCCCACCACGTATTCGTTACGGCTGCCGTCGATTCGGCCGTTGGTGTGCGGGATCGTGCCGGAGCGCTCGTCGAACGGCAGCCCCGGGGTGGGCACGCCGCGGTAACCCACCGCTCGCACCACCAGCTGGACCGGCAGCTCCTCGCGCTCACCGGTGTCCTTGGCCACCACCCGCCCGTCGGCATCGCGGACAAGTTCGTTGCGGCCCAGCACAATTGACTCAACTCGGTCCTCACCGCGCAATTCGATGGGGGAGGTGCAGAAACGGAACACGATGCGCCGCTTGGATTCTTGAGGTGGCTCGTCGACGTACTTGCGTAGCACCCTGATGTTCTGTTTGACGGTCTTGCTCGCCGCTTCGAGGTCGTCGTCGCTGATGCCGGCGAAATCGGCCGGATCGAGGATGACGTCGACGTCGCCGAGCCCCTCCATGTCGCCCAGCTCGCGCAGTTCCAGCGTTGTGAACGTCGCCTGCAACGGACCCCGGCGTCCGATCACGACGACTTCTTCCACCCCGCGGGTGTCCAGCGAGGTCAGCGCGTGGTTGGCGATGTCGGTGTTGGCCAGGGCCTGTGGGTCGCTGACCAGGATGCGCGCCACGTCCAGGGCGACGTTGCCGTTGCCGACGACCACGGCCCGCCCGCCCGCCAGGTTGGGTGCCATGCCGTCGAAATGCGGATGGGCGTTGTACCAGCCGACGAAATCAACCGCGGCCACGCTGCCGGGCAACTCTTCCCCGGGGATGTGCAGGGCCCGGTCGGACTGAGCCCCGATCGCATAGATAACCGAGTCGTAGCGTTGCGCCAACTCGGCCGGGGTGATGTGCTCGCCGATCTTGATGTTGCCGAAGAACCGGAACCGGGGATCGGCCGCGGTCTTGTCGAACTGCGCGCTGATCGACTTGATCTTCGGATGGTCGGGCGCGACTCCCGAGCGCACCAGCCCCCACGGGGTCGGCAGCATCTCGAGCATGTCGACTCGCACATCGCGATCGGAGTCGGGTAGATCGGCGAACTTCAGCAGCGATGCGGCAGCAAAGAATCCCGAGGGGCCGGAGCCGACGATCGCTACGTGATATGGGCGCATACCCTGCCTTCGTACGAGCGGAAAAACCGTCACAGACCCGGCTGACGGCGTGCTGGGCCGGGTACCAACCGACTTTAAACACAGATCGTCTGCGCTGCCGCGAGTCGGAGAGAACTGCCGCCGAAATGCCGCCGGGTACCCTGAACATTCGTGGATCCAGACCGCCAAGCCGCCGTAGCCGCACTCGACACCACCCTGACGACAGTGGAGCGGGTGCTCGACATCGATGGCCTGCGCCAGCGGATCGACATGCTCGAGCAGCAGGCCTCCGATCCGAACCTCTGGGACGACCAGTCGCGGGCCCAGAAGGTCACCAGTGATCTCTCCCATGCGCAGAGTGAACTGCGCCGGGTGCAGGACCTCCGTCAGCGCGTCGAGGATCTGCCGGTGCTGTTCGAACTCGCAGACGAAGAAGGGGGAGCAGACGGTTCCGAAGCTCTCGTCGAGGCCGATGCCGAGCTCACCAAACTCCGCGAGGAGATCGAGACCCTCGAGGTCCGCACCCTGCTCTCGGGCGAGTACGACGAGCGGGAAGCCGTCGTCACGATCCGCTCGGGCGCGGGCGGTGTCGACGCCGCCGACTGGGCCGAGATGCTGATGCGGATGTACATCCGATGGGCCGAGAAGCATGACTACCCGGTCGAGGTGTTCGACACGTCCTACGCCGAGGAGGCGGGCATCAAGAGCGCGACATTCGCCGTGCACGCTCCGTTCGCCTACGGCACCCTCTCGGTGGAACAAGGCACCCACCGACTCGTGCGGATCAGCCCGTTCGACAACCAGAGCCGGCGGCAGACGTCCTTCGCCGACGTCGAGGTGCTCCCGGTCGTGGAAACCACGGACCACATCGAGATCCCCGAAGGCGACCTGCGCGTCGACGTGTACCGGTCCAGCGGTCCGGGCGGACAGTCGGTGAACACCACCGACTCCGCTGTCCGGCTCACCCACATTCCCACCGGCATCGTGGTGACCTGCCAGAACGAGAAATCGCAGCTGCAGAACAAGGTCGCGGCGATGCGGGTTCTGCAGGCACGGCTGCTGGAACGCAAGCGTTTGGAGGAGCGTGCCGAGATGGACGCGCTCAAGGGTGACGGCGGCAGCTCCTGGGGCAACCAGATGCGGTCCTACGTGCTGCACCCCTATCAGATGGTGAAAGACCTGCGCACCGAGTACGAGGTCGGAAATCCGGCCACGGTGCTGGACGGGGACATCGACGGATTCCTGGAAGCGGGGATCAGATGGCGCAACAGAAAAGACGACGACGACTGATCGACGATGACTGATACCGTGCTCGCCCTTCCCCTCGCCGACCGCTGGCACGATTTCTGGCACGGCGAGATCGGCGTGTGGATCCTGACCACCGGACTGCATATCGCCCTGCTGCTGATCGGCGGTCTGCTCGCCGCACGCTTCATCAACTGGGCCGCGCAACGCGTGGTGCGCCGAATCGACGCCGAATACCAGGAAAGCGACCAGCTGGTGCGGTCGGAGAGCGCCAAGCACCGCCAAGCCGTCGCCTCGGTGATCTCCTGGGTGTCGGTGGCGGTGCTGTTCATCATCGTGCTGGTCGAGGTCACCGATGCGCTTGCGGTGCCCATCGCATCCCTGGTCGCCCCGGCCGCCGTGCTCGGTGCCGCGCTCGGTTTCGGCGCCCAGCGCATCGTGCAGGACCTGCTGGCCGGCTTCTTCATCATCACCGAGAAGCAGTACGGCTTCGGTGATCTCGTCAGGCTGACGATCGCCGCGGCCAACGAAGCCGAGGGCACGGTCGAGGACGTCACGCTCCGGGTCACCAAGCTGCGGTCCTCCGAAGGCGAGATGTTCACCGTGCCCAACGGACAGATCGTCAAGTCGCTGAACCTGTCGAAGGACTGGGCGCGCGCGGTCGTCGACATCCCGGTACCGGTGAGTGCCGACCTCAACGTGGTCAACGATGTGCTCAACGATGTCGCCGAGAAGGCCGCCGAGGACGGGGAGCTGTCCAAGCTGCTGCTCGACAAGCCGCAGCTGATGGGCGTCGAAAGCATCGGAGTCGACACCGTCAACCTCCGGATGGTGGCACGCACCCTGCCGGGCAAACAGTTCGACGTGGGCCGGCGGTTGCGGGTGCGGGTGGTGCGGGCACTCCGGCGTGCCGGAGTGGTGACGTCTTCAGACGGGACGATCGCCGCGGCAGGCGACGTCATGCATCCGGACGCGGTCGCTGAGACGGTCGCGACACCGCCGGCGACGACTCAGGAGCCGAAGAAGTGAAACTCGACTTCTCGCGGGCGACCACCGCTGCCGAAAAACTCTGGCGCAGCCGTGTCGGCCGCCTCCGCACGTCGACAGTGGTGTTGGTCGTGGTGTTCATCGCGCTGTCGTGGGTGCAGCAGGAGTACCGGCCCAAGGAGACCACCCCGCCCTCGCCCGATACCCAGGTGGTGCCGCCCGGGTTCGTGCCCGATCCCGACTACACCTGGGTGCCGCGCACCAAGCTGCAGACGCCTCGCTCGACGACGCCGACGGAGACGCCGGAGACGACCGAGACCACCACCCCGGAGACGACGACGCCGACAGAGACCCCCGGGACGACCGAGACCACGATTCCCGGAATGCCGACGAGTCCCACAACCACGCCACTGCCCGGGGCGCCCCGGACGACGGTGTTCGATCCGGACGGTCCGGGACTGCTCCCGCCCATCACTTTGCCGGTGCTGCCGGGGCCGGCACCGAGCCCCACGGTCGAACAGCAGCAACCGGGCCAGGAGCCGATGGCTCAGACATTGCCGCGATAGCCTGACCTGCCGGATGATTCCGCCCCGCTACACTGGCGTGCCGTGATGATCACCCTCGACCACGTGACGAAGCACTACAAGTCTTCGGCGCGCCCAGCGCTCGACGATGTCTCGTTGAAAATCGACAAGGGTGAGTTCGTCTTCCTGATCGGCCCGTCGGGTTCGGGCAAGTCGACGTTCATGCGGCTGCTGCTGGCGGCCGAGACGCCCACCTCCGGTGACATCCGGGTGTCCAAGTTTCATGTCAACAAACTCGCCGGCCGGCATGTCCCGAGCCTGCGTCAGGTCATCGGCTGCGTGTTCCAGGACTTCCGGCTGTTGCAGCAGAAGACCGTGTTCGAGAACGTGGCGTTCGCGCTCGAGGTGATCGGCAAGCGCGGCGAGGTGATCAACCGGGTGGTCCCGGACGTGCTGGAGATGGTCGGCTTGTCCGGCAAGGCCAACCGGTTGCCGAGCGAGCTGTCCGGTGGCGAGCAGCAGCGTGTCGCCATCGCGCGGGCCTTCGTCAACCGTCCGCTGGTCCTGATCGCCGACGAGCCCACCGGAAACTTGGATCCGGAGACCAGCAAGGACATCATGGACCTGCTGGAACGGATCAACCGCACCGGAACCACGGTGCTGATGGCCACCCACGACCATCACATCGTCGACTCCATGCGCCAGCGGGTCGTCGAACTCGAACTCGGCCGGCTGATCCGTGATGAGCAGCGCGGCGTCTACGGAATGGATCGCTAAGTGCGCTTCGGTTTTCTTGTCAATGAAGTTCTGACCGGGCTTCGCCGCAACGTCACGATGACGGTGGCGATGATCCTGACCACCGCCATCTCCATCGGCCTGTTCGGTGGCGGTCTGCTGGTGGTGCGGCTGGCCGACCAGTCCCGTGACATCTACCTCGATCGCGTCGAAAGCCAGGTGTTCCTGACCGACGACATCTCGGCCAACGACCCCAACTGCGACGCCGATGCGTGCAAGGCGCTGTACCGCATGATCGACGACCGTGACGACGTGCGCTCGCTGAGCTTCCTCAATCGTGAGCAGGCCTACAACGACGCGATCAAGAAGTTCCCGCAGTACAAGGATGTCGCGGGCAAGGATGCGTTCCCGGCATCGTTCATCGTCAAGCTCAACGACCCCGAGCAGCATGACGCGTTCGACAAGGCGATGCAGGGGCAGCCCGGCGTGCTCAATGTGCTCAACCAGAAGGATTTGATCGATCGGTTGTTCGCCGTGCTCGACGGTCTCAGTAGCGTCGCCTTCGCGGTGGCGCTGGTGCAGGCGATCGGTGCGGTGTTGCTGATCGCCAACATGGTTCAGGTGGCTGCCTACACCCGGCGCAACGAGATCGGCATCATGCGCCTGGTCGGTGCGACCCGCTGGTACACACAGCTGCCGTTCCTGGTGGAAGCGATGATCGCCGCATTGATCGGTGTGGTGATCGCGATCGTCGGGCTGATCGTGGTGCGAGCGGTGTTCCTCGAGAAAGCGCTCGACCAGTTTTATCAGTCGAATTTGATTGCCAGGGTCGACTACGCTGACGTCCTCTACTTCAGCGCACCATGGATGCTGTTCCTCGGTCTGGCGATGTCCGGGGTTACCGCGTACGTGACACTGCGGCTCTACATCCGAAGGTAATCGTGAGCTAGTGGCGACCAAGAAATCCAGCCCCGCCGGCAATAAGCAGATTGTGGCCAGCAATCGCAAGGCGCGGCACAACTACATGATCCTCGACACCTATGAGGCCGGTATCGCGCTGATGGGTACCGAGGTCAAGAGCCTGCGCGAAGGCCAGGCGTCGCTGGCCGACGCGTTCGCCACCGTCGACGACGGTGAGATCTGGCTGCGCAACGTGCACATCGCGGAGTACCACCACGGCACGTGGACCAACCATGCCCCGCGGCGCAACCGCAAGCTGCTGCTGCACCGTAGTCAGATCGACAACCTGATCGGCAAGATCCGTGACGGCAACCTGACGCTGGTGCCGCTGTCGATGTACTTCTCCGACGGCAAGGTCAAGGTCGAACTGGCGCTGGCCCGCGGTAAGCAGGCCCATGACAAACGTCAGGACCTGGCCAAACGGGATGCCGATCGGGAGATCACCCGTGAGCTGGGTCGCCGCGCCAAGGGCATGTAGTTCCGGTTCCTCTACCCCGCAAGCGACACGAAAATGCCTCGGAATAATGACTTGGCGTTCGCCGTTGGGTCTGACGTACCATTGACTGTCCTGCCGAGACTCGGCAGGGATGCGAGGGGCTGATCGGTTTCGACTTCGCGCATCGAATCAAGGGAAGCGTGCCGGTGCAGGCAAATGACCACCGTAAGCGTCGTTGCAACCAATTAAGCGCCGATTCCAATCAGCGCGACTACGCACTCGCTGCCTAAGCGACTGCGTGTCTGTCAGACCGGGAGCGCCCTCGGCCCGGACCCTGGCATCAGCTAGAGGGACCCACCCACGGGTTCGGTCGCGGGATCCGTGGGGACATCAAACAGCGACTGGGATCGTCATCTCGGCTTGTTCGCGTGACTGAGAGATCCGAGTAGAGGCACAGCGAACTGCGCACGGAGAAGCCTCGAGGAAGTGCCGTAGGACCCGGGTTCAATTCCCGGCAGCTCCACCGGTTGAGAACGGGCCAGGACGACAGTCCTGGCCCGTTCTCGTTTTCCATTAAGGACCGTCGTTGTCGATCAACAGTGCGACGATGGCGCCGTGAACCGCCTTCTCGGGAAGTCTGCTGTGATCACCGGGGCCGCCTTCGGCATCGGTCGGGCGACTGCCGAGCTCTTCACACGCGAGGGCGCGCGGCTCACCCTGACCGATATTCAGGGTGAGCCGCTGCTGGCGCTGGCCGACGAACTGCGGCGCGCCGGTGCCGAGGTCGAGACAGTCATCGGCGACGTCTCGGTAGAGAACGACGCCCGGCGGATGATCGCGGCGGCGGTCGACCGCTTCGGAGCTCTTGACGTGCTGGTGGCCAACGCCGGGGTCATCCCGCTCGGCGACGTGATGGAGGTGACCGCCGCCGGGTGGGACGAGGTGATGGCCATCGACGGGCGCGGCATGTTCCTCACGTGCAAGTTCGCGATCGAAGCGATGCTGCCGACCGGTGGTGGCGCCATCGTCTGCCTCTCCTCGATCTCCGGACTGGCCGGCCAGAAACGGCAGGCGGCCTATGGCCCCGCCAAGTTCATCGCCACCGGCTTGGCCAAGCATCTGGCGGTCGAGTGGGCCGACCAGGGAATCAGAGTCAACGCCGTTGCCCCCGGGACGATTCGGACCGACGCGGTCAAGCGGATTCCGCAACAGCCGGGCGGCTCGGAATACCTGGCCACGATCGAGCGGATGCATCCGATGGGCCGTCTCGGCGAACCGGCCGAAGTGGCCAGTGCCATCGTCTTCCTTGCCTCTGACGACGCCTCCTTCATCACCGGCGCAGTGCTGCCTGTCGACGGGGGATACCTCGCGCAGTAGCGTTCGCCTGGCGGACAACCTGGCAGGTCAGGGATTCAATCCCGGAACTTTATTTCTTTGCCGTCAATATTTCGGCGTACCGGGGTGACCGAGACGGCAGGCGTCCATGCAGGCCGAGGGGGCCTCGGCGGCCGCGGATACGGGTTAGATTGAGGAATGTTCTCTCGCCGCATACACAGCCCTGGGACGGGCAGTGCGCGGTCAGGTGGTCGCTGGGTCGGGCTTGGCGCTGCTGCACTTCTCGTCGCGGGCTTCCCGCTCGCTGCCCTGACCGCGCCGCCGATGGCATCGGCCGCCGACTGCGCCGATGTGGAGGTGGTCTTCGCGCGTGGCACGGATGAGCCGGCCGGTATGGGCCGGGTCGGCGATGCCCTCGTCGATGCGCTGCGCAAGCAGGCCACCGGCATGAACATCGACAGCTACGGGGTCAACTACAAGGCCAGCAAGCTGCAGCTGCACGGTGGTGACGGCGCCAAAGACGCCATTTCCCACATCAAGTCCACGCTGTCCTCCTGCCCCGACACCAAGATCGTGCTGGGCGGCTACTCACAGGGCGCGAGTGTGATCAACATCGTGGCCGGCAACCCGCTGGGCAACATCACGTGGGGCGATTCGCTCCCGACTGAGTACGCGGACAGCGTCGTGGCGATCACCACCTTCGGCGACGTCGGTACCCGAACCAAGCAATCGATAGCAACCCAGAGCGCACTGTACGGATCCAAGGCGATCGACCTGTGTAACCCCATGGATCCGATCTGCCACGAGGGTCAGGGCAACGAATGGAGTGGACACACCGACGGCTATGTCCCGGTGTACACCACCCAGGCCGCGGCATTTGTCGCGTCGAAGCTGCTCGCCGGGTCCGGTCAGTCGGTGCCCGGGTACGGCCCGGCGCTGCCGGACTACGGTCAGCTGCCTGAGTTCGGCCCGCTGCCGGGGTCCGGTTCGACGCCGGTGTACGGCCCGCTTCCGGGCTCCGGCCCGGACACGTCGCAGCACGGTCCGCAACCGGGGTACGGCCCGGCTCCGGGGTACAGCCCGGATGCTCCCGGGTACGGAACGCAGCCACCCGGGTCAGGTGCATCGACACCCGCGCCTGCCGCACCACCCGCCGGAATCGGGTGGGTCTAGGAAGTTCACGAGGCAGGGCCGCAGCGATGCGGCCCTTCTTCGTCTTTCAGCGCGGAGAGGCACACCGCCTGCGATCATGGGTGGTAGTTCCCTGCGATGAAACGGGGAGTTGATCCAGATGTTCTCCGCACAACGTGAGTTCGAGGCGTACGGCCCGTCGCACTGGGTGGTGCTGGCGCTGTTCGTGACCGGCGCAGTGCTTCTGGTCGTGGTGGGCCGGCGGCAGAACGAATCGCAGTCCAGATTCCTGAGCCGTGCCCTGGCTGTTCTCCTCGTCGCGGTCTTCCTCGTGGCGTTGGCCTACAAGCTGGTCGAGCCGACGGTCGACAACTCGGTACCACTTCAGTTGTGCGATCTCGCGGAACTCGCGGCAGCGTATGCCTTGTGGTCGCAACGGCATTGGGCCTTCGTCCTCACCTATTACTGGGGCCTGGTCCTGAGCTCACAGGCGTTGATCACGCCGGACATCGGTACCGCAAAGGATGGTGCTCCGGACTTTCCCCACCATCTCTTCGTCACCTTCTTCACGCTTCACGTGCTTGTCGTGTCGGCGGCCGTCTATCTCACCTGGGGGAGAGGGATGCGTCCGCGGTGGCGTGACTACCGCTTCGCGGTAATCGCGACGCTCACGTGGGGGGTCGTCACGTTCATCTTCAACGTGATCACCGGTTCGAACTACGGCTACCTCAACCGGAAGCCGCCCACCGCGTCATTGCTGGACGTTCTGGGCCCGTGGCCGGTGTATCTGCTGGCCGAGGTGGTGGTCGTCCTCATCGTCTGGGCGCTGATGACCTGGCCGTGGGAGCGGATGCGCCATAGCTGTGAGCCAGCTGTCAGTGAACCGGCGAAGTGATTATTGACACTGACACTTTGACAGGCTAGGTATATTACGCGCGATTGCGAATGTGTATCGCTTGCGACCTGTCCCACCGGGCGACAGTGGCCTGATCGAAGGGGCGGGTTGTGCATACCAAGGCAACGGGCACGAGCGCGGGACCCAAGGGGTCTGGCATCGCCCGGGTCATCCGCATGCTGGCGGTGCCCATCCTGCTCGGCTGGGTCGCCCTGACCATCGCGACGAACGTTTTCGTCCCACCGCTCGAGAAGGTCGGCGAAGAGAACACCGTCGGGCTGAGTGCCAAAGACGCGCCGGCGATGATCGCCATGCGCAAGATCGGCAGCGACTTCCAGGAGTTCGATTCCGACAGCAACGCCATGGTGGTGCTGGAAGGCGAGCAGCCCCTGGGCGACGACGCACACCACTACTACGACGGCATCGTCGACAAGTTCGAGGCGGACACCGCCCACGTCCAGCACGTGGCCGATTTCTGGGGCGACCCGCTGACGGCCTCGGGCGCGCAGAGCAACGACGGCAAGTCCGCCTACGTTCAGCTGTACCTTCGTGGCAACCAGGGCGAGACGCTGGCCAACGAATCAGTTGCCGCAGTCCGAGAGATCGTCAACCAGTCGTCGCCTCCGGCCGGGATCAAGGTGTACGTCACCGGCGGCGCGCCGCTGGTTTCCGATCAGCACCACGCCGGCGACAAGAGCGTCGCCCGGGTCACCGCCATCACGCTCGTGGTGATCGCGGCGATGTTGCTGATCGTCTACCGCTCGATTGCCACCATGATCCTGGTACTGCTGATGGTGTTCATGGAGCTCGGCGCGGCCCGCGGCATCGTGGCGTTCCTGGCTCACACCGGGATCATCGGTTTGTCGACCTTCGCGGTCAACCTCCTGACGTTGATGGTCATCGCCGCCGGAACCGACTACGCGATCTTCGCGATCGGTCGCTATCAAGAGGCGCGCGGCGCGGGTGAAGACCGGGAAACCGCGTATTACACGATGTTCCGCGGAACCTCTCACGTGGTCCTCGGGTCCGGTCTGACGATCGCCGGCGCGATGCTGTGCCTGAGCTTCACCCGCCTGCCGTACTTCCAGACCATGGGAGTGCCGTGCGCGGTGGGCACTTTCGTCGCCGTCGTCGCCGCGCTGACGATGGGCCCGGCGGTCATCGTGATCGGCAGTCGGTTCGGCCGTTTCGAGCCCAAGCGCAGTATCCGGTCGCGTGGCTGGCGTCGGGTCGGCGTCGCGGTGGTCCGGTGGCCCGGTCCGGTCCTGGCCGCGACGTTGGGCCTGGCGCTCATCGGCCTGCTCACACTGCCGGGTTACAAGACCAATTACGACGCCCGCAAATACCTGCCCTCCGACCTGCCTGCCAATGTCGGATATGCCGCCGCCGAAAGGCATTTCACCGCCGCGCGGATGAATCCGGAATTGCTGATGATCGAGACCGACCGCGACCTGCGAAACCCTGCAGACTTCCTCGTCATCGACAAGATCGCCAAGGGGATCGTCCGCGTCCCCGGAATCTCCCGGGTACAGGCCATCACCCGGCCCAACGGCCGCCCGATCGAGCACACGTCCATCCCGTTCCTGCTCAGCCGGCAGGGCACGCTGAACACGATGAACCGCAAGTACAACCAGGACCGGATGGCTGACATGCTGGTTCAGGCCGACGAGATGCAGAAGACCATCGACACGATGGAGCGGATGTCGCAGCTGACCCAGCAGATGGCCGACATCACGCATTCGATGGTGGCGAAGACCAAGGTGATGACCCTCGATATCGCCGAATTGCGCGACAACATCGGTGATTTCGACGATTGGCTGCGCCCCTTGCGCAACTACTTCTACTGGGAGCCGCACTGTTTCGACATCCCGGTGTGCCAGTCGCTCCGGTCGATCTTCGACACTCTCGACGGGATCGACGCCCTCACCGACGACGTCCAGGAGTTGGTGCCCGAGCTCGAGCGCCTGGACACGCTGATGCCACAGCTGGCCGCGTTGATGCCACAGCAGATCGAGTCCATGAAGACCATGAAGACGATGATGCTGACGCAGCGCGCCACCCAGGCCGGTCAGCAGGATCAGATGGCCGCCATGCAGGAGAACTCGACGGCGATGGGCAAGGCCTTCGACGAGGCTCGCAATGACGATACGTTCTATCTCCCGCCGGAGGCCTTCGACAACAAGGACTTCAAGCGCGGCATGAAGAACTTCATCTCACCCGACGGAAAATCGGTGCGGTTCATCATCAGTCACGAGGGCGATCCTGCGACGCCGGAGGGCGTCAGCCATGTGGAGCCGATCAAGCTGGCGGCCAAGGAAGCGCTCAAGGGCACGCCGTTGGAAGGTTCCAAGATCTATCTGGCGGGTACCGCGGCCACCTACAAGGACATGAAGGACGGATCGTTCTACGACCTGATGATCGCCGGAATTGCCGCGGTGTCACTGATTTTCATCATCATGCTACTGATCACCCGCAGCGCGGTGGCCGCAGCGGTGATCGTCGGCACGGTGCTCCTGTCCCTCGGCGCGTCATTCGGCCTGTCGGTGCTCGTCTGGCAGCATCTACTCGGGCTGGAACTGCACTGGATGGTGTTGGCGATGTCGGTCATCCTGCTGCTGGCGGTCGGGTCCGACTACAACCTTCTGCTGGTGTCCCGCTTCAAGGAAGAGCTGTCCGGTGGCCTGAAGACCGGCATCATCCGGGCCATGGCGGGGACCGGTTCCGTGGTGACTTCGGCCGGTCTCGTGTTCGCGTTCACCATGGCATCGTTCGCATTCAGCGATCTCAAGGTCATGGCACAGGTCGGCACCACCATCGCACTCGGCCTGCTGTTCGACACCCTGATCGTGCGGTCATTCATGACCCCGGCGATCGCGGCGCTGCTCGGCCGGTGGTTCTGGTGGCCCCAGGCCATCCAGTCGGCTGCCTCGAAGCGCCGCTTGGCCGCGCTGCGCGATCCGGACGCGCGGAGTGTCCCCGTCGCCCCGTAAACGAAGCCGCCCCGTAAACGAAACTGCCCACGTGTGAGCCGAAAACGCTCGCACGTGGGCAGCCTTGTCTGGCTACTTCTTGTTGCCCCCAGGCCGCGGAGGTGGCGGCGGCTTGGCCTTCGTGGTCGGCTCGAACTTGCCGCCCTTTTTCGGATCGAATGTTCCTGCCATGGCGATCCCTCTCGCTCGTTTCGATAGTTCCACCACCGCCCACCGTAGCGACGAACTCTCGACCGCGCAGCTAACCGCAACGAACAGGGAACGGGCCTTGAGACGATTGTCGGCGGGCGCCCCGGCGCTACGCCGGCCCGGATCCGGTCCCGAGCACTGATTTCCCGCACCGCCGGCTGAAACTCCGTGGTCAGGAGCGGCCACAACAGGGGAAAGCAACACGCCGGGTCGGTTGCGACACGATCACGGGACGATACCTATCAGTGCATCACTGGTCACATCGGCACCATTGATCACTAACGTCACATGGGCCAACTGTGACGTCATGTCGACGTCCCTGCATTGGGAAGGTGTGACATGTCGCGACGTCCTCGGGGTGCTTCGACGATGGCAGCGGCGGCCGCAATCGGACTCGTCTTCGCCGTCGGCGTGGCGCCCTCGGCATCGGCCGAACCCTGCGAAGGTGCGGCCGCAGCGGCCCAGCCCCTCCCGAATCAGGCCTTCCAGATCCCCAAACCCTCACGGCTCGCGCCGCTGAACCGCCCGATCGGGCACATGCCCGCCGGCGCCAATGACCGGGCTCCACTGCCCAAGCTCGGGCAGTTGCCATTGGCCCTCCTCAAGGCGCTGATCCCGAACACCGGCCAGGTCAGGCAGAAGGCGGCGGTCGTCCCGACTCCCAATCCTGGTGGTGCCCAGCCTGTCCCGAATGCAGCGCAGCCTGCCCCGGCGCCGGCCGCAGCCCAACCCGCTCCGGCTCCCGCGGCGCAGCCGGCACCGGGGGCGCCTCCGGGAACGTCGATCGTCGGGTGGGTGACCGGACCCGACAGCCCCAACCAGACGATCAAACGATTCGCCATCACCGGCACCGACCTCGGAATCATGTGGGACAACGGGGATCCCGCGAACCGGCAGGTATTGATGGCCTTCGGTGACACCAACGGCTACTGCGGCATTCCCGGTAAGCAGTGGCGGTACAACGCGTTGTTCCGCAGCCAGGACGGATCACTGTCGAAGACCGTCGCCGTGCCGGACGGCGTGGTGGCCAACAAATACTCCGGTTCCCCGGTGTGGCGCCAAGGCATTTCGAAGCAGATCATCAACAGCATCGGCCGGGCCCCGGAGGAGACGGGCATCATTCCGACAGCGGGAGTCTCGGTCGGGCGCAACCAGTACCTCAACTTCATGTCGATCCGGAACTGGGACAGCCCCGGAGCGTGGTCGACCAACTTCTCGGCGATCGCGATGTCACCGGACAACGGTGAGAACTGGGGCGTGTACCCAGGGACCATCCGCCCGCCCGGCGGAGGTAACGAGAACTTCCAGATGGGCGCCTACCTCAAGCCGGGCCCCGGTGATCCGTACATCTACACGTTCGGGACACCGAACGGGCGAGGCGGGTCGGCGTACCTGGCGCGGGTGTCGCCTGGTCTCATTCCGGATCTCACGAAATACGAATACTGGAACGCGGACAACAACGCCTGGGTGCCGGCTAACCCGGCGGCGGCGACGCCGGTGATCCCGGGTCCCGTGAGTGAAATGTCCGCCCAGTACAACACCTACCTCAAGCAGTACCTCGTGCTGTACGGCAACGGGGCCAACGATGTCGTGATGCGCACCGCGCCCGCGCCGCAGGGCCCGTGGGGGCCCGAGCAGTTGATCGTGCCCTCGGGGCAGATCCCGGGCGGCATCTACGCGCCCTATCTGCATCCGTGGTCGACGGGCAAGGAGCTCTACTACAACCTGTCGCTGTGGTCGGCCTACAACGTCATGTTGATGAAGACCGTGCTGCCTTGATCCGGCCGCTGACCCGACCGTTGAGCTGACCCAGCGGCGCCAGCAGCGCGTCGAGACCGTACTCGAACACCGCGTCGTAATCGGTGGGGGACTGCAGGGCGGCGACGAGCGCCTGGTCGGGCCAGTCGGTGGCCCACAGGGACGGGTCTTCCTCCTGATGGCGGGGGCCGCGCACGGCCGAGAACAGCATCACCGACGAGGAGACCACGTGTACCTCCACCGCCCGCAGCACCAATGCGGCGCGGGCCCCGGTGACACCCGCCTCGGCCAGTTCGGCCGCCAGCCTCTGCTGGACCGGCAGGAACAACGTCGGGGTGCGATCCCGCTCGTGAGCGATCGCCAGCAGATGCTGGCGTCGGATCAGCAGGCTGCGCTGGTTGCGGGCAAGTGCGGCAATGCGATTCACCGGCGTGTCGCCCTCCATGGGCAATCCGGCCATCTCGGCGACCAGGCGGTCGACCAGGCTGTCGAAGAGCGCGTCACGGCCGCCGACGTGCCAGTAGATCGAGGTGACGGCCACGCCGATGCGCTCGGCGAGCCCCCGCATCGAGAACGCTTCCACCCCGTCGGATTCGATGAGGCAGGCCGCCGCATCGAGGATGACGTCGGCGTCGATGGCCTTCGGCTTCGGGCTCATCCGCCGGCTTCGGCTTCGGCGATGCATTCGGACTCGGGGAGTTCGAGGTAGCGCTCAAGGTTGCGGTGCATGTTGATGATTCTCCGCTCCTCGGCGGACAGGACCAGGTGGGTGAAGCCCGGCTGGTGCAAACCGCGCTGCAGGCCGGTGAGCACGGCGATGTCCTGACTCATCACCACGCCGGGATGGGCTTCCTCCGCACTGAGCCGGACATCCGTCGGCTTGACGCGTGGCGCCTGCGGCGGCATGCGGGTCATCAGGGTCATGACGAGCAGGCCACGGTCGGGATCAGACCCGGGCAATGACGTCATCACGGTCAGATGATCGGCGCTGGCCAGCAGGGTCAGATTGGGGAAGACGTTGTACTGGTGCAGACACATCACCTGATCGGTGCTCGCCCAGCTGATGTCGACGCCGCGACCGGCCGCGAAATCCCTGATCTGCGTGGCGATCACGTCGGCCACCGACTGGCCGGGGGATTGCCGCTCACGGGGAAACGGCGTCCCCTCGGCCATGCCCATCAGCGGGCCCTGCGTGCACACGTACGCGTCCCATACCTCTTCGTCGCTCAATGACCCGGCGAGTCGTGGGCTCGGGACTCCGTACAGTGATTCGGATTTGCCTGTGTGGCCCCAGATCTGCTGCGGTGCGTAGACATCGTCCATGCACCGGTGGAGTTCGGGGTGCAGCGTCTGAACGTGGTAGGTCTCGCTGTAACCGTCGGCGATGGTCTTCCAGTTCGCCTCGACGTCGATGGTCATCGTGGCGTAGCAACGGAAGTCGCCGAGCCCACACCAGGCGATGTCGTCGGGGACCGCCTCCAGGTAGTCGGCCAGGGGTATCGCGCCTGGGTCGAGGTTGACGAAGACCAGCCGTTCCCAGGTGTCGACCTGCACCGGTGCCAGCGGAAACTCCGACATGTGCACCGTTCCGAACCCCTTGCGGTTCGGAATCCGTTTGAGCGTGCCGGCCAGATCCCACGTCCAGCCGTGATAGCCGCACTTCAGTTCCCGCAACGACGAACCGGCGCCGGTGCACAGCGCGTTGCCGCGATGACGGCAGGCATTCTGAAAAGCGCGCAACTCACCGTCATCTCCGTGGACGATCAGTACCGAATAAGGGCCGCAACGGTATTCGAAGTAGTCACCGGGGTCGGCCACATGATCGACCGTGCATGCGGCCTGCCACGCCCGTGGCCACATGCGTTCCACTTCGAGGCGGGCGAACGCCGGTGAGATGTAGCGGTCGGCGGGTACCAGGGTGGGCCGCGCCGGCGGGTCACCGATCGCGTCCGCCCGTCCCGTGTCGTCGGTGTGCGTGGAACTCAGGGTCATGGAGTGCCTCCCGCTGCGAAGATCGAAAACTTGGCACGGCAGTTCTGTAACGGTGTTACATTGCCACCGTAGCGGCCTGAAAGCCTCAAGGGAGCAGAAACGTGTTCGATCTCAAAATCACCGGCGGCACCGTCGTCGACGGGACCGGCGCCGACCGGTTCACCGCCGACGTCGCGATCAAGGACGGAAAGATCGTCGAGGTGCATCGGCGGGGCGCCAACGACCCGGCCCTGGCCGGTGACGCAGCCGAAACCATCGACGCCACAGGTAAGATCGTCGCCCCCGGCTTCGTCGACATCCACACCCACTATGACGGTCAGGTCTCTTGGGACGCCGTGCTCGAACCGTCGAGTAACCACGGGGTCACCACCGTGGTGGCGGGCAACTGTGGTGTCGGCTTCGCGCCGGTGCGGCCCGGCCAGGAGGAGTGGCTGATCTCCCTGATGGAGGGGGTCGAGGACATTCCCGGCACGGCCTTGACCGAGGGCATCACCTGGGGTTGGGAGACCTTCGGCGAATACCTGGACGTGATCGGACAACGGGAACTGGCTGTCGACATGGGCACCCAGATCGCCCACGGTGCGATCCGGGCCTACGCGATGGGGGAGCGCGGCGCCCGCAACGAAGCGGCGACCCCCGATGACATCAAGGCCATGGCGAAACTGGTGCAGGAGGCCATAGAGGCTGGAGCGCTTGGGTTTTCGTCGTCGCGCACCATCGCGCACACCGCCATGGACGGCGAGCCGGTGCCCGGAACCTTTGCCGCCGAAGACGAGTTGTTCGCTCTGGGTCGGGCCACCGCGGCCGCCGGAGCCGCGGTGTTCGAGCTGGCCCCGCAGGGGGCGGCCGGCGAAGACATCGTCGCACCCAAGAAGGAACTCGATTGGATGCGCCGCCTCGGCGAGGAGATCGACTGCGCACTCAGTTTCGCCCTGATCCAGGTCGACGCCGACCCCAACCTGTGGCGCGAACAACTCGACCTGTCCGCGGCGGCCCATCAGGCGGGCAGCCGGTTGTTCCCCCAGGTGGCGGCGCGGCCGTTCGGCATGCTGCTGGGCTTTCCCGGCCATCACGCCTTCACACACCGTCCGACCTACCGGCGCCTGCAGGCCGAATGCACCCGCGAGGAGCTCGCGGAGCGGCTGGCGGACCCCAAGGTGCGCGCGGCGATCCTGGCCGAAGAAGATCTGCCGATCGATCCGAACAAACTGTTCGACGGCATGTTCATGCTCGCGCAGAATGTCTCAAACCGCCTGTACCACATCGGCGAACCGCCGGATTACGAACCGACTGACGAGCGCACCGTCGCGGCGATTGCCAAGCAGCGCGGCCTGGATCCGCTGGCGGCGATGTACGACCTGATGCTCGAAGCGAATGCCGGTGCGATGTTGATGTATCCGATGTTCAACTACTCCGACGGGAATCACGACGCCATCCGGGAGATGCTCACCCACCCGGCCGGTGTGCTCGGCCTGTCCGACGGCGGCGCCCACTGCAGCATGATCTGTGATGCCTCGTACCCGACGTTCCTGCTGACCCACTGGGCCCGCGACCGTCGTCGCGGCGAGAAGCTGCCGCTGGAGTACGTGATCCGCAAACAGTCGCACGACACCGCGCAGCTCTACGGCATGTCGGACCGTGGCGTGATCAGTGTGGGCAAGAAGGCTGATGTCAACGTCATCGACCTCGACGCCCTGACCTTGCATGCGCCGACGATGGCGTACGATCTGCCTGCCGGTGGAAAGCGGTTGGTGCAGGGCGCAAGTGGTTACGACGCAACGATTGTCAGCGGCGCGGTGACCCGCCGTCACGGTGTCGACACCGGGGCCCGCCCGGGCCGGCTGGTGCGCGGGACGCGCTGATCAGTGGGTTTTCGCTACGACCCGCGTCAGCGTCCGGCGCAACCTCCGGTGCCGGCCGCTGACGCGTTCACCATCCACACTGCCGTTGTCGCCGAAGGGGTTTCGCTGGCGTATGTCCGCGAAGGTATCGGTGGCGTGCCGCTTCTGCTGGTCCACGGGTATCCCGAGACCAAGCGGATCTGGTGGCGCAACATCGAGGCTCTGGCCGCCGCCGGCTTCGAGGTCATCGTCCCGGACCTGCGCGGTATGGGAGACAGCGGCATCCCGCCCGACGACCAGCACGACATCGTCACCTACTCCCGCGACCTTCATGCGCTGGTCCACGACCAGCTCGGACACAGGTCCTGCCTGATCGCAGCGAGTGATGTCGGCGCCGTCGTCAGCACCGACCTGATTCACCGATTTCCCGGATTCGTCACGGGTTTCTGTGTTTTCAACACGGTGCCGCCCATGGCCGTGGACTACTCGGGAATCGGCACGCAGCATCCGGGCTCGGTGGGCGGCGCGACCGATCCCACCGGCGACTACCGTTGGATGCAGGGTGCCTTCCCCGACGAACTTGCCTCGATGTTGCCCACGCCGGAAGCGCGTAGGCAGTGGGTCGCGGGCATGTACACCAATCGGTTGTGGGGCTCGGCCTATGCGTTCACCCAGTCCGATGTGGATTTCATGACCGAGCCGTTCGCCGACGAGGCGCGGCTACGGGCCGGATGGGCGTCGTACCAACTCGCCTACGGTCGTGCCATGTCCGAGATCCCGCTGATGGCTGCGGTCGAGGTGCCCACGCTGGTGCTCTACGGTCCCGACGATCATGTGGTCGGTGAGGACTTCGTGCCCCGCACCGAACGCGCATTTCTCAATCGCATTGGACCACTGGTGGTTCCGGGAGCCGGTCACTTCCTGCAGTGGGAGCGCGCCGACATCTTCAACCGGCTGATCCCGGCGGTGTTCGGCGATGTCATCGCGCGCCATCGGCCGGCTGAGCCAGGATCGATCCGCCCAGCCACCGTCTGAGGAAGCGTCGCAACTCTTCCCGGCTGCGGCCGGGATCGTTGGGGGCGACGAAGAACGACAGCATGGTGCGAAGCGTGAATTCCACGAGTTCGCGCAGTGCGGATTCGTCGTAGCCGTACTTCTCCCAGTCGACATCGAAGCGCGTGATCATCCGCATGCCGAAGGCCTGACCTTCGTCGGAGGCGACGTTGACCGAACTGGTGGCGGCTTGCGGGCCGGACAGCATGATGCGGAGGTGCGGTATGCGGGTGACCTCCTCCAAGGTGAACATGACGCCTTCGGTCATCGCCTCAGCGGGGTCGGTGATGCCTCGCACGCTCTCGGCGAGCCGGTCGAGAAAGCCTTCCACCGAGGCGATCGCGGCCGCATGCATCAGGGCCTCGGCGGTGGGGAAGTAGCGGTACACGGTCTGGCGGATGACGCCGAGCGATGCCGCGACGTCGGCAATGCTGATCCCGGTGCCTGTCTCGGCGATCAGCGCCACGGCGGCGGCCACGATGCGCTCGGAGGCTTCCTCGTCGCTGCCGGGCGGTCGCCCGTCCCACCCGCGCCTACGCGCCACGGTCCGGATTCCTGGCCAGCAACATCTCTGCAGGATATCGCCACCCGCCGTTGACGGGCCGCATCCGCGTGTAGTAATCATACAACGAAGGCGTTATTTGTATGATTGCTTGGGAAGAGCTGAGGTGCCACCGATGACGGATCTGATCGTGCGGAAGATGAGGTTCGCGTTCGCGGATCACCGCGTCCCTTTCCTGTGGAACGAGACCAACCCGGCGTTCTCGTCGATGGCCAACGCGGTGTCGTTCCTGGCCATCGCCTTCGAGAAGATGATCGGCCACATGATCACCGAGGCCATGCCGTTCATCGATGATCCGGCGGTGGCCGAGGAGGCCCAGGCTTTCGTGCGGCAGGAGGGTCAGCACGCGATGGCCCACCGCCAGCACGCCAAGGGGCTGATCAAGACCTACCCGGGCCTCAAGGACACCCTCGACGAGGTGGTCAAGGCGTTCGACGACCTGACGGCCGAGACGCCGTTGAAGTACCGGCTGGCCTACACCGCCGATCTGGAGGCGACGTTCACGCCGGTGTTCAAGCTGATGCTCGACCACGACGACACGCTGTTCGCTCCCGGGGACGACCGGGTGGCGTCACTGTTCCTGTGGCACTTCGTCGAAGAGGTCGAGCACCGCAGCTCGGCGCTGATCATCTACGACGCGGTGGCCGACGATCCGTGGTACCGCATGCGGGTCGCGCCGTCGATCTTCAAGCACGTGTGGGCGGTGCTCAAGATCGCCTGCGAAGGCTTCAACAAGCACGTTCCACTGGAAGAACGCCAGATCGACGCGATGTCGATGTTCGGCATGCAGGCACGGAAAAAGGCTCTGCTGCAAAAGCTTCCATTTACCGAGACCGCGTACGACGGCCCCGTGGCGAATGCGTTCGCCCACCTGCCGGTGCGCGAGATGCTGACCGCCCTTTCCGGCGTGGTGCGCAGCCAGGTTCCGGGCCACAATCCGGCCCACGAGAAACTGCCGGCGCTGGCCGACGAGTGGTTCCAGCGCTACGAGGACGGCTACGAGGTCACGCAGTGGTACACCGCCGGTGACGCCACGAACCCGGCCGCGGAAGAGAAAGCGACGACCGCCGATGTCTGATCTTTGCACCCCGACATTCTCGGGATTGGCTCAGCGCCTGGGCTTTTCATGCGACACCGCCGGCGGGCTGGTCGAGTTCCGCAACCCGTTCGGGTTGGAGAACTGGACGCTTCCGGTGCTGGAGATCACCGTGATCGTCGGCGCGGTGCTGGCCCTGGTGTACGCGATCGTGCGGCTGCGCCGGCACAACGATCCGACCAACCTGGTGCTGTGGTTCGGTGCCATCGCCTATCTGCTGATCATCGAACCGCCGCTGTATTTCCCCGGGGCGTTCGGGATCAGCGAACATGTCGACACGATGTTCGCCCACAACGTGTTCACGGTGGACTTCCTGTGGGGCCGGCTGCCGCTGTACATCGTGGCGATCTACCCGATGATGGCGACGGTGGCGTACGAGATCGTCCGGACCCTCGGGGTGTTCCGCCGGCGCGGTGTGCTGGTCGGTGCGATCTGCGTCGGGTTCGTTCACCACGCGTTCTACGAGATCTTCGACCACCTCGGCCCGCAGCTGCGGTGGTGGGAGTGGACGCTGGATCATCCGATGAACCAGCCGTTCTTCGATTCGGTGCCGCTGCCCAGCGTGGTGGTGTTCGCCGCGCTGTGGCCGATGTCGCTGGCCTTCTGCGTGCAGCTGTTCGTCGGCCGCCACGTCCAGGACGGCAAGACGTTCAGCGGGCCGCAGCTCGTGGGCCGCACCATCGTCGTCGGTGTGCTGGCGTCGATCGGAACCGCGATCCTGCCACTGCCCGCCACGCTGGCCACGTCGATCTCGGGCAGCACGACCGTCGGGGGCGTCGTGTACGCCGCTGAACTCGTGGTGCTCACCCTCGTGGCGATTCCGGTGCTGTTCAACCAATGGTCGACCGTACGCAAGGACCGCGACCCGGCGACCGTGCGCTATGCGAACCCGCTCATCCTGCGCTACGCCGCGGTCTACCTGGCGGTCATGACCGTCCTGTGGCTGACGGCTCTGCCGGCCTACTTCGGCGCGGCTGACGGCGTCACCGCCGATGGCGATCCCATCGGCAGCTTGGTCTACACCGTGATCTGCGTGGTGATCGCGGGCCTGTCGATCGCCGCGGCGGCCACCGCAAATCCCGCGGGCCTGCAACAACAGCCCGAAACGGTGCCTTCGGGTGCCGCAGGCAACCAGGAGTGAGGAGCGAACCCACAGGCGCGGCACACCCCTGAGCGCCTGGGTGATGAGGCAGAATTGCGCTGATGCCGACACCGCCGCAACGCCCCGGCGAACCGCCCCGGCCAGGCCGGGGCCCCGTGCCGCCGCCTGACCCGGCCATTCGACGGTTGCCCCGCCCCGGCCGGCCCGAGGCGCCTACCGAACAGATCCGGGCGCGCCCCGGACCCCCGGAGCCCGCTACCGAACAGATCCGGGCGCGTTACCAGCCGCCTGAGGCCTCGACCGAGAAGATCTCGAAGCCCCGTCCGGCGCCCGCCGGACGGGCGGCGGGACCACCACCGACAAAGCCGCCCGCTGAGCCGGAGAAGCCGCGGCCGGCAAAGCCGTCTGGGCAATGGCGCAGTCCGCAGGCGATCGTCCTCATCGCGGTCATCGCCGTCGCACTTGTGGTCATCGGACTGACCGGCGGTGAACTGTTCGCTCGTCACAAGGCCGGCTCCCTGCTGGTGTCCGTTGCCGAATGTGTGGTGGAGGACAACGCCTCGGTCTCGTTCGGCGTCAATCCGCCGTTCCTGTGGCAGCACATCACCGGCCACTACACCAACATCTCGGTGGAGACCGGAGGCAAGCAGGTTCAGGCCGCCAAGGGAATGACCGCGGACGTGGCGCTGTCCGACATCCGGTTGCAGGGCACCGAGGACTCCAAGGGCACCATCGGATCGTTGAGTGCCACGCTGACCTGGACGTCGGCCGGAATCAAGGACACGGTGGCCGAGAACCTGCCTGGCGTCGGCGCTTTGGTCACCGACGTGAGCACCGACCCGGCTGCGGGAACCATCACAATGCAGGCCGTCGGGGATACCAAGGTGACCGCAAGGCCCGTGGTGAACAACGGAAACCTGGACCTGCAGATCACCGATGTCAGCGGTCCCTTCGAGAAGGACACCGTGCAGACGGCGCTCGACGGCCTCACGACGAAGCTCAACGACGCCTACCCGCTCGGCATCCACGCCGACAGCGTCTCGGTGACCGACACCGGAGTGGTGGCCAAGTTCTCCAGCCAGAACGCGTCGATACCCAACGACGATTCCGACGACGCCTGCTTCGCCAAGCTCTGATGATCGCTCGACCGGCGACCGTCGGGGCACTCGCACTCGCACTCGCACTCGCGGTACTCGCCGGTGCGCCGCCGGTCCGGGCACAGGAGCCCAGCCCGTTGCAGCCGCTGGTCGATGCCGCCGCGCAGCGTCTTGCGACCGCGGATTCGGTGGCCGCCAACAAGTTCCGCGCCGGCGGGGCGATCGAGGATCCGCAACGCGAACAGCAGGTCATCGATGCCACTACCGCCGAGGCGGGCAACCGCCACATCGATCCGGCTTACGTGGGTGAGGTGTTCCGGGACCAGATCGATGCGACCGTCGCGGTGGAGTACGGCCTGTTCTCGCAATGGAAGCTGGATCCGGCGACCGCTCCGGAGAACGCACCCGATCTCGCGGCGTCGAGAACCGCCATCGACGGGCTCAATCGCACGATGGTGAACGAGATCGCCGACCGATGGTCGACCCTGCACTCACCGTCATGTCCGGCCGATCTGGCGAGCGCCGTCGAGGGCGTGGCAACGGCGCGACATCTGGATCCGCTGTATCGGCGGGCGCTGGAGCACGCCACCAGGTCTTATTGCCGTTGACCGTCGGCCCCATCCGAGTATTGACGTTTCTGTCGACCGTGGGCGGGTATCCCTGGCCGCAGGAGGTCAGGAAATGCCTACATGGAGTTGGATCGTCATCGCAGTGGTCGTCGTGGTCATCGTCCTGCTCGCGGTGGTCGTGGGCGCGTCGATGATGCGTCAGAAGCGCAGTGAACGGCTCAGGCAACAGTTCGGGCCCGAGTACGATCACGCCGTCGAAACAGCAGGTGGTCAACGTGCAGCCGAGCGGGAACTGCTTGCGCGCGAACGCAAACACAACAAACTGAAGCTCAACGAGTTGTCGCCGGAATCCCGCGCGCGGTACGTCGAGGCGTGGGGGGTGACCCAGGCCGGGTTCGTCGACAATCCATCGAAATCGGTCGGTGAGGCGGATCGCCTGGTCACCGAGGTGATGCGTGAACGCGGTTATCCGATAGACGATTTCGAGCAGCGCGCTGCCGACATCTCGGTCGACCATCCCAAGGTGGTCGAGCACTACCGGGCCGCGCACATCCTGCACGTTGCTCAAGGTCAGGGCGAGATCGGCACCGAGGCGCAACGTGAGGCGCTCGTGCACTATCGAGCGCTCTTCGAACAGTTGGTCGGCACAGTGCCCGAAGAACGGCCCGCACACGACACCCAGGCCCAGCGTGATGCCGGCAAGCACGAGGTCGACGCGAACGAAGCCGGTACCGATTCGACCAAGGAGGCGCGAGCATGACCATCCACGACGAGGGCACCGATCTGCCGGAGTCGCGAAGCGCGGTTGCGGCCTGGTCTGTCCCCGAGACAGGCGCAGGAACTGCTCGGGCCGAGGCGTTGAACGAAGACAACACGTTGTTGTTCGCCGACCAGCATCGGTCCGGATTGCACGCGCGCTGGAATGACGTTCAGGCGGCGTTCGTCGACGACCCGAAAGAGTGTGTGCAGAAAGCGGACAACCTCGTGGCGGAAGTCGTCGATGAGCTCACCGCGAGTTTCGCCGACACCCGGTCTCGGCTCGAGGCGCAATGGTCTCGTGGTGAGGTGGCGTCCACCGAAGATCTGCGCGTGGCTCTGACGCGCTACCGCGATTTCTTCAACCGGCTGCTGTCGGTGTGAGGCGCGCGAAGGTTACAAGCTGTCCATGATGGCGTTCTTCAACGCCTCTGAGCCGGTACCGAAGACCGCCTGAACGCTGTTGCCGACCTCGATGACGCCTGCGGCGCCGAGCGCCTTCAGCCGGTCCTGGTCGACCTTGCTCTTGTCAGCGACCTCCATGCGGAGCCGGGTGATACAGGCGTCGACATTGACGAGGTTCTCCCGGCCGCCGAACGCCGCGATGATCTGCTCGGCCTGAGTGTCGGGTCTGGCACCATCGCCGAGGTTCGCCTGTTCCTCCGCCTCGAATTCGGCCTCGGGCTCACGGCCTGGTGTGCTCATGTTCCACTTCGTGATCGCCACGTAGAACAGCACGAAGTAGACGACGGAGAACACTGCTCCCATCGCGATGAGCAGCAAGATGTTGTGGGCCGCGGGCGCACCGCCGTAGAGCAACAGGTCGAGGAGCCCGGCCGAGAACGAGAAGCCCAGATGTATATCGAGCAGATAGGCGATCGCCAGGGACAGCCCGGTCAGGACGGCGTGGATGACGTAGAGCGGGAACGCCACGAACATGAACGCGAACTCCAGCGGTTCCGTCACGCCGGTGAGGAATGCGGTCAGGGCGGCTGCCGACAGGATGCCGACGGCAACCTTGCGCTGCTTCTTGTTCGCGGCGAGGATCATCGCGAGCGCGGCGGCGGGCAGACCGAACATCAGGACCGGGTAGAAGCCCGAGGTGAGAATGCCCGCGGTCGGGTCGCCGGCAGCGAACCGGGTAAGCTCGCCGGTCACGACGTTGCCGTCGGGAGTCTGGTAATCGCCGTAGATGAACCACACATATGAGTTCGGAATATGGTGCAGGCCCAGGGGAATCAGCATGCGGTTGGCAAATCCGTAGATGAATGCGCCCAGCGCACCGCTCCCGCCGATGAACCGGCCGAGACCGGTCAGGCCGGCATCGAAGATCGGATAGAAGTAGCTCATCAGGAAGGCGATGAACAAACTCGCCAGGGACACCACGATCGGGACGAACCGTCGCCCGCCGAAAAAGCCGAGATAGGACGGTAATTGGATGGTGTGGTAGCGGTCGAACAGCCACGCCGTCACCAGACCCACCACGATCCCGGCGAACACGCTGTAGTTGATCTGCGCTTGATCGCCGGCCTTGTCCACCTCGCCCGCCAGCACGATGGGGGACATGGTCTTGAAGACCGCCGCCATCACCAGGTATCCGACCACCGCGGCCAGCGCTGTCGAGCCGTCCGCCTTACGGGCGAAGCCGATCGCGACACCGACGGCGAAGAGCAGGGGCAGATTGGTGAACAGGGCGTCGCCGGCCGCGCTCATCGCCTTGAAGAACGGACCGATGACGGGGGAGTCGATCCGGCCGAGCAGATCGGGTTGGCCCAGCCGCAGCAGGATGCCCGCGGCGGGCAGAACGGCGATGGGCAGCATGAGGCTCTTGCCGAGTCGTTGCAGCTGCGCGAACGCGGGTATTCGCAGGCCGGACTTCTCCTGCGCACCTTCAGGTTTCGTCGTACTGCTCATCGCCCCACCGTTCTGCTGGCCACCCGGCGCGAACCGCCGTAAAGCTGTGCGGAAGCTTAGACGAGAACCAGTGAACTCGCGGCCGTCTTCCGGCCACCCTCGTATTGTTGGGACACCACAGAAGGAGCCACCACAGTGAGCTTGACCCGAGTACTCGCCCCGGTCGCGGGGCGCGCGGTAGCACTCCACGACGTTCCGGACCCCGTGTTCTCGGGCGGCATGGTGGGGTACGGCGCTGCGGTGGACCCGCCTCGCGGCGTGATCGATGCGATCGCCCCGGTCGGCGGCAGGCTACTGAAACTGATGCCGCACGCCTACGTCATCATGACGGCCGAGGGTGTCGGTGTGCTGGTGCACCTCGGTCTGGATACCGTCGCTCTGAACGGTGAAGGCTTCACCACCCACGTGCACCAGGGGGACGACGTCGTCGCCGGCCAGGTGATCGTGACCTATGACGTCCCGGCCATCGAGGCGAAGGGCCTCAACCCGATCGTCCCCGTTGTGGTCATGGACGAGCGCGAAGCGGGCAACGTGACCGTGGCCGAGCCCGTCGACGCCGGGGCCGACATCGAATCGGGCGCAGAACTTTTCACGGCGACCAAGTAGATGGAAGTCATCATCCTGGCCGATGCCGCCGAGATAGGCGGGGTGGCGGCCGGTGCGTTCGGCGCGCTGCTCGACCGTAAACCGGACGCGGTCCTCGGCCTCGCCACCGGATCATCTCCGCTGGCGATCTACGACGAACTCTCCGCGCGATTCGCCGCGGGGCAGATCTCGTTCCGGCGGGCCCGCGGATTCACCCTCGATGAATACGTCGGTCTGCCGGCCGATCATCCCGAGCGATACCGCAATGTCATCGACACGGTGTTCGTCTCGCGTGTCGACTTCGCACCCGGGTCGGTGCAGGGCCCCGACGGCCTGGCCGACGACATACCCGCCGCGTGCGCGGCATACGAGGACGCCATCCGGGACGCCGGCGGTGTCGATCTGCAGGTTGTCGGGATCGGCACCGACGGGCACATCGGATTCAACGAACCGGGGTCCTCGCTGGCCTCACGTACCCGCATCAAGACGCTGACCAGGCAGACCCGCCTCGACAACGCCCGATTTTTCGGGGGCAACCTCGACGCGGTACCTACCCATTGCCTCACGCAGGGGCTGGCCACGATCATGGCGGCCCGGCACGTGATCCTGGTGGCCTTCGGGCGCGCCAAGGCCGAGGCGGTGCACCATCTGGTCGAGGGCGGTGTGAGCGCCATGTGGCCGGCCACGGTCCTGCAGCATCACCCGCACGTGACCGTTCTGCTCGATGCCGCAGCGGCGCAGCGTCTTCAGCTCGTCGACTACTACCGCGAGACTTACCGCTCGAAACCGGATTGGCAGGGCATCTGAGTGCTGCTGACCGCTGAAACGCTGATAACGGGTGCCGAGCTGTTGCGCCCCGGATGGATCGACACGTCCGGGGGGCAGGTGACTGCGCTGGGAAAGGGGCCGCCGCCCCGGTGTGCCGATCGCGACCTCGGCCCGGTGACCGTCATGCCCGGTTTCGTCGACACCCATACCCACGGCGGGGGTGGGGGCAGCTTCTCGGCCGCGTCGAGGGCCGACACCTCGGCCGCGGTGAGACTGCACCGACGCCACGGCACCACCACGATGATCGCCTCGCTGGTCACCGCAAGCCCCGACAACCTGCTGCATGAGGTCGGCACGCTGGCCGAGGATGTCCGGGCTGGACTGATCGACGGAATACACCTCGAAGGTCCGTGGCTGTCGACCGCGCGGTGCGGGGCCCATCAACCCGCGCTCATGCGTGACCCGGATCCGGCCGAGATCGAACGGCTGCTGGCCGCCGCTGCGGGAACGATACGGATGGTGACGATCGCCCCTGAGCGCCCCGGGGCGCCGGCCGCGATCCGGCAGTTCGTCGAAGCGGGCGTGGTGGTGGCCGTCGGTCACACCGAGGCGACCTACGAACAGACCCGCGCAGCGATCGAGGCCGGTGCCACCGTGGGCACGCATCTGTTCAACGCCATGCGCCCGATCGACCGGCGCGAGCCGGGCCCGGTGATCGCGCTGCTCGAAGATCCCGGTGTCACCGTCGAACTCATCACCGACGGGGTCCACCTCGATCCGGCGATCTACCGGCACGTCACGCGCACCGTCGGGCCGGATCGCGTGTCGCTGATCACCGACGCGATGGCGGCCACCGGCATGCCCGACGGCCGGTACCACCTGGGGCCGGTACAGGTCGACGTGATGGACGGGGTTGCTCTCGTCGGGGGGACAGACACGGTCGCCGGCAGTACCGCGACCATGGACCGGGTGGTCCGATTCGCGGTGGCCCATTGCGGCTTGGGCCGCGACGACGCGTTGATGCTCGTCGCCCGTCAGGCTTCGACCAATCCGGCCCGGGCACTCCGTCTGGCCGGTGGAGAGTTGATGCCCGGGGCCACAGCCGATCTCGTGGTGCTGAGTCCGGATCTGACTGTCGGCGGGGTCCTGCGGCGCGGTGCGTGGGAGCTGGATCCGGCGAGGTAGCTGCACCGTGCCGATGTGCCCGGAGATCCGAGAAGTGTTTCCTGAGGCAAGGATTCGAGTTGCGCCCGCGGTGAATGACCATTACAGATTCCGGTACCGGCGTACCGTCAGCCGGGTACGACGCGAAGCATGTGGGGGTCGTTTTTGTCGGACTGGCCATTTGTCGCACGAGATGCCGAACTGCGCGAGGCCGCGCAGGCGTTGCGCGGTGACTTCCGGGGCGTGGTGCTGGCGGGCGGAGCCGGCGTGGGCAAGTCGGCGCTGGCCCGGGCGCTGGCCGCCGAGATGGAGACCGACGGGCACCCGGTGCGGTTCGTCCTGGGCACCGAAACCGGGCAGGCGGTACCGCTCGGGGCATTTCTGCCCGCGCTCACCCTGACCGACGCGCATGACCCCACGGTGATGCTCGCCGCGGCGCATGAGGCGCTGGCCGCAGAATCGGATCTGGTCATCGTGGTCGACGACGCGCAGCACCTCGATCCGCTGTCGGCACTACTGGTCCAGCAACTGGCGGTCCACGACTCGGCGAAACTGATCGTCACCATCCAAAACCACGCGCCCACATCCGATGCCGTGACCGCGTTGTGGAAGGAACAGCTGCTGCTGCGGTTTGACCTGGAACCCTTCACCCGGGAGCAGACCGGTGAGTTGGTGGCAGCGGTGTTGCACGCCG
The DNA here is from genome assembly GCF_055419385.1 of Mycobacterium sp. IDUB_24. Taxonomy (NCBI): domain Bacteria; kingdom Bacillati; phylum Actinomycetota; class Actinomycetes; order Mycobacteriales; family Mycobacteriaceae; genus Mycobacterium; species Mycobacterium sp. IDUB_24. The sequence goes on from NZ_JBVAXO010000006.1 coordinate 198,590, forward strand.
ACGTCGACTCGCGCGCGGTCGCTGAACTGCATCGGTTCTCCTCCGGCAGCCCGCTCTACCTTCGGGGGGCGGTCAACGCGGCACTCGGCGACGGGGTGCTGGTGTGCGATCACGGTCGGTGGCGGCTGCGCGGGCGGCTACGGGCCAGTGCGGATCTGCACGCCCTCATCAGTTCGCGATTCGACACGCTGACACCGAGCGAGCGGGCCGTGGTCGAGGTGGTCTCCACCGCCGAGGTCCTCGACTGGGATGTGCTGACAGCGGCCTGCGACCTCGACGCGATCGCCCGGGTGGAACGCCGCGGAGCGATCCAGGTGCTCAACGCTGCGGCCTGCACCCTGGTGCAGCCCGGCCACCCGATCATCGGTGAGGTTGCGCGCGGCCGATGCTCGAAAACCCGAATCCGCCAGATCAATACGGAGTTGGCTGTGCTGCTGGCGGCACACCTTCAATCGCCCGGTAACGGTCCGGCGCCGGACGTGCGCAGTCGAATCCAACTGGCTCGATTCATGGTGGGAGGCGAAGTTCCGGCGGATCCGGATGCCGTCGCCGAAGCTGCTGCCAGTGCGGTCACCATGTCCAATCTGTCTCTCGGAGAAGAGCTTGCGCGGTACGCGGTGGATCACGGTGCGGGGATGTCCGCGGTGATCGTGCTGGCCGATGCGATGAGTTGGCAGGGCCGGTGCGAGCAGGCCGAGGAACTGCTGGCCCGGTCGGTGCCGGCCTTCGATGACGAAGCGATGCTGGCCCGGTGGGGCTGTTTGCGGGCATCGAACCTGTTCTTCGGATGCGCTCGACCGGACGCGGCACGTGTCGTGCTCTCCATGCTCCGCGAGCACCTGCACTGTCCACAGACGGTGAGTCTGGTCACGGCGATGGAAGCGGTTTTCGCCTTCCACGTCGGTGAGCTGGCCGAGGCGATCGCTTTGGGCACCGGTGTACTGGACCAGGAAGTGTCGCCGACGGCCACCGTATGGGCCGCGCTGGCCACCTCGAGCGCCTTGGCCCTGTCCGGTCGGTTGGACGAGGCTGTCGCGGTGGCGCACGCGGGTGAGCTGGCTGCCGAAGGCTGCGCGCCGGGCCTGCCGCGGTACTGGTTCGTCTTCGCCCAGGTGTCGGCGGCCCTGGGCGACGTGGAGCTGGCGAAGGCACGCGATATCTGCGATGCCTACGCCGTGCGGGCGGCCGGTTCGCCGCAGGCCGAGGCCATCGTGACCGCACTGTATGGGCGAGTGGAACTGGCCCGTGGTCGCCTTTCGTCCGCCTGTGATGCGCTGCAGGCAGCGTCCTGGACTACGCCGCGAGGACTTCCGCCGGGGTGGTCCATGGTCGTTGTGGCCTGTCTGGCTCAAGGTGAGGGCATGCGCGGTGACGGCGTTGCTGCGGACGCAGCGCTGGCGCGGGCCGAGGCTGCCGCAGCCGGGCCACGCGAGGTGTTCCGGCCCGAGCTGGAGCTGGCCCGGGCGTGGGCGGCGGCCGCGACCGGCCAGACCGGCCTCGCCGTCGAGCACGCGGTGCTGGCTGCGGACATCGCCGGAGCGAGCGGGATGGACGCGATCGAGCTCACGGCCCTGCATACCGCGCTGAGGTTCGGGGCTTCGTCAGTCCACCGGCGGATCCAGCAGTTGGTGCGGCGGCGCGGGACGCGGGTGGCAGAAGCTGTTGGAGCGCACAGTCTCGGTCTGACGCGGCATGATCCGGCATTGCTCGTCGCCGCGGCGGACCGGTTCGAGACGCTCGGTGCGCTGGTGCCGGCCGCCGACGCTGCCGCCGATGCGGCCCGGATGTTCGCCGAGGCCGGCTGCCGCGGCAGCGAATTGGAATCCGCGGCCAGAGCAGTGTGGCTGGCGGGCCAGACCGGTGCGCGCACCCCGGCGCTGCGCTGCGTCGGTGACCCGCTGCCGCTCACCCATCGCGAGTGGGAGATCGCCGACCTGGTCGGGGTGGGGCTGAGCAACCGGCAGATCGCCGGCAAACTGTGCCTGTCCGTGCGCACTGTCGACGGCCATCTGTACCGCATGTTCGCCAAGCTCGGGGTGGAGGACCGCGATCAGCTGGCCCGGCTGGCACGCTTCGGTCCGGCGGTGTGACGCTACCGGTCTCAGGCGTCGTCGTCGCTCGCGGTGCGGGCGCCCACGAAAGCGAGAAGTCGCGGATCTGAGGAGCTGAACCGGTCCACTTCCTCGCCGCCGTCGCAGCGCAGCAAGGAGATCGTGATGCTGTCCGTGGTGCGGGTGAGGACGCGCCAGTGCGCGCCGGAATCCTGCCAGCGCTGCAGATCTGCGACCCGATCGACGCTCATGCCTACTACCATGGCACGGCATGGCGGCGAAAAACCGAGTGCGGTTGGCTCGCGTGTACGCCGAGCCCGAACCCGATGAGGGCCAGCGGGTCCTGGTCGATCGGCTGTGGCCCAGGGGAATGAAGAAGACCGATCCACGGGTGGGCCATTGGCTGCCCGCGGTGGCCCCCTCCACGGAACTGCGTCACTGGTACGACCACAAGCCCGAGCGCTACGACGACTTCGTGGCGCGCTACACCGAGGAGCTGCAGTCCGGTGAGGAGGCCACGGCCTTCGAGGAGTTGCGGGCGCTGGTCAGTGCGGGGCCGGCCACGTTGGTGACTGCCACCCGCGACGTTGAACTCAGCCATCTCACGGTGTTGGCCAAGCTGCTCGCCTGAGCCGGAGGAAGGTAAACCTACCCTCAGTCGCTACGGTAGGCTCGGCGCTCAAATGACCGATTTCGATACCGACGTGGCGGACCTGCCAGGGGCCCCCGTCCTCAAACGCGAGCTGACCGACATCCCCGACGAGGTGCGCGCGGTCGGCGCAGCGCCCATCCCGGTACTGGCCGAGCCGTACGACATCCGGCCGGCCGATGCTGCCGCCGACGCTGAGTTGATCTCGGAGTGGATGAACCGACCGCACCTGGTCGAAGCCTGGGAATACGACTGGGCGCCGGACCGCTGGCGGCGATACCTGCAGGCTCAGCTCGACGGCCAGTACTCACGGCCGTTGATCGCGAGCTTTCGCGGAAAGCCCGCCGGTTACGTCGAGTTGTACCGGGCGGCCAAGGATTCCATCGCCCCCCGCTACGCCGCCGATCCACACGACATCGGAATGCACGCCGCGATCGCCGATCTGAGATTCGTCAACCGCGGGATCGGCCCGATCCTGTTGCCGCGCATCGTGGCCGGCGTGTTCGAGCTCGACCCGGACTGCCGCCGGATCATGTTCGACCCGGACCACCGCAACACCGGAGCCCGACGGCTGTGCGAATGGGCGGGATGCGAATTCCTCGGTGAGCACCAGATGTCGAACCGGCGGATGGCCCTCTACGCGCTGCCGCGTACCCCCGACGACGCCTTCGGCGCCGCCGGGTGACCGCGCCGGGACCGGTTCAGGCGCCGGCGAATTCCTCGTAGCCCTCGTAGTCGGGCTTCATCGCGGCCGCCACCAGTTCCCAGAGCACCTCGTCGGTGCCGCCACCGACCCGGGCCAGCTTCATGTCGCGCCACCACTTACCCAGCGGGGTCTCGTCGACGAGATAGCCCGATCCGCCGAAGATGTGCATGCACTCCGACGCGACCTCCTCGCCCAGACGTGCGGCAGTCACCTTGAAGGCGGCGGCGGCTCGGAGGTCGAGCTTGCCCTGTAGGGCCACCCCGGCCAGGGCGTAACGCAGCAGGTCGACGCGGGCCTGCAGATCGGCGATCCGCATCCGCAGCGCCTGGTGCTCATAGAGCGTGTGGCCGAACTGGCGACGCTTCATCATGCGCGCCAACGTGATTCCGAGGATTCGTTGTGACCCGGAGGCCACCTGCCCCGAAATCGACATGCGTTCGTGGGCCAGGCCCCAGGAGATTGCCGCGAGCCCGGTCCCGGCCCGGGCCACCAGATGGTCGGCGGGCACCCAGGTGTCGATGTGCACCGCGGCGGTATCGAGAGGGCCGTTGCCTACCTTGCGGTAGGGGGTCTGTACCTCGACCTGTGAGGTCGGGACGGCGATGACGACGACGTTGCCGTGCCGGCTCGTCGGGTCGTGGTCGACGTTGCGGGCCACCACCATGATGTGGTCGGCGACCGGCGACAGCGAGACGAACTTCTTGATGCCCTTGATCTCGAAACCGTCTCGTGCCGTGCGGACTTCAGTCTCCACGATCTGCAGATCCGAGCCGCCGGATTCTTCAGAGGCAGCGATGCACAGCACGGCCTCGCCGCGAACGGCTTGTTCGCAGATGGTACGGAGGTGATCGGATTTGCCGAACCGGCGCAGGAGGGCGATGGCCGAATCATGCAGGCTGACACCCACCCCGATGCCGGAAGAACCCGTCCGGCCCAGTGCGAAGGCCAACTCGATCAGCTTGGCCACATCAGGTTGCTGACCGTCGCCCCATTTCTCGGTGAACACCCCATTGCGTCCGAGGTGTTCGATGAGTGCGCGCGGAAAACGTTCGGTCTCTTCGGCTTCGGCGGTCCATGCCTTGACCTGGTCGTCGAACACCCGATCCAGCAGATCGCGGTACTCGTCGAGGGTCGTGGTGGCCGGCACCGGTGTCGGAACTGTGGCGGTCATGACTTCGCTGCCTCCATCTGTCGTTTGACCTCCAGGCGGCGCAGCTTGCCCGAGGAGGTGCGGGGGAGTGAGCCCGGTGTCAGGAACACCACGTCGGCGGGCACTATGCCGCATTCGGAGGCCACCTGCTGGATGACCTGGCTGCGGGCCCCGGCCTCGTCGGCGCCGCGGAACTCCGCCGCGATCACCAGACCGGACCGGACTGCCTTCTCGCCGGCACCCACGGCAACCACTGCGCCTTCGCGAACTCCTTTGACCTGGGCGGCAACTCGCTCGATCTCGGTGGGGAAGATGTTGCGTCCGGCGACCGTGATCAGTTCCTTGGTGCGCCCGCACACCACCAGCCCGCCGTCGACGAAGTAGCCCAGATCGCCGGTGGCGAACCAGTCTCCGGGATTCAGCGGGGTCTGGCCGAGGTAGCCCGACATCATCGAGGTGCCACGGATCTCGATCTCGCCCACCTCGCGGCCGACGATGCCGGCGTTGTCGTCGCCGGGGTGCAGGCGCACTTCCATCCCGGCGATGGCGTCACCGAGGACCGCGAGCTGCTGCTGATTGGAGCCGGCGTCCGTGGTGACGGTGATCTCGTCGAGCACCACGCCGAACCCGGGAACGGGAACCGTGACCGCGCAGGATGATTCGGCCATGCCGTAGGACGGTGAGAGGGCTCCGGGGTTGAAGCCGAAGCGGGCCAGCTCGGTGCCGAACCGGCTCGTGGCCTCACAATCGACCGGTTCGCCGCCGTTGAGGGCGAACCGCACAGCCGACAGGTCCAGATCGGTCAGCCGCCGGGAGTATTTGCCGATCAGTCCGTACGCCATGTTCGGCGCGGCGGTCAGGGTGGCGCGGCTCTCGGTGAGCCAGCGCACCCAGCTGAACGGTGAGGCGGCGAACGCCGCCGTCGGCGCCTGCCACACCTCGATGCCGCGGACTGCGCCGGTGAGCAGGAAGGTCAGGCCCATGTCGTGGTACAACGGCAGCCAGGAGCAACCGATATCGCTGGGCGACAAGCTGATTCGCTCGGCCAGGCCATTCAGATTGGCCAGTACTGCCGATGGTGGCATCTGAGCGGTGCGTGGTGTGCCGGTGGAACCTGCCGTGCCCTGCAGCACGGCGCAGGGACCGGTTCCCAGCGGCAGCGTGGTGGAGCGCTGGGTGTGGGCGACGACGACGTCGTCATGGATCGCGAGGGACGGCTCGGCCTTCTGCAGCAGATTCAGGCAGTCGCCATGGCTGAACACGGTGCCCACCCCGATGGCGGCGAACCTCTCCAGCGTGGAATGCGCCCACTGACCGGCGTCCGCTCCCCGAACGGGACCGGGCAGTACGGAAAGCGCTGCGCCGGAAAGGAGGCCGCCGAGAACTGTCGCGATTCCTTCCACGGTGGGCTCACCGACCACACCGACAGCCGTGGAACCGTCGTTGCCGATCTGTTCGGCGACGTTCTCGGCGCGGGCATACATCTGCCCCCATGGGTGGCGGGTCCAGGCGCGCGCATCCTGGTCGTACACCACGAGATCGGCGTCGCTCGCGGTCAGCGACGCGGCGAGGGCCGTGGCGAGCACGCTCACTGGCTGCTCTGCGCGGCAGGCACTTTCGCCAGGATGGCCGCCTCGAGGTCTCCGACGGTGTCGCAGCTGAGCAGGTCTTCTTCGGACAGGACGACCCCGAGCTTGTCTTCGATCGCCACCATGCCCACCGCGAAGGCCACCGAATCCAGGCCGGCGTCGTCGACGAGGCGGGATTCCCTGGTCACCCGACGGACATCGACGTTCATGTCGTCGCGAAGGATCTCGGTAAGGGCGGCGCTGACCGCTTCGGGTGTTGTCGACTGCATGGGGTCGCACGGTACACGGCGAAGGAAAGCTAGGCTAGCCTTACCAGTCCTGCTGTGGGCTTAGTAACTAAAGCGCGCCAGGTCAGTGCCGCCGAGGCGGTGGCCGGTGTCGACGACAGTTGCCGAGGGCACCATCTCAGCGGTGATCACGCCGTGCTCGCGAGTGAGTTCGTCGATGATCTCGAAGGCTCCGGCGATCCGTTCCGGGGTGTCCACCACGATCGTCGTCACCGGCACCTGCCGCCCGAACTGAAACAGCCGGTCACCGTGCGGTTTGTCCTCGCCGGTGAAGCCCCACACCGCGCGCAGCACGGTGGCACCGCTGGCCGCGCCGCTCTGCATCAGCCTGCGGACGATCGCGCGGTGAACGGGCACTCCGTCGTGGTGCGCGGTCTCCGACGTGTGCACCATCAACTTCTGCCACAGCGGTCGGCCCTCGGCGTCGGAGCCCGGGAGTTCGGCCGGGCGGGTCAGCAATTGCCCGCCCCGCTTGCACAGTTGTGCCCGCTCGACGGTGAGCAGTGGGTTGTGCGCCAGAAGTTCGGTGAGCTCACCGAGCACGGTGTTCACCTGCCCTCCGGTTCCGAGGCCGATGATCATCAACGGCACGTCGGTGTTTCGGCCGAAGAACGCCGCACGTCGACGCCGGCCGTGCACGGTGCCGTCGACCCCGAGGAACACGGTGGCCTCGGCGAACCCGCGCTGATACAGCAGATCGCACACCGCACGGTAGGCCGGAACTCCACCGATCCGGTGATGGCGGCCGACGTACACCGTCAGCTTGGCGAAGTCGGTCACGGTCGGCGCGGGCGACTCGCGGCGGACCAATTGGGCCCGTTCGAGGGTGATCAGCCCTCGGGGAATGAGATTGACGGTCTGCTCGGCCAATGCGGATATCTTGTCGGCGGCATCGACGGCGGCGATGACGATCGGGGGATCCTCCGAGGCGGTCAACGTTTCGTCGGTGCGTAGATGGTGGTGTGGTCCGAAGCTGGAGATTCCGCGCAGCATCACGCTGATCGCGATGTCGCTGTTGCCGTACAGATCCAACAGCGCGTCGGCGACGAAGCGGTTCTCGTGACGCAGTCGCTCGGCGAAATACGCGGTCAGTTTGAGGTAGTCGGTGGTGGTCACAGCCGGCTCCCCAGTGACATGCCCAGCCACGCCGCGGTCAGGCCGAGTGCGACGCCGACGACGATATTGCCCACCGCCGGCCAGATCCGGCGCTCCTCGCCGAGCCGCTGGGTTTCCAGCATCCAGGTGGAGAACGTCGTGTAGGAGCCGACGAATGCGGTGCCGGCCAGTAGCGCGGCGTGTGGGTTCAGCGCCAGGCCGCCGAGGAAGCCCAGCAGAAAGGCGCCGCTGAGGTTGACCGCCAGGGTGCCGAACGGGAAGCCCCGGGAATGTCGGGCGGACACTGCGCGGTCGAGCATGAACCGGCAGACCGCCCCGACGCCGCCGAGCAGCATCACCCCGGCCCAGACGACGGCGGTCATCGGGGCACTCAACCTCGCACCATGGCTCGCCGCACGAGCGCGGTCGCGATCGCCACTGCGAGTAGGCCGGCAGCGATGCTCGCCGCGGTGTAGCCGGCGGCCAACGCCCAATGACCATGTTCGAGCATCGTGATCGTCTCGACCTGCATCGTGGAGAACGTGGTGAGCCCGCCACACAACCCCGTGCCCAACAGCGGCCGGCGGTAGCTGGACACGGGCAGCCGCTCCAGCAGGCGGGTGGTGAAGTAGCCGAGCAGGAACGCACCGACGATGTTCACGATGAAGGTGGGCCAGGGCCAATGTCCGGGATCGTGGGCCGCGAGCACCGCCAAGCCGGCGCGCGCCAGGGTGCCCAGGGCACCGCCGGCGAACACCGCGGCCAATTCTCGGGGATCGTGGCCGAACATAAGCCAAAAGTATGGCGGCTAGTGCGCGACTAGCGGGCACCGACATTCGTTCGGGAGCACAATCGGGAACCATGGCTGCCAATCCCCGTGCCGGGCAACCGGCTCAACCCGAGGATCTGATCGACATCGCCGAGGTGGTGACCGCCTACTACACCAGGCGGCCCGACCCCGATGACATTGCGCAGCAGGTGGCGTTCGGCACGTCCGGGCACCGCGGCTCCAGTCTGGACACCGCATTCAACGAAGGCCACATCCTGGCCACCACCCAGGCCATCGTCGAATACCGGGCCGCGCAGGGCACCACCGGACCGTTGTTCATCGGCCGCGACACCCACGCCCTGTCGGAGCCGGCCTGGGCCTCGGCCCTGGAGGTGCTCGCAGCGAACGATGTGGTGGCCATGATCGATTCGGCCGATCGCTACACCCCGACGCCCGCGGTCAGCCACGCCATCCTGACTTTCAACCGGGGCCGAGATGCAGATTTGGCCGACGGAATCGTCGTCACCCCCTCACACAACCCGCCGCGCGACGGCGGCTTCAAGTACAACCCGCCCAACGGCGGGCCCGCGGACACCGACGCCACCGGGTGGATTGCCAAGCGCGCCAACGAGATCCTGCGTGAGGGGTTCAAGTCGGTGAAACGCATGCCGCTGTCGAGGGCATTGCAGATGGCCCAGCGTCACGACTATCTCGATGCCTATGTCGCGGATCTGGCCAATGTGGTGGACCTGCACGCGATCCGGGCCGAGGGAATCCGCATCGGGGCCGACCCGCTGGGCGGGGCCAGCGTCGACTACTGGGGCGCCATCGCCGACCGGTACAACCTGGACCTGACCGTGGTGAACCCGCTGGTGGACGCAACCTGGCGGTTCATGACCCTGGACACCGACGGCAAGATCCGGATGGATTGCAGCTCACCGAATGCCATGGCTGGGCTGATTGCCAACCGGGATTCCTACCAGATCGCCACCGGCAATGACGCCGACTCCGACCGGCACGGCATCGTCACTCCCGACGGCGGGCTGATGAATCCCAACCACTATCTCGCGGTGGCCATCGACTACCTCTACACCCATCGCCCGGAATGGCCGGCAGCCACCGCGGTGGGCAAGACCGCGGTGAGCAGTTCGATCATCGATCGCGTGGTGGCCGGGCTGGATCGCAAGCTGGTCGAGGTGCCCGTCGGGTTCAAGTGGTTCGTCGACGGGTTGATCGGTGGCGGGATCGGCTTCGGCGGTGAGGAAAGTGCGGGGGCCTCGTTCCTGCGCACTGACGGTTCGACCTGGACCACCGACAAGGACGGCATCATCCTGGCGTTGCTGGCCTCGGAGATCCTGGCGATCACCGGCTCGACGCCTTCGCAGCGCTATGCCGAGCTGGCCGAACGCTACGGTTCGCCGACCTATGCGCGGATCGACGCGCCGGCCGACCGGGAGCAGAAGGCCCGGCTGGCCAAGCTGTCGCCCGAACAAGTCAGCGCCACCGAACTGGCCGGTGAGCCGATCACCGCCAAGCTGACCGCGGCGCCCGGCAACGGCGCGGCGCTGGGCGGATTGAAGGTCACGACGCAGAACGCCTGGTTCGCCGCACGGCCGTCGGGCACCGAGGACGTCTACAAGATCTACGCCGAGTCCTTCCTCGGAGCCGACCACCTGGCGGAGGTGCAGGAGGCCGCCAAGGACGTGGTTAATACAGTCATCGGGTGAGCGTTAAGGAGGGGGACTGTCAGAGCGACGCCAAGCCGAAGCTGCCCGGTGAAGTCTGGGTCCTGATCGTCGCCAACGCCGTCATCGCGCTCGGCTACGGCGTGGTGGCGCCGGTGCTGCCGGCCTACGCCCGCCACTTCGGGGTCAGCATCAGCGCCGCGACGTTCGTCATCACTGCCTTCGCGCTGATGAGGCTGTGTTTCGCGCCGGCCACCGGGGTGTTGATCCAGCGGCTGGGGGAGCGCCGGATCTACGTCTGGGGCTTGCTGATCGTCGCCGTCACCACCGGCGCGTGTGCGTTCGCCCAGACGTATTGGCAGTTGCTGCTGTTCCGGTCGCTGGGCGGAATCGGGTCGACGATGTTCTTCGTGTCCGCGTTGGGACTGATGATCCGCGTCAGCCCGGAGGATGCCCGCGGACGGGTGGCCGGCCTGTTCTCTTCGGCGTTCCTGGTCGGCTCGGTCGGAGGGCCGGTGCTCGGCAGCCTCACCGCGGGGCTCGGCCTGAATGCCCCGTTCGTCATCTACGGGGTCGCGCTGTTGGTGGCGGCCGCCGTGGTGTTCATCAGCCTGCGGCACTCGTCGCTGGCCGCACCCGCGCCTGAGGAAGGCGCCAAGGTGACGGTTCGCACGGCGCTGCGCAACCGTGCGTACCGGGCGGCGTTGCTGTCGAACTTCGCGACCGGCTGGTCGGCGTTCGGCCTCCGAATTGCCTTGGTGCCGTTGTTCATCGTCGACGTGCTGGGTCGCGGTCCCGGAATGGCGGGACTCGCCTTGGCCACCTTCGCCGTCGGCAACGTGTCCGCGGTGATCCCCAGCGGTTACCTGTCGGATCGGGTGGGGCGGCGCCTACTCATGATCGTCGGGCTCACCGCGGCCGGGATCTCGACGGTGATGGTGGGGTTCACCGACGGGCTGATGCTGTTTCTGGTGAGTGCCTACATCGCGGGATTCTCCACCGGGATCTTCACCGCGCCGCAGCAGGCTGCCGTGGCTGACATCATCGGCAACAAGGCCCGCGGCGGCACCGCGGTGGCGACGTTCCAGATGATGGCCGACGTCGGTTCGATCGGCGGCTCGCTGCTGGTCGGGCTGATCGCGCAGTACCTGTCGTTCTCCTGGGCCTTCGTGATCAGCGGGGTGATCCTGTTGATCGCCGCGGTCGGCTGGATCTTCGCTCCCGAGACCCGCGGGCGGCCTTCCGCGGAGCACACTCCGGCCCGCGCGCTGGGTCCGGAGGCCGGTGGAGAGGTTCCCTGACCAGCGATTTTGAACCTAGGGTGGCGGTGGTGTAATTTCGTGGGGCACGACAAACGGGGCTATGGCGCAGTTGGTAGCGCACCACACTGGCAGTGTGGGGGTCAGGGGTTCGAATCCCCTTAGCTCCACATTTAAAAAACCCGCTCTGACTTCGGTCGGAGCGGGTTTTTTGGTTTTGCTGGAGAGCGTTTGGCTGTTGTGACTCAACTTGGTCCTATCGTCGTGGAGATCGCGGCCGAAACACCGATGTGCCCGTGGCCCGAGGATCCGCGCGCACACCTCCGATGACCGCAAATCCGCCGATGCATTCGTCGCCGCCATCGACGCACAGCGCGACCCAGCCTGCACTCGAAATGCACGGCGTCGACCCCACACCCCGCAAGCGGGCCGCCAGGACTGAGCTGACGGTCGCCAGCTGGGTGCGTCACCACGTCGACCACCTGACCGGCGTCGAACAGTCCAGCATCGACAAATACGAGGATCACCTCCGCAACGTCATCGAACCATTCTTCGGCGAGATGCCGCTGGCCGCGCTCGGCGAAGAAGATCTGAGCCGCTGGATCAAACACATGGAAACCACCGGCGGGCGCAAGGGCACCAGGCACGCTCGCAAGACCATCGCGAACAAATACGGGCTCCTGTCCAGCGTTCTGAATGCCGCTGTGCCCAAGCACATCCCCGCCAATCCCACCTCCGGTCGGAGCCTGCGGAAGGTCGGTCGTGTCGTCGGCGACGATGACCGCACCAGCTGACGCGCCGCAGCTGACTTCATGGACGGAATGCTCGACTAAACCTTGCCGAATCCGTCCGCTATCAGCGCCGCGACTTCAGGGTGTGGTTGATCGCGAACGCGGCCCAAATGATGGTCCACATGAGCCCCCACAGGCCCCAGAGGACTCCGAACGTGGCGCTCATACTCGCGGCCCCGGGATCATCCGAGTTGCCTCCGCCGATAAACAGAAATAGGCACGGGATCGCAGTGCCGAGGAACGCGAAGATGGCGAGCAGTGCGAACCCATAGTGAATCGTGAAACGGCGTTCGCTGCCGGGCGCTGCTGGGCCACCGGTCGCGGGTGCGGTCGCAGTGGTCCATTGCTGGCCATCCCAGTAGCGGGTGGTCCCTGATTGATCGGGGTACCAGCCTGCGGGTGTTGTCATGCGCAAATCCTAGGGCGCGCGGCTTACGGCGGTGACAAAATTGCTTAGAGGTTGACTCGGCGCCGTAATCGGTTGGCGTTCACGGGGTTGTAAGCCACTGCCGCTTCGGTCAAGATCAGTTGATTGAGCTTCTGGTAGTAGCGGACCGGGTTGAGGCCGAGCGCCCGGATCGCGTCCTCTTTGCCGCCTGCTGTGGCGAACCACTGGCGTTCCAGGTCGAGCATTGCGCGCTGCGGCGGCCGGATCCACCGGCACCGGGCCGCGCTCGCGGTGCGCCAGCTCGTGGGTCAGCGTGCAGCGACGTTCTGCCTGTGTCAGCGTGCGGCACAACCAGATGCGGGCGCCGCGCTGCAACCCCATGATCTGGTCGGGCAGTCGGTGTCGACAGGACAGTTGAACGTCAGTGTGCTCGTCGCGGTGTGCGCCATGGATGCCAGAGGCCCTCGATCCCCATGTTGCTGGACAGTAGGGGGCGCCGACATGGAAACCTTGGGTGGAGCCGAATTACACTGCCGCAGTTCTACTTTCGGCGAAACCCACTGAGATTGTCCCCGCACCCCGTTGACTGTTGTGTAGGCGTACAGAATGCGCGGCAATAGCATCAAGAGGAGGAGCAGGATGTATACGAAGAGCGCGGCGCTAACGCCACCGATGACGCCGCTAACCACCGTCGTGCCAGGTGGTGCGAAGGCTAACGCCGCTACAAGCACGGCAGCATTGATGAACGCCAACATGATCGCAAACAGGAGGCGTGTCGCACTTTCAGCCATGGCGTCTTTGTCGTCGTGGGCGTGGGCGTAGCCCTCTGTGAACCAGTCGCTGAGCTTCGGCCGCAGGTTTGGTATCTGCGCGAACACGGCCAAGAGGCTGCTAGCGAGCAGGGCATCGGCGGCTAGCAAGGAGCCCGCATTGGCGAGGCGGCTCACCCCGATAGAGTTCGAACTGCTCCACACACCAGTCGCAACCGCGGCCTGAAATTCACACACCGCGAGTCAACTGAACTCGGGGCAGTCCCGTCCTGGTTGTAGGCTGCTTTGGGCGAAAGGGGGCAGGCTGTGCCGAGTTATGCTGGTGGGGGCAGGGATAACGAGTTGCGCGTTCAGGCCGAAACGTTGGGCAGCGCCTCGGATCAATTGCAGTCGATCGCTGATGAGTTGCGCGATGAGTTGCGTCGGCTTGTTTCACACGCTGACCGGGTAGTCGACGGTTCGTGGCGGGGCGAAGCCGCATCGGTATTCGCCAACGAATGGCACGAGTTCCGGGAGACGGCTGAATCGATCATCGAAGACGCCGATGTGATAGCCGGTCTGGTAGCCCTGAGCGTCAACCGTTACGTCAACGAAGACGAATCCAGCGCTGAAATGTTGCGGGCTACGTGGTCAGGGCAGGTGTGACATTGGCTGGTTACACCGTGGATGTTGATGCACTGCAAGATCTTCAAGTACAAATGCAGCATTTTTTGGCCAAAGCTTCTGAGAGTCTGGCCATTGTAGAGGGTCTTATAGCCCGGGTCTGTGAAGGTTGGGACGGCACTGCTGCCGCTGCCTACCAACGTCGCCACCGCGAATGGGTCGACGCGCTGGGCGACATGAACGACTCGGTTACCGACTTCAAGACCTGGGCGAGTGAGGCCGAAGAGGGCTACCGCGAGGTCATGGAGATCAACCTGCGTATGGCGCAGGGATAGAACAGGTCGTCGTACGTGGGCGTTTGGGTCGTCGATCCCGACTGGTACTTCACCACCGCCGAGGTTCTGGGACGCGCAGCTTCTGAACTGGCCGGCGCTGCCGGAACCGTAGCAGCTGTCGCGGATTTCGCGAGCCTGCACATGGCGGGCAACGACCCGATCGGAACCGGGTGGGGTTCGAAATACGATGCCGGTGCGTCCGACACCGTTCAGGGCGTGGTGTTGCTCACCACGGCGTGGTCGGCGCTGGCCGGTCGCATCTATCAAGCTGGGGTGAACCACGCATGGGTCGAGTTTCGCAATGGCCGGGGTCGGCTGCCCGTGCCGGCGAACCTGCCGCCCGAACCTGCCATCTCTCAGTTGAGTCTAACGATGCAAACATCGGTGGGCGGCAACGGTATTGGCCTCGATGAACTGCTTCCAGGCTTGCTGGAGATGCTGGGCCGAGAAACTCCTAACGCCAACACGGACAAGCTCAACAATGCCGTCGACGCGTGGAATCAGTTAGCCGTGGACATCACTGAAGCGGTCGACAAGGTAATCCGGCAGACACGTCGCCCCGATCCGTCGTTGCCTGACGCGACTGCTTTCTATGACTCGGTCATCAAAGTCAGCGCGCCGGGGGACGCATTGGCTGCCGATGCCCGGGCTCTAGGCTCGCTCACCGGTGGTTTTTCAGCTGGTGTGATCATGATGCGCCACGCCATCGACCGGGAGGCCAAACTAACCGCACTCGCGCTCGGTGGTACCGGAGTAATATCCGTCGGCGCTGCGGGGATCACCGGTGGGTTTTCGATCCGAGCCGAGGCTGTTGTGGCGCGGCGGCTCATTCGTGGTTCCTCGAACAGGATCCGTGGATACATCAACACCCTGCAGACCACCGCGACACTCATCAACACCTTCTCGCCGGTCTTTGAGCCGGTCATGAAATCGCTTCTTGAGGGAGAAATCCTTATCCCTTCCGTCGGGTATGAACGCCGACCTGACGGCACACTCAAACCCACTGTCCGCTATTTCGACCGGGCTAAGTGGGCGGCCTGGCAGCGTTACCTCGAACGGGGCGGCGACTGGGATATTGATCGGTGGAGCAAGGCCTACGATCAACTCCTGGAAAATGCTGCCAACGGCTGGTGGTATGACCAACTGGTCGCCGACATCATGGGGTACGACACTGACGAGGGCTGGCGACACCAATACTCCAATGCCACGATCGTGCCCGGCCGACGGTGGGACTGGGCCCATCTGGTCGAGGGAAAGCCGGACGAGGTAGTCGAGAATAAGAGCGGCAGACTTGATTTCAATCAGCTACGAGACGATGAGGAAGCTCTGCAAGCGGGCCTGAACGTCACGTACAACATCAACAGCAAATTCGCCTACAGCGAAGCGGAACTCGCCGAACTGCAGCGATTGCAAGACGAGTACCCAGACCAGTTTCGCGTGAACCGGTTACCCTGACGGAGAGGCAACCATGGGCAGCACATTTGACTACGTACCGATCCAGCTGACGAAGGCGTTCCGCGACGCCCAAGCCGACGAGAAATTCCAAGGCTGGCTCAAAATGCAAGATGCCGCGATGGGGATCGTGTTTCCGGTCGAGGATCTGCCAGAGGTCCGCGACGCTATGTTCACCAAGGACAGCCTCGCCCTGGCCGAAGCCAAGCTGACCGATCTCTACGACAGCAACCGCGCCGCGTACACCGGTGATGAGAACGTCCACCGCACGATGCGCTTCGTCTACTACATCGGCGAGACCTTTCGCCGTGCATTCGAAGGCGCTTGGGTTGCAATCCCACCTCAAGAAAGCACTCCTGAACAGGACACCCCGTTTCCGGGCATCGACGTTCCGTTCCGCGAGGGCTTCATCCAGCCGACCCAGCTCATCCACTTCGCGCTCACACGCCGCAGCGGCATCGAGATCACGCGCGTGTATGGCCACATGGAACGCGCCTACAGCAAATGGCAGCAGGCAGGACGCCCAGAACGCATCTTCCGCGGCACCCTGCGCGAAAACGACTGACCAACCAAACAGCCGGGTTCCATCCACCAGCGCAAATACTCGCTGACCTGAGGTTGACCCCGTTCTGTGGACATCCCGATGGCTGGCTCAGTGCTGGCAGGAGTGGATGCAGGTATGGGGGCCGAGCGCAAAAATTACACCCCCAAGCGCATAGTGGTCTGCAACGAGCTTCGAACCCTTGGGTGCCATACAGGGGTTCGAATCCCGCCGTTCCGTCAAGGTCCATCTGGGGTAGCGGCAGCGTTGCGTCTTCCAAGCCCGATGGGGGAGTCAGATCCTCTCGGCCAGGAACCGTCGGCAGGCGCTGCAAGCCTAGAACGGAGTGGCACCCTCTGCCCTCACTCCAAGTCAGACAAGGCTTTTCGCGCAGCTTCGAGTTCTGCCTCCAAGGCGGCCACTTTGGCAGCCTGCTGGGAGCGCGCCTCTTCGATCACCTCGTCGATCGGGGTGGAGAGGTCCACGTGTAGTTCCTTGGCCGCGCGGGAGACGGCGGCAGCCGCGACCGCAACATTGCGCGCCAGGTAGGTGGTGCCCTGCTTGAGTTCGGCATGCCATTCACCGTCGGCGGTGCCGGTGACGGTGAGGGTCAGCTCGATGGTCTTGGCCTTCTTGCCAGCTGCTTTCTTGGCCGGCGCCTTCTTGGGCTTCTCGTCGACCTGGGCTTCAGCGGCGGGTGCGGCGCTGTCGGTCGGCGCAACCACGGCGTCCGGAGTGTCGGCATCGGCGGTCAAAGTTTCTGGGGCCAGGGCGTCTACAGTCATCGTCACGGCGAACTCCTTTTCGAACATCGCTTACGCTGGGCGGTCTGGCGGTCGGAGACATTAGAACACACGTTCGACGTCTGCGGTCAAGTTGGCGCGCCCGCCACGCTCACTTTGTCCGATGGGCGGACTCGGCGATCCGGGCGGCGATGACGGTAGTGTCCAGACGTCGGAGGAGCTCGAGTGGGTCATCGAAAACTGCTTGTGCACCCGCCTTTTCGAGTTCGCAGTCGGCGACGCCGCCGCACCGCAGACCGATGAAGGGCACATCGGCGCGAGTGGCAGCTTCGCCATCCCACACCGCGTCGCCGACAAAGACCGCCCCATCGGCGGAAACGCCGGCCCGCCCGAGCGCCACCTGGACGATGCCCGGGTCCGGTTTGGCCGTGTCGACGTCCTTCGAGGACGTAGCCGCGAAGATCACGTCGTCGCTGTCGAGAATCTTTCGGGTGATGTCGAGTTCGTCTTCGGGCGCGGAACTGGCGAGAACCACCCGCACTCCGTTGTCGGCGAGGTGGTGCAGCAACTCGCGAGCGCCTGGGAGCTGCACGATGAGATCCGCACTGTCCTTGTAGAGACTGCTGTGCCGGTCCTTGAGGCGTTGCTGCACAGCGTCACTCGCATCCCCGGACAAGTTGGCCACCAGGGTGCTGCCGTCCATGCCGATACTGCGGTGGATCCGCCAGGACTCCACGTCGATGTTCTCGTCGCGGAACGCGCGCGCCCACGCATGCACGTGCAGGTAGTTCGTGTCGACGAGCGTCCCGTCGACGTCGAACAGGACCGCAAAAGGTCTCGACATCGGCATGCGCGCGGTATACCCGCCTGCCCGCAGGTCAAACGGCTCAATCGCGATAGTCCGCGAGTTGCTCGGTCAGTTCCTGCGCGTACGCCAGTTGTCGGCTGAGTTTGGCGCAGGCGTCCTGCGCGCGCGTATGGCATTCGGCCACATAGGTGGTGGCCTCGGTGCGCTGCGCGGCGGACGCGGTGGGGGAGTTGAGGGTATCGAGGGCGTTGAGCAGCTCACGCATTTCGTCGAGGCTGAAGCCCAATGGTTTCATTCGGCGGATCGCCAGCAAGCGGTTGACGTCATCGGCGGTGTACAAGCGGAAGCCGCCCGCGGACCGGGCCGAGGGGGTGACGAGGCCTACCTCGTCGTAGTGGCGAATTGTCTTGATGGACAGTTCGGTTCGCGTGGCGACCTCGCCGATCTGTAGATGATCCTGATTGCTCAATGATTTTCCTGTGACGGTTCAGTGCGCCGCGGTCAATTGGCCGCTGAGCCGCGCGTGACGTTCTGCGCTGTTCTCGTTCATCCCGATAATGGTGACGGTCTTGCCCTTCGCGGCGTATTTGGTGGTGATGGCGTCAAGCGCGGACACGGTCGATGCATCCCAGATATGGGTCTGGCTCATGTCGATGATGATGTTATCGGGGTCACCGGCGTAGTCGAATTGGTAGACCAGATCGTTGCTGGAGGCGAAGAAGAGTTCGCCCCGGACCGCGTAGACGCGGGTGTCGTCATCGGGATGGTCGATGGCGACGACCTCGGTGAAGTGAGCGACGCGCCGCGCGAACAGGACCATCGCGGTCAGCGTGCCGACGGCGACCCCGTAGGCCAGGTTGCTGGTCGCCACGGTGACCGCCACCGTCACCAGCATGACCGTGGTTTCGCTCTTGGGCATGCGCCGCAACGTTCTCGGGTTGATGCTGTGCCAGTCGAAGGTGCCGACGGACACCATGATCATCACGGCGACCAGTGCGGCCATGGGGATTTGGGCCACGATGTCGCCGAGCCCGACAACCAGACCGAGCAGGAACGCACCGGCCAGGAACGTAGAGATCCTGGTACGGGCACCGCAGGCCTTCACGTTGATCATGGTCTGCCCGATCATCGCGCAGCCGCCCATGCCGCCGAAGAATCCGGTGACGATGTTGGCCACACCCTGACCCAGCGACTCGCGGGACTTGTTGGAGTGGGTATCGGTGATGTCGTCGACGAGCTTGGCCGTCATCAGCGATTCCAGCAGGCCGACCACGGCCATCGCCAGCGCGTAAGGCGCGATGATCCCGAGGGTCTCAAGAGTGAACGGGACGTTGGGAATGAGCAGCGACGGCAGGCTCGACGGCAGCTGCCCCTCGTCGCCGACACTGGGAATCGACCAGCCGAATCCCACGGTGGCGGCGGTGAGCACCACGATGGCGACCAGTGGAGCGGGGATCGCGGTGCTCAGTTTCGGGAGCGCCACGATGACGGCGATGGCGACCGCGACCATGGGATAGACCAGCCACGGCACCCCGAGCAGGTGAGGCAGCTGGGCCAGGAAGATCAGGATTGCCAAGGCGTTCACGAATCCGACCATCACACTGCGGGGCACGAACCGCATGAGCTTGGCGACTCCCAGGCCGCCGAGCACCAACTGCAGCACACCGGCCAGAATGACCGTCGCGATCAGATAGTCCAGACCGTGACTGCGCACCAACGGCGCCACCACCAGGGCGACGGCCCCGGTAGCGGCAGAGATCATCGCCGGGCGCCCACCGACGAGCGCGATCGTCACCGCCATCGTGAACGAGGCGAACAGGCCGATGCGCGGGTCCACGCCGGCGATGATTGAGAACGAGATTGCTTCGGGAATCAGGGCCAACGCCACCACCAGGCCGGCGAGCACCTCGGTGCGCAATCTGCGCGGCGAACGGAGTGTGGCGAGCACCGATTGCTGTTGGTGAGGCGGTACCGCATCGGTCGATCGTTTCAACACAACTCCGTTTCAGCGCCCTCAGTCCAACGCGGAGGGCAAATACGGGCACAGTCGAGACACGCGTCGTTGCGTGAAAGGTATTGCCAGAACATGTAATCGATTCACGGTCGCAGGGCCCGTGGGCGCGGGCGTGCGGCTGCCACGTTCGGCGTCGTAGCTGAACTCTACCCCTGGGGGAGGGTTGTGTTTCAAATCGGCAGGCGCGGATGTGCTCGATCCCACATCGGCGTCGGCACGGCCGCCTCAGTCCTCGTGCCCGTATTCGTCGAACCAGTAGGCGAGTTTGCCGCGCCGGCTCACCGCGCGCATCCGGGCCTCGGCCGCGTGCCGCGTCTTGCTCGTGGTGACGATGAGCAGTTCGTCGCCGACGGCGATGCGGGTGTCCGGTAGCGGGACGAAGGTACGGCCGTTGCGGATGATCAACGTGATCACCGCCGGGTCCGGTAGTCGCAATTCCAGGATGGTGACGTTGTGCAGCCGGGAATGCGGTTGCACGGTCATGGTCAACAGTTCGGCGTCGAGCACGTCCAGCGGTGCGGCTTCGACCTGTATCTCGCGGGTGATGTCGCGGGTGATCAGCCCCAGCGCGTTTGCCACGAATCGGATGCTGGGCGCCTGCACGAGGGTGAAGATCACCACCAGGACGAACACGATGTTGAGCAGCCGGTAGCTGTCGGGCACGCCCGCGACGATCGGAAATGTGGCCAGCACGATGGGCACCGCACCGCGGAGCCCCGACCAGGACAGAAAGAGCTGTTCGCGGAACGGGATCCGGAATCCGGTCAGCGACAGCACCACCGACACCGGTCGGGCGATCAGCAGGAGCACCAGCCCGATGACGATTGCCGGGATGATGTCGCCGGACAGGTCGTGTGGATTCACCAGCAACCCGAGGAGTACGAACAGCCCGATCTGGGCGAGCCAGCCCACGCCCTCGGCGAAGGAACGAGTGGCGGACTTGTGCGGCAGACCGGAGTTGGCGAGGACCACCGCGGACAGGTAGGCGGCGATGAAACCGCTCGCGTGGGCACTGCCTGCGGCGGCGAATGCGATGAAACCCAGCCCGAAGGTGGCGATCGGGTAGAGACCCGAGGCGGGCAGCGCGATACGGCGCAACGCAAATGCCCCGGCGAACCCGACGGCCAGGCCCAGCAGAGAACCGGTGACCAATTCGTAGAGCAGATCGGTGATGGCGCCCTCGGGGTGGAACACGAACGGCACCACGCTGAACGTCAACACGAGGATGACCGCGGGCGCGTCGTTGAAACCGGACTCGGCCTCCAGCAGCCCGGCCAGCCGGCGGGGCAGCGGCAAAATCCGCAGCACCGAGAACACCGCGGCCGCATCGGTGGAGGAGACGATCGCTCCGAGCAGCAGCGCGAGTTGCCAGTCCATACCCAGCAGCAGATGTGCGCCGACGGCGGTGATCGCGGTACTGATCAAAACGCCGAGAGTGGCCAGCACGCCTGCGGGTGCCAGTACCCCTCGGATATCGGAGAACCGGGTGGTCAAACCGCCCTCGACGAGCACGATCGCCAGCGCCGTGGTGCACACGTTGCGGGCGAGTTCGACGTTGTTGAAGTCCAGCCCGATCCCGTCGACGCCGAGCACCATGCCGACCAGTAGGAAGAACAGCAGGCTGGGGAACCCGATCCGGGTCGCCACCCGCGTGCCGATGATGCTCGCCAGCAGGACAACGCCGCCGGTGAGCAAGGTCAGGTACAGCTGGTTCAGACTCATCGGGAATTAGTTAATCAGGGCGAAGGGCCGTGAGTGGGCCGTGCGAATAGGCGAAAATGGTTGAGTGGCGGAACGGAATATGCGAGTAGTGGTTGCCGGGGCGGGCAATGTGGGTCGTTCCGTTGCGCGGGAGTTGCTTGAGAACGGCCACAAGGTCCTGCTGATCGAGCAGCTGCAGCGCCGCTACGAGCCGCACACGGTGCCGGACGCCGACTGGTTGTTGGCTGACGCCTGCGAGCTCTCGGCGATGGAAGATGCCGGGATCGAAACCTGCGACGTGCTGATCGCCGCGACCGGTGACGACAAGTCCAATCTGGTGGTCGGGTTGCTGGCCAAGTCGGAGTTCGGGGTCCCGAGGGTGGTGGCCCGAATCAACGACATCCGCAACCAGTGGTTGTTCGGTCAGGACTGGGGCATCGATGTCGCGGTGTCGACGCCGGGCGCTTTGGTGGCCGGGGTCGAGGGTGCTATCGACGTCGGACACCTGGTGCGACTGATGATGCTGCGCGGGGGACGGGTAGAGCTGACGAAACTCACGCTGCCGCACGATAACCCGGTGGTCGGTCAGCGGGTGGACCGGTTGAATCTGCCGGCGGACACCGCGTTGGTGACGGTAGTCCGTGGAGACAAGGTCCGGTTGCCCCAACCTGACGATGTGCTCGAAGCCGGTGACGAGCTTCTGTTCACCGCCAACCGCACGTCGGAGAATTCGCTGCTGACCGCTATCCATGGCGGTCAGTTCCTCCGGGAAGTGGTGTCCGACGAGCCGTGACGCGCGCGATCTGGCTTGTCACGAAATGGCGACGCTAGTTCGTCGACGGTGGTGGTTGGGGTTGGAAGGGTTGGTACCACCACCAGTCGGCGCGTTCTCCGGTGGGACCGGGGCACGGTGGGACATCGGGTGGGGGTGTGGTGGGTGGACGGGCCAGTGATCCGCCGTGCAGTGTGCGGCCGCGGTCATCGGTCACGATGAGCAGGTCGGCGGGTCCGGTGATGGTGATGCCACCCCGGTGATGCAGGCGGTGGTGATACGGACAAACCAATGCCAGGTTGTGCAGTTCGGTGGGGCCGCCGTCTTCCCAATGCACGAGGTGGTGGGCGTGCAATCCGCGGGTGGCCCCGCAGCCGGGCACCACACAGCACTGGTCGCGATGTTCGAGGGCTCGGCGGAGCCGGCGGCTGATCGCCCGGGTGCTGCGGCCCGCGCCGATGGGCTGGCCGGACCGTTCAAACCAGGCTTCGAAGATGGCATCGCAGAGCAGGTATTGGCGTTCCTCATCGGTCAGCACCGGTCCCAGATGCAGTGCGGCGACTGGCTTGTCGCCGTCCTTGTCCAGGTCGACATGCACCGCCACCGTGGTGTGCAGCCCGTGCGGACGACGTGCCGCCTCGGCGTCCCAGCCGGCATCGACCAGACACATGAAGGCATCGACATTGTTGGGGAACGGCCGTATCGGATCATCGCCGGCGTCATGTTCGCGTTTCCAGTCCGCGATCAGCCCCTCGTGATGAGCCCGGTGGGCGGCGTCGAACTTGGCCGCTTCGATTCGAGGCAGGCGGATTGTGTACGTGGTGTGCCCGTCGGCTTCGACGCGGGTGAATGACCGCTGCGGTTCGGGTGTGGGTTCGGGTTCGGGGCGTGGTTCAAGCTTGACCGCTGTGCGCAGCTGATTGACCGTAGCCACGGCGGCCAGCTCCGCGTAGTGCTCATCAGATCCGTCGGCAGCATTCTCGGCGATCACCCCGACCTGATCCAGCGACAGCCGGCCCTCCCGCATTCCTTGTGCGCAGAGGGGAAACTCCTCTAGCCGACGTGCCACAGCCACCACGACCTCGGCGTTGCGTGGGCTGATGCCGGTCTTCCAGGCCACCAATGATTCGACCGAGCGGGCACCGGTGGCGCCGCACAACTCGTCACGGTCCAGTTCGGCGACGATCTCGATGATGCGGCCGTCGATCGCATTGCGTTGACCGCACAGCTGCGACAACTCGTCGAACAACACCTCGGTGCGCTGTGCAGGATTCACCACCGTGGCGAATGCGGCTGCGGTGGAAGGCATAACGCAATCAAAGCAGAAGGGTACGACAAGTTCTGGGCTCGGCGATGGATCGCGCTTTATGCTCGTGCGCATGGACGCTGAAGACGCCGAGGAGACCGAAGCACCGGAACGCCGGCTGGTCATCAGGGTCAACTCGAACGCCAAGATGTCGCGTGGGAAGGCCGCGGCGCACGCCGTACACGCCGCGCTCAAGCTCTACGGCATCGAGTACGTACACCCGGTCATCGTGATCGGCGGCAAGCCCGATGAGATCCTGGCTCAGACGGTGCACGTGCGCGACGCCGGGCGCACCGAGCTGGAACCTGGCACGTTGACCGCGGGCGCGAGTTGGGAGTACAAGGACCGCGCCGACCCCGACACACCCGAGTAGGGCCCTATCCTGTTGCGGCTGTGTGTTCCTGACGCGCCAGGGGTACCTCGAGGCCCAGATGCTCGCGCAGCGTCGTGCCCTCGTAGTCGGTGCGGAACACACCCCGCTCCTGCAGCAGGGGGACGACCCGGTCGACGAACGGGTCGAGCCCGCCCGGGGTGACGTGGGGGACCAGGATGAAGCCGTCGCTGGCGTCGGATTGCACGAGATGGTCGATGGATTCGGCGATCGTGGTCGCCGAGCCGACGAAGTTCTGCCGGCCGGTGACCTCGATGATGAGCTCGCGGGTGCTCAGGTTCTCGGCCTCGGCCTTGGCGCGCCACTCGTCGGCGACGGCGACCGGGTCGCGGTGGATGCGCACACTGGCCCGGCCCTTGGCGATGGTGTTCTCCCCGACCACCGGATCGACGGTGGGCAACGGCCCGTCGGGGTCGTGGTCGGAAAGGTCGCGGTTCCACAGCTGTTCGAGGAATTTGATCGCGGTGGCGGGGGACACCTGGGCGAGCCGAACCTCGTGGGCGATGTCGGCAGCCTCGTCGTCGGTGTCACCGAGCACGAAGGTCGCCGCAGGCAGGATCAGTAACTGGTCGTGGCGCCGGCCGTATTTGGACAGGCGGCCCTTGACGTCGGCATAGAACGTCTGACCGTCCTTCAGCGTCCCGTACCGCGAGAAGATGGCATCGGCGGCCGCAGCGGCGAACTCGCGGCCGTGGTCGGAGTCACCGGCCTGGAAGATCACCGGGCGTCCCTGCGGGCTCCGCGGGACATTGAACCGGCCGCTGATGTCGAAATGGTCGTTGTGGTAGGCAAATTCGCCGGCAGCCGGATCGGACAGGAAGGCGCCGGCTTCCTTGTCGGCGACGATCTCGTCACCGCGCCAGGAATCGAACAGCGTGTGGGCGGCGGCCAGAAAGCTCTCGGCTCGCTCGTAGCGCTGGTTCTCCGGCAGAAAACCGCCGCGGCGGAAGTTCTCCCCGGTGAAGGCGTCCCATGAGGTGACGACGTTCCAGGCGGCCCGGCCTTCGGAGAGGTGGTCCAGCGAGGCGAATTGTCGGGCCACCTCATAGGGTTCGTTGAACGTGGAGTTGATGGTGCCGGTGAGCCCGAGTCGGTCGGTCACCGCGGCGAGCGCGGCCAGCACCGTGAAGGTGTCGGGGCGCCCGACCACGTCGAGGTCGTAGATCTGGCCGCCTTGCTCGCGCAGCCGCAATCCCTCGGCCAGGAACATGAAGTCGAACTTGCCGCGCTCGGCGGTTTGGGCGAACCGGACAAACGAGTCGAAATCGATGTGGCTGCCGGATTCGGGGTCGCTCCACACCGTGGTGTTGTTGACTCCAGGGAAGTGCGCGGCCAGGTGAATCTGCTTGACGGGCTTGCTCATGGGCGTGTCCTGTCGCTGTCAGACGGTCGTGTAGCGGTTGACGGGCCGGGTCAGGCCGAGCAGGCCGCGCAGCGTGGATGCTTCGTAGGTCTCACGGAACAGTCCGCGGCGCTGCAGCTGGGGCACCAACCCGTCGGTGATCTGCTGCAAGTCGTGCGGCAGGGACGCCGGGCGCAGCCGGAATCCGGTGGCGCCGGCAGAGTGCCAGTCCTGCAGCAGGTCGGCCAGCTTCTCCGGGGTGCCGACGAAAATCTCGGCGTCACTGCGATATTCGGTTCCGGCGAGCTCGTCGAGACGCTCGCGTCGTGCGCGCGCCGCATCAGGCGTGTCGTCGAGCAACACCACCAGATCGGCGAAAACCCGCGCGGGCGGGGACTGTGCGGGGCGAAGCGCGGCGACGGTGTCGACCAGTGAAGTGACCTCATCGGCGCTGTGCGGGGTGACGAATCCGACGTCCGTGCTGCCCGCGATGAGCTGGTAGGCGGGGTCGACATGGCCGAGCGCGGCCACGATGGGTTGGCCCTGCGGCGGGCGTGGGGTGATCGAGGGGCCTTTCACGGAGAACGAGCTGCCCTCGAAATCGATGTAGTGCAGCTTGTTCCGGTCGACGAATCGTCCGCTGGCCACGTCGCGAATCTCGGCGTCGTCCTCCCAGCTGTCCCACAACCGCCGTAGCACTTCCACGTAATCGGCGGCCTCGCCAAACAATTCGGCGGTGAGCGTGGCACGGTCCTCGGACAGGTGGCGCCGGCCGAAGTGCGCCGCGGCATCCCGGCGGGAGGACACCTGGACCCGTACCCCGGCCCGGCCGGTGCTCACGTAGTCGAGTGTCGCGATGGCCTTGGAAGCGTGGAACGGCTCGGTGTGGGTGGTGATGACGGTGGGTACCAGGCCGATGTGGCGGGTGCGGGGTGCGACGCGGGAGGCGATGAGTACGGCGTCGAGGCGCCCGCGCACGCGGTCGGTGCGGTCATCGGGGCGGAACGGATGTTCGGACTGCAACGTGAGGCCGTCTTCGATCGTGACGAAATCCAGCAGGCCGCGTTCGGCCTGGCTGACCAGGTCAGTCCAGTACCGCGGTGTCAGCACTTCGGCGGGCCGGGCCGACGGCTCGCGCCAGGACGCCGGGTGCCAGCCGGTGCCGTCGAGTGCGACGGCGAGGTGCAGTGAAGTGCCCATCGACGGTGCTCACTTTCAGTCGCGGTCCCTGGCGACAACGCGAGCTCACACCCGGGTAATCCCGGGCGGGAGCCGCTGCGAGTGTCCAACCCAGTCTGACCTGCCTGAAGAGATCGACGCAGGGTGATGCGAAAGTGCCGGACCCTCAGCCGCCATGGGCGGGAACCCACGCGGTCGGACGCGGTATCCACCGGGGAACGTTTCGGCGGAAGTCGTCGTACTGGGCGCCGAAGCGTTTGCGGAGGTGGGGTTCCTCGAAGACCGGGATCGCAATCACCGTCAGAGTGCAGAACAGCGCGAACCAGCCGAACAGCCAGGGGGAGGCCGTCGCCACCGCGGTACCGAGCTGGATGCAGAACACCGCGGTCATCATCGGGTTGCGGACGTGCCGATACGGCCCTTCCACCACCAGGTTCACCGGCGATCCGATGGCCAATGCGCCTTTGCCGATGCGGTCGAACAGGATCACCGTCCACACCAGGAACCACAGCCCGAACGCGATCAACGCTGCGCCTGTGAGGGCGAGCAGGAGACCCGAAGCGGTGGTCAGGTCAGGCGCCTTCGTGCCGGTCAGCCAGATGATCAGGCTCGGAATGAAGATCGTCATCGTTGCCGGGGCGATCAGCACCGAGATGGTGTGCCGCCACCAGAGTCGCCGTTGTGTCATGTCGAACTCCTTTCTTCAACTGTTGTTGAAGAAAACGCTACGCCTCGGGTTCCGCATAGGTCAACGGTTGTTGAACTAAACTTCGCGGCATGTCGGAGACCGGGCGTAGCGGCCGGTGGCGCACGGGCCAACAGAACAAGCAGCGGATCGTGGACGCGGCCCGCGAGCACTTCATGCGCGACGGCTACGAGCAGGCGACCGTCCGTAGGATCGCCGCGGACGCGGGCGTGGACGTCGCGATGGTCTACTACCACTTCGGCAACAAGGAGGGCCTGTTCACCGCGTCGGTGCTCGACACTCCGCAACACCCGCTGCATCAGCTGGCGAATCTGCTCGACGAGGGAACTGACGACATCGGCGCGCGACTGGTCCGTGATGTCATTCAGCGGTGGGATGAGGGAGGGACCTTCGACCCGTTGCTGACGGTGTGGCGATCGGCGGGGATTCAACCGTTGGCGCGCAAGCTCTTACACGATGCTCTGGCCGGGCCGGTGGCTCAGCGGGTTGCCAGGGAATTCGGCGTCGACGATGCCGAGCTGCGGGCCGAGTTGGTGACGGTGCACCTGGTGGGCCTGGCGTTCGCGCGGTATCAGCTCAAGATCGAGCCGATGGCTTCGGCCAGTATCGATGACCTGGTGGCCTGGATGGGGCCAACCGTGCAGCGCTATCTCACGGATCCCGATCCGTAGCCGCCCGCGGGAAGGTTGTCAGACATCGGCATCCAATACCTCTACCGGTCGCAGTCGTCCGCGCAACGCCGCCACGAACGGCCGTGGGTCGGCGCGCCCGTCCCGCCGGAACGGCATCGAATCCCGGGACGCATCGATCCACTCCGAGCGGGTCATCTCCTCGAGAAACAACCGGCGCCCGGCCCGCGCGGCGAGCAGATGTAGGAGCAGGGTCCCGGTGCGTCCGTTGCCTTCACGGAACGGATGGATCTGGTTGTAGTCGGCATAGATTCGGGCCAGCCAGTAGGACAGTGTGCCATCGTCGATCTGAGTGCCCTCGTCGGCGAGCCTGATGATCTCGACGTGCAATTCCTCCAGAGCGGCCGGAATGCGGGCGCATGAGCCGAACGAGCTGTCCGTTTTTCGGAGTTCGACGATGCGGGGCTCGCCGGCCCACGCGTACACGTCGCCGAAGACCTGCCGGTGCAGTGACCGCACATCCAGATCCGAGTCCCTGCAACGCAGATGCACCTGCAGGACCCGGCCTGCGGTCGCCACGAATTCCAGCTGCGCGAGCAACGTGGCATCCTGCAAGCCGAAGTTGTTGCGTAACAGTGTTGTTCCCGGGACGAAGTACGGCCGGCGCCGCGCGAACACCCGCCGGCGCGACGGTGGAAGTGAGTGGGGGAGGTGCGGCGCGAGGTACTCGCCGTAGGTAACCGCACCGGTGAGCAAGGCGGTCAGGGAGGCGGTCTGCTCCGGTGTGGGCCGCCAGCCTTCCAGGCGCTCGGCGGCGATCGTCTGGGTCAGGGCATGGCGCCCGGCCACGGTGGTCTCGGCTACCACGTGGAGAACGTCGACGTCGACGCCAGGTACACGAGCTTGCGCCGGACTCCGGCGAGTTCACGTCCGATGCTGCGCAGCGCCGTGCGGTCCTGCGGTGGGAGATCTGAGATTTCGACGCGCTCGTCGACGTGGTCATCGGCGCTCGCGGGGTTCCAGCGTGCGGCGCGTGCCCGCCAGCGGATGCTGGATCCGATCGCGTGACATTTCGCGAGCACCCGGGCGTCGTCGGGATCGAGGTACCGGGTACCCGCGGCGGCGGCGATCCGGTCGGCGGTGGGCAGCGCGTCGGATCCGCAACTGAGCGCGGCCCAGCGCGCGATCCGGACGACCGGGTCGACAGCGGCATGTTTGACGTCGACGGTGCTGTCGCCCGAGGTCAGTAATCGCAGCCGGGACGGGACGTGGGCGCGGACGAAAGTGGCGTCCTGAAGCATCGCCGCCAGGGACGGCGGTTGAGCCCGCGCCGCGATGCCGGCTTGATCGCGCAGATCGGGCCACGTCCCGAGGGGCAGCGCGTCGGCCAGCAGGCCGATCATCACCACACCCCGGTCGGCGGAGGGGTCGGCAGCCCACCCGCCGATGCCGACCGCCCACTCCTGGGCGGTGCGGTTGAAGCGCACCCGGGAGGCCACCGCACCGTTGTCGTCGGCCCGGAACCCGCAACAGCCCAGCAGTTCGTGCACATGTACCGCCCGGGCCAGGGCTGATGCCGATGTGACGTCGGGGCTGTGGACCACCAGGGTCTCCAGGTCCGATCCGGGTAGTGCGTCGCCGCGGCCGACGCTGCCCGAGGCGTACCAGCCGCCGCGGGGGTCCACCAGTCGTGCCGCGGTCGCCAGCGCGGCACGGGCGACGGCCGACCACGCCGCGGCAACAGAGGCGGCCCCGACCCGGGCGTCGACGACCATGCGCACCGCATCGTGGGCGGAGGCGGTGGCCGCCACGAGCGCGGCCTCGCTGTCCGCCGACGCAATGCGCCGGCGGGCATCGTCCAACGCAGCCGCAGCCATGTCGGCGATTGTGACAGGCGAACAGCCCGGTGAGGTTTCGGCAACGCAATGATTACCGCTCGCTACATGAACGAAACACGTGGGTGACAGCTCGGACACGCCAAGGCGCTTATCTATCGAGTGACAGTTAAAAGAGCTGGCGGCACCGCCCCCGAGCCTGAGAGAAACGCCTATGACCAGCAGTGCTACCGAGAACCAGGGAGATGTGGCCGACCATTTTGGCGACCATGACGACCTGGCCGAGTTTGGTTACGACCAGCAGTTGCACCGTCGGCTCGGCAAGTTCGAATCGTTCGCCGCGGGCTTCTCGTTCGTGTCGATCCTGACCACGATCTTCCAGTTGTTCGGCCTCGGGTTCGGCTTCGGCGGCCCGGCCTTCTTCTGGACCTGGCCCGCGGTGTTCCTCGGACAGTTTCTGGTGGCACTGTGCTTCGCCGAGCTGGCCGCACGCTACCCGATCTCGGGAGCCATCTACCAGTGGTCCCGCCGGATGGGTGGCGAGGTGATCGGCTGGTTCGGCGGCTGGTTCATGATTCTGGCGCAGATCGTCACCGCCTCGGCCGCGGCGATCGCCCTACAGGTGGTGCTGCCCACGATTTGGTCCGGATTCCAGCTCATCGGCGAGGACGCGGCCCTGACCTCACCGAGCGGGGCCGCCAACGCGGTCCTACTCGGCACCGTCCTGCTGGTCGTCACCACGACGATCAATTGTCTCGGCGTCAAATGGATGTCACGGGTCAACAGCGCCGGCGTGGTCTGCGAGATCGTGGGCGTCATCGCGGTCATCGGGGTGTTCTTCACCCACGCTCAGCGGGGACCGCAGGTGGTGTTCGACACCGGTCACGCCGGCGGACAACCCGGCTACGTCTGGGCCTGGATCATGAGCGGGCTGATGGCCGCCTACGTAATGGTCGGCTTCGGCTCGGCGGGCGAGCTGGCCGAGGAGACCCGCAATCCCCGTCGGGTCGCGCCCCGCACCATCCGGCTGGCCCTGTCGGTGTCGGCGCTCGGCGGTGGGCTCATGATCCTCGGCGCCCTGATGGCGGCGCCGAGCCTGACCGACGGCCGCCTGGCCACCGAAGGCCTGCCGTACGTGCTCGACACCGTGCTGTCCTCACCGTGGGGCACGGTGCTGCTGATCGACGTGTGCATCGCGATCACCATCTGCACCTTGGCAATTCAGACTGCCGCCTCTCGGTTGATGTTCTCGATGGCCCGCGACGGCCGCCTCCCGGCCTCGGCGATCCTGTCGAAGGTCAACGGCCGCACCGGGACCCCGATCTGGCCGTCGGTGCTCATCGGCCTGCTGTGCATCGGGGTGCTGCTGGTCAACGTCGGCAATTCGGCGATCTTCGCGACCTTGGCGAGTGTCTGCATCATCTTGATCTACCTGGCCTACCTGATGGTGACCGCGCCGCTTTTGTACCGGCGGCTCAAGGGCTGGCCCGCCCAGCGCAACCAGGTCGATGCCGAAGGGCTACCGCTGTTCTCGCTCGGCAAGTTCGGTGTCGCCGTCAATGTCCTGGCGGTGCTCTACGGCACGGTGATGATCGTCAACCTGGGCTGGCCCCGAGCCGAGATCTTCAACCCCGCTGGGGATATGCCGATCCTGCAGTGGGCCGGACCGCTGAGCATCGCGGCCGCGGTCGCGCTCGGCGCACTTTGCTTCCCCCGCGGCAAGACCCACCCCAAACCCGTCACGATCGGAGCCTGAGATGACCACAGCGACGACCGCCGGTGCCCGCGATCACGCCCGATCGCAGGCAGGCACCCTCACCGATTCGATGCCCGTGGTGCCGGCCTCCGCCTGGCCCACACCGCCGCAGAATGTCACCGCCGAGCAATTGACCTGGGCCGAAACGGTTCCCGGTGGTCGCTACACCAGCAAGGTGTTGGCCCGTGGCACCCGGCTACGGTTGCGTGACCTGGACGGCACCGCGTGTGCCCACCTGCTGCTGTGGCGAGCCGACGCACCCTGGGAGCGGCTCAACGTCGCCGACACCGTGAAAGTTCCGTGGCAGGCCTATCTTTCGTCGGGACATCCGCTGCTCAGCGACCAAGGCCGGGTGCTGGCCACCCTGGTATCCGACACCTCCGGCCACCACGATGCCCTGTGCGGCACCACCACCCGGTCCGGCAACGCCACCAAGTACGGTGCGGGCGAAGTGGAGTCGACGAGCCCGTCTGGCCGTGAGCTGCTTGCGCTGGCCGCCCTCAAGAACGGCTTGACCCGACGCGACGTCGCACCCAGCGTGTCGTTCTTCCACGGAGTCCGGGTGGAAGCCGACGGCACGCTGGTGTCCACCGGCTCAGCCGGCGCCGGCACGGCCGTCGAACTGATCACCCATCTGCCGCTGATCGTGGCGCTGGCGAATACCGCGCACCCCCTGGACCCGGCACCGCAGTTCACCGTCGGTTCCCTGGAGGTGCTGGCCTGGTCCGCGCCGGGTGATCTGGCCGAGATCGGCGCCACGGTCGGTGACCGCGATCCGGAATACCAACGCGCCTATCTGAATTCCGAAGATGTCTGGAGTGCCCGATGACCGTGACCGCTGCCCACACCATCGTCGATGAAATCGTCGCGCCACGCGCCGCGTGGGCGAAGATCGTCCGCGCCGGGGATATGCTCACCATCGTTGACCTGCACGGCAATCAGGCCGTGGACACCCTGTTCTACGGGGCCGACGACCACACCGTGCGGTACAGCGCCCCGGCCACCATCGCGGCCCAGGGCAACATCTTCCTGACCACCGGTTCGGTGCTGCGTGACAGTGACGGCGAGCCGATGCTGACCATCATCGACGACGAAGTCGGCAACCACGACACTCTCGGCGGGGCCTGCTCACAGGAATCGAACACCTTGCGCTACGGACACCACACCAAACACCAGCATGCCTGTGTGGAGAACTTCGTCGGCGAAGGCGCCAGGTGGGGGCTGACGAAGGCCGACATCGTCAGCAACATCAACTTCTTCATGAACGTGCCGGTTGATCCCGACGGCGCACTGGGCATCGTCGATGGCCTGTCGGCACCGGGCAAGGCGGTGTCGCTACGGGCCGAGATCGACACCTTGGTGCTGGTGTCGAACTGCCCGCAGATCAACAACCCGTGCAACGGATTCGACCCGACAGCCGTGCGGATGGTCGTGACCCGCCCATGACGACCCTGGAGGTGATCCGGCCCGGCATGGCCACCACGATCCAGGACTGGCCCGGGCGGACCGGGTTCTGGCAGATCGGTGTGCCTCCGTCGGGACCGATGGACGATGTGTCCTTCCGACTGGCCAACGTCGCGGTGGGCAACCCGGAGGGCGCGCCCGGTCTCGAAGCCACGATGGGCGGCCCCGCGTTGCGCTTCGACACCGACACCTGGGTGTGTGTCACGGGTGCCCCGACGAGGGTGAGTGTCGACGGCACGCGTGTTGCCCAGTGGGTTCCGGTGCTGGTCGAGGCCGGTCAGGTTCTGGATGTCGGTATGGTCGACGGCCCGGGACTGCGGCTCTACATCGCGTTGGCCGGCGGTCTGCGCGCCGATGAATACCTGGGCAGCGCTTCAACATTCACACTCGGCCGGTTCGGCGGGCACGAGGGCCGGGCGCTGGCGGTGGGGGACAAGCTGGAAACTGCCGAGGCGCCTGCGGGTACCCGTCGGCGGATCCTGTTCGAGGAGCAGCCGGCCATCGGTCACCACTGGTACATCGCGGTGACGATCGGTCCGCATTCGGCGCCGGAGTTCTTCACCCGCAACGACATCGACACGCTGCTCAATCACGACTACGAGGTGCATTTCAACTCCGATCGCACCGGTGTGCGGCTGATCGGTCCTCAACCGGAATGGGCCCGCCCCGACGGTGGGGAAGCCGGGCTGCACCCGTCGAACATCCATGACAATGCCTACTCGGTGGGCTCGCTCGACTTCACCGGGGACACCCCGATCCTGCTCGGCCCGGACGGTCCGAGCCTCGGCGGGTTCGTCTGCCCGGTCACCGTCACCGCAGCCGACCGCTGGAAACTGGGCCAACTCGCGCCCGGTGCCACGATCCGGTTCGTCCCGGTGAAGGCGTCGGCGGCGGCATCGCCCGCCACGGTAGGCCAAGCCCGGCGCGCCTCCATCCCCGCCGTGTTTTCCGGCGGCGGCGATGAGGACGACGGAATCATCTCCGGCACAACCTCATCGGATGGCACCACAGCCGTCACCTATCGCCGGATCGGGGATGACAACATCCTGGTCGAATACGGTGAGATGCGACTGGACCTGGCATTGCGGGCGCGTGCCCATGCGCTGCACCATGCACTGGAACAGCACCGGCCGGACGGACTGATCGACCTCACACCGGGAATCCGTTCACTCCAGGTCAAGGTTGACCCGGTCCGGCTTCCGCAATCGAAACTGGTGCCGCTGCTGGCCGAGCTTGAAGCTTCTTTGCCTCCCGCACAGGATCTGGTGGTGCCGAGCCGCACCGTACGGCTGCCGCTGAGCTGGGATGACCCGTCCACCCGGGAGGCGATCGAACGCTACATGCACGGAGTGCGGGCCGATGCACCGTGGTGCCCGTGGAATATCGAGTTCATCCGTCGGATGAACGGTCTGGACTCGGTCGACGATGTGCACCGAATCGTCTATGACGCCGAATATCTGGTGCTCGGCCTCGGTGATGTGTACCTGGGTGCCCCAGTCGCCACACCGCTGGATCCGCGGCACCGTCTGGTGACCACCAAATACAACCCAGCGCGGACCTGGACCCCGGAGAACGCGGTCGGAATCGGTGGGGCGTACCTGTGCATCTACGGGATGGAGGGGCCGGGCGGATACCAGTTCGTCGGCCGCACCACGCAGATCTGGAACCATCGTCACCCCCTGGTGGCCCAGGGTTTCGACCCCGAACACCCGTGGCTGTTACGGTCTTTCGACCGGATCCAGTGGTATCCGGTGTCCGCCGAGGAGCTGCTGGACCTGCGCGCCGACATGGCCGCCGGACGCGGCCAGGTCGAGATCACCGACGGAACGTTCTCGCTGGCCGAGCACGAACAGTTCCTGGCTGCCAACGCCGAGGACATTGCCGTGAAGCGCACGGCGATGGAGGTAGCGCGGGCCGAAGAGCGCAAGCGTTGGTCTGCGGCAGGAGAATTCGCACGAAAGGAGCCTGCGTGAGCCGGATTGCCGAGATCTACCGCCAGATTGAGGACAGCGGCCGATCGGAGGTGTTCATCCACCTGCGTCCGCAGGCCGAGGTCGAGGCCGAACACCGTGCGGCGCTTGCGGGGGGTGGATCCCTGGCCGGGTTGGTGCTTGCCGTCAAGGACAACGTCGACGTCGCTGGGGTACCCACCACTGCGGCGTGCCCGGACTTCAGCTACATTCCCAATGCCGACGCACCGGCGGTGACCGCTCTCAAGGCCGCCGGTGTCGTCGTCATCGGGAAGACCAACCTCGACCAGTTCGCCACCGGGTTGGTGGGAACTCGCAGTCCCCATGGCGCCGTGCGCGATTCCCGCCGACCCGACTACATTTCGGGCGGGTCGAGTTCCGGTTCTGCGGTAGCCGTCGTACTCGGGTTCGCCGACATCGCGATCGGCACGGACACCGCCGGGTCGGGCCGGGTCCCGGCCGGGCTGCAGGGGATCGTCGGGATCAAGCCCACGGTTGGCCTCGTCTCCACCGTGGGTGTCGTCCCGGCATGCGCGAGCTATGACTGTGTGACGATCTTCGCCGCTGACCTGGCCACTGCCCAGTCGGCGATGGCCGTGATGAGTGCCGGTGCACCGCAACGGCAGTGGCCGGCCGATGTTTCGTTCGCCGCGCCGGTGACGCCCCGAGTCGCGATACCAGATGAGTTGTCGGGACTTGATGAGGAATGGCGGGCCGCCTTCGATGCCTCCGTGCGCCAGGCGAAGGCCGCCGGTTTCGACATCCTGACGGTTCCGATGGATGACTTCTTCGCCGCAGCCGAGCTGCTCTACTGTGGCGCTCTGGTTGCCGAAAGGTGGGATGCGGTCGGGGAGTTCGTCAGCACAGCGGGCGTTGATGCCGGGTTGGATCCGACGGTGGCGGCGATCATCACTGCGGCAGGGAGGTATTCGGCGACCGATCTGTTGCGTGACCGCCGCAAGGTCGAGGAACTTCGCGGTCAGGCGCTGGCGCAGCTCGCCGGGTGCCACGCGCTCATGGTCCCGACGGCTCCAGAGCATCCACGCATCGACGAGGTCGCGGCTGATCCAGTCGCGGTGAACTCCCGGATGGGCCGGTTCACGAACTTCTGCAACCTCTTCGACATGTGCGCCATCGCAGTTCCGGCGGGGACGGTGACCGATGGTGCCCAGTTCGGAATCACCCTGCTGGCACCGGCTTTCCACGACGGTGTCGTCGCCGATCTGGCCGCCCGTTTCCTCGAAGCTCCGTCGGCCGGGACCTGGCCCGAGTCGGGCGGCGCGCCGCTCACCGAGCTCGCCGTGTTCGGCGCGCATCTGCGCGGGCAGCCGCTGGAACATCAGCTCACCGGCCGGGGCGCGCGTTGGGCGGGGCCGATCACCACCGCGCCGCACTATCGTCTCTACGCCCTCGACACTGTTCCGCCCAAGCCCGGCCTGACCCGGGTTGACGAGGACGGTGCGCCGATCGTCGGAGAACGGTGGCTGTTGTCCCCGGCCGCACTCGGCGAGTTCCTGGCTGAGTTGCCCGCACCGATGCTGCTCGGGAAGGTGGAGCTCGAGGACGGCCGCTGGATCACCGGATTCGGCTGTGACCACACCGCGCCGGTTCACGGTCGCGATATCACCGAGTACCGGGGTTGGTTGGCTGCGATGGCGTGATCCGGCGTAGGCCCGTCAGCCTCCAGGGACGATCAACGAAACCATCGTTTCGAGCTGGCGGGCCATCTGCCGGTAGCTCATCGCACCCGATTGTGCCTGCAGCAGCGCGCCCCAGAACACCGATTCCAGCGTGGCTAGTACCTCGGGCCAAGCCCCGCCGCCCAAGGCGGTGGAGATCCGACGGGTGATCTCGGCGGCGATCCGCCCACGTACATCGTCGACCATCTCATCGTCGGTGCTCACCAATGCCCGGGTGCAGGCGCGCGCCAATCGAGGCTCATCGGCCATCAACAGCGTGAGGGCAGTGAGCTGCTCGGTGACCCGGTCGGTGGTACTGGCCGCGGGATCCACGTCGAGCGGCAGCTGAATCACCCGATCCAGGTACAGCTCGGCGAACACCACCTCGATGGAGGGGAAGTGTGCATAGAACGCGGCGGGCGCGAGTTTTGCCCGCGCGGCCAGGGCCGGCACCGAGACATCGGTCTGCGCATCGAGGAGCTGTGACGCGGCACCGAAGACGCGACGGTGCATGCGCGTGCGCTGACATTGTGCGTCGTGTAGGCGAGTGACCGTAGCCACCGCTTGCCTGGACATGTGTCCAAGATATAGACCCTAGGCGGAGTTGGCAATCATCTTCTGAAACTGCCTGTATCAACACATTTTCAATACTGAGATCCGCGCAGGTCGACCGCTGGAGGGTAGGTGCGCCGAGGCTATCGGCTCGCTAAACCGGACAGTTGTCCAGTACGCTCGGCGGCAGATTGGAAGGGGAGGTCTGATGGCTTACGTGATCACGCAGAACTGCTGTAAGGACGCCAGCTGCGTGCCGGTGTGCCCGGTCGACTGCATCCGTCCGGCTGAGGGCGGCCTGGATTCCGCGTCGGCCGAGATGCTCTACATAGACCCGGAATCGTGCATCGACTGCGGAGCCTGCTTCGAGGAGTGCCCGGTCGGTGCGATCCACTACGAAGAGGATCTGCCCGGCGAACTGCAGCGGTTCAAGGACCTCAATGCCGCCTATTTCGAGCGTCATCCGCTCGAGCCGGTGAGCGTCCCCGCGCCGGCTTCGAGGGCACGGGTCGAGACGGGGTCGCTGCGGGTCGCCATCGTCGGATCTGGGCCGGCCGCCTGCTACGCCGCCGCCGAGCTGATCGGGGTCGACGGCGTGGAGATCAATCTGTTCGAGAGGCTGCCCACGCCGTTCGGCCTGATCCGGGCGGGCGTGGCCCCCGACCACCAGCACACCAAGTCGGTGGTCGACATCTTCGAGCGGGCGTTCACCAACCCGCGGTTCGCTAGCCATTTCAACGTCGAGGTTGGTCGCACCATCAACCATGATGAGCTGCTGGCGCATCACCACGCGGTGATCTACGCGGTGGGTGCGGCCACCAGCCGGCGACTGGGCATCGACGGCGAGGATCTGATGGGCCACCACGCCGCGGCCGAGTTCGTCGGTTGGTACAACGGGCATCCCGACCACGCCGCGCACCAGTTCGACCTGTCGGGCGAGCGGGCGGTCATCGTCGGTAACGGCAACGTCGCCCTCGATGTCGCCCGGGTGCTGTTGATGGACCGGGCCGCGCTCGCTGCCACCGATATCGCTCAGCACACCCTGGATGCCCTGGCCGACAGCACGATTCGTGAGGTCGTGATCCTGGCTCGACGTGACATCGGGCATGCCGCGTTCTCGGCGGGGGAGTTCCTGGCCCTGGGCCACCTCGACGGTGTCGACGTCATCGTGGATCCGCATGACCTTCCCGCCGATGACGGGCACGACGACATCGAAGCCTCATTCAAGCTCGCGATCGCGCGCGAATACGCGCAACGCAGCCCGACGCCTGGAAACAAGCGCGTGGTGTTCCGCTTCGGCGCCTCGCCGGTCGCCATCCGCGGCGCCGACCGTGCCGAAGGGTTGGAGGTCCGCAGCGACATGCACGGCGCCGAGGTGATCGAGACGTCGCTGATCCTGCGCTCGATCGGCTATCGCGGTCTGCCCGTCGCCGGTCTGCCCTACGACGAGGACTCCGGGACCGTGCCCAATGAGTCCGGTCGTGTCATCGACGGGCCGCCGGTGCCAGGTGTCTACGTGACCGGCTGGATCAAGCGTGGGCCTCGTGGCGTGATCGGCACGAACCGGCTGTGTGCTGAGCAGACAGTGGCGCAGCTGTGGGCGGATTTCGATGCAGGTCTGCTGGACCATGATGTCGAGGACCGCGAATCGCTTGCCGCCCTGTTGGTCTCGCGGGGTGCCGAGCCGGTGAGCTGGCCGGGCTGGCGAGCGATCGATGCCGCGGAACGGGACCGTGGTGTGCAGGCCGCGCGGCCGCGGGTGAAGTTCGTGTCGATCGAGGAGATGCTCAGC
This sequence comes from Mycobacterium sp. IDUB_24, assembly GCF_055419385.1. Lineage (NCBI taxonomy): Bacteria > Bacillati > Actinomycetota > Actinomycetes > Mycobacteriales > Mycobacteriaceae > Mycobacterium > Mycobacterium sp. IDUB_24. The sequence continues at coordinate 237,349 of NZ_JBVAXO010000006.1, forward strand.
GCGGGCCTGCGCGGCTGACTTCCTCTGGCTCGATCTCCGGATCGGTATCCCGTGGTGTTCGGGTCGCCAGGATCGAACCGGCGAGGATCAGCGCCAGCCCGGCGATGTTGTAGACGGTCAGCGGCTCGCCCAGCACAATGACCCCGGCGGCCAGGGCGACGGCCGGGTTCACGTAGGTGAACACCAGCGCCCGCGCGCCTCCCACCTCACGGATCAGCGCGAAGAACACCACGAATGCCAGGGCGGTGCAGATCACGGCCAGGGCGGCCAGTGCGATGAGCACATGCCGCGATGGCATCTGGTCGGGCCAGGTCATCAACGCCGGCGCGGTGTAGATAAGGGCCGCGACCGTCAGACAGGCCGCGGTCAACGGAAGCGTGGGCACGTCGCCCAGGTAGCGTGCAGCGATCAGCGGCGCAATGGCGTAACAGGTTGCCACCAACAGCACTTCAGCGATCGGCCAGCCGTGTCCACCGGCCAGCCCGGGTCCGGCGAGCACAGCCACCCCGGCCAGACCCACCCCAAGCCCGGTGATTCGTTTGGCGCCCAACCGTTCTCCGCCGGTGAGCCGGTCGAGTACCGCGGCGATGATCGGGGCGGTGGCTATCAGCAGACCTGTCAGGGAGCTGCTCAGGCGGCGTTCGGCATCCGAGAGCAGATACCACGCCGCCACGATCTCGAAGAACGCGAACGCCAGCACGGGACGCCAATGCCGCAGCACCGGCGCCCAGGCGGTGCGCGACATCACCAGTGGCAGCAGCACGGCTGCGCCGACGGCCGTGCGGGCCAGGACCAGCACGGGCACCGAGACGCCTTCGACGGCGATTTTGATCAGCAGATACGGGATGCCCCAGATGATGCTCATGGCGCCCAGCAGCAGCCAGCCCCGCAGACTCACCCGGTTCAGACTACGGACGTCTGGAACACGAGCAACACCCTCAGCCCCGGGTCAGCTCCGCGTAGCGGCCGACGTGGTAGTCGGTTGACCCGAACTCGTACTGGACCGCGGTGAGCCGCTTGAAGTAGTGACCGATCGCCAGTTCCTCGGTCATGCCCATGCCGCCGTGCAGCTGCACGGCGTTCTGCCCGACGAAGCGCGCGGCCCGGCCGATGGTGGCCTTCGCCGCCGACACCGCCTTGGCCCGTTGCGCGGGTTCGGCATCGAGGTTCAGCACCGCGAGATACACCGCTGCCGCCGCCTGTTCGACCTCCATGTGCATGTCGACCATCCGGTGTTGCAACGCCTGGAAGCTGCCGATGGGCAAGCCGAATTGCTGGCGTTGTTTGCAGTACTCGACCGTGTCGGCCAGCACCTTGCGCATCCCGCCGACGGCTTCGGCGCACACCGCAGCGGCTCCCTCGTCGTGAGCCAACTCCAGCGACGGCCAGGCCTGACCCTCGGTCCCCAACAATGCCCCGGCAGGCAACCGGACGTCGGAGAACGTCAGGTCCGATGCCCGGCGATCGTCCACCGTGCGGTAGTGGTGCGCGGTGAATCCCGTTGTCAGCGAGTCGATATCGATCAGGAACAGGGAGATCCCGTCGGTGTTGGCACGTTCCCCCGAGGTACGTGCCGTCACCAGCAGGTGCGTGGCCAGCGGTGCGTCGACGGCCATCACCTTGGAACCGTTGAGCACCCACTCATCACCGTCACGACGTGCGGTGGTGGACACGTCGCGCCAGTTGTCCCCGGAGGCCGGTTCGGTGGCCGCCAGCGCAATGATGGCCGAACCCGCAACGATGTGCTCCAGCAGGGGCGCGGTGGTCGTGTTGCCGGACCGGTGCAGCAGGCCACCGGCCACCACCACGGTGTCGACGAACGGCTCGATCACCAGGGCGTGGCCCAAAGCCTCTGCGATGACCATGGTTTCGACCGGACCGCCACCGATGCCACCGGCCGCCTCGGGCAGAGTGGCACCCAGGATTCCCAGTTCGTCGGCGAAGCCGCGCCAGATCTCAGGCTGCCACCCGGGGCCGGTCTTGGCCGCGGCACGGCTCGACGCCAGGTCGTAGCGGCTGGCCAGGAACTTTGTCAGCCCGTCGCGCAGCAGTTCCTGTTCGTTGGTCAGGTTGAAGTCCATCTAGAGCCCCAGTTCTGCCTTGGCGAGAATGTTCCGCTGAATTTCGTTGCTGCCGGCGTAGATCGAGCCGGCCCGGTCGTTGAAGTACCGCAGTGGGGCGACCGCCTGCCACGGTGCTCCGCTGTGATAGCCGTCGGCGGGAGGCTCGTACTCGGCCACCGGGCCGCCCGGGAAGGTGGCGTGCGGCTGGTAGGCACGGGCCAGCGGGCCGGCGGCCTCCATGGACAGTTCGGTCAGCGTCTGGCTCAGTTCGGTGCTCAGGATCTTGAGCATCGACGACGCCGTGCCGGGATGGCCGCCCTCGGCGACCGCGGCCAGCACCTGGTACTCCAGGATCTCCAGCACATCGGTGCGGATCCGGGCGTCGGCGAGCCTGCGACTGAAGGCCGGGTCGTCGAGGAGCCGGCCCCCGGCCGGTGCGGGCATTTCGGCGGCGACCGCGGCGATTTCGTCACCCAGCACCTGCAGCGCGGGCGCGTTGGCGCCGCCGCCGCGTTCGAATTCCAGTAGATATTTGGCCACGGTCCAGCCGTCGTCGATCTTGCCGATCACATTGGACTTCGGTACCCGGACCTCGTCGAAGAAGACCTGGTTCTGCACCTCTTCGCCGGAAGTCATGACCAGTGGACGGATCTCGATGCCTGGCGAGGTCATGTCGATCAGCACGAACGTGATGCCCTGCTGTTTCTTGGCGCCACGGGTGGTGCGCACCAGCGCGAACATCCAGTTGGCTTCCTGGGCGTGGGTGGTCCAGATTTTGCTGCCGGTGCACACCAGGTCGTCGCCATCGGGCACCGCGGCCATCGACAGCGCGGCCAGGTCCGAGCCGGCCTCGGGCTCGGAGTAGCCCTGGCAGAAGAACACCTCGCCGGTCAGGATTCCGGGAAGAAAGTAGTCCTTCTGTGCCTGCGTACCGAATTTGATGATCGCGTGAGCGACCATGCGGATGCCCATGGGCGAGAGCGACGGGGCGCCGGCCAGGGTCGATTCGCGGCTGAAGATGTAGTGCTGCGTCAGGCTCCAATCGCAACCGCCGTGTTCCACCGGCCAGGCCGGGGCGGCCCATCCCCGCTCGTGGAGGATCCTCTGCCAGTCCATGCTGGCGTCGTGGTCGGCATACACACTGGTCATCAACTGACCCGCGCGGCGGAGTTCGGGAGTCAGCTTCTCGGCGAGAAAGTTGCGAACCTCGTCGCGGAATTCCTGGTCGCTCGTCGACCACTTCAGGTCCATGCCTGCCCCTGTCTGCTGGTGTCGCTCCACAGAGTAAACCTAGTTAGTCAAGTGGCGCAGGCCACCCCGCGACGTGCGGCCGCCCCGTTCGGACGCGACGTTGCTGGGCGGTGGTGGTGCCGGCGGCGGCCACGGGCGATAATCGAGGGCGTGGATCGTCGCCAAAGCGGTCAGGACCCCCAATCTCCGATGACACTGCTACAGAACCTGCCTGCCCTGGTGGTGCTGGAGAGGTTCCCGGTGCCGGTGTTGGCTATCGCCGAGGACGGCACCATCCTCTTCGCGAACAGTGCCTTCGGCGAGATGGTGGGCCGCGGTGCCGACGCGGTCAAGAACATGCCGTTTGCTGAGGTGTTCCACTCGCTCCCCGCCGACGCGTCGGCGGTGTCGGTGATGCGGGCCAATGCCGGCCTGCTCGTAGATCTCGTCCATCACGACGGGTCGATCGTGCGGGCGCGGATGAGCAAATCGGCGTTGTTACGGGGCGATGATCCGGTGGCGTTGGCGACGTTCGAGGACCTCACCGAGCAGTTGTGGGCCGACGAGCTGTAGGACTATCCCGCGGCTTTCGCCCGCCGCAGCGATTCGCGTGCCAGGAACTCGCGGAAGTAGTCCAGCGACTCCCGGCTCACGATTGCCGGCAGCAGCAGATCCCACGTTCGGGCCACGCGTTCGCGCAGGTCGGTGCCGGTCGTGGTGGCCCGTGCCAGTGCCTCGGCCCCCAGCATGGAGCCCAGGATCACCTCGGCGGCGCTCACGACATCCAGGTTTTCTCTCAGGTCGCCCTCATCGGCGGCCTGGGTCAACTGTTGGGTGAGCTCGTCGAGCCAGGTCGTGTACACCCGCGAAGCGGCGGGATTGATACCGCTGAACGTCCGCAGCAGTTGCATGCCGATCTGGGCGACCTTGTCCGAGCGGGTGACGTCGGCCACGACCAACAATCCGTGGATGGTGTTTTCCAAAGCCGGGGAAGAGGATTCGGCGATGGTGCGGAATGTGGTCAGTAAGGCGGTGCCGCCGTCGTCGATGATCGCCTCGGCCAGGGACTCCTTGGAATCGAAGTGGTAGTACAGCGCGCCCTTGGTCATCTGGGCCTGCGCGATGATGTCGCCGAGCCCTGTTGCCGGGTAGCCGTGCGCGCTGAACAGGTCGACAGCGGCCGTGATGATCTTCTGCCGGGTCAGCTCGGATCGAGCCTGGCGTGCCATTGTGGCGTTCCTATCACTTTGGGCGGTGTTGCAGTGGTGCCACCTTCTTGATGCCCACTGCGGTGCGACGTCGGATGAATTGTTTGAGGTAGCCGAGCCGGTCCGGCTCGACGAACCCGGCCATCGCCAGCAGCCAGCTGTGTTCGAGGTCGGTGAGAAACCGTGGTGGATCGTCGAGGTCACTGGTCTGACGCACACCCAGGTATATCGACACGAGCAACCGGGCGACCGCCTCGGGGTCTGTGTCGGCGGTGAAATCGCCTTCGCCGATTGCCCGTTTGGCGATACCGGCGAAGCCCTGTACCCATTCGTTCAGCACCCGCGGGCCCAGGTCATCGGCCCGGCCGATGGATTCGACGAGGTTCAGGCATGCGCGGGCGACGGGATCGCCGATGTCTTCGGCGGCAACCAGAGCAGAGAGATCGATCAACGTCTCCGCTCCGGACAGGTTGCGGGCCAGGACGTCCTCGATCGCCTTCTGGGCGCGCTCGGTCCGATGTTCGACGATCGAGACGGCCAGTGCGTGCTTGGACCGGAAGTGGAAGTACAGCGCGCCCTTGGTGACGTTGGCATCGGCCAGGATGTCGTCGAGGCTGACCAGGCTGTAGGGAGTGTGGGCGAACTGTCGCGCTGCCGCCTGCAGGATCTGGAGGCGGGTCAGCTCTGCTCGCCGGTCGAGCTGCTCGGTCACCACGGGGCCTTCCTGGCTTTGGTCGGCAGGCGGCCGCGGTCTGATTTCATCGTCGCCACCAGCAGACTCAAAGTCTTCACCGTACGTGCATAACATTCTAAAGGTATGTATCGTGCTTAGGGTGATAACTCTTGGTTCGTCGCGGGTTGCCCGCCCGGCGGTGGCGTTCGCCACGGCCGCGGGCGCTGTGGCGAGCGCCACCATTTGGCGGTCGGCAGTAGCCAAGGGCTATCCTGGAAACGTTGCCATGGCCTGCACCGGCAATCCCCCTCGAATCCCGGTGCGGGCCATGGCGACCTCAAATTCTGGTGTCTACCAAGATCGTTCGATCTTGATCATGCGCCCCATGGTTCAGTCGGAGTGGCGCTAGCCGATGTGGGATGACGAAGTCGACGTCGTTTGCTGTGGCTCGGGCTTGGGAGCGTTGGCCGCGGCCGTCGCGGCGGCGGATGCCGGGCTTGACGTGCACATCGTGCGTCCGGGTGTCCCTCGATCGGTGACGCCCGGACCGGAGGCACCGTGGTTGGGCGTGGGCATCGAGGATCCCGAGACCCGTGAATACTTCGATGCCCTCTCTGCGGATCTGCAACCTCTCGCCGACGCCGAGTACGACCCCGCCCTGACGGTCCGCGCGGTCAGTGAATGGACCCCGGTTTCCCGACGTGGTCGGATCGCGCCGTTCTACGGTGCTCGGCTGCAGGACTGGGCACAGCGATGCCTGACTTCTCCCTACGGCGTGCTCTACACGCGGTTGGCAGACCGGGGTACCACCTCGATGACGTCCGGCACCGGTGAGGAGATCCAGGTCAAGATGCTGGGCACGCTGGAGGCCGACCCGGCCGCAGGCACCGCAGCGGTGCTCGGTGACTGGTTGTCGGCGCAGGTACGCGACCGGCAGATCCCGATCGTGGACAACGCCACCCTGCAGCGCCTCGTGTTCGAGGAGGGCGAGGTGCTGGGCGCGGTGCTCGATACCGCCGACGGTCCGTTGACCCTGCGGGCTCATCACGGCGTGGCCGTATCGACGGAACTTCATGGTGCCTCGACCTCGACGGCTGCTCAGCTCATCGAACCCGGCAAACTCCTGCAGGTGGGCCTGGTCGGTTACAGCGCGAGCAGATTCGGCCGGGTGGAACTGCTGGAGGTCGGGCAGGGCGAAGCGGGATCGGGCTATTGCAGCTCCGGTGGGACGCACGACTCGAAGCGTGAGTCGGGTCGGTCACATGCGCGGCGCGGCCGAGAAATGCACCGGTACCCGCCCCCTCGCAAGTAGCGCGGCCATCTCTTGGCCGAGAATCGGCCTGGACAACAGGAAGCCCTGCGCGCGGTAGCAGCCGTGCCGCAACAGCGTCAGCGCAGCACGTTCGGTCTCCACCCCTTCTGCCACCAGTTGGAGCCCGAAAGCTCCGGCCAAGGCGATCACCGCACGCACGATCGGTAGATCACCGGGATCTGAACCGAGTCCGGCGACAAAGCTGCGGTCGATCTTGAGGGTGTCGACCGGCAGAGACTTCAACAGCGATAGCGCGCTGTAGCCGGTGCCGAAGTCATCGATGGCCACCTGCACGCCCACCTTGTGCAGTCCGGTCAGTGTCGAGCGGGTGGTTTCGATGTCCTGCACCACGATGCTCTCGGTGATCTCCAAGCAGACCGATCCGCGGGGCAGACGGAACTCCTTCATGACGCCGGCCACAGATTCGACGAATCCGTCGGTCACCAGCTGTACCGGGGACACGTTGATCCGCAGCACGATGTTGCGGCCGACACCGTTGGACCGCCACCGGGCGAACTCGGCGCACGCGTTCCGGAGCACCCAGCGCCCCAATTCGCCTGCCAGGTTGATGGATTCGGCCACACCGATGAACGAGTCGGGGGACAGCAGGCCTCGGGTCGGGTGCTGCCAGCGGACCAGGGCTTCGGCGGCCAGCACCTCGCCGGTACGCATGTCGATCTCGGGCAGGTAGTGCAACACGAGCGCGCCGCTCTCGATCACGCTCTGCAGGTGCAACTCGATGTCGTTGCGGAAGTCGATCTCCATCGCCATTGCGTCGGAGAACACCGCCACCCGGTTGCCGCCGGAGTTCTTGGCGGTCAGCACCGCGTGGTCGGCCCGGTTGAGCAGATCGGACGTGGAGTCCCGGCCCGGCATTCCTTCGGCCAGGCCGATGCTGACGGTGCGGGTGAGCATCTCGCCGTCGATGGTCACCCGCTCGCGCAGCACCGATTGGAGTCGGTAGGCCAGTGCGGTGGCCGCCTCGACGGTCATCGATGCCGCAGGGACGACGACGAACTCGTCACCACCGAGTCGCGCGATGAGCTTGGGTTGGTCGTCGCCGCGCTGTAACCGTTCGGCCAGGATGCTGATGAAGGCATCTCCGGCGGTGTGGCCCAGATAGTCGTTGATCGCCTTCAGCCGGTCCAGGTCGAAGAACATCACCACGACCGGACCGGGTTGGCCCGGTGCCAGCCGGGCCTCCAGGTGGGCCATGAGCGCACGTCGGTTGTGCAGCCCGGTGAGGTGGTCGTGATCCGCGAGGTAACGCAACCGGTCCTCGGCCTCGATACGTGCCTGCACCTGGGCGAACAATGAGGCGATCGCCTTGAGTGCGTTGAGTTCCGCGGGCAGCCACTCACGGTCGCCGAACTTGACGAACCCCAGGACGCCGGTGGTGACGTCGGCGGACAACAGCGGCACGCAGGCCATCGAGGTGCTCGGGATGTGGCGTCCGGCCTCGATCGTGCGCTGGTAGTCGTCGGTGGCCGGCTCGGGCCGGAACACGGCCGGTTCCTTGAGGTGCTCGGCCATCGCGAACACCGGGTCGGCATCGGCGAAGTGGATGATCGCGATCGGGTCGGTCGGTGTGTCCTGCGGACGCGGCGGCCACTCGGCGACCAGTCGCGTCGCGTGCGCCTCGTGATCGTTGTGGCGCAGGAAGCTCACATCCACGTCGAAGAACGAGACCAGCTCGGCCAGCACCTGTTGGCTGACCGTGACCGAGGTCGCGGCGTCAACCGCCATCAATTGCGTGGCAACCGATGTAACGAGCAGTTCGAGGCTGCCTGACACCAGATACCTCCGCCTATACCTCAGCACCCGCCTCAGCCGTACTGTGGCGTCGAGCCCGCCCGGGCCCTGCGCCGACTGCGTACGGTCGGACGCGGCGCGTAGGACAACCTGAGCACCAGCGCCTGTAATTCGTCGCGCTCGGTGCCGGCCAACCTGCGAAAAGCGTACTGCAGGTCGCGCAGGGCATCGGCGTGGTCGGGCGAGAGCGCTTGGCGGTCGCGGTCGTCGTGGGCGTAGAGGAACACCGGCGACACCGGTTGAACCGCCAGCCCGTGCCGTTGGGCACCGACCCAGACGGCCTCGACTGCCGATCCCGCCAGTGCGTAGTCGGTCAGCCGACGGCCACGGACCGTGACGATCGCCAGCGCCGAGCTCGAGGTGACCCGTTCGTAGGTGTCGTCGCCGAGCGCCGCGCCGCCGTTCCAGTCCGACAACTTCGCCATCACCTCGGGTCGGCGCAGGATGTCCAGCACCACCATGTCGGCCGGGTCCAAACCGAGTGTCGTCACCTCGATACCGGTATCGGACGCCGGATCGCCGGGCCAGCGGAGTTCCGACATCATCTCCCGGTGAAGCGTCGGCGTCAGATAGCGGATCCGGTCGGCCTCGGCGAGTATGCGTGCGGCGGTTTCGATCTGGGCCGGTTCGTCGAGGATCGTGAGTTCGGCACCCTCGTTGCCGGCCGCGGCGCGCAGGCTGTCGAGCACGCCGGCGGCGATCGGCGCCGAGGTGCCCCGGAGGCGATTGGTCTCGCGGGCCAGCATCGGTTCATAGAGCTCGGCCAGCTCCGGCGCACTGCCCGGGGCGAACTCCGCGATTCCGTACAAGGGTGTGCCCTCGTCACCGCGGGACCATCGCACGTGCCCGGTCAGGTTGTGTGCGGCGGCGGCCACCCTGGCGTTGAACGCTGCTGCTCCCAGCGCCACCGCGCTGCCGCGGTACCCGACGTCCATCGCCGTGGTGCACTTCGTCGCCAACCGGAGGTTGATCCGGTCGTCACTCGCCTCGATGTGCCACGGTTGGACATTGCCGCCCGATGGCGCGCGTGTCGCGGCGTCGGTGAGGATGTCTGCCAGCCCCGTCGGTTCGGACCAGACTTCCGTGGGAACGGATGCGGGTGGGGGTGCGGACCCGCTGGAGAGCGGGTCGCCGATGCGGTCGAGCGCGTCGGCGACGTCGACGCGCACCCGCCCGGACGGCATCGGCTCGCCCAGGCCGATGCGCCGCACGGCATTGGCGACGACGGTCGCCCCGAGTACGACCTCCGCGGCGAGTTGGGGCCAGGTGCTCAGCGTCTTGCCGACCTCCACCAGTGATGCCGCCATCCGGGGTGAGAGCTCGGGCGCGTCGAGAATCCGAAGGACATGAGGCACCTTGTCCTTGCTGCTGAGCCCGGCCAGGTCGCGGGCGGCGATGTCGCCGAGCAAACCGTGCAGGATCGGCCGTGCGGGTTCGAGGTCGAACCGCTCGACATCGAGCAGCCCACGATCCCCGGTGGTCATCAGCACCGGCAGCCGCCGGGCTCGGGCAGCCTCGCGGACAAGGACTTTCGCGTCCAGCGAGTCGCATTCCTCGACGACCACGTCGAGGCCATGCAGGAAGTGATCGATGGACTCCGGCACCGCACCGTGGCGATCGATACGAACGTCGATGTACGGATCGGTCTCGGCGATCCGGCGTGCGGCCACGACGGCCTTGTTCAGACCGAGATCGAACACGGTGCCCGGCACCCGGTTGAGGTTCGCCAACTCCAGTTCGTCGAAGTCGGTGAGGCGGATTTCGCCGCACAATCCCTCGGTGGCGAGGTTGTAGGCGATGGCATGTCCGACGCTGAGGCCGATGACGCCGATCTTCAGGCGCGACAACCGCCCTTGTTCCTCGGCGCTGATGAGATTGCGGTTGCGATCCAGGCGTAACCGATTGAATGCCGCCGGGCCCAGGATGTGGACCAGGCATCGACGCCATGGGTAGTACGCCCATCTGGTCGGCTCGTCGAGCATTTCGGTATCGACCGCAGGCACCAGCGTGCGCAATGCGGCCTGCTGCTGGCCGCATTCATCGATGACGGTGATACGCGGGTCCCGGCGCAACTGGTCGAGGGTGCTACCGGAATGATCTGCGCCTTGATCTCCGCCGTCGACGAAGATCGCCCGATATTGATCGGGATCGGTGTTATCGGGGATCATCGCTGCGCCCCGGCGGCGGTGAGGGCGTCGAAGCCGGCGGCTCGGGGGTACGCGCCGATTCGCTGGGCTTCGGCGAAGTATCGCGACAGCTGCCCTGCATCGGCGTGGTTGGCGAAAGTTCTGCTGTCCCACCACATCATCTTGGTCTGGTACCGCTCGTCTGGATACGGCGTCGCCGGGATCTTCGCGGCAAGCACTCCGCCGGATGACAGCCAGCGTTTCAGCACATAGGCGGCCGCGGTGGCCATACCAAACTGAATGTCCAACAGTGTCATTGCATGCAGCGGCATGCGCGCCAGCGTATCGGTGAGCGCGCGACTCTGTTCTGGGTCGTCACACACCCAGGCGGTCTTCATCTCGACCACTCCGAAGGGCAGGCGGTCGGCGATCATTTTGCGTACCGCGTCGAGCGCGGGCTGTCCGCTCCATTCCACGGTGGCGTGGCTTTCATCGACGCTCCGATACGGCCCTTTGGCCCGCAGACCGCCGACAACTTGGCCTGAGCTGTTGATCCCGACACAGAACAACGCCGTATCCTCGCCTGTTCGTAAGGCTTTCAGATCCAAAGCCTGCTCCACCGCATGCTTGCGGTAGTTGGACCGGGCTCCGCGAACATATTCGTTCCACAGTTCGCGCTCGGCGAGGGGGCGGGCCACGACGATCGTGCACTCGCTGTCGGGGTCCCACCAGGTTGGGCTTTCGTCCAATGTCACGTTGCGGCGGGCGACGGCATCGAGTTGGGGAGCGGTCATCTGGAATCCATTTCGTCGGTCAGCCGTTCCTTCCGGCTGGACGGCTGATTTTGGTGTGCGGCGAGGTGTTGCGAATACGTCTGATGAGTATTGCGCCGCCTCGCAGTGGAATTCCAGCGAGCCGAGAAATCTTGTCTGGTCGTGGGATGAATTCGGCCGGGGCATCACCGATTTACTCACCGGTACATGCAAATTTGGCAAATTCGATAGTCGCTATTTATGCCGAATATCGCCGTTGATCGCGAGTCTGGCAAAAATTTTCAATTGACGTAGGTGTCGAATGGGTGTTCCTCGGGCGGCGGCGCAGACTTTTGCTGTGACGGTTCTCAGCCAGCCCTTAGTGGGATTGTGCATCGCGGTGAATGGCGGTCGACTTGGCGAGGTGCCGGGCCTTTCGGATCGGCTGCGCATTGGCGGGTTGTGTGTCGCCGGGGGAGCCGAGATGAGATTCTGGTGTCGATGACACAGGAGTACCCGAAAACCACCGCCCTGCCGGCTCGCGATGTCGGCAGGCTGTTGTTGCGGTGCGGAGACCGGCCCGGCCTGGTTGCGGCGATCAGCGGCTTCCTCACCGGTGCCGGCGCGAACATCGTGTCGCTGGATCAGCACTCCACCGAGCAGACGGGTGGCACCTTCATCCAGCGCACGATTTTCCATCTGCCGGGCCTGGCCGCGGTGCGCGACGACCTCGAGCGTGATTTCAGGCAGCAGGTGGCCGAGCCGTTCGCAATGGACTTCCGTCTCACCGAGGCCTCCAAACCCAAGCGCGTGGCACTGATGGCTTCCCGTGAGGACCACTGCCTGCTGGATTTGTTGTGGCGCAACCGGCGCGGTGAACTCGACATGTCGGTGGTGATGGTCATCTCGAACCATCCCGACCTCGCCGATCAGGTCCGCGCTTTCGGAGTGCCGTTCCTCTACGTCCCGGCATCCCGCGAGAACCGGGCCGAATCCGAGCAGCGGCTGCTGGAGTTGTTGCGTGGCAACGTCGATCTGGTGGTGCTGGCTCGGTACATGCAGATCCTGACTCCCGAGTTCCTCGACGCCGTCGGCTGCCCGCTGATCAACATCCATCATTCATTCCTGCCGGCGTTCATCGGTGCGGCGCCGTACCGCAGGGCCAAGGAGCGCGGGGTCAAGTTGGTCGGCGCGACAGCGCATTACGTGACCGGCGATCTCGATGAAGGCCCGATCATCGAGCAGGACGTGGTTCGGGTGGACCACCGCCACTCCGTCGGTGACCTACAGCGACTGGGTGCCGATGTCGAACGGCTGGTGTTGTCGCGGGCGGTGCTATGGCACTGTGAGGACCGCGTAATCCGGTTCGGGAATCAGACCGTAGTCTTCTGACCACGGTTCGGGAGGAGTGAGCGTGAAAGTCTTCAATGGTCTTGACGAGTTCGTGGCGGCAGCGGGCAGCGAGCTCGGCCCGACCGACTGGATGGAGATCACCCAGGATCGGGTGAATCTGTTCGCCGACGCGACCGATGACCATCAGTGGATTCACGTCGATCCCGAGAAGGCGGCCGGTGGACCGTTCGGCGGCACCATCGCGCACGGTCTGTTGACGCTGTCGTTGTTGCCGCACTTCACTCATCAGCTGTATCGCGTCGACAATGTGAAGTTGGCGGTCAACTACGGCTACAACAAGGTTCGGTTCATCACGCCGGTGCGCGTCGGGGCCAACGTGCGGGCGCGTGCGGCGATCGCCGACGTCGCGCAACTCGACGGCGCGGTGCAGGCCACCATGACGGTGACGGTCGAGATCGAGGGTTCGGACAAGCCCGCTGCGGTCGCCGAGTCGATCGTCCGCTTCATCGGCTGAGTTTCCCGCCAGGTTTCTCCGCCAGCAGACACAAAACTGCCCTCAAACGCGGGTTTGAAGGCAGGTTTGTGTCTGCTCGTGTGTTTCTGACAGTTGTCAGAATTCATTGACGCTCGTCAAAGTGCGCTGCTAGTGTTCTGCATCACAATGTGAAGGAGCACTGTTTTGCAGCGTTCACTGCCGCGGACCGCGATCATCGGCGCGGGCATCAGCGGGCTCACCGCCGGAAAGATGCTCAAGGACTACCGGGTTCCGTACACCACGTTCGAGGCATCGGACCGCATCGGTGGGAACTGGGCCTTCGGCAATCCCAACGGACACAGCAGCGCATACCGCTCACTGCACATAGACACCAGCAAGCATCGGTTGTCGTTCAAGGACTTTCCGGTCCCTGAGCACTTCCCGTCGTTCCCGCACCACTCCGACATCAAGGCTTACCTGGATGCCTACGCGAATGCCTTCGGGCTGTTGGAGAACATCGAGTTCAACAACGGGGTGGTGCGTGCGAGCCGGGTCGACGGGGGCGGTTGGGAGATCGAAGATCAGGCCGGGGCCCGCCGCGAGTTCGATCTCCTCGTCGTCGCCAACGGCCACCATTGGGATCCCCGGCTGCCCGAGTTCCCCGGGACGTTCACCGGTGAACAGATCCACTCGCACCACTACATCGACCCGAAGGAACCGCTGGAGCTGACCGGCAAGCGGATCCTCGTGGTGGGCATCGGCAACAGTGCGGCCGACATCACCGTCGAGTTGTCATCGAAATCTCTGCAGAACCACGTGACGATGTCCACCCGATCGAGCGCTTGGATCGTGCCGAAATACATTGCGGGACAACCAGGTGACAAATACTTCCGCACCAATCCCTATATTCCCTTGTCTTGGCAGCGCAAGATGGTCCAGTTGATCGGACCGATGCTCGGCACCGATCCCACCATGTACGGGCTGCCGGCTCCGAACCACAAGCTGTTCGAAGCGCACCCGACGCAGTCGGTCGAGCTGCCGCTGCGGCTCGGATCGGGTGATGTCGTTCCGAAGCCAAACGTGTCCCGTTTGGACGGTGACACTGTGCATTTCGAGGACGGCACCAGCGACGTCTTCGATGCGATCGTGTACGCGACGGGCTACAACATCACCTTCCCGTTCTTCGACGCCGAGGTCGTCAGTGCACCCGGCAACCACATCCGGCTCTACAAGCGGATGTTCAAGCCAGGCATCGATGATCTGGTATTCATGGGTTTCGCCCAGGCGATTCCGACCTTGTTCCCGTTCGTGGAATGCCAGTCGCGGTTGTTGGCGGCCTACGCGGTCGGACGGTACGGCCTGCCACCGGTGGCGGAGATGGAGCGGGTGATCGATGCCGATCAGCAGCTGCACGGCGGACACTGCACCGATCGGCCCCGGCACACCCAGCAAGTGGACTACTTCTACTACGAGCACGACATCCGGGTGCGGGAGCTACCCGCTGGGGCCAAGCGCGCCGCCGACGGTGCCGGCCTCACTGTGGGAGTGACGGCGTGACTCACACCGACGTCACGTTCTACTCGGCCGGTGACCGGTGCAGCGCGTGGCATTTCCCCGCCGCAACCGATGACTTCGCCGGTCGGGAGGGCCGTCCGGTGGTGGTGATGGCGCACGGGTTCGGCGGCACCGTCGACTCGGGCCTGCAGCCTTTCGCCGAGCGCTTCAGCGTGGCCGGTCTGGACGTGGTGGCCTTCGACTACCGCGGGTTCGGCGCATCGGATGGGCAACCGCGACAGAGTGTTTCGGTCGAGCGTCAGACGGCGGATTATGGTGCGGCCATCGCGGCCGCCCAACAACTGTCGGGTGTGGACCGTCGGCGGGTGGTGCTGTGGGGATCGTCGTTCTCGGGCAGCCACGTCCTACGGGTGGCAGCACAGTGCGCCGATGTGGCTGCGGTGATCGGCATGACTCCGTTGACGAGTGGGCTGGCCGCCAGTCGGGCGGCGGTGGCGCACCGCGATGTCGCCTCGGCATTGCGCTGGACCCTGGCGGGCGTGAAGAGTCGTGTGGCTGTGGCGGCGGGCCGAGCGCCGACGTTGATGCCGCTGGCGGCCAAGCCGGGGGAGGCCGGCGCGCTGGCCCTCGACGGGGCATACGACAGCTACACCGCGATCGCCGGTCCGACGTGGCGCAACGAAGTCGATTCGGCCATCGGGATGGAGCTGGTGCAGATCCGCACCGGGGCAGCTGCCAAGGCCCTGAAATGCCCTGTGTTGATTCAGGTTGCCGACTTCGACCGGTTCGTACCGGCGAACTCGGTGATGAAGACGGCCGTGCAGGCCAGGGCCCAGGTCCATCACTACCCTTGCGATCACTTCGACGTGTGGCCGGGTCACGACTGGTTCGACACCGCCGTCCAGGACCAGGTGAGGTTCCTGGCCCGGACGCTGCGATCGGCGGACATCTGAGCGCGGGGAGAAATTACGGGCGGTACAGCGCCGCGACGTCTCCCGGACGCACCTTGAGGGCGGCATTGCGGGGGAGTGCGTCGACGACTGCCACGGCCACCGGCACGTGATGGCTCGGCAACGTCTCGCGCACCAGGTTCTTCAATTCGGCCTCGGTGGGCGTGGCAGCATCTCGTCGTAGCTCGACCGCAGCGAAGGGAACCTCACCGAGCCGGGAATCCGGGACTCCGACGACGCAGGCGTCGAGCACACTGGGATGTGAGATCAATACCCGTCGAACGGTTTCTGGCAGGATCTTGAAGCCACCGCGGTTGATCGCGCCGTCGCCGCGTCCGTGCAGGGTGACGAACCCGTCCTCGTCCATCGAGGCCAGGTCGGTGGTACGTACCCAGTCCGGTCCGATGACCGCGACGCTGGCTTCGAGCAGTCCGATACTTCCGGCCGGCATCTCGGCTGCGGTGTCGGGGTCGACGATGCGGACGCGCACACCGGGCAGGGGCCGCCCGACGCTGTCGGGTTTGTCCGCGCCGTACCGGCGGTACAACTCAGGGGTCCAGCTGCACACCGATCCGGCGAATTCTGTTGCCCCGTAGGCCCATAGCAGCGGGATGCCGTAGCGGCCCTCGAACTCGGCCCGCAGTTCCGGCTCCAACGGCCCGGAGCCTCCCGAGAGTCCCTCCAGCGACGCCAGGTCCTCGGGACGGACTTCGGCCTGCAGCAGCATCCGCAGGATCGCGGGTTGCACTCCGGCCTGGGTGATCCGATGCGTCTTGATCGCCTGGACCCACTCGGTGACGCTGAACTTCTCCAGCAGCACCATGCGTTTGCCCGCGCACGGCGCGGCCAGTAGTTGGCAGACACCGATGCTGCCGAACGGCCAGTACACCAGCGCGGGCGGCGTGTCCGCACCGACCACCTCGGTGCCGGCACCGATCGTCATACTCAGGACGGTGTGCTCAAGCACATTGGTGGCGACCGGGATTCGCTTGGGAGGGCCGGTGGTGCCACTGGTCAGGATGTGCAGACCGGACTGCTCCAGCATCGGGTCGTGCCGGCCGCCTGCTAGCCGTGATGCCGTCACGCCGACCCGGAGCGGGTCGGCCGACAACACGAGACCGGCCGAACCGGACGACGCTACCGCGCCACGCAGCTCGGGTGTCCAGTCATCGATGTCGGCGATGATCGCCGGCAACGCGAGGTTTTCGACGTCGCGGGCGATCGCGGTGGCGGATTGGTACGAGTAGATCATCACCACCGGGCGTCGTGCCGCGATGAACCCCAGGATCGTCGCGGCATGCGCCACCCGATTGCGTACCACGATGCCGATCGGCTCGCCGGGCCCGACGCCTGCGTCCTGCAGCGCGACAGAGACCTGCCCGATGAACCGGGTTATGTCGTTGCCCGAATACCAGTTTCGGGCGAACTCGATGAACGGCCGGTCGCCGTAGGCGTGCAGCCCGGCGGCCAGCGCGTCAGCGAAGTCCGTGCTTGTCGGGCTGGACATTCCGGCTCAGAACTGGGTGGAACCCAGGTCCACGGCCACCCGGCTGGCTGTGACATACCGTGACTCGTCGCTCGCCAGCCAGATCGCGGCATCGGCGATGTCCTCGGGTTCGGCGATGTAGTCGGGGAGGAACGGGGTGACCATCTGCATCAGGCCGGGGTTGGTGTCGTTGGCCCGGGTGAGCGCGGCCAGCATGTCACCGGTTCCCATCGGGGTATTGACCGCGCCCGGATGCAGGCTGTTCACCCGGATCTTGTGCTTACCCAGCTCGGCCGCGAACGCGCGGGCCATCCCGGCGACGGCGTGCTTGCTGGCCGTGTAGTGCACCATGAACGGCTGCATCTTGATACCGGCAGCCGAGCTGATCAGGATGATCGACCCGCCCCGTCCGCCGTCGATGATGTGCTGGGCGCCGGCCATCACCGTGTTCCAGGTGCCGGTGACGTTGATATCCATGACGTCCCGGAATGATTCGGGGGTGGTCTCGTTCCACGGCTCGGGCGCCGTGATACCCGCGTTGGCCACGATCACGTCGAGCCGGCCGAACTCGGCGACTCCTTTGCCGACGATTGTCCGTAACGCGTCGTGGTCGCGGGTGTCGGCGGCGGTGGCGATGATGCGCATGCCGGTCGCCTCTACCAATCGCACGGTTTCGGCCAGATCCTCAGGGGTGGCCGAGTCGTAGGGCACGCTCGGCGGTAGTGGCCCGGCGATGTCGACGGCGATGATGTCGGCGCCCTCTTTGGCCATCCGGATCGCGTGTGCGCGTCCCTGTCCACGGGCAGCGCCGGTGATGAACGCGACCTTTCCGGCCAGTCGCTCGGTCATGGATTCTCCTTGGGGGATAGGTTTTTCAGAGTTGACGTTGGGCGGCCTTGACCAGCCCGCCGCCGATGATGAGTCGCTGGATCTCGCTGGTGCCCTCGTAGAGACGCAGCAGCCGGACCTCCCGGTAGATGCGCTCGACGGGAACCTCCCGCATGTATCCGGTGCCGCCATGGATCTGCACGGCGAGATCGGCTACGTTGCCGGCCATTTCGGTGCAGAACAGCTTGGCGGCCGAGGGTGCGATGCGGCGGTCCTCGCCGGACACCCATTGGGCTGCAGCATCGCGGACCAGGGCGCGTCCGGCCATCACCCCGGTCTGCTGATCGGCGATCATCGCCTGCACCAGCTGAAAGCTGCCGATCGGTTGGCCACCCTGGGTTGCCGCGGCGGCATAGGCCACCGATTCGTCGAGTGCGCGCTGGGCGGACCCCACCGCGAGGGCCGCGATGTGTACTCGGCCCCGTGCCAGGGAAGTCATCGCGGCGCGGTAGCCCACGTCCACGCTTCCGCCGACAAGTGCGGCGTTCGGTACACGCACGTCGGTGAAGGCGACATCGGCGGTCCAGGCGCCCTCCTGGCCCATCTTGGCGTCCTTGACCCCGACCTCGACGCCGGCAGCGTCGGCTGGCACGAGGAACACAGCGATCCCCGCACCCTTCTCGTCGGCGGGGCGGGTGCGGGCGAACACCACGAAGAGGTTCGCCGTCGGTGCGTTCGTGATGAACCGCTTCTGGCCGTTGATTATCCAGTCGTCCCCGTCAGGAACTGCCTTGGTGCGCAGGCCCGCCGGGTTTGACCCGGCGCCGGGCTCGGTCAGTGCGAACGAGGCGACGACGTCGCCGGAGGCAATGCCCTCCAGCCACCGGGTCTTCTGCTCGTCGGTGCCGAACCCCACCAGTACCTGCCCGGCGATGCCGTTGTTGGTGCCGAACATCGACCGCAGTGCCAGCGAGGTGTAGCCGAATTCCATTGCCAGCTCGACATCTTGGGTCAGGTTGAGGCCCAGGCCGCCCCACTGCTGAGGAATCGCGTAACCGAACAACCCCATGTCCTTGGCCTGGCTGCGGAGATCGTCGGGCACCTTGTCGGTGGCCAGGATCTCGTTCTCGCGGGGCACCACAGCGGTCCGGATGAAGCTGCGGGTCTGCGCCAGGATCTCGGCGAAGTCCTCGTCGCTGACTTCTGTGGCGGCCGCGGTGCTGGTCACAGGTGAGCTCCATTTCGTCGCGCGGGATTCGCGGGGCTGATGAACTTCCAATATCGTATATGAAATATGATCTGGCTCAGACAGAGCCCCCACGGTCGAAAGTTAGGTGATCAGGTGTCGTTGCTGAGCGGTCAGACTGCAGTGGTGACTGGCGGTGCCCAAGGTCTGGGCCTGGCCATCGCGAAACGCTTCATCGACGAGGGCGCCCGGGTGGTGCTCGGCGACGTCAACCTTGAGGCGACCGAGGCGGCCGCGCAGGAGCTCGGCGGGCCCGACGTGGCGACCGCGGTCCGGTGCGATGTGACGTCGTCGGCTGAGGTCGAGGCCCTCGTCCAGGCCGCCGTCGAGCGATTCGGCGGGCTGGACATCATGGTCAACAACGCCGGCATCACCCGTGACGCGACGTTGCGAAAGATGACCGAGGATCAGTTCGACCAAGTCATCGCCGTTCACCTGAAGGGCACCTGGAACGGCACCAAATCGGCCGCGGCGATCATGCGGGAGAACAAGCGCGGTGCGATCGTGAACATGTCTTCGATCTCGGGCAAGGTCGGCCTGGTCGGTCAGACCAACTATTCGGCCGCCAAGGCCGGCATCGTCGGGATGACCAAGGCCTCGGCCAAGGAACTCGCACATCTCGGGGTGCGGGTCAACGCCATCCAGCCGGGACTGATCCGGTCGGCGATGACAGAGGCCATGCCGCAACGCATTTGGGACCAGAAGCTGGCCGAGATCCCGATGGCCCGAGCCGGTGAACCCGACGAGGTGGCCAAGGTCGCCCTGTTCCTGGCCAGCGACCTGTCGTCGTACATGACGGGCACCGTGCTCGAGGTGACCGGCGGTCGGCACGTATGAGCACCTGCGAGGCGGTCATCTGCGAGCCGGTCCGCACCCCGATCGGCCGCTACGGCGGCATGTTTGCGGGACTGACGGCCGTCGATCTCGGTGTGGTCGCGCTCAAAGGACTGTTGGAACGCACCGGTGTGGCGCCGGAACAGGTGCAGGACGTCATTCTCGGTCACTGCTATCCCAACAGCGAGGCCCCGGCCATCGGCCGGGTGGTTGCGCTCGACGCCGGCCTGCCGGTGACGGTTCCCGGCATGCAGGTGGACCGTCGCTGCGGTTCCGGGCTACAGGCCGTGATCCAGGCATGTCTGCAGGTGCGCAGCGGCGACAACGATCTGGTGGTGGCCGGCGGCGCCGAGAGCATGAGCAATGTCGCGTTCTACTCGACCGACATGCGGTGGGGTGGGGCCAGAAGTGGCGTGCAGATGCACGACGGGCTCGCGCGGGGACGCACTACCGCCGGTGGGCAGTTCTACCCGGTGCCCGGCGGAATGATGGAGACCGCCGAAAACCTACGCCGCGAATACGGGATCACCCGCGCCGAGCAGGACGAGCTCGCGGTGCGCTCGCATCGCAGCGCGGTGGCGGCCCAGCAGTCCGGGGTGCTGGCCGAGGAGATCATTCCCGTGACCGTGCGTGACCGGAACGGTGAGCGGATCGTCGAGATCGACGAGCATCCGCGAGCCGACACCACGGTCGAGACCCTGGCCAAACTCAAACCGGTTCTGCTCAAACAGGACCCAGAAGCCACCGTGACCGCCGGAAACTCCAGCGGACAGAACGATGCCGCATCCATGTGCATCGTCACCACCCCCGAGAAGGCTGCCGAGCTGGGTCTGCGGCCGCTGGTGCGGATGGTGTCGTGGGGCTCGGCGGGCGTCGCGCCCAACATCATGGGTATCGGGCCGGTGCCGGCCACCGAGGTCGCGCTGGCCAAGGCCGATCTGCAGCTGAGCGATATCGATCTGATCGAGCTCAACGAGGCATTCGCCGCCCAGGCGCTGGCCGTGATGAAGGAGTGGAAGTTCGGCGAGGCCGACTTGGAGCGCACCAACGTCCGGGGATCCGGGATCTCGCTGGGACATCCGGTCGGGGCGACCGGTGGGCGGATGCTCGCCACGCTGGCCCGGGAACTGGATCGGCGACAGGCCCGCTACGGGCTGGAGACCATGTGCATCGGGGGCGGACAGGGACTGGCCGCCGTGTTCGAAAGGGTGGCATCGTGACGAGACTTGCCCAGACCCTGGGGCTCAGCGAGTTCCAGACCGAGATCGTCTCCACGGTGCGGCAATTCGTCGACAAAGAGGTGATCCCGACTGCCCAGGAGCTGGAGCACTCCGACACCTACCCACAGGCCATCGTCGACCAGATGAAGGACATGGGCCTCTTCGGCCTGATGATCCCCGAAGAGTACGGCGGTCTCGGCGAGTCGCTGCTCACCTACGCGCTGTGCGTGGAGGAACTGGCCCGCGGCTGGATGAGCGTGTCCGGAGTGATCAATACCCACTTCATCGTCGCGTACATGATCCGGCAGCACGGCACCGACGCTCAGAAGCAGAAGTTCCTGCCGCGCATGGCTACTGGGGAGACACGAGGCGCGTTCTCGATGTCAGAGCCCGAGCTGGGTTCCGATGTGGCGGCGATTCGTACCAGGGCTAAGAACAATGGCGACGGGACGTACACGATCGACGGCCAGAAGATGTGGCTGACCAACGGCGGCAGTTCGACCCTGGTAGCCGCGCTGGTGCGCACCGACGAAGGCGCCGACAAACCGCATCGCAACCTGACCGCCTTCCTGGTCGAAAAGCCTTCCGGCTTCGGCGAGGTCGTCCCAGGGCTGACCATTCCGGGCAAGCTCGACAAGCTCGGTTACAAGGGCATCGACACCACCGAGCTGATATTCGACGGCTACCGCGCCAATGCCGACGACGTACTCGGCGGCGTCACCGGGCAGGGCTTCTTCCAGATGATGGACGGTGTCGAGGTCGGTCGGGTCAACGTCTCGGCGCGTGCCTGCGGTGTGGGCATCCGTGCCTTCGAGCTGGCGGTGCGCTACGCGCAGCAGCGGGAGGCCTTCGGCAAGCCGATCGCCGAGCACCAGGCGGTGGCGTTCCAATTGGCCGAGATGGCAACCAAAGTCGAGGCCGCGCATCTGATGATGGTCAACGCCGCCCGGCTCAAGGACTCCGGCGAACGCAACGACGTGGCTGCGGGCATGGCCAAATACCTGGCCAGCGAGTTCTGTTCGGAGGTCACCCAGCAGAGCTTCCGGATCCACGGCGGATACGGCTACTCCAAGGAGTACGAGATCGAGCGGCTGATGCGCGATGCACCGTTCCTGCTGATCGGTGAAGGCACCAGCGAGATCCAGAAGAACATCATCAGCAAGCGGCTGCTCTCCGACTATCGGGTCTGAGCCGTGTCCATACCCGACTTCGCCGCACGGCCACAGCTGGCCGAGGACGTGGCACGGCTGATCCGGCGGCGGATCTTCGACGGTACCTATCCGGCGGGCAAGTACATTCGGCTCGAACAGCTCGCTGCCGAGCTGGGGATCAGCGTGACGCCGGTGCGTGAAGCGTTGTTCGGCTTGCGTGCCGAAGGCCTGCTGACCCAACAACCCCGACGCGGGTTCCTGGTGCTGCCGGTCACCCGCCGCGACATCGACGACGTGGCCGGAGTGCAGGCGCATATCGGCGGGCAGTTGGCGTCGCGCGCCGCGGGCCAGATCTCCGACGGTCAACTCGACGAGCTCGACCGGATCCAGACGGAGCTGGAAGATGCCTATGCGCAAAATGATCACGACGCCGCGGTCCGGCTCAACCACGCGTTTCACCGGGGCGTCAACAGGGCGGCCGAATCGCCGAAGCTGGCGCAGTTGATGTCCCAGATCACCAGGTACGCACTCGAATCGGTGTACCCGACGGTCGAGGGCTGGCCCGAGCAGTCCACCCACGACCACCGCCGGATTCTGGCCGCGCTCAAGGTCCGTGACGGGGAGGCGGCCCGCGCCGCGATGGCCGAGCATCTGTGTGCGGCTTCCAAACCGCTCACCGATCACCTCGAGCGCCTGGGAGTGCTGGAGTAGCAAAGCGGAAGGACTCGCGGAAGGACTCGCGGAAGGAAAGGTGGGGCAATGCCAGGTGTTCTCGACGGGATACGGGTGCTCGACTACGGCCGATTCATCGCGGCACCGTGGTGCAGCGCGATCCTGGCCGACATGGGCGCGGACGTGCTGCGGGTGGAGAAACGTGAAGGCGGGGAGGACCGTTGGGTGCAGGCCGTCACCGAGGGCGGCGAGGGTGGCACGTTCCTGCAGTGCAACCGCAACAAGCGGTCACTCACGCTGGACTCCACCACGGCCGAGGGCGCCGAGATCACCCGGCGACTCGTCGCGCAGGCCGACATCGTGATCGCCAACATGCCGGCGGCCGGGATGCGGTCAAGCGGACTGGATTACGAGACGCTCAAGGCCGTCAAACCCGACATCATCCTGGCCAGCGCCACTGCGTACGGAGAGGGCGGTCCGTACAGCGAGAAGATCGGTTTCGACGGTGCCGGTCAGGTGATGTCAGGTGCGGTCTACCGGCAGGGCCTGCCGGAGCTACCGATCCGAACGGTGGTGCCCTATGCGGATTTCGGGACAGCGCTCACGTTGGCGATCGGCGTGATGATGGCGCTGTATCACCGCGACCGCACGGGTCAGGGGCAGCATGTCGAGAGCGCGCTGCTGCCCACCGCGCTGATGCTCTCGAACGCCTTCCTGATCGAGCGGGAACTCCTACAGGTAGACAAACCCCGGATGGGCAACAAGGGCGCTTCGGTGGCGCCGTGCGATCTCTACCGCACCGCCGACGATCAGTGGGTGTTGCTGCAGGTGGCCGGACAGCCCATGTTCAAGCGCTGGTGCCGACTGGTGGGCAGGGAAGAGCTGTTCGACGATCCCCGTTTCGCGAACGACGACATCCGCTGGACCAACGGTGACATCCTCAACGACATCATGGCCGATTGGTGTGCAGACAAGACCAAGGCGCAGGTGTTGGAACTTCTTGAGAAGGCGAAAATGCCTGCCGCGCCGTTGTATTCCCCGCAAGAAGTTCTCGACGATCCGCATGTGCAGGCCATGGGTTACCTGCAGCGCGTGCCGTTTCCGGGGGCGTCTCGCGATGTGCCGATCATCGAAACCCCGTTTCGGATGTCGGCAACGCCCGGCACGATCCGCCGACGGGCTCCGCTGTTGGGCGAGCACACCGACGAGGTGCTGGATGAGATCGGTTATGACGCGATGCAGATCGCGGATCTACGGGCGAACGCCATCGTCTAACCGAGCAACGCCCGCGCCTCGGGGCTTCCGTTCAGCACTCGGGTGGTGCGGTTCACGATCTGCCACCGGCCATCGATACGACGCAACTCGAAACGGTTTGCGCCGGCGCGTGCCACGATCCACTTCCCGTCCCGGTGGACCACCAGCAGTGACTCACACACCGCCTGCGCGGTGTCGCCGTCGAGTGTGACCCGGGCAGGCCCGAGAAAATGACAGGCGCCTCTGGCGATGAGCGTTCGATGCGCATCCGAGTTCACCATGGCCTCTACCTCGGCGCGGCTGCACATCTGCCAGGCTTCGACGTCGTAGCTGCCGTCCACGCTCCACAACGCCGCAACATCAGTGGCGGCTCCGGCGTCGACGAGCGGGCCGTAGGAGGCGATCAGCTGCGTCACCTCAACCTGGTCGCTGAGTATCTGCAGACGCTGTTCGAGGTCACGAAGCCGGGATTCGACGGGATCTCCTAGAGGTGACGTCACAGTGGGTTCGCCATCAGTCGGCGCATCAGCTTGTCGGTGCGCAGGATGGCGGCGGCGCGGTCTGGATCATTGTGGGCAAGAGCGACTTTCGCGTGCTGCGATACGACGTGCACGGGGCCGTGGCCGAGCGCGGCCAGACCTTCGGCAGCGACGTCATCAGGCTCGGACACCACCATTCCGGGGATGTCGAAGTTGAGCCCCACCCGGTCCATCGCCGGGGTGCGGGTCACCCCGAGGACGAGTTCGAGGACATCGACGTTGTTGTCCCGCAGTTCCAGCCACAGGCTTTCGGCGAAGATCCTGCCGAATGCCTTGACGCCGCCGTACACCGTGTGCCGGTTCGAGCCGAGGTATCCGGCCATCGACCCGACGAGCAGGATGCCCCCGCGGCGACGGCTGCGCATCTCCGCGCCGAAGTGATGGACCAAGGCCAGCGGGGTGGTGATGTTCAGGTCGATGACCCGTTGAAACGCGCCGAGGTCACCGTCGAGGAACTCTGCGCTGTGCGTGTTGGCGCCGGCGTTGTGGATGAGCAGGCCGACCTCGACGTCCGAAACTGCCTCGGCGACGGCGTCGGCCGAGGAGGGCTCCGAAAGGTCGACGCTGAGCGTACGAACCTCCACTCCGAGGGTGCGACCCAGTTGGGCTGCCTCCTCCAGCGGGCCTGCTTTGCGGGCGACGAGCAGCAGATTGATTCCGGCAGCGGCGAGTCGGAGCGCAAAGGACCTGCCGACACCTTCCGAGCCGCCGGTGATGACGGCCCACGGGCCGTACTTCTGAGCATCGAACGCCGTCACGTCGGGCTGGAAACCTTCTTCGATCACCTGTCTGTTGTAGCATCACTGCATACTGATTTCTAGAATCAATTCTAGTTTTGTGAGGAGATCGTCTCGTGCCGCGCATCGGAACGCCACGGGAGCCGGGGCAGGCCTCGACGCCGCGTCAACTGGCACGCAACGCTGCGATTTTGAGCGCGGCGGCCCGACTGGGGGCGTTGCACGGGCTGGAGCGCGTCCAGATGTCAGATATCGCCGCTGAGGCCGGCGTCGCGCTCGGCACGCTCTATCGCTATTACCCGACCAAGCACCACCTCTATGCAGCGGCGCTCGCCTCGTCCATCCAGGAGATGCCAGAACCCGCGGGTATCCCGGACGACCCGGTGGCGGCCGTAGGTGACTTCCTGGGTGAGGCTGCCGAGGCACTGCTGGCGCAGCCGCCGTTGGCCCGGGCAATGTTGGTTTCCGTCAACGCTATTCGGACTTCTGCGCACGCACCGGCCGATCTTTCCATGCGCGAGCGGATCCTGGCAGCGGCGGGGTTGGCCGAACCCACCGACGAGCATCATCGACTGGCGAGAATGGTTGAGCAGTGCATGTACGGGATCCTGACCTGGGCCACTGCGGGGCAGCTCGACGCGGAAAGTGCGGTCGCGGATGTGCGGTACGCATGTGAACTGCTACTGGCGCCGTGGAATGAACGGCGCCGCTAGAGCGCTCAACATTTCCCGTAGCGCGGCCGGGCACCGCATGTTGGGCGAGCACACGCGATCGTGTGAATCACAACGAGTCGCCGATCGATTGCAGCGCCGCGAGCTGATCACAGAAGTGTTCGGCATCGCGCGCCTGCACCGAGCAGTTGGCGATGGTGGCACCGACGTCGCGCAATCGGTTCAGCCGTGTGCGCACGGCATCCGGGGCGCCGAGTGGGTCCAGAGCCGCACCGGGGGAGAGAACGATGTCGAAGGTTGCGGGCAGGTCATGCGGCGCGAGGAACTCGGCGATGGTGTCGGGTGGCAGGCCGAAAGGCATCCAGCCGGTGCCGAGTTCGAGGGCGCGACGCAGCGAGCGTTTGGTGCGTCCACCTACCCAGACTGCGAGATCCGTCCTGGGCGCGTGGGGTTCGATGGCGAAGCCGTCGACCACCGGCCGGCCCCACGCGGCCCGTAGTTTGGCGATGTCGCGGTCGGCCGCGGCTCCGCGATCGGTCCACTGGGCGCCGAGCAGTTCGAATTCCTCGGTGAGTGACCCCACGCCGACGCCGAGAATCACGCGTCCACCGCTGAGCCGGTCCAGGGTCCCGTAGCTCTTGGCCAGCGCCACTGGATGGTGGTAGGGGAGTACCACCACCGCGGTGGTCAGGCGGATGCGTCGAGTCCGCGCGGCCAGGAAAGCCAAGGTGGCCAGCGGATCCCAATAGACCGTCCCGCGCACCGCGGCGGCCGCAGCCGGTATTCCCGTGTGCTCGGCACACGTCAGATGGTGAAAACCCAGGCTGTCTGCGGCCTCGGCGATCAACGCCAGCTCATCGGGGCCGGCCTCGGTCTCCCACGGTGAGAACTCGCCGGGGTGCTGCATCACGATGGGCGTGGATAATCCAAGTTTCATGGCGCTGCCTCCTTGGTATGGATCTTCGCAAAGCTGACGGTGGCGACGACGGCCAGGTCGTTGTCCGGGACCGTGAAGATGGTGGACGTCACCGGTCGGCGTCCGTGTAGCGGATGACGCCGCGGATGTTGCGGCCCTCCAGCATGTCCCGGTAGGCATCGTTGATCTGGTCGAGGCGGTACTCACGGGTCACCATGTCATCGAGGTTCAGTTGGCCGAGCCGATAGAGGGTCAACAGCTCGGGGATGTCGAACTGGGGGTTGCCGCCACCGAACAGGCTGCCCTGCAAGCTTTTCTGCAGCAGGGTCAACCCGGCCAGGTTGAGGGTCGTGTCGGAATCGACCACATTGCCCATCGCCGTCAGCACACAGGTGCCGCCCTTGGCGGTGAGCTGCATCCACGACTCCACCTCCCGGCCTTCGGCGCGGCCGACGGTCACGATGACCTTGCGGCACATGCGTCCGCCAGTGGCCGCGGCAATTCCGGCCAGGGCGGCAGGCACGTCCGGATATGCCTCGCATGCCCCGAATTTCAGTGCCTGCTCGCGCTTCCATTCGACCGGGTCGATGGCGAAGATGCGCCGAGCTCCGGCGATCGCCGCACCCTGCAGCGCCGCGGTGCCGACGCCACCGATACCGATGATCGCGACGTCCTCGCCGGGTCGGACGTCCGCACTCCGCACCGCCGAGCCGTATCCGGTGGTAACCCCGCAGCCGACCAGGCAGGCCACGTCAAAGGGGATCGTCGGGTCGATCTTCACTACAGAGGTCCGATGCACCACGACATAGGGGGAGAAGGTGCCGAGCAGTGACATGGCAACTACGTTCTGCCCCTTGGTCTGCACCCGGAAGGAGCCGTCGGAGACCGAGGCGCCCGCGAGCAGCCCCATCCCGAGGTCACACAGATTGCGCAGGCCCACCTGGCAGGCCGGGCAGCTACCGCACGACGGGATGAAGGACATCACCACGTGATCGCCGACCTCCAGACCCTCGGTGTCCGGACCGACCTCCACGATCACTCCGGCACCTTCATGCCCGCCCAGGATGGGGAAGGCGGCCATCGGGATGTCACCGGTCATCAGGTGGTGATCGGAGTGACACAGGCCGGCGGTCTCCAGGACCACCTTCACCTCGCCCTTGCGAGGGTCGCCGATCTCGATCTCCTCGATCGACCACGGCTGACCGAAGTCCCAGACCAGGGCACCTTTGGTTTTCATTGTTGGACACCTTCCGCCAGCATGGCTCGTAGTGCGGTGTTGTCGACTTTCCCGGTGGCTCCGCGTGGGACGGCAGCGTCGTCGTCGAGCAGGAGCCACAGCGTGGGCACTTTGAATGAGCTGATGACTGCGCGGGTGGCCGAGCGCAGCATCTCCGCCGAGAGCCCGTCACCTACCACCGCCGCGCCGACCCGATTGGCTTGGTCTTCAGGAACATTGGCCACATATGCGGCGCGGACGCCGGGAATCGCGCGCAGCGCCCGTTGTACCTCGCTCGGGTACACGGTGGCGCCACGGACCTTGAACATGTCGTCAGATCTACCGTGGTAGAACAGGAACCCGTCGCCGTCCAGGCGACCCAGATCTCCCGTCGGGTAGTAGCCGTCGGCGGTGAACACCTCCTCGCGGCTGCGTCGGCAGATTCCCCGCATCACATGCGGGCCGCGGATCTGGATCTCGCCCACTGGGCCGTCACCGGCGATACGTACGTCCATCCCGGCGAACGGTTGCCCACAGCTGCCCCACGCGGATTCCGGCATGTCGGTGTCGGCCCGGTATCCGCAGTACGGGCCGAGCGATTCAGTCATACCCAGCAACGACGCCCGCGCGCCCGGCTCTGAGCGCATACCGTCCGGCAACAGTGCCTCAAGGCTTCCCGGCTGCAGTGCGGGCAGATCTGCGGTGCCGACGTGCCGGGCCAGTGCCTCGGCCTGCTCGGGCCAGCCCCGGAACAGGGTGACCCGTTCGCGCTGTAGCAATTCGAGCGTCGAGTCGGGGTGCGGAACCGGCTCGGTGACCAGGGTGGCCCCGGCCAGCAGAGCTGAGACGATGCCCGCACCGAACCCGCCCACCCAGAAGAACGGCATGGGCAGGTACAGCCGGGTGTCGGCGTTGATGCACCTGGCCTCCAGCCCGGAACGCACTGCGCCCAAGGCATTTCCGTGGGAGTGGATCACCCCTTTCGGCGCACCGCTGCTGCCGGAGGTGAACATGATGACCAGCGGATCGCTGGGCCGCACCGGTGGCAGGGGAGCCGTCCCGGCGAGTGTCAGAACTTCGTCGGGGGTCCAGGTCCGGCGCAGCGACGGTACGGGGCCCGGCACGTAGCGGCGTCCGCGGAACCCTTCGACCGCGATCAGGTGCTGCACCGACGCGGTCCGCAGCTGGGAGGTCAGCTCGTCAGCGGTCAGTAGCGTGCTCAACGGCACCAGCACCGCACCCATCCGGGTCACTGCCAATGCGATCCGCACCCAATCGACACAGTTCGGCATGATCAACCCGACCCGGGTGCCCTTCTCGACTCCCGCCGCCATCAGGCCAGACGCCAATGCGGCAGTTCCTGCGTCGAGTTCGGCGTAGCCGATCCGGGTGTCGGGATCGATCACCATGGGCTTGCCGACCGCCGCATGTGCACGCAGCAACGCGTCGATGGTGTCAGGCATGAAACATCCTCGCCAGCGCCGGTAGGTCGACTTTTCCGCTGGAGAGCATCGGCACGTCGGCGGGACGGCACACCGTGACTGCCCGCGGAATCTTGTACGCCGACAGCCTGGAGCGCAGTGCCTGACGGACCACATCGACATCCACCGGGCTGTCGGTGACGATGACCGCCCCCACGATCTGGCCACGGTCGGCATCGGGCAGGCCGAGCACATGTGCGGTGAAACCCAGTGCCGCCAAGGCTGCCTCGACTTCACCGGGGGTCACATTGGCGCCGGCCGTTTTGATCATCGCGCCGGCACGGCCAAGGAAGTAGATGTACCCGTCCTGGTCGACACGCACCAGGTCCCCGGTGTGAAACCAGCCGTCGGCATCGAAGCAGTCCTCCCGGTTGCGGCCGTAGTAGCCCTGCATGACATACGGTCCGCGGATGCACAGTTCGCCCGAGGGCAGCACTCGGGTTTCGAATCCGGGTGCGGGCCTGCCGTAGCTGCCGCGCCGCTGCTCGGGCTGATCGCCTTCGTCCCCGTCGATCGACATCACACTGCCGGCCTCGGTCATCCCCAACATGTTGTGCCGCAGTTCCGGGTCGGTGGGGCGCGAGTCGGGGGCCATGACGGGGTAGAGGTTGCCGCGGCGCGCCGAGAAGTGCCGGCCGGGGTAGCTGGGGTCCCTGGTCAGGGGTGCGATCCCCGCGACGAAACCATTGGTGACGGTGGGCTTCTCGGCCTCGATCAGGTCCAGGGTGACGGCCGGGACGGTCGCATTGGAGCACACCAGCGTGGCGCCAGCAGCGAGGGTGGCCAACAGACCGAACGCGAACCCGCCGATCCAGAAGAACGGTGAGTTGCAGAACAGGGTGTCCGCCGCGGTCAGCTGCCGAATCTCGTTGAGACTGCGCTGATGCCCGATCAGTGAAGCGTGGGTGTGCACGGCACCCTTGGGCGGCCCCGTCGACCCGGAGGTGTAGATGATGGCCAGCGGATCGCAGTCGTCCACGTCGTCTTCGAGGTCGGCCAGAGTCGGGGCGTCGGCGTGCGGTATATCGAACACCACCCGCCGCAGATACGGCGCGTCGATGCCGGCGAGGCGTTGCGTGTAGTCGTGATTGCGGAAACTGCGCGCCGACAGCAGGATTGCGGTGTCACTGTCGCGTAGTTGGGTATCCAGCTCAGTCGCGGTGAGGAAGGTGGAGTACGGCACCACCACAGCACCGATGCGGGCGGCGGCCAGCATCGCGACCACGAAGTCGACACCGTTGGGGTAGAGCAGCCCGACGTGGGTGCCCTTGCCTGCGCCGAGCGCGATCAGGCCTCCGGCGACTGCCGCAGAGCGGTGCTGCGCCTCGGCATAGGTGATCCGTGCGTCATCGCAGATCAGCAGCGGGCGATCGGTACACCCGCGAAGCAGCCCGCCAACCGTGTCAGACACGTGAGGCGAAATGCTCCCGTACGGCGCCGAGATCAGCCTTCCCCGAAGGAGTTCGGGGAATCGCCTCGACAATGGCGATGTCGGTCGGGATCTCGTAGCGGGCCAGCCGGCCGGCAAGGAAATCCAGAAGCTCCGTCGCGGTGGCTGTGCTGGCTCCGGTGCCGTGCAGTTCCACCATCGCCACCGGGGTTTCGCCGAGCCGGTCATCGGCGATGCCGATGACCGCCGCACCGCGTACCGCGGGGTGGCTCTCCAGGGCGGTGCGCACATCGTCGGGCATGACCTTGAATCCGCCGCGGATGATCGCCTGGTCGGCGCGGCCGAGAATCCACACGAAGCCGTCGTCGTCGATGCGGGCGAGATCGGTGGTGCGCAGCCAGTCCGCGTCGGCGTCGAACTGTGCGGGTTTCACCTCGAGCAGGCCCTTCTCGTTCGGCTGTAGCGGATTACCTCCCTCGTCGACTACCCGCAGCCGGGCGCCGGGATTGGCCCGGCCCACACTGCCGCGCTTGTCCTTCCAGTGCTTCTGGTGGTCGGCGAGGGTCCAACTGGCCACCCCACCGCCGAACTCGGTGGCGGCATAGGAGGTCAGTACCGGGATGCCGAACTTCTCGGTGAAGGCATCGGCGTCGTCGGCCGACAACGGGGCGGTGCCCGAGGTGACGGCGCGGACGCCGGCGAGGTCATCGCGGGTGAGATCGGAGTGCAGCACCATGCGCAGGGCGGCCGGAACCAGTGACACCGCCCGCGGCCGGTACTCTCGCACCGCGTCAGCCCAGCGGTGGAGTTCGAATTTTGGCAACAGCACGAACGAGCGGGCCTCGGCGATGCACAACAGCACCCGGAACACCCCGCCGACATGCACCAACGGCGAGTTGACGATGGCGACCCCGCGGCGCAGTTCGGTTGGTGCCGGGGCATTCTCAGGATCGCGGCCGATGACGCTGCGGGCCAGCATGTCGTAGGTGAGATCGACGCGCTTGGGCGGGCCGGTGGTACCGCTGGTCAGCATCCACACCGCGACACCCGGTCGCCCTGGATCGCGCGACGGGCTCTGGGCGGGCGTGACCTCGGGCGCGGTGTCGAGGTCGCGGATCGTCACTGTCGTCGTGGAAGGGGAGGGGGTGGCCAGCGTGGCGATGTCGTCGGCCAGGCCGATGAGTACCGGCAGGTCGAGGTTTGCGATGTCGGCGCGCGTGCGCTCGTCACCACGGGACGGATTGATCACCACGACGGTGCCGCCGGCGGACAACACACCGAGCAGGGCTGCCACATGGGCCGGCTGGTTGCGCAGCATGATCCCGACCCGCGCGCCTGCCGACACTGCGCCGATGCGCCGTGCCAGCGCCGCGACCTGACCCCAGGTGGACCATTGACCGTCGTACTGGATCGCCGACGCAGCGGGATCCAGGTCGAGAACATCGTCGATGCGTTGCGAAAGAGGATGTGCCATCAGCGGATCCGTGGCGGTGTCTTGGGCAGTGGGCGGTCGGCCAGTTCGGCCTTCGCGATCGGGTTGCCCAGCCTCGTGTAGATGAGGCCCTGGTCCATGGCTGCGCGGTACGGCTTGTCCAGGGACTCCCAGATGGCCTTGACGGTGCCTTGGGTGGCGGTCGGCGGTTTGGCGGCGATGGTACGTGCGATCTCGTCGGCCCGCGCCCACAGGTCCTCGCGGGCCACCACCTCGGTTACCAGTCCGATCCGCAAGGCAGTCTCGGCGCCCACGCGTTCGTCGTTGCCCAGCAACGCCATCCGTAAAGTGTCACCGAGGCCTACGCGGCGCATCAACCCGATCGGTTCGAGCGCGGACACCAGTCCGGCGCTGACGTGCGAATCGAAGAAGGTGGCCTCAGACGAGCAGATCACCACATCTGATTCGTTGACGAAGTACAGCGCGCCTGCGGTACACATGCCCTGCACCGCGCATACCACCGGCTTCCACATCTTCTGCCACTTCGGGCTCAGTAGCTCGCCGGGATCCTCATGGTTCCAGACGATCTCGGGCTGTCCGTAGCTGGACTTGACGTCGAGCCCGGCGCTGAATGCGCGGTCGCCCGCCGCGCGCAACACCACGGCGTTGATGCCTTCGTCGTCTTTGATAGCGTGCCACGCGTCGCGCATCTCGTTGCACATGGCCCGGTTGAACGAGTTCAGCGCTTCAGGGCGGTTCAGCGTGACGGTGGCGACCCTTGATTCATGGTCGAAGTCGACCAGGATGGTATCCATCAGGGCTGTCTCCTCTTCGCGCGAGCGCTCATCAGCGCGCCTGCCAGTTGGGCTTGCGCTTCTCGACGAACGCCCGGGGCCCCTCGAGCGCATCCTCGGTGCGGACCACCCGCTCCCGGAACGTCTCAGCCAGGATCTCGCCCTCGTGCAATGGCAGGTCCAGCGTCTTGTGAATGGCCAGCCGGGTGCCCCGAACCGCAAGCGGGGCATTGAGGCACACCGTGTCGGCGATCTCGTGGGCACGCTCCAGTAGCTTGGCGTGCTCGACGATTTCGGTGATCAAGCCGAGTTCGTAGGCCCGCTCGACAGTCATGCGCTCGTGCTTTCCCATCAATGCCATCCGCAGCGCCACCGACCGGGGAAGCGCACGGGCCAAACGCACCATCTCGCGGGCGGCAACCAGGCCGATGCTCACATGGGGGTCGAAGAACGTCGCCTTGTCCGAGGCGATCACGATGTCGCCGGTGGTGACCCAGTCCAACCCGGCGCCGCAGCAGATTCCGTTGATCGCCACGACGACCGGCTTTGCCATGGTGCGGAACGGCGGGGTGCCCTCCTGCGGTGCCTCCCATTGTTCGTAGGTGGACAGGTAGGGCCGTTCGTTGAGGACCTTTCCGTCGCCGGGGATCTCCTTGACATCGGCACCGGTACAGAACGCGCGGCCGGTGGCGGTGACGATCATCAGCCAGATGTTGTCGTCGTTCTCGGCCTCGGCATAAGCGGCCCGCAGCTCGGTGATCATGTGCGGCGACAGCGCATTGAGCGCATCCGGCCGGTTCAGCGTGATGGTGGCCTTGTGGCCGTCCACCTCGTATTTGATGGTGTCGTACGTGGCAGACACGGTCATGTGTTTCCTTCGGTTCATCGGCCCTGGAAGTCCGGGTCGCGCCGTTCCCGGAACGCGGCCAGGCCTTCCTTGAAATCGGCGGTGCGGCAGGAGAGTTCCAGGTTGGACAGCTCCTGGTTCATGGACTGGGTCAGGGATGCGTGCTGGCCGTAGGCGATGGCCTGTTTGGCCAGCCCGATCGCGACGGTCGGCCCGGCGGCCAGCCGGGCCAGGAGCGCGTCGACCGCCGTGTCCAACTGGTCGGCGGGAACCGCCTCGTGGATCAGGCCCCAGTCGGCGGCGTCGGATCCGGTGACTTTCTCACCCAGCAGCAGCATTCGTTTGGCGCGGGCCACCCCGGCCAGTCGCGGCAACAGCCAGGTCGCCCCGGAGTCCGGGGTGAACCCTCGGCTCATGAACGGCTCCCAGAACGTCGCGTCGGCGTCGGCGATGGTGAAATCGGCGGCCAGCGCCAGGTTGCAGCCCAGGCCCACTGCCCAGCCTCGCACCGCGCACACCACCGGCAGTTGGATGGTGGCGACGAGTTCGATGAGGCGGTGCGCGGTGTGGGGGATACGCCGCACCAGGTCGCCCGCGCGGGGCCGTTGCCCGGTGCTGTTCGTGGCCACCCAGTCCGCACCGGTGCAGAAATTGTCACCGGCCCCGGTGATGGCGACGGCCCGCAGCGAGTCGTCGCCGGCGGCGGCGGTCAGGATGCTGACCAGATCGTCGATCATCTGATGGTTCAACGAGTTACGCCGCGACGGGCGGTCTAGGGCGATGCGCAGGGTGGAGTCCGCGCGGGACGTGGTCACCGAACCGTCAGTCACCTGGAACCCGACCTTTCCTTATCCATACAGTTACCCATACAGTAGGCGATGCGGTTACTATCCTGTACAAGTTAGCAAGGAAAGGTCGCTGATGGAAGGACGCGCACGGCGCATCCGGCAGCCACGGGTTGCCGAGATTGTCGCGTCCAAGCTGCGCGACGACATCCTGTCCGGGCGATTGCGTGCCGGGGACATCCTGCCCACCCAGGAAAGCCTGTTCCAGGAGTTCGGCGTCAGCCCACCGGCGCTGCGCGAAGCCATTCACCTGCTGGAGACCGACGGGCTGATCTCGGTGCGGCGCGGAAACGTCGGGGGAGCGGTGGTCCGGCTGCCGTCACCGGAGCGCACCGCGCAGACGATCAGCATGGTCCTGCAGACTCGGTCGGCCACCCCGGCCGATGTCAGTGAGGCGCTCCTGCACCTGGAGCCGATCTGCGCCGGGATGTGCGCGGCAAGGGAAGATCGGGCTGTCGAGGTGGTGCCCTATCTGCAGGCCGAGATCGACATCCAGACAGTGCAGTTCGACGACACGGCGCAGTACGTGCGGAATGCGCGCAGGTTCCACGAGGTGCTGGTGGCCCGCTGCGGTAACGAGCCGATGATCCTGCTGATCGGATCGCTGGAGCTGATCTGGTCGGCACATGAATCTTCGGTGTGGGGTGATGACGTCGACAAGGCGACCATGCGGGCGGCACTTCGCGACCACCAGCGGTTGCTGGACGCGATCGCCGACGGCAATTCGGCGCGGGCGACCAAGCTCGCCGCTGACCATCTCACCGCCGCGCGGCGCACGACGCTGGCTGCCGGCAACGACAAAACAATTGAAGCGAGGCTGATTTCGCATGACCGATGACCGGGTGCTCTACGAGGTCGATGCGGACAATCGCATCGCCACCATCACGTTGAACAATCCCAAGCAGCGCAACTCCTATGACGCGGCGATGCGCGACGAGGTCGCCCGTTACCTCGATATCGTCGCCGATGACGACGATCTGACCGTCGTGCTGCTGCGCGGCGCCGAGGGCGTGTTCTCCACCGGTGCGGACATGAACAACGCTTACGGCTGGTATGGCGATAAAGAGAAACAACCCGCCAAGTCGCGCCCCAGCCAGCGTCGTCGACTCACGGTGGACCGCAAGTCGTTTGGCTTCTATCACAACTTCATGGGATTCCCGAAGGTCACCGTCGGTGAGATCGGCGGCTACGCGTTGGGCGGCGGGTTCGAGATGGCTCTGATGACCGACATCTCGGTGATCGCCCGCGATACCAAGATCGGGATGCCGGCCACCCGGTTTCTCGGTCCCGCGCTGGGTAGCCTGCACATGTTCTTCCACCGGCTCGGCCCGGTGCTGGCCCGACGGATGTTGCTGACCGGCGACATCATCGAGGCCGGCTCCATCGAGCATCTCGGCATCTTTACCGACACCTGTGACGCGGACCAGGTGACGGCCCGGGCACAGTACTGGGCGGCCAAGGCGGCCAAGATGCCCGCCGACGGGGTGGTGATCGCCAAGGAGGCGTTCCGGCTCGTGGAACAGAGCCAGGCGTACCAGGGGGAGGAAGTGGCCAGCTACATCTTCCACGCCTATGGCACCAACCTGCAGTTTTCACCCGGCGAGTTCAACTTCGTCAAGACCCGCGCGCAGCATGGCACGAAGGAAGCGTTCCGGCTCCGCGACGAACATTTCCACGTCCCCGAACCGCAGTAGTTCACCCCGCCCTGTTACCGTTACATAACGTCTAGAGATCGTAAAGGTGGATTCATGCCAAAACCTGTCATCGTGGGCGCTGCCCGCACGGCGATCGGCCGCTCCTTCAAGGGGACGCTGGTCAACACCACCCCCGAGACCCTGATCACCACGGTGCTGCCCGAGGTCGTGCGTCGTGCCGGGATCGCCCCGGAGTCGATCGACGATCTGATCTTCGCCGAATCCAACTACGGTGGCGGCGATATCGCGCGCTACGCGGCCGATGCCCTGGGCTGGGAGTCGGTGCCCGGTCAGGCCGTCAACCGGCACTGTGCGGGGTCGCTCACCGCGATCGGCAACGCGTCCGCGCAGATCGGCTCCGGCATGGAGCGGGTTCTGGTGGCCGGCGGTGTGCAGTCGCTGTCCTCGTCGCCGCTGATGAAGTGGCGGGTGCCCGGGTTCGGGCCCGAGATCGAGTTCATCGAGCCCTGGATGACCCCGACGCATGTCGAGACCCCGGACGCGCCGATGCGCGACATGTCGATCACGGTCGGGTGGAACACCGCGCAGGCGGCCGGGATCACCCGCGAGGACATGGACGCCTGGGCCGCGCGGTCACACCAGCGCGCCATCGCCGCGATCGATGCGGGCAAGTTCCTCGACGAGATCGTGCCGTTGAAGGTGTCGCAGCCAGACGGGTCCGTCATCGAATTCAGCGTCGACGAGCATCCGCGCCGCGGCACCACCGCCGAGAAGCTCGCCGAACTCAAGGTCCTGCACCCGGAGATCGAAGGATTCTCCATCACCGCGGGCAACAGCAGCGGTACCAACGACGCTGCCGCTGCTGTCGCGCTGGTCGGCGACGACTATGCGGCCGCGGAGAACCTCAACGTCATGGCCAAGGTCAGGGCGTGGGGCGCGGTCGGTGTCGCCGCCCGCGACACCGGTCTGGGCGGCGTCGAGGTGATCGGCAAGGTTCTGGACCGCGCCGGCCTCAAGCCGTCCGATGTGGCGCTGTGGGAGATCAATGAGGCGTTCGCCTCGGTGCCGATCGCCGCGGTGCGCAAGTACGGCATCGACGAGGAATTGGTGAACTTCTCCGGCAGTGGTTGCAGCCTCGGACATCCGATCGCTGCGTCCGGTGCCCGCATGGTCACCACGCTGGTCTACGAACTCCAGCGCCGGGGTGGCGGCATCGGCGTCGCCGCGATGTGCGCGGGCGGCGGCCAGGGCGGCGCGGTCATCATCGAGGTTTAGCTCGTTTGACGTGAGCCCGGCGGGGACCATCCGGGGTGGTCTTCCCGTCGGGCTCACGTTGGGCGGCCGTCTCCGGGCCCGCTGCCTGATACTCGTGCAACTCGGCACGGACAGCTTCATCGAACGCGCGGTCCAGGCTGGCATGCGCGAGCTGGCGCGCCGCCCTGCGCATGGTGTCCACGAGGTCGGCGGCCCAGGCGAGTTCGGCATCATTGGTGGGGACCCACCCCGGCCCCCGCTGGCGGACCACCTCGGTATGCCCGCCGTGGGTCATCTCACGAGCGGCGGCGTCGAGCAACTTGTCGACCGCGGTTCTCGTTTTCAGAAGTATCTCGAGCGGCATTCCGCGGGAGACGAGTGAGCCGAAGTCATCGATGAGGCGTACATCGCTGACCGAGTAGATGTTCTCGTCGGCAGTCGGCTCGATCAGGCCGTGGGTGGTCAGCCGGCGCAGCATCGAGATGTCCAGGTCGCCGAGCCGTTCTTCCAGCTCGGCGAGGGGCATTGTGCGTGGCTTGGGCCGTGACCACGGCGCGGTGACCAGTTCCTCAAGGTCGGACAGATCCAGGACATCGACGAGGTCCTGTCCGGGCTGCAACCCGGTCAGGAATTTCATGATGTGCTTGAGCGTGAAGCCCTCGCCGAGCAACCGGGTGATGGCGCGCAATTGGCGCAGGTGTCGATCGGTGTAGATCGCCACCCTGCCCCGACGCTGGGGCCGGGGCAGGAGCCCGTTGTCCTGGTAGACACGCACGTTCCGGGTTGTTGTCCCCGCCTCCCGAGCGAGGTCGTCAATCCGGTACTCGGTCACCACGGAATCCTATCCGGTGGCCAGGGGACTGCCGCTGACCTGCGCCAGGGCAATGTTGTTGTCGCGGCCGGCGGTGATCTTGTAGTCGTGCAGATTGACGCTCTTGAGCTGATTGACGTATTGGGTGGCAAACCCCGGATACATGGTGGCGTTGAAGCCGTCCTCGGTCAGATACCAGCTCTGGCAGCCGGAGTTCCATGTGGTCGAACCCAGGCGCCGTTGGATGTCCTCGTTGTACCGGTTCTGTGCCTCCGTGCGGACGTCGAGCGACTTCCAGTCGTGCCTCAGGAGGGTTGAAATCGCCTCGACGATGTAGTCGATCTGAGCCTCCATGTACACCAGTGCCGAACTGTGTCCGGGCCCGGAGTTCGGGCCGAAGGTGAAGTACAGGTTGGGATAACCCGATACCGCGACGCTGCGATATGCGTAGGCACCGCGACTCCATTCGGCGGCCAGCTCACGGCCGTCGATTCCGGTGATCGGGAACGGCGTGCCGGCCTTGCAGACATCGAACCCGGTGGCGAACACAATGCAGTCGAATTGGTGCTCGATTCCCTCGACGGTGCGAATTCCGTTGGGGGACAGGCGGGCTATCGGCCAGGTCACCAGCCTGCAATTGTCTGCCTGCAGGGCGGGGTAATACTCGCTGGTCATCAGCAGCCGCTTGCATCCGGCCGAGAAATCCGGCGTCAGTTGGCGTCGCAACCACGGATCCTTCACCTGCAGACGGAGATTTGCGGAGCTGACGGCTTCGACGATCCGGGTGAACGGGGTATCCCAAACCACACCGAGGGCTACCGACTCGTGTCCCCAGTACCACGCGCTGCGCATGAGGCTCTGGGTCAGCGGGATGCTGCGGTAGAGGCGCTTGAGCCGGCCGCTGGTCGGCGTGTTGATCCGCGGCAGAACCCATCCCGGGGTGCGCTGAAAAACCTTGACCGACTTCGCCGTTTTCACCAGTTCGGGCACGATCTGCACCCCACTGGCACCGGTCCCGATGACCGCGACACGTTTGCCGGCGAAGTCGTAGCCGTGGTCCCACCGGGCGCTGTGAATCTTGTGACCCTCGTAGGTGTCGATCCCGGGGATGTTGGGGAAACTGGCGTTGGCCAGCGGGCCGGACGCGACGATTACATTGCGCGCCCGCACCGGGTCCCGACCTTCCAGATTCACGGTCCACTCGCCGGCCGGCGCATCGTATGAAACGCCGACGACAGTGTGGCCGAACCGGATCTTCGGTGCGAGGCCGGACGATTCGACCATGCCGTCGATGTACTCGAGGATCTCGGCACTGCCCGAATAGGTGTGCGACCAGTCCGGGTTGGTCGCGAAACTGTACGAGTACAGCCGGGACGGGATGTCGCACGCGGCACCGGGGTAGGTGTTGTCGCGCCAGGTTCCGCCGACTCGGGAGTCGCGCTCGAATATCACGAAGTCGTCGATGCCGTCGGCCTTGAGTCGGATGGCCGCGCCGATGCCGGCGAATCCGGCACCGATGATGGCAACTGACAAGGAAGAAGAAGTCATGTCGTCGATCGATTCTCTCAGGCGACGGGTTCGTAGGTCAGTTCCTGCGACCACGTCGGGGAGTTCTGGACCAACGACATCGGAATCACGCCGGTGATCTTGACCAGTGAATCGGCCAGCCAGTGATACTTGGAGGTCCGGTCGATCACCTTGCGGCTCTGCCACGAGATGAGCCGGTACATGGGTAGGCGTCGGGCGAATTCGCTTCGCTCACCAACACTTTGGAACCTGCGCATCGCCTGGTACAGCCGGTCCTCGTTGACACCCATCTCGACGATGTTGTCTCGCATCTTGTTCAGCAGCGGGAAGTA
The DNA here is from genome assembly GCF_055419385.1 of Mycobacterium sp. IDUB_24. Taxonomy (NCBI): domain Bacteria; kingdom Bacillati; phylum Actinomycetota; class Actinomycetes; order Mycobacteriales; family Mycobacteriaceae; genus Mycobacterium; species Mycobacterium sp. IDUB_24. Next base: position 277,956 of record NZ_JBVAXO010000006.1, read on the forward strand.
GCTGAGCACTCCGACCAGGAAGGTGGGCTTGATCCAGCCGCCCACCAACTCGATCAGCAGCTTGCGCATGTCGGCATGACCGAGGATGTCCATCACCTCGAAGTCGACGGCCAGGTGGCGGGACTCATCGGAGTTGATCCGCTTGAACACCTCTTGTGCCACCGGGTCTTTGACTTCATCGGTGATGAACTTGATCAGTGCCCCGTCCAATGCCACCTCGAGCATGGGGATGACGGTGCCCAGGAACGTCAGGCCCATTCCGTCGGAATGCTTGTCGAGCCAGTTGATGACCAGTTGGACGTTGACGTTCGGCGGCGGGATCTCGTCGTCGTCGAGCATGCCCCATCTGCGCATCAGCGCGAGTTCGGCGTTGGCGTGCTTCTGTTCTTCGGCGTGGAAATGCTCGTAGATGCTCTTGAGGGTCGGATTCGGTGCCTTCTTCGCCAGGGCGGCAAAGCCCCGGGCGCCGACGTTCTCGATCCACATCAGGTCGGTCATGAACGGCTTGAGCTTGGCGTGCAGCTCGGGTTCGATCAGCTCGGCTCCCGGTGCGTCCCAGTCGATGTCGATCAGGGCCCACTGCCGGTCTTTGATCATCTGCAGCATGTTGTCGAGATCCATCGCCATGAGAATCCTTTCGGGTAGCGGAGATTCAGTTGTCGGGAAGGCTTCAGTCTTTGGGGAGAACTCGGCCGAGCAGTCCGGCGCCCCGGACATAGAGACCGGGGAAGTGCCGCTTCAGGTGCCAGATGACGGTGGCGTCGATCTGGGGCACCACGTACAGCCGGCCGCTGTCGTGCGCGTCCAAGGTGCGTGCCGCGACGTTGTCGGGGGACAGCCCGGTCCATCGAGCCAGCTGCTGGCTGAGGTTCATCGAGCCGGGGGTGATGCGCCCGTCCTGAAACACGTTGGTTTTCACGAAGGTGGGGCACAGCACCGTTACCGCGACGCCGGCGCCGGAGAGCTCAGCGGCGAGTGTTTCCGACAGCGACATCACGCCCGCCTTGGAGACGTTGTACGGGGCCATCGACGGTGCGGCAGCGAATCCGGCAGCGGAGGCCACGTTGATGATCCCGCCCTGGCCGGCCTCGCGCAGGATCGGTGTGAAGACCTCACACCCGTACACGACACCCCACAGGTTGATTCCGAGCGCCCAGTCCCAGTCGTCGAATCCGATGGCGCCGACGGGTTTGCCGCCGACGCCTACGCCGGCGTTGTTGATCACCAGCGTCGGTGGTCCGCCGAAGGTGTCGGTGGCCTGCTTGGCCAGTTGCTCGACCGCGCTGCGATCGGACACGTCGCAGACCACGGCGTGGCCCGTCCCGGTGGGCAGTTTCTCGATCAGCTCGACTGTCTCGTCGGCCCGGTCCGCGTCGATATCGGCACAGATGACCTCACCACCCCTGCGGGCGAGCTCAAGGGCGAACGACCGCCCGATGCCGCTCCCGGCACCGGTCACCACCGCCTTCGCGTCGGTGCAGCGCCGGTCACCACGAAAAGCATTGAGCAGCATGTCGATTCCGAACATCAGTCCACCTCCATCTGAGTATCGGATCGGTCGTCGGCCAGAGCGGAGGAGATGAACCCCGCTGCCCGCCGCAGCGCCATCGTCGCTTCGGGAGTCAGTCGCGGCAGGGCCTGGAAAACATGCACCATGGCGGGCCAGATTTCGAGAGTGGTCGTCCCTCCGGCCCGGCTGACCTCCGCGTCCAGGTAGCGGGCGTCCGCACTGAGCATCTCGAACTCGCCCACCTGAACCAGCATGGGCGGCAGGCGATCCGCCTTCTCGAAATCGAGGCGCAATCGCGGCTGGTCCGGGTCCTGTGCCGTGGTGTAAAGCCCGACCAATCGACGCGCTGCGTCCGCCGACATCGCCGGATCACGACGGACCGCCTCTTGCTGCTGGGCAAGGCTCAGCGTGAGATCGATGAGCGGCGAGAAGAGCACCACCGCAGCGGGCTGGAAATCCGGCTCGTCGATGTTGGCGAGCAACATGTCACAGGTCAGGTGGCCGCCTGCGGAATCCGCGCCGATCGCGATGTCGGATGCCGCGTATCCCTGAGCGAGTAACCAGCGATAGCCCGCCTCGACGTCGTCAGCGGCGGCTGGGAATCGGTGCTCGGGCGCCAAGCGGTAGTCGACCGAGAAGAACGGCATGCCGGTGGCTTCGGACAACTGCGCCACCAGCTTGCGGTGCGTCCGTGCCGAACAGATCACGTAGGCGCTGCCATGGACGTAATAGCCCGCCCGCGTGCCGAACTCCACCCCCGGCCCGAGCACCCATTCGCCACGGACTCCGGCCCGGCGGACCGGGACGATCCTGGTGCCGTCGGGCATTGATCCCAACGCCCCCATGATCGTGGCGACCAGTCGGCGGGAAAACCACACCCCGGGTCGATTCATCGGGATGGCGCCGGTCAGGCAGCCCAGCGTCCACCGGGTGGCGCCGGCCGCGATGACGGCGCGCGGAGAACGCCCGCTGGGCAGAGCCGGAAGGTCGGGTGGGGCAGCTGCGGTCACGGCGTTTACGTCACCACAGACTGTTACATTTGTCAATGTAACAATCGGCAATGACGTGGTGGATTCAGGCGAGCTGGGTGCGGCTCACCGGGGAAGTAGTGGGTACGCGAAATCGCCCGGCCGCGAACGGGAATCCGGGTCGGTACGCTTTCGCAGAAATGGCCGAAGCCGCCGAGAGGGACTTCGGATCAGGTGAAGGGTTGCGCCTATTTGCGCTTCGTCTTGGTCGCCGGAGGGTGTGCGATCCGGGCGGCCGCGTGGTCGAGGATGCACTCCAGGCCGTACTCGAAGTTCTTTTCGTCGGCCGCGCCGATGCGGTGCCCCTCGTTGGTGACTTTTGCCAGCAGCGGGGTGACTTCCGGATCGATGACCATGGTCTCCTCGTAATCGCCGGGCGCGTTGTCGTTGGCCCGGTTCTTCTCGTAGAGGCGGTGCAACACGACCGAGCCGCGGACGTGCACCGAGACGGCCGAATAGGTGTCGAAGGCATCTTCGACCGGTAGCCCGGCCTCGACCAGGCCGGAGATGGCGGTCTCCATCTCCTGCACGCCCAGGCGCGCGGCGCGCGCGCTCAGTGCCGAGCGAATGAGAATGAGATCACACAGAATCGGGTTACCCATGAAGGCTTTTCGCATGGTCCTGGCGTGGTTGGCCAGTGACTCACGCCAATCTTTGGCCTCCACATAGGGCGTGGCGACCACGAACTCGCGCAGTGCACGGTCGGTCATCGCGTTGAGCAGGTCGTCCTTCTTGCGGAAGTACCAGTAGATGCTCGTGACGCCGACACCAAGATGTTTGCCCAGTAGCGGCATGCTGAGATTGTCGATCGACACTTGCTCGGCGAGTTCGAATGCGCCCTTGATGATGTCGTCGGGATTGATGGACCCGCGTTCGCGCCGTTGACGTTTCTCAGCGGTCGGTTGCTTTGCCACTGCGGGCACCTCCATCAAAATCGATTCTGCTCAAGCCGTCCCTGTGCCGCGGGTCAATCGCAGGTGAATTTACCGCCGGCCGCCATCTGAACTGCGTCTATGCGTGCGTGTCGCGGGGTCTTGTCGCCGTCAACCCTACCGGTAGCCTCTCTGTTGCTGCTGTCCGCCGTCGGCGCCGAGGCGTCGCTCCGGTGCGGTGGACGGGGTTCCGGCTTTGTACTGTAATCCCTATAGTAGGCTTTTCCGGGTAATTGGGCCGCGAGCAAAAGGGGCAACGATGTCGGACGAAGTTCTCACAGAGCGACGGGGTCGCACCCTGGTCATCACCATCAATCGGCCCGAGGCGCGCAATGCGTTCAACCTCGCGGTGGTTCAGGGTCTCGCCGATGCCATGGACGAACTTGACGACACAGCCGAGCTGTCGGTGGCGGTGCTCACCGGGGCGGGCGGAAACTTCTGCGCGGGCATGGACCTCAAGGCGTTTGCTGCAGGGGAACTGCCCTATGTTCCGGGCCGGGGCGCGGGGTTCACCGAGCGCCCGCCGCGCAAGCCGTTGATCTCCGCCGTCGAAGGGTTCGCACTCGCCGGTGGTACCGAGCTCGTGCTTGCGACGGACCTCGTGGTGGCCTCCAAGGTCGCCAAGTTCGGCATCCCCGAGGTGAAGCGTGGTCTGGTGGCCGGTGGCGGCGGCCTGCTGCGACTGCACCAGCGCATCCCGTACCAGAAAGCGATGGAACTTGCGCTCACCGGTGACAGCTTCACGGCCGAGGAAGCCGCCGCATGGGGTTTCGTCAACAAGCTGACCGAGCCCGGTGCCGCTCTCGACGGGGCGCTCGAACTCGCCGATCGGATCACTGCCAACGGCCCGCTCGCGGTGGCGGTGACCAAGGAGATCATCGCGTCGTCGTCTGAGTGGTCGGCCGACGAGATGTGGAAGAAGCAGGGCGAACTGCTCGGACCGGTGTTCTCCTCGAACGACGCCAAGGAGGGGGCCATCGCCTTCGCCGAGAAGCGCGCACCCAATTGGACCGGTTCCTGATCCTCCGATGGATCTCGGATTCAGTGGGGCGGCCACCGTCGTCGTGGGCGGTGGCCGCGGCATGGGCTTCGCGACGGCCCAATGCTTGGCCGAGGACGGAGCACGGATCGCGATCGTCGGGCGTTCCCGGGATGTACTGGACGCTGCCGCAACGGAGCTGACCCGACTGGGTTCACCGGACGCGATTGCGATCGTCGCGGATACCTCGGACAGCGCTCAGGTCGAGCAGGCCTTCGCCGACGTGGGCGAGCGTTGGGGAGAGCTCAACGCACTGATCAACACAGTCGGCCCCGGGGCCGCGGGCAACTTTGAAGAGTTGACCGATGACCAGTGGCAGGAGGCGTTCGACGCCGGCCTGATGGGGATGGTGCGCTGCGTGCGGGCCGCCCTGCCGTTGCTGCGTAAGGCCGAATGGGCGCGCATCGTCAACTTCTCGGCCCACTCCACCCAGCGGCAGAGCACCCGGTTGCCGGCCTACACCGCGGCCAAGGCCGCCGTGAACAGCGTGTCCAAGAACCTGTCGCTGTTGTTGGCCCCCGACGAGATCATGGTGAATGTGGTCTCCCCGGGCAGCATCTCCTCGGAAGCACTGCGTGGCTGGGCCGACACAGTGGGTGTCGACGGCAATGATCCGTATGCGTTGATGGCGGCCATCGACGAGCATTTCGGGCATCCCGCCCATCTGCCGCGGGCCGGACTGCCGAGCGAAATCGGATCTGTCGCAGCTTTTTTGGCCTCCAAGCGAAACTCGTACATGACCGGGGCCAACGTCAACGTAGACGGCGGGTCGGACTTTCTCTAGGGGGCGGTATGGCAACGGCGGCCGAAGCGCGGGACTGGTCCCGCGGTGCACTGCGCGGAATCGGTGACTCGCTCTACACCCCGTTCTGTGGAACTGACGGCGACGACATCGACTGGGATGCTTACCGATACCTCGTGCGCTACTGCGTCGGCGATCTCGGCCGCCAGATGCTTTGGTGTACCAGTGGTTTGGCGGAGTTCTGGGCGCTGACCCTCGCCGAGCGCAAGCTACTGCTCGAGGTGGCGATCGAGGAGGGACGCCAGGCCAACCCGGATGTCGTGGTTCAGGCCTGCACCGCGGCGACATCGGCCAAGGATTGCCTGGAACTCACGCTGCATGCGCAGCAGTCGGGCGCCGACATCGTCTACATCCAGACGCCGATGATGGAGGCACACGGGGGAGAGGGCGTTCTTCGGTTCTTCCAGTACATCGCCGATCGCACGGATATCGCACTGGGCATGTTCAATTCACCATCCTCGGGCTACGTGCTGACACCCGACGAAAGCGCCCGGATTGCCGAGGCGATCCCGGCTGTGTGCGCCACCAAGGAGGGCGCGTTCCGGCCCGCGGCGAGCCGTCGACTGCATGACCTGGCGCCGTATCTGGCGGTGTGGGAATGCGACACCACGGTCTACCGGGCCGGCTGGCTGCGGGACGGGATCGTCTGTCCGGCTCAGTTGGGCACGGCCGGATACCTCTACGAAACTCCGCAACGCCGCATCTTCACCGAGTACTGGGAGCTCGTGTATGCCGACAGACTCATCGAGGCCATGGATTTCGGCCGGGAGTCCGGGTTGGACCAGTTCAGCCTGGACATGGGGTCCTCGTTCACCTGTTACCCGGGCCGCGCCGACTATTTCACCCACTGGGCCGACGCGTTCAAATACGCGGCCTCGGTGCTGGGATTGCCCATCGGCGACTACCCGCATTCCCGTCCGCCCCAGGCAATGCTGCCGGATGCGGCGAAGACCCAGATCGAGACCGCCTACCGAAAGCTCGGTTTGATCGGCGATTGAACCGTCTTTGTGCAGGTCGTAGGGCACAAGCCGGGCTTGCGGAATGCACTACCGATAGGTATACAGTATGTATGTCTGAACAGCTGGTGTGGCATCGGGAGGTATCGGCGGATGACGGTCGCTGACAGTGTGGGAACCGAGGCAGTCCTCTACGAGGTCACCGATGGCGGCGTCGCGGTTATCACCCTCAACCGGCCCGATCGGCTGAACTCCTGGGGTGCGGACATCTCCGCCGGCGTCTACGCGAGTTTCGATCGTGCCGAAGCCGATCCGGAGGTCCGGGCGATTGTCCTGACCGGTAGCGGACGAGGGTTCTGCGCCGGCGCCTACATGGGTGCCATGCAGGATCTGGGTGCCAGCATCAACGAGGACACGGATGTCAGCAAGATCGTCGGCGAACGTCACCCGTATTTCCTGACCGAGTTGCGGACGCCGGTCGTCGCCGCCATCAACGGCGCGTGCGTCGGCATCGGCCTCACTCATGCGTTGATGTGTGACGTCCGGTTCGCCGCTGCCGGAGCGAAATTCGCCACCGCTTTTCCGCGGCGAGGGCTGATCGGCGAGTACGGCATCACCTGGATCCTGCCGAGGCTGGCCGGCTGGGGTGCCTCGGCGGACCTGCTGTTGAGTGGCCGGACGTTCCTGGCGGAAGAAGCTGCCCAGCTCGGGTTGGTGAAAGAGGTTGTGGCGCCTGAGGATCTGTTGCCCCGAGCACTGGAGTACGCCGAAGATCTGGCCCGCAACTGCTCACCCGCTTCGATGGCGGTCATCAAACATCAGCTCTACGGCGATGCTCATGACGACGTGCGTGACGTCAGTGCCCGCGCCGAGACTCTGATGCACGAATCCATGGTGCGGCCCGACCTGATCGAAGGCATCACCGCGTTCTTCGAGAAACGGCCCCCGAACTTCCCGTCCCTGAAAGAAGGTTGATGACATGACCGACACACCAGAGCGTTTGCCCTACCTGGCAGTCGACGTCGACAACCATTACTACGAACCGGTGGACGCATTCACCCGGCATCTGCCCAAGGAATTCAAGAGCCGCGGCGTGCAGATGGTGCAGGACGGCAAGCGGACTCTGGCCGTGATGGGCGGAACGGTCAACCACTTCATCCCCAACCCGACCTTCGACCCGATCATCGAGCCCGGCTGCCTGGATCTGCTGTTCCGGGGAGAGATCCCCGAGGGCGTCGACCCCGCCTCCCTGATGAAGGTCGACCGCCTGTCCGATCACCCCGAGTATCAGGATCGCGACGCCCGGCTCAAGGTGCTCGACCGCCAACGCCTCGAAACCGTTTTCATGCTGCCGACTTTCGCGTGTGGCGTGGAGGAGGGGCTCAAGCACGACATCGAAGCCACCATGGCCTCGGTGCACGCCTTCAACCTGTGGTTGGACGAGGACTGGGGCTTCGACCGACCTGACGGGCGTTTCGTGTCCGCACCGATCATCTCGCTGGCCGACCCGGTGAAGGCGGTCGAGGAGGTCGAGTTCGTGATCGGCCGTGGCGCCAAGCTGGTGTGCGTGCGGCCGGCCCCGGTGCCGGGCCAGGTCAGGCCGCGGTCCCTGGGCGACCCACTCCACGATCCGGTGTGGGCCCGGCTGGCCGAGGCAGGTGTCGCCGTGGTCTTCCATCTGTCGGACTCCGGGTACATGGCGGTCCCGGCATTGTGGGGCGGCAGCGGTGTATTCAAGGGATTCGGCAAGCGCGATCCGTTGGACATGGTGATCATGGACGACCGCGCGATTCACGACACGATGGCGTCGATGATCGTGCATCAGGTCTTCACCCGGCACCCGTTGCTCAGGGTGGTCAGCATCGAGAACGGGTCCTACTTCGTCTACCGGCTGATCAAGCGCCTCAAGAAGGCGGCCAACAATGCGCCGTATCACTTCAAGGAGGATCCGGTCGAGCAGCTGCGCACCAACGTCTGGATCGCGCCGTACTACGAGGACGACGTGAAGCTGCTCGCGGACACCATCGGTGTCGACAAGATCCTGTTCGGCTCGGACTGGCCGCACGGGGAGGGTCTGGCCGATCCGACGACGTTCACCGCGGACATTCCGCAGTTCCCGGAGTTCAGCCTGGAAGACACCCGGAAGGTCATGCGCGACAACGCTCTCGAACTCCTCGGCGACCCGACCCGCACTGCGTCCGGTGTCGCAGGCCTGGTGTCGGTGTAGCCACCGACATGGCTGAATGGACCATCGGCGCCGTCGTCGACGCGATTGCCGAGGCGGTACCCGACCGGGAGATGACGGTGTGCGGCACCCGCCGCACCACTTTCGCGCAAGCGGCTGACCTGACCCGCCGGCTGGCCAACTTTCTGGCCTCGCGCGGGCTGGGTGCGTACCGGGAACGTCCGGATCTGAACCGTTGGGAGTGCGGTCAGGACGTCGTCGCGCTCGTCATGCACAACGACCTGTACCCCGAGACGGTGATCGGCTGCCTCAAGGCGCGCACGGTCCCGGTGAACGTGAACTATTACTACTCGCCGGGCGAGGTGGCCGATCTGCTGGCCTACCTGAAGCCCCGCGCGGTGATCTACCACCGCTCCCTGGGCGCGAAGTTCAGCGACGTGCTCGGAGGAGGCGCAGCCGAGTTGTTGATCTCCGTCGATGACGGCAGCGGCGCCGAACTGCCGGATGCCGTGACACTGGAAGATGTTCTGGCCCAGGGGGATATCGATCACAGCGTCCTTCCGTCGCCCGATGATCTGCTCATGGTGTGCACCGGGGGGACGACCGGTCGGCCCAAGGGTGTGATGTGGCGTCAGGGCGACATCTACGTGTCGTCGATGAACGGCGCGGACCACGAACAGGCGAGTGAGATTCGCGACAAGGTGGCCAATGCCGGTCCGCCGTGGTTCGCGGTTTCGCCGCTGATGCACGCCGCCGGAATGTGGACAGCGTTCTCCGGGCTGCTGTCCGGCCAGACTGTGGTGCTGCACGACACCAAGCCGCGCTTCGACCCGCGCACGGTGCTCGAAACGGCGCAACGGGAGAAGATCGGGCTGATGACGATGGTCGGTGACGCCTACGCCGCACCGATCGTCGAAGAGCTGGGCCGACGGTCCTATGACCTGTCGTCGATGTTCGCGATCGGTACGGGCGGTGCGGCCACCAACCCGAAACATCAACGTGCACTGCTGGAACACATTCCGCAGATCACCATCATCAACGGGTTCGGCTCGTCGGAGACCGGCAATATGGGGTTCGGCCATACCCAACGCGAAACCCCGACCGCCGAAACCTTCCAGCTGCGGGCCGGTGGGCTGGTCCTCGCCGACGACTACTCCCGGTTCCTGGATCCCGGCGACACCGAGGTGGGCTGGGTGGCACGCAATGGCCGGATCCCACTCGGCTATTTCAACGACGAGGCGGCGACGGTGAAGACCTTCCCCGAGGTTGCCGGCGAGCGCGTGGTGGTCTCGGGCGACCGCGCGTCGCTCGACGCCGACGGGACCCTTCGCCTGTTGGGTCGGGACTCGTTGGTGGTCAACACCGGTGGCGAGAAGGTGTTCGTCGAGGAGATCGAAGACGTCCTGCGTGCACATCCTCGCGTGGTCGATGCGCTGGCTGTGGGGCGGCCGAGTGAGCGATGGGGGGAAGAAGTTGTTGCGCTGGTGTCGATCCGCGACGCGGTCGACGCAGCCGCGCTTCGGGAGCACTGTGCCACCCGGTTGGCCCGGTTCAAACTGCCCAAGGATGTGCTGTTCGTCGAAGAGATTCGCCGGCTCGGCAACGGCAAGGCCGACTATCGCTGGGCCAAGGGCCTGGCCTCGGAACAAGCGGAGACGAGGGCGTGATGCGCAGCGAGAATCGAGTGATTGACTGTCTGGCCAATGTGCACTTCGGCGAGACCGAGAACCAGCCGACCTTCATGAAGAAGGTGCGCGACGACTACTTCAAGGGCCCGAGGTCGATGTATGACCCCATCGACCTGTCGGAGATGCTCGACGAGATGGACACCCACGGTGTGCAGAAGGCCATCTTGATGGATTCCCTGGTCAAGCCGTCGGTAACGGCCCGGAAGTTCGTCGAGGCGCATCCCGACCGCTTCGCGCTGGCGATGGGCGGCGTCAACCTGTTGCGTCCCATCCCGTCGTTGCGTGAACTCGCAGCCGTCGTGGCCGACCTGCCGGTCGCCTATACCGTTGTCGGGCCCAGCTTCTGGGGAGACGGACAGTACCCGCCGAGCGACGCGGTGTACTACCCGCTCTACACCAAGTGCGCCGAGCTGGAACTGCCGCTGTGCGTCAACACCGGCATTCCCGGCCCGCCGATTCCGGGTGAGGTACAGAACCCCATCCACCTCGACCGGGTGTGTGTTCGGTTCCCGGAGTTGAAGCTGTGCATGATCCACGGCGCAGATCCGTGGTGGGACATCGCGATCCGGATGCTGATCAAATACCAGAACCTGCGGCTGATGACGTCGGCGTGGTCGCCGAAACGATTGCCGGACAGCCTCTTGCACTTCATGCGAACCCGAGGGAAGGGCAAGGTCATCTTCGCGTCGGACTTCCCGGTGCTGCGCATGCAGCGGGTGGTGCCGGAGGCGCTGGCGCTCGATCTTCCCGCTGACGTGCTGGACAACTACCTCTACAACAATGCCGCGGAGTTCTTCTTCGGCGAGGGCTCGGACGAAAAGGGAAAATGATGGACCGCTACGAACTCCGCAGGCTGGACTACAGCCTCACCGAGGACCACGTCGACCTGCAGACCGCGTACCGCCAGTTCTTCAAGACGCACTCCGACATCGAGACCGTGCGCGCGGCCGAGCCCTCAGGCTTCGACAAGAGCCTGTGGGAGAGGTTGTGCGCCATGGGTGCCACGACGATGGCACTCCCGGAGTCCGTCGGCGGTGACGGCGCCACCCTGGTCGACCTGACCCTGGTGGCCGAGGAGCTCGGGCGCTCACTGGCACCCGTGCCGTGGATCGACCATGTGGTGGCGGCGCGGTTACTCGCGCGTCTCGGTGCTCTCGAGTCTGAGGACATCCTCAACGGCACCCAGATCGTCGGACTCGATCCTGCGCAGGTGGCCCCGACCGGTGCCCGCCTCATCCCGATCGGGTCGATCGCCGACCACATCATCGTCCGCGATGGACGGGATGTCGTGAAGCTGGAATTCTCCACGCGCCCGGCTCGCGTCGACAACATCGGCAAGCTACCGATGGCGTGGGTGGACCCGGCCGCCGCAGACACCCGGGTGGTGCTGGCCGGCGGGACCGACGCCGTGGCGGAATATCAACGGGCCTTGGACGAATGGCGTCTGCTGACCGCGGCGGCGCTGGTAGGTCTGGTCGAGGAGACCATGACGATCGCCGCCGAGTTCGCCAAATCCCGGTACACCCTCGGTGTGCCGATCGGCACGTTGCAAGGTATTTCACATCCGTTGGCCAACATCGCGATCACGGTCCAGAGCGGGCGGGGCCTGGCTCGGCGGGCGGCGTGGTTCCTCGACAACGAGCCGGAGGAGCGCGCCGAACTCGCGCCTTCGGCGTTCGTCTTCATGGCCGAGGAGGCCGCCAAGGCCGCCACCATGGCGGTACACGTTCAGGGCGGGCTGGGGGTGTCCGCGGAGGCGGCAGCCACCGCGTACCTGGTGCGGGCGCGTGGCTGGGCGCTCGCCGGTGGTGACCCGGGTGCCACCGCAGTGCACATCGCTCACATCGTCGCGGCTCGTGAGAGCCGGGAAGTCACAAAGGTTTAGGGGAACAAGCGTGGATTTTTCGACAGTCGAACTGTCTGCCGAGGACGAGGCATTCCGCAGCGAGGTGCGCGAGTTCCTGTCACGTGTCGTGACCGAGGACGTCATCCGGCGGGATCGTGAGACCGGCGACAACTTCGACGAGGGCGTTCATCTGGCCCTCGGCGCCGCCGGCTACCTCGAGAAGGAATGGAAGGCGGAGGCCGATGGCGGCTTCTCCCGGGTGCGCAGGCGCATCTGGGAGCTGGAGAAGCGGCGTGCGGAGGTGCCGTGGGTGACGTGGGGGACCACCTCGATGGTTGCCCGCTCCGTTGCGAAGTTCGCCTCCCCGGAGATCCGTGACGACGTCCTGGGCGGCGTGTTCGACGGCACCGTGCGGTTGTGCCTCGGCTACACCGAACCGGAGGGGGGCTCCGATGTGGCGACCTGTAAGACCCGGGCGGTACGGGATGCGGATGGATCGAGCTGGATTATCAACGGGTCCAAGATGTTCACCACCGGTGCGCACAACTGCAAGTACGTCTTCCTGATCACCAACACCGATCCGGATGCACCGAAACACAAGAGTCTCACCATGTTCCTGGTTCCGCTGGACTCTGACGGCATCGAGATCCAGGGCATCCGCACCGTCGACGGTGACCGGACCAACATCGTCTACTACTCGGACGTGCGAGTCGACGACAAGTACCGGCTCGGCGACGTGAACGGCGGCTGGACGGTGGTGCGGGAACCCCTCGACGCCGAGCACGGGGCGGTCGCGGCGGCCGACGACGGTCTGGCCGATGTCGCGATCATGATGCATCAGGCCGGGTTCATGGCCGAGGCGGCAGACAATGTGGCTGCGCTGGTGGGCACTCCCGATGCCAGTGGCCGTGCCGCCGTCGACGACGGATCGGTCGCCTATCGGTTGGGGCGCAGCGTGGCCCGCATGGAGGCATCGCTGTCCTCACCGAGCATCTTCGGCCGGGTCGCTCTGGCACAGACCATGCGTGACATCGCCCCGGATCTGATGGATATCGCCGGATCAGTGGCAGCACTGCCGATCGGGGCCGACGGGGGAGCCGATGACCGCAGTGAATATGTGTACCGCTTCGCGCCGTTGGTCGGTATCTACGGCGGCACGCTCGAGGTGTTCCGCAACATGATCGCCCAGCACGTGCTCGGCCTCGGCAAGCCAAACTATTCAGCGCCCAAGGCGAAGGCCTCCTGAGGTAACAACCGCCGAAACGGCATTCCGGCAGGGAAAGTGCGAGTAGCGGCCTGCTGGAATGGCGTTTCGGCGGGATGGATGGTCAGACTTCGGCCAGCTGCTTGTTGAGCTGATCGCCCTCGATGTCGAGGTTGGGCAGAACCCGCTCCAGCCGCTTCGGCAGCCACCAGGCCTTCTCGCCGAGCATCGACATCACGGCAGGGACGATGGCCATCCGAACCACGAAGGCATCGATCAGGACACCGAATGCCAGCGCGAATCCGATCTGCTTGATCATCGGATCGCCGTTGAACACGAATCCCGCGAACACCGACATCATGATCACCGCAGCTGCCACCACGACCCGGCTGGCCTGGGTGAAGCCGTGGGTGACCGCGTCGTCGCCCCGGTGGCCGTGCACATGCGCTTCCTTCATCGACGACACCAGGAACACCTGATAGTCCATTGCGAGCCCGTAGAGAACACCGATCACGATGATCGGCAGCAGGCTCAGGATCGGTCCGGTCGCGCTCAAGCCGAACAACTGTTGGAACCAACCCCATTGGAACAGGGCGGTGGTGGCGCCGAACGTGGCCAGGACACTGAGCAGGAATCCGACGGTGGCCTTGACGGGCACGGCGATCGACCGGAACACCAGCAGCAGCACCAACAGCGACAGGCCGACGACTACACCGATGTAGAGCGGCACCGCATCCGCGAGGCGATCCGTCGTGTCAACGCCCATCGCGGTGATACCGGTGACACCGAGGTCGACGTTGCGCAACTCGCTCAGTGGGCCGGCGTGCGCCCGGATGTCGCGAACCAGTTGGGCGGTCGCATCGTCGGTGGGTCCGGTGCTCGGCACCACCGAGAACAGGGCGAATTCCTCATTGTCACTGACCTTTTGCAGACTCACCGAATCGACGCCGGCCACCCGTCGCAGATCGTTGTTGGTGTCGACCAGGTCGGATGTAGTGAGCTTGGCGTTGCCCGCCGCCGGCTCGGCGACGACCACGAGCGGCCCGTTGTAGCCCTCGCCGTAGTGGCTGGAGACCAGGTCGTAGCTCTCGCGCTGCGGCGTGCCCTGGTTGTAGCTGGCACCGGCGGGCAGCCCCATCGACATGCTGAGTGCCGGCAGCGCGAGCAGTGCGGCGATCACCACGCCGCCGATGGCGACCGGAACCCGGTGGCGCAACACCGCGCCGACCCATGCGGTCGCGAAACGGTGGTTCGCACCGTGTTCGGCGGACTGCGTGCGCCGCGCTTTGTCGGAGCAGACCCGCTCGCCGACCAAGCCGAGCAGTGCCGGCAGCAGGGTGAGTGCGGCGATGACCGCGACGACGACGGTGGCTGCGGCGGCCAGCGCCATCGGCGTCAGCAGTGAGATGCCGACCACGGTCAGGGCAACCAGCGCGATCACCACGGTGGTGCCGGCGAAAACCACTGCACTACCGGCTGTTCCGAGCGCCCGCCCGGCTGCCTCGGCGGCGCTGAGCCCCTTGTCGATGATCAGCCGGCGCTGGCGGTTCACGATGAACATCGCATAGTCGATACCGACCGCGAGGCCCAGCATCAACGCCAGCACGGCGGTCATCGACTGCATGTTGACCAGGTGGGAGAACAGGAATGTTCCGCCGACACCGACTGCCACCGAACTCAATGCGGTGGCTAGGGGCAGACCGGCGGATACCAGTGAGCCGAGGGTGACGACCAGAACCAGGGCGGCGATCGCCAGGCCGACGACTTCGCCCACGCCGACGATTTCGGGCATCTCGACCATGCTCGCCGACGGCAGCACGTTGATCCCGGTAGCGGAGACCGCGTCGCGCGCGGCATCCACCGCAGCTTCGACGGTGCCCGACGGAAGTTCGGCAGTCTGCTTGTCGAACTGGAACTGATACAGCGCGGCCGCGCCATCCGCGGAAACCACCACGCCCGGGACGGGTTGCCCGTTCATCACCAGCGGGTGCGGCGCGTCGTCAGCCGCGGGCGCCGCCAGTTGGGTTTTCGCGATGGCCGCCGACGCGGCCAGGGTGGGACTCGCCGGGCCCTTCGCCAGCTCGGCCTGCGCCAGTGCGCCGGGGTCGAGCACATGCTCGGAGCGCGACACCGAGTCCACGGCACGCAGCATTGCAGCGCGGTTGTCGCCGTCGTCCATGCGCTGTCCTTCTGGGGCGGCAAAGGCGATCAAGCCCTGCCCACCCGAGGATTCGGGCATGCGCTGCGCCAGTTCATCAATGACCTGTTGCGCGGGTGTGCCGTTGATGCGCATTTCGTTGGAGATCTTCGGTGGGTTCGCCACGAGCAGTCCGGCCATGACAGCGACGAGCGCCAGCCAGCCGCCGATCACGAGCCAAGGTCGACCGAAGGCGAAGCGGCCCAATCGATACAGATAGGTGGACATATAAGTGAGAGTAGGCTCTCAATATGGGAGTAGGCTATCGTTTGTAGCGAACCCCATTCTTGGTGCACGAACATGACCTGCGCCACGCTTCCCAGGAACGGATATGCCTGCTCGAGCCGACCGCCGTCGTTCTGACGCATATGCCAACGAGAGCCGCATCGTCGCGGCCGCCCGCGAGATCTTTGCGGCCGATGGTGCCGCTGCGACGTTGACTCAGGTAGCGGCACGTGCGGGCGTCGGCAATGCGACCTTGTACCGCCATTTCCCGAACCGGCAAGCGCTGGCGGCGGCGGTGTACGAGGACGCGTTCGCCACCGAGGTGGAACCGGTGATCCTGGCGCTGATCGACAGCGACGCTCCGCGTGAGGCATTCATCGACGTGATCGAGCGGCTGGCCGAGCTCATGTACGCGCAGCGCCCGCTGGTGCCTTCACTGGATCACCTCACCGAGCTGACCTCCCGGCTGTTCAGCCGCAAGCGCGAACTGCTTGAGGCCGTGGTGGCACAGGGGAAAGCTGCCGGGGATCTGCGCGCCGACCTCACTGTTGACGATGTGCCGACGTTCGTTGCGATGGTGACCGCTGCATCCGTTGCGCTCGACCAACCGCCGCAATTGCGCCGTCGGTACCTGAGCTTGATGCTCGACGCCCTCAATCCCGCTGACGCCCAGCCACTCCCGCCGTGGACACACGAGGGTGTCTAGCCGGTCGGCGCCGGGCGGGTTGCACGGGACCCAGTACGGGCGGGGGAGCTGACGGCGCGATCTGCAGATCGCCGTCCTGGTGAAGCCAGTGGCGCGCATCCTTGCCGAGGCAATCTCCCGGCAAACTCAACTAGACACTGGTCATTGCCGGCGGTTTCACCGCGCCCGGATCGGGGTTGGCGATCGGCAGGCCCATGAACCGTCGCGCGTTGTCGCCCATGAAGTCATAGGTGCGGCGGATGTCCATGCCCTCGGCGTACTTCCAGAAACCCTTCGGCTCGGCCAGCCCCTCGGGGTGCGGGTAGTCCGATCCGAACAGCACCTTGTCCCAGCCGACCGTTTCCACCACATCGGATACGCAGCCTTCCCAGAATGGGCTGACCCAGATGTTGCGGCGGAACACATCATGCGGATGTTCGGGGAAGTTCTGCGGCATCTTCTTGTACAGGTCGGCGAAATCGTGGAACAGCGGGAAGATCCAGCTGCTGCCGTTCTCGACGCTGGCGATGCGCAGCTTCGGGAACCGGGTCAGGGTGCCGTGGCAGATCAGGGCGGTGAGCATGTCCGCGATCTCGCGATGCCCCAGGACCATCCAGCGGAATGCGCTCTGCGCCATGAAGTTCTGGGTGTAGGGCGGTTCCCACTTGTTGACGTAGTCATCGAGCGGCGGGTAGCTGGCGTGCAGCACGATCGGCAACCCGGCGGCCTCGACGTCACGCCAGAACGGGTCGAACTCTGGCAGGGCGGGGGAGCGCCAGCCGTGCAGACCGTTGACGGGACCGGGTTTTATCAACGCCACCCTGCCGCCGTGCTCGAGGATCCATTCCAATTCGCGCTGTGCCGCATCGACTTCGGAGAGGTTGATGATGGGTGTGGAGAACACCCGGTTGTCGTAGTCGAACGTCCAGTGTTCGAGGATCCACTCGTTGAGGGCGTGGACGATCGCCAGGGTCAGTTGCGGATCATCGGCACTGGAGTGTTCGACCAGGCTGCCCAGGGTGGGATAGTTCAGCGCCTCGACGACGCCTTGGCGGTCGAGCTCTTTGACGCGGTCCTCGGGGTTACGCGTGGACGCAGGGGCCTCGATGGCCTTGCCCTGCATTTCCCGCAGAGTCTGACCCTCGGTGTTCTCCCCGGCGAAGAACTTTTCGTGCGCGCCCGGGGCGGCGACGCGTTCGAAGGTCGGGTTGGGGATGAAGTCGGTGACCCGGTTATTGATCACGATGCGGGTCTGACGGCCGAACTGGGCATACTGCACGGCGCGGCTGTACTGCTCGGGCAGGAACTTCGTCAGCGCATCGCCGGTCTCGTACATGTGCTGGTCGGCATCGAAAACCGGTGCGTCCCTGAACTGTTCAGTCATTTGGTGGTCTCCCTATCCGGCGAGCAGACGCAAATGTCCCGGAATTCTCGGCGTGTCGGGTACATATGCGTCTGCTCGCGCTATGAAAGTCAGAGTGTCAACACGGTCGCGGCGGCGGTACCCGGGGCGCCGTAGAGCTGTGCGAAGCCGACGCGTGGGTTGCCGGGCACCTGGCGATCGCCCGCTTCGCCGCGCAATTGCCGTACCAGTTCGTGGATCTGGCGCAGACCCGAGGCACCGATCGGTTCGCCGTTGGCGATCAGGCCGCCGTCGGTGTTGACGGGCAGTGATCCGCCGATCTCGGTGGCGCCGTCGGCCAGAAGTTTCTCCTGGTCGCCGTCGGCGCAGAATCCGCATTCGGCCATGTGGATGATCTCGGCGCCGGCATCGGTGTCCTGCAGCTGCACGACGTCGACGTCTTCTGGTGCCACTCCGGCTTTCTCGAAAGCGGCCCGCGCGGCATACACCGTCGGCGCCACATCTTCGGTGACCGGTGCGCAGGTGGTGTTGACCTCATATGCGCCGTAGCGTCGGGTCCGGACCTCGACGGCCTTGAGGTAGACCGGCTTGTCGGTGTAACGGTGGGCGATGTCGGCGCGGCACATGACTATCGCGGCCGCACCTTCGTCAGGCGCGCAGAACATGTACTGGGTCAGCGGGTAGTTGAGCACGGTCGAGTTGAGGATGTCGTCCTCGCTGATCGGCTTGCGCCGGAACGCGTTCGGGTTCAGCGCGCCGTTGCGGAAGTTCTTGTTGGCGACCTTGGCCAGAGTGCGCTGCGAGATGTTGTGCTCGTGCAGGTAACGGTTGGCCTTCATCCCGAAGAACTGCGTGGTGAGGTACTGGCCGTTCTCGGCGTACCAGCTGGGCATCCCCACCAAAGACGGGTCTTCGGTGAACGCGCCGCGGGGGTGCTTGTCGAGGCCCACTGCGATGCCGATGTCATAGTCACCGAGGCGGATTCCGTCCGCGCACACCTTGGTGGCACTCGCCGCCGTGGCGCACGCGTTGAACACGTTGGTGAACGGAATGCCGGTCAGTCCGACCATCCCGACGATGGCGTCGGGGTTGGCCACCGTCCAGCTGCCTCCCGTTGCAGCGCCGATGTCTTTCCAGTCCACACCGGCGTCGGCGACCGCCGAGAAGATGGCGTCCACACCCATCGCCATCGCGGACTTGCCCTCGAATCGGCCGAACGGATGCAGGCCGACGCCGATGATGGCTACGTCGTTGGTCATTTGTCAGAAACCTCCGGTGTGAAGGCGAATGTGACGACCTCGGTGCCGTCTTCTTCTGCGGTGAACGGGATCATGGTGAGTTCGACGTCTTGGCCGAATTGCAGTTTGGCGGGGTCGTTTTCGGTCAGGCGACCTTCGACCCGGATCACGTCTCCCAGCTGCACCAGCCCAACTCCGAAGGGCACGAAGTCTTTTCCGCCTGCTCCTTTGTAGGGGGCGCCGGGTGGGAACCCCTGGGTGGTCCAGGCGACCAAGGTGCCGCGGCGAGGGAGCAGGATCTCCTCGGTGTTGCCGCCGGAGCACTTGGGGCAGCGGGCCTGGGCGGGGAAGGTGGTGGCCGAGCAGTCAGCGCAGCGGCTGCCGATCAGCTGCGCGTCCGCGTCGGGCCAGGTGGAGATCTCCGGCGCCAGAGCCTTCTGCATACGTCCCGTCCTCCGTGTTCAAGCCAAAAGGGTATAGCAACTGTAACTCTTACAGTAACCTAGTATCGGTGATCGAGAACAAGCCCACGTTCTGCAGAATCTGCGAGCCCCTGTGCGGCATGATCGCCACCGTCGAGGACGGCAAGCTCACCGCGTTGCGCCCGGACAAGGAACACCCGTTGTCGGCCGGGTTCGCCTGCCAGAAGGGCATCGCGTTCTCCGAGGTCGTCAATGATCCGGATCGCGTCACCACCCCGCTGCGACGCACCGGAGGCGGTTTCGAACCGGTCACCTGGGACGAGGCACTCGACGACATCGCGGTCAGACTCACTGAGATCCACCGGCGGCACGGCTCGGGAGCGTTCGCCTGGTACATGGGCAATCCCGCGGCATTCAGCTATTCGCACCTGTTCGCGGCGATGGGCTTCGCGAAGGGCATCGGCGGCGACAGTCATTTCTTCAGTTCGTCGACGCAGGACACCAGTAGTCGTTTGCTGGCCAACCAGTTTCTCTACGGTGCGCCGTTCCCGGTACCCATTCCGGATCTGATGCGTACCGATCTGCTGGTCATGCTCGGCGCGAATCCGGTGGTGTCCCATGGCAGTTTTCTGACCGCGCCGCGCATCAAAGACCGCATGCACGACATCGTGAAGCGCGGCGGACGGGTCGTGGTGGTCGATCCGCGACGCAGCGAGACCGCCGCCCAGTTCGAATGGCTCGGGATCATCCCGGACGCGGATGCGTACTTGCTCCTGTCGATTTTGCAGGTGCTGTTCGCCGAGGGGTTGGTCAGCGCGAGGGCCCGGACTCAGGCCGACGGTCTGGACTGGCTGCACGAGCAATGTGCACCGTTCACCCCGGAACACACTCGGGGGCACACGGGCATCGATCCGGAGATTGTTCGCATGCTGGCCCGCGATCTCGCCGCCACCCCACGGGCCGCGGTTTACGGTCGGCTGGGCACCTGCGTCGGCCGCAATGGCACGTTGACCACTTACCTGCTGGACGCGGTCAACCTTGTCGCGGGCAATCTGGACACCCCGGGAGGCAGCGTGTTCAGCACGCTGGGCATCCCCGGTCAGAAGTGGGGCTCGATGGCCATGGGCGCGTCGCTGCGCCGGAGCTACCGCACCAAGCGCACCCGCGTGGGCGGGTTCCGTTCCGTGATCGGGGCAGAGCCTGCGGCGTTCATGGCCAAGGAGATCACGATGCCCGGCCAGGGCCAGGTCAAGGCGATGTTCATCGGCGCCGGTAACCCGGTGCTGTCGGTTCCCAACGGCGTAGAAATGGAAGATGCGCTGGAATCCTTGGACCTCTCGGTGGGGCTGGACCTCTACGTCAACGAGACCACCGCGCACTGTGACTACGTGCTACCGGTCACCTCGATGTACGAGCGCGACGACTTCGCCGTCACGTTCCAGATGTTCCAGGCCACCCCGTTCCGTCAGGCCACCGACGCCGTGGTGGCACCACGTGGTCAGGCGCGCACCGAGTGGGACATCGTCGTCGACCTGATCGGCAGGATGGGTGTCCGCACACCGGTTTTCGTTGCGCTTCGGCTGGCGGCCAAGCGGGCGACGCGACGTGGGAAGCGGCTCAACCCGCGCCCGATGATCGACATGATGATCCGGATGGCCGAGGGTGGTGACCGCTTCGGGCTGCGCCGTGGCGGGTTGACCTTCCGCCGCCTGGCCGAAGAGCATCCGCACGGTGTGGTGGTGGCACCGAACCTCCGTACCGGCGTGCTGAACGAAGTAGTGGTGTACCCGAAGGGGCGGATACGGCTCGCGCACGACGACATCGCTTCCGAAATCGCCGCGATGTCGGGACGAGTCGCACCCGACGGGTATCCGCTGCGCATGATCGGAATGCGCGAACCACGCTCGGAGAACTCCTGGCTGCACAATTCGCCGTTGCTCATGCGCGGCCACAAGATCCATCGAGCACTCATGCATGCCGAAGACGCTGCGGCGCGGCACCTGGCCGACGGTGACGAGGTGCGGGTGCGTTCGCCATACGGCCAGATCGACATCGCGGTGGCGCTGACCGACGACATCGTGCGCGGCACGGTGGCAATACCGCACGGATGGGGCCACAAGGGCAGCGGCGGCTGGCAGATCGCCAACCAGGCCGGCGGCTCCAACGTCAATCAATTGATGTCGAGTGACCCGGCCGATGTCGAGGCGCTGGCCGGCATGTCCTGGCTGACGGGTGTGCCGGTGCAAGTGGAACGCTGCTGACTCCGACGGGCCGCGAAACGGCATTCCGGCAGGTGCACACCCGAACTTTCGCTGCTGGAATGCCGTTTCGGCGGCGGATGGGATTACTGTAAGTGTTACAGTTGCGAGCGTGAGCGAAGTCGTGGACGAGGTCGTCACCAGTGTGGAGGTCGGGCGGCGCGCTGCGGCCCGGGCCGAGAAGCGCATGCTGGTCGACGGTGAACTGGTGGCCGCGGTGGCCGGTGCCGAATTCGACAACGTCAGCCCGGCAACAGGTCTGGTGCTGGGCGTGACCGCCGCTGCCGGTGCGCAGGATATGGATGCCGCGATCGGTGCGGCCCGGCGCGCATTCGACGAGTCCGACTGGAGCACCAACCGAGGCCTGCGCCGGCGCGTGCTGGCCCAACTGCAGGACGCCATCGAGTCTGAAAAAGATGATCTGCGTGAAGAATTGATCGCCGAGGTGGGCTGTCCGGCGACGACGACGGAGAATGCGCAGCTCGACTGGCCGCTGGCCGATGCGCTGCGATACCCGGCCCGGCTGATCGACGAGTTCGAGTGGGAACGCACGCTCGACGGCGGCGGGCTGTTCGGTGAGCGCAATGCCCGCACCGTAGTCAAAGAGGCGGTCGGGGTGGTCGCCGCGATCACCCCGTCGAACTTCCCGATCGAGGTGATCCTCAACAAACTCGGACCGGCGCTCGCCGCAGGAAATACCGTGGTGCTCAAACCTGATCCGAACACACCATGGAACGCCACCCGGCTGGGCAGGCTGATCGCCGAGCGTACCGACATGCCACCCGGCGTCGTCAACGTGGTGCCGACTCCGTCCAACGAGGTGGCCGCGCAGTTGGGCACCGATCCACGCGTCGACATGGTGTCGTTCACCGGGTCCACGGCCGTCGGCAGGCATCTGATGCGAGCCGGGGCCGACACGATGAAGCGCACCTTCCTGGAACTCGGGGGCAAGTCCGCGATGATCGTGCTCGACGACGCCAAGCCGGGCCACATCATCCCCGGCGCCATCGGGGCGTGCGTGCACGCCGGGCAGGCGTGTGCGGCCAACACCCGGATGCTGGTGCACCGCAGCCTGTTCGACGAGGCCGTGGCCAATGTGACCATGGCATTCGGCGCGGTGCCGGTCGGCGACCCCGCGCTGACGACCACGCTGGTCGGCCCGCTGATCAGCGCGGTTGCCAAGCAGCGCGTGCTAGAGGCCATCGACGGTGCCCGCCGCGACGGCGCCGAGATCGTGGTGGGCGGCGGGGAGGTCGCGGGGTTGGCCGATCACCTGCGCGACGGCCACTTCGTCGCACCCACCGTCATCGTCGGGGCCGATCCTGGGGCGGCCATCGCCCAGGACGAAGTGTTCGGGCCGGTGCTGGTGATGCTGCCGTTCGACGATGACGACGAAGCGGTGCGGATCGCCAACGACAGTGCGTTCGGCTTGGCCGGTGCGGTGATGTCGGCGTCGCCCGACCGGGCGATGGCGATCGCCCGGCGGATCAGGACCGGCGCCATTGGTGTCAACGGCGGCATGTACTACGGCGCCGACGCCCCGTTCGGCGGGTACAAGAACAGCGGAGTCGGAAGGCAGTGCGGCATCGAGGGTTTCGCGCAGTACACCGAAACGAAGACGATCGGCTGGCGGCTACCGCGCCAGTAGGGCAGGCTGCACATCCGGAACGGCGAAGCGCGGATTCGCTCCGGCCGCCACTACGCGCATCACGAACGCGGCGGTTTCTTCGGCCTGCCGGGCAGCGTCGAGTCCGCCCAGGACTGCCGTGCGCGCATTCAGGTCAGCGATCAACGCCCCGACCACCCGCAAGGCGCCGGCGTCATCACCACAGATCGCGACCACGGGCGAGCTGTCCTGCGGGCCGGTGAACGGCCATGAAGCACCGGCGAACAGGTGCAGTGCCTTGACCACGTGGGCGCCGACCGCGAGGCGGGCGACGAGTTCGGCGGCCGACCCGGATTTCGGGAGCAGTCGTCCGCTCGGGTAGTCCACCGGATTGGTGCAGTCGACAACGGTCTTCCCCGACAACGCCGCGTTCGGGCCGCCGACGAGAGCCAACCCGTTCTCCAATCCGTCCCAGGCGATCGCGATCACGATGACGTCGGCCTGCCCGGCCAGGTCGGACGGATCGATCGCCGTTGCCGCGGGGCCGATCTGAGTCGCCGCGGCCCTCGCACGGTCTGGGCTGCGTCCCCCGACCACGATGGCGTGTCCGGCTGCTGCCCATGCCGTTCCGAGCGTGACCGCCAGGTTCCCAGTCCCCAAAAGTCCGATGTGCATGGCTGTCTCCTTCGTCGAGTGATGTCACGGCGACGCTAGGCGGCGCATTCCTACCGATCGGTGGGCTACGTGGTGGAACACTGGTCCGGTGATCGAGGGGAATTGCCAGGCGTTCGTTTCCGACTGTCACGTACGCGCCGCCGTCGCGCTCATCAGCCATGCTTGGGACCCGGTGGTGCTCTCGGCGCTTCGCCTCGGCCCAACCCGCCGCAGTTTCCTGCTACACCGAATCGCGGGCGTCAGTGACAAAGTCCTGACCGAATCCCTCCGCCGTTTGACGTCGCGCGGCCTGATTGCGAGGTCAGCCGACGATTCGCGGCCTGAGGCCGCCGTCTACGAACTGACAGATTTGGGTGCCTCATTTGCACGAGGGCCGCTGGCACACCTTGCCCGGTGGGCGGCGGAGAATCAGGCCGAACTGTCAGCGTGAGGCAGGCGGACTAACGGCTCGACAAGCATGCGTCGGCCCGGTCGAGGATGCTGTCGAGGATGTGGTCGAAGTTGACGTGGTCGGCCATGCCGATCCGGTACCCACGGCCGGGAATCGAGGCGATCAACGGCATCGCTTCGGAGTCGATCACCTGTTCCCAATACTCACGGGGGAATTGGACCTCGGGTGTGCGGCTCTGTAATCGTTGCAACACGGCCGAACTCCGCACCAGCACCGAGACAGCCGTGTAGGTATCGAAGGCCTGTTTGGCGGTGAGCCCTGCCGCCACCAGTGCTGCCACCGGCTGTTCGATCTTCTCCAGTGCGGTGCGCGCCGCCGGAATGCCCCGAGTGCCGCGGATCAGGATGAGGTCGCACACAATTGGATTGCTCGTGAACATCTCGCGCATCCGGTGGGCGTGGGCGCGCAGCGACTCGCGCCAGGTGGCGGGCTCGATGGCCAGCACGCTGAAATCGTAATCGAGCAGGATGCGCTCGGTCATGGCATCGAGCAGCTCATCCTTGCGGCGGAAGTACCAGTAGATGCTGGTCACTCCGACATCGAGGTGGCGGGCCAGCTGCGGCATACTGAGGTTGTCGATCGATACCTCGTCGGCGATTTCGAAAGCGCCGCGCAGGATCTCGTCGATACTGATCGACCCGCGCTCGCGGCGTCGGCGACCACGGGTGCTCGCGGGTCTGACCATGACGGCGCCCTTCTAGCGGACCGGCTCGAACGTGACGGGTATGTCTGTGGGGGAGCGGAACGGCTGGCCGAAGATGTGCGGGTCGTCGTCGGTGACCAGCTCGAGGTTGCGCACCCGGGAAAGTAGGCTTTCCATGGCCACCCGGGTCTCCATACGGGCCAGGTGCAACCCCATGCAGGTGTGTTCGCCTGCAGCAAAGGTGATGTGCGGCAACCGCTTCCGGAAAATGTCGAACTCCTCGGGCCGTTCCCAGCGATTCTCGTCACGGTTCGCCGACCCGATGCAGACGTCGATGACCGCGCCGGCGGGCAGCGCCACACCGTCGAGTTCGGTGTCCTGGCTGGCCGAGCGTTGCACGGTGGTGAGGGGAGTTTCGTAGCGCAACCCCTCCTCGATGGCCGCGTCGATCAGCCCATGGTCGGCCTGTACCGCAGCGAATTGCTCAGGATGGGTGAGGAGCAGATAGATCAGATTGCCCGAGGAGCGGTAGGTGGTCTCCAGGCCGGCGGGCAGGAGCAAGCGAAGGAAGGAGAAGATGGCCTCGTCGGTCAGCTTCTCGCCGTCGATCTCCGCGGTGACCAGATCGCCGATGATGTCGTCGGTGGGCCTGGACCGGCGAAGTTCGATCTGCCCGAGGAAGTAGTCCTTGAGCGCCGCGGAGGCCTCGAAAGCACGCTTGTATTTCACCGTGTAGCTGATCAGTTCGACGGCGCGCTGACGGAACCAGGGCAGGTCTTCTTCGGGTAGTCCGAGCAGTGTCGAGATCACCCGGGTGGGGAATTCGAAGGTGAAGTCGCGCACCAGATCGGCGCTCCCGGTGTCGATGAATTCGTCAACCAGTGCCTCGCAGATCGGGCGCACGATCTCGGGTTCCCAGCGCTGTAGGGATCGCGACTTGAACGCGGCCGAGACCAGGTTTCGATGGTCGCGGTGGGTCTTGCCCTCCATGGCCAGGATGGTGGGACCGATGAACAGCCCGATGGTGTTGTCGTAGATCTTCGAGTTGAAGGACTTGCCGTCCCGGAACACAGTATTGACCGCGTCGAACGATACTGCGGCGAATTGATGTTCCGGCAGAAGGGATTCCGGCGTCTTGGACCAGTCCATCACCGAGCCGCGGAACACGCCGTGCCTGGCGCGGTGCCGCGCGAAGATCGGGTACGGATCGCGCAGCAGGGTGGCCGTATCGACGACGGACTCGCCGGCAGTTTCGTCAGAAGCGACAACCTGCACTTGACTATCCACAGCTCACCTCAACCGCTCGGAACGGACCGATCACACTGATGCATATTACTGTAAATATTACAGTAACGGAATCGACGCGGGTCGGAACAGTCAGAGCGGGATCGGGGCCCCGTTGCTCATCGACGCGATGAAACCGGCGTCGACCTGGATGTCCTGACCGTTGATCCAACGCGCCTCAGGGGAGGCCAGGAAGCCGATCAGCGGGACCACGTCGTCGACGGTGGCGTGCCGGCCGACTGTGGCACGCACCAGGTCGAGCACGTCTTTGCCCATGGTCTGTTCGAAGTCGGTCAGGATCGGCGTCTCGACCGGGCCCGGGCTGACGGTGTTGACCCGCACGCCGTACTTGGTCCAGGCCGGGCCTGCCACCCGCTTGACGAACAGGATGGCGGCCTGCTTGGAAGTGGTGTACACCGGGAAATTCGGATCCTGGCCGGCTTGCCACTGCGCCACCGCATCCCCATCGGTCAGTTCGAGAAGCCCGTCCAGCACGTCGACGCGCTGCTGCCAGCCCAGAGCCGCGGTCGAGGCCACCGTGACGATCGACCCGCCGTGACGCAGGAGCGGCAGCATGCCCTCGGCCATCAGTCGCATGCCGAGATAGTTGACCTTGAGCACGTCGGCGGCCGGCGCGGTGCCCGGAACCCCGGCGACGTGCGCGAGCATGTCCCAGCCGTCCCCGATCTCACCCAGAAGTCGCGCGATGTCGCCGGCATCCCGAAGGTCGCAGGTCGCATGCTCCGATGCCGGGGTGTCGTTGGTGCGCAGGTCGACCGCGAGTACGTGGTCGCCCCGCTCGAAGAAGTGCGCCGCGGTGGCCGCTCCGATTCCGGATCCGGCTCCGACGACGACGATCCTGCGCGCGGTTTCCGACATGCCCAACCTCTCACCGAATGAACGACAGTAAGGATGACTGTAAACAATTCGGGCTAGCCGGACAATCGGCTCCTACCTGCTTGACGGGTGCTACCGTGAGCCTTACCGGAGGGACCTTCGGGATGTGGGCGACGCGTGCCTGGCGAGGGGACGGAATCGATGAGTGCGCTGGAGGAGCGCGCTGGGGTACAACCGCAGCGCGACGGTCTCGACGAGGTGCTGGCTGCCCAGCGCTGCTCTTTCATCGCCGATGGGTCGCCCGATATCGCGCTGCGCCGCAACCGTATTGACCGGCTGCTCGCGATGGTCCTCGACAACTCGGAAGATTTCGTCGCCGCTACCGCTGCCGACTATGGGTCACGTTCCCGGTCGGCGGCGTTCTTCGCCGAGATCCTCGGCATGCTTTCGGTCATCGAGCACACCAGAGCGCATGTGCCGCAATGGATGCGCGCGACCAAGCTGATGCGGGCAGCCCGGTTCGCGGGTCTGCGCGCCGAAGTGCTGCCGAGCCCGCTCGGCGTGATCGGCGTGATCGGTCCGTGGAACTTCCCGATCCAACTGACGGTGCTGCCCGCGGCGGCCGCATTCGCCGCAGGCAACCGGGTGATGATGAAGATGTCTGAGGTCACGCCACGTACCGCCGAACTGATGGCGGCGACAGTCCCGAGGTACTTCGATCCGACCGAGTTGAGAGTCGTGACCGGTGGGCCGGATGTCGCCGCTGAGTTCGCGGGCCTGCCGTTCGACCACCTGTTTTTCACCGGCTCGCCTTCGGTGGGAAAGCTTGTCGCCCGGGCCGCGTCGGACAACCTCGTTCCCGTCACGCTGGAGCTGGGGGGCAAGAACCCGGTGATCGTGGCGCCCGGCGCCGACATCGAACGGGCGGCCAATCGAATCGCCCAGGCGCGCATGGTCAATGGCGGTCAGGTGTGTGTATGCCCTGACTATGTCTTCGTACCGGAAGCTGAGGTCGACCGGTTCGTCGCAGTGGCGCGCAAGACCTTGACCAAACTGTTTCCCACCGTCGTGGGCAATCCCGACTACTGCTCCTCGGTGAACCAGGCCAATTTCGACCGCGTCGTCGGCCTGATCGCGGACGCGCGTGCGCACGGGGCCCGAATCGATTCCGTGGTCCCGGCGGGGGAAGTGCTGCCCGATCCGGGCTCGCGCAAGATCGCGCCGACCATTGTGCGTGACGTCGATGACCGGATGCAGATCGCGAGCGAGGAAGTGTTCGGTCCCGTGCTGATGGTCCGCGGCTACGCCGGCCTCACCGAGGCGGTCGACCACATCAACGCCAACCCGTCACCGTTGGTGGCGTATTGGTTCGGTCCCGACAACGCCGATTTCCGGCACTTCGTCAGCCACACCCGCAGCGGTGGGGTGGCCCGCAATGACTTTGCCGCGCACATGATCCCGTCCGACGCCCCGTTCGGTGGCGTCGGCCGCAGCGGCACCGGCGCCTACCACGGCAAGGCCGGCTTCGATGCATTCAGCCACTACCGCACCGTGGTCGGCAGTGACCTGCCATTCAGTGTCACGGGGCAGGCGGCGAGGCCGTTCAGCGCGGCCATGCGGGTCAGCGCGGACCTCAGCCTGCGACGGGCCCGCAGCCGGACCGCCGCCCGGCTCAAGAAGTTTCGCTGAGCGCCTGCTCGCGGGCCCACCGGTAGTCGGCTTTACCGGCCGGGCTGCGCTCGATGACCGGGCGGAACACCACGGCCTTGGGCAGCTTGTAGCGGGCGATCGAGGTTTCGGCGTGCGCGATGAGCTCGTCGGCCCCGGCCACAGCACCCTGGGCCAGTGCCACGACAGCCACTACCTCCTGTCCCCAGCGCTCGCTGGGGCGGCCGGCGACGACGACGTCCTGCACCGCCGGGTGCGAGGCGATCGCGGACTCGACCTCCTCGGCGAAGATCTTCTCGCCGCCGGAGTTGATGGTCACCGAATCGCGGCCTAGGAGTTCGATTGCACCGCTGCCCAGATGGCGGGCCCGATCGCCGGGCGTCGCGTAGCGCACGCCGTCGATCACCGGGAATGTCGCCGCAGTCTTGGCGGCATCGCCCTTGTATCCCAGTGGCACGAACCCTCGCTGCGCCAGCCAGCCCAGCCCCTCGTGGCCGGCGGTCAGGACCGCGGTGAAATCCTCGGTCACCACACAGGTGTCGGGTCCGGCGTTGAACGTTCCGGTCGACACCGCACCGGGAGCAGACATGTGGCTCATCTGGGCGCCGGTCTCCGATGACCCCACTCCGTCGACGACGATGAGATTGGCCTTGGCGTCGATGAGTTGCTGTTTGACGTAAGGGGTCAGCTGCGCTCCGCCGTTCGCCACGACCGACAGAGACGACACGTCTGCGGTGCCACCCTTGATCGCATCCAGCAGCGGGCGGGCCATTGCGTCACCGACGACGGTGGCCACCAGTACCTGTTCGCGTTCGATGGTGCGCACCACGTCGTCGGCATCGAAACGATCGACCACACTGGGGAATACGAGGGTCTGGCCGGTGGTGATCGCGGTCATCGCGGCCCATTGCGCGGCACCGTGGATCAGCGGTGGGAGGATCATCAGCTTGGTGCCGGGATTCTCGGCCGCACGGCCGACGATTTCCTCGACGGACTGTGACTTGTCCCCGGTCATCATGTTGCGTCCGCCGAACGCGGTCATGAAGATGTCGTGCTGGCGCCACAGCACGCCCTTGGGCATGCCGGTCGTGCCGCCGGTGTACAGGACGTAGAGGTCGTCCGGGCTGGGCTCCACGGGTGCGTACACGGGCGTCGGGGTGTCGGCCACGATCGTGTCGTAATCGACTGCTCCGTGGAGCAATTCGTTGCCGGATCCGTCGGCGATCTGGATCAGGACCCGCAGAGCAGGCAGTTCGGGCAGCACCTCGGCCACCCGGGGTGCGAATGCCGCGTGATACACCAACGCCGACGCCCCGGAATCGGCCAGCAGGTATTGCAATTCGTTCTTGACGTAACGGTAGTTGACGTTGAATGGAGCGACTCTGGACCGGAAGGCACCGAGCAGCGATTCGACGAACTCCGGTCCGTTGTAGGCATAGATGCCCAGTAGGTCCTGACCTACCTCATGGCCGGCCAGGTCACCACGTTCGGTCTGTGCTCCCAGACCGCGCGAATGCAGGTATGCCGCCAGGCGATTCGACCGGTCGACGACCTGGCGGTAGCTGAAGCGCCGGTCGCCCTGGACTATCAGGGAGCGGTCCGGTATGGCGGTGGCGACGGCCTCGGCGACGGCCGGAACGGTGAACTGCACGGGGCTCTCCTAGCGGCGGGTTTGGTCAGCGCTGCCAGACACGCAGCAGGTCTTCGGTGGTGGTGACGGTGGCAAGAAGGGACAGCGTATTGTCGATCACCGCGTCGGCATAGGCCGTCGGAATTCCGGCTACCGCATCGCGTGGCAGTACCACCCGGTACCCGGCGTTGACCGCGTCCATCACCAGGTTGGTGATCGCGATGTTCACCGAGACGCCGACGGCCACGATCGTGCGCACGCCGAGATTGCGCAGGACGGCATCGAGGTCGGTGCCACCCATCGGCCCCAGGCCGTGCCAGCGGGAGAGCACGAGATCATCTGGCTCCGGGCCGAATTCGGGCAGTAGTGCGGCGCCCGGGCTGCCTGGCAGTATCCCCACGTCGCTGCGGCCGATGGCGAAGATCTTGGCGTTGTGGTTGGAGCCCAATCCATCCGGGCGCCGCTGCACCAGGCAGTGCACCACCTGTGTGGAGACCGCCCGCGCGACGGGTAACAGGCGGGCGATGTTGGGCAGCGCCTCCCGGCGGGCCTCATCGGCCAATGCGGCCAACCCGGCGTCAGGACCGACCACCGCGCCCTGGCATTCCTGGGTGATGATCGCGGTGTGCTCGGGTGCGACCAGCTCGCTCAGATCGGGTCTCATACGCCGGCGACAGCACTCTCGACCGGGGGCACCTCATAAAACTGGGTGGCCCACTTGCGCATCGCCATATAGGGTTTGGCGTCGATCTTGGCCAGCGGGGGATGCTCGACGTACTTCTGATAGCGCCAGATGTCGCAGTCTTCCCACACGGTCTTGAGGAACTGCTTCTCGACCTTTGCGCGGACGTGATCCGGTGGGATGTCCGACCCGGAAGCCGTGCCTGATTCTTTGGGCCACCAGATTGAATAGAACATGTCCGACACCTCGTCGTCGACCGGAGTGCAGGCGAAGATCAACCGGTGGTTGGACGAGCCCTCAAAGGCGCTCATCGCGAAGCCGAGTCCGGAGAAGTGGCTGTGGATTCGCAGTGCCATCTTGTTCGGGTCGTCGCTGCGGGCGTCGGGCCAGCCGGTGAGAAAGCGCCATTCCTCGTCGACATGTTCCCAGTGCAGACACACCGGAGTCACGCTGGCACCGTGTACGTAGCGGAAATGTGAACTGTCCGGCCCATTTTCGGCCACGATCTGCGGGTGCACCGGGATGGCGTCGGCCCGGCTGGAGAACTCCGGGTAGGGCCGGTAGTACGCGTCCGGATCGGTGTTGAACTGAGGGAACTTGTGGAAGATGTCGGGCAGCTCCCACTGCGGCTCCAAACCGGCGGGCTGGTACCACATGAAGATGCAGCCGTACTGTTCCTTGACCGGGTAGGACCTAAGCCGGAGACCACGGTTGGGCTTGTCGGGCTGATACGGAATGTAGGTGTTGTTGCCCTCCGGCCCCCAGCGCCAGCCGTGGAATGGGCACTCCACGCAATCGCCGACGACCTTGCCGCCGTGACCGATGTGGGCGCCGAGATGCTTGCAATGGGCTTCCAGTACATGCAACTCGCCGGACTCGTCGCGGTACGCCGCGAGGTCCTCGCCGAAGTACTTCAGCGCACGCACGTCGCCGACCTCGTACTCGGCCGACCAGCCGATCATGAACCAGCCGGTGACCTTCCAGGTGAACGGCACTTTCATGGCCGCCTGCCTCCCTGTCTCCACTGCTCTCGCAATACCTACGGAAGACATTACAGTAGTCATTTCTGGATAGGGAAGATGCGGTATCGTCGCATCCGCCGAAACCGCATTCCGGCAGGTGCGCTCTCGCACTTTTCCTGCTGGAATACCGTTTCGGCGGGTGTACTTTTCCGCAACCAACCAGGAGGTGACCCGTTGTCCGACGACATCGAGGCGATCAAGCAGCTCAAAGCCCGCTATTGCCGGTTCCTGGACACCAAGGACATCGATGCCTGGCGGGGATTGTTCGTCGACGACGTCGTGGTGACGCTCGACATGGCTGTGTCGACCGGCGGTGCAGATCCTCAGACGGCCCCACCGTTGAAGAGCTTTGACGAGTTCTTCCCGGTGGTCTGGGGTGGGGTGGAGAACGCGGCGACCGTCCACCACTGCCACACCCCGGAGATCATGCTGACCTCTGACACCACCGCGACTGGCATCTGGGCCATGGAGGACATGTTGTTCTTCCCCGATGGCGGCGAGTTGCACGGGGCCGGCCACTATCACGAGACCTACGAAAAGCGTGACGGCACATGGCGGATCACCAGCCTGCACCTGACCCGGACTCTGTTGAAGTTCACGACGGCTTAGCCGATCACCATTTCGCCGAACGCCTTGATGTAGTCGAGCGCGGCAGTGGGGCTGCTGCCGTCCACATGCACGACCGCCCAGGTGGCGCCGTGGCCGGCGAGTTCAGCCATTGCCTCTCGTGCCGCGCGAAGTGACGCCTCGTCGTCCAGATCCGTATGCGGACACACGACCTGGATGTCGACGGAGTGCGGGTCACGGCCGGCGTCGGCGAGGCGGTCGCGCAGTCGCTGCACGGCAGTGGCGAATTGCTCGGCGTCTTCGATGGCGGTTGTGCGCATCGTCGTGGCCATGCCTGCCCCGGCGATGATCGGCATCCACCCGTTGCCGTGCTCGACCACGCGCCGGATCGCGGCGGCGCCGTTTCCGCCGATCCAGATCGGGGGATGGGGCTGCTGCGCCGTGTGCTGCAGCGAGACCGGGCCCACTGCGCCGAAACCCACGCCGGCAAAAGGGTGTTCGGGTTTCGTCCAGATGGAACGCAGCGCCGCCAATGCTTCGTCGAGCAACTCGGCGCGTCGGTCGATGTCGACGCCCAGCGCCGCGAACTCTGATCGCAGATAGCCCGCACCGACGCCGGCGATCAACCGGCCGGCGGAGATCAGGTCCAGGCTGCCCAGCGCCTTGGCCGACAGGTACGGATTGCGGAATGGCAGTACGTACAGATTGGTCATCAGCCGGATGCGTGTGGTGGCGGCCGCCATGAAACTCAGCGCGGCGATCGGGTCCAGGGTGTTGTGGCCGCCGTTGATCCGCCATTTGACCGAAGGGGCCGGATGTTCGCTGAGGGCGACGGCCGAGAAGCCCGCGGCTTCGGCCTGGGTAGCGACCGCGCGGATGGCCCCGGGCTGCAGGAAATCGTCAGGTGCGGTGGGCAGTTCGCTCGGGTATTCCAGGGTGTATTTCAAACGATCTCCCCATATCGTCACACTACTGTAACGATTACAGTAACATCCATGGCCGATCGTCAGACGGGATGGAGCAGCGATGGATGGCCGACGGAAAGTACTCGTCATGGGCGCAAGCGGAAACATCGGGGCCTGCGTCACCCGCCAACTTGTCGAGCGCGGCGACGATGTGCGGGTACTGCTGCGTAAGAGCAGTTCCACCAGAGGCATCGACGGCGTCGACGTCGAACGCTGTTACGGCGATATCTTCGACACCGACGCAGTAGCCGCTGCCATGGCCGATCGAGATGTCGTCTTCTACTGCGTGGTCGACACTCGCGCCCACCTCTCAGATCCGACGCCGCTGTTCTCCACCAATGTGGAGGGCCTGCGCAATGTGCTCGACGTGGCGGTGAATGCCGACCTGCAACGTTTCGTGTTCCTGTCCACCATCGGGACCATCGCGATCAGTGACGACGGTGCAACCGTCGACGAGGACACCCCGTTCAACTGGGCGGGGAAGGGGGGACCGTATATCGAATCCCGGCGTCAGGCCGAAGGTCTGGTGCTGTCGTACGCGCGTGAGCGTGGCCTGCCGGCCGTGGCGATGTGCGTGTCCAACCCGTACGGACCGCCGGATTGGCAGCCGAAGCAGGGTGCTTTGATCGCCTTGGCGGCGTTCGGCAAGACACCCGTGTACATCCGCGGGGTAGGTGCCGAGGTGGTCGGCATCGATGACGCTGCAGCAGCACTCGTCCTGGCTGCCGAGCACGGGCGCATCGGCGAACGCTACATCGTCTCGGAAAGCTATATGACCCAACGGGAGATGTTCACCGCAGCCGCCGAGGCAGTAGGCGCCCGACTGCCCAGGTTCGGGGTGCCGATGGCATTGGTCTACGCGGTCGGTTGGCTCGCCGGCCTGTCCAATCGGTTCTTGGGCACCGATCAGCCGATGAACCTCACCGCCGTCCGGCTGTTGTGGCTGACCTCCCCGGCGGACCACGGCAAGGCCACGCGTGACCTGGGGTGGAAACCGGCGCCGACGGCGGAATCGATCGGCCGCGCTGCCCAGTTCTACGTCGACCGAAAGAACCGCAACGAGAAGGTCATCGATCTGTGAGTGCCACGGATTCAGACTTCGCCTTTGATGTGGTAGTCGTCGGTGCCGGGTTCTCCGGCCTGTATGCGCTGCACCGGCTCCGCGAAGCGGGGCTGCGGGTGCGGGTTCTGGAGAAAGCCGATGATGTCGGCGGCACCTGGCTGGTCAACCGCTATCCGGGTGCGCGCTGTGACATCGAGAGCATCGAATACTCCTACAGCTTCAGCGACGAGATCCAGCAGGAGTGGGTCTGGACGGAGACGATGCCGGCTCAGCCGGAGATCGAGGCGTATCTGAACTTTGTCGCCGACCGGCTCGACCTTCGCCGTGACATCGCATTCGGTACCGAGGTCGTGGCGATGACTTTCGACGACGGCATCGCTCAGTGGGCGGTCACCACCGCCGACGGTCAGACTCTGCGCACATCGTTCGTGGTGGCTGCCACCGGAATCCTCTCAGTCCCACTCGAACCCGACATTGCGGGGATGGGGAGCTTTACCGGCACTTCCTTGTTCACCAGTCGCTGGCCACGCGACGGCATCGATCTGACCGGCAAGCGGGTCGGGGTGATCGGCACCGGGTCCACCGGGGTTCAGCTGATCCCGGAGGTAGCCGGGCAGTGCGACCATCTCACGGTGTTCCAGCGGTCCCCGGCGTTCACCCTGCCGTGGCAGGTCCGGTCCTTCGAACCCGGGGAACTCGACGCGCTCAAGGCTGATTACGCGGCCATCCGCGCTGCGCAGCGGGAACATCCGGTCGGGGCGGCTCGGCTCAGTGCGTTCTCGGTGCTCCTCGAGATGCTGGTGCGGCCTCCGGTGAAATCGGCCACGCCAGAGGACAAGCGGCGCGCGGTCGAGGAACACGGCGTGATGGGCGCCCTGAATTGGGGTGACGTCTTCTTCGACATCGACGCCAACCAAATGGCCACCGAGCTGTACGGCCAAGCCGTCGCCCAGATCGTCACCGACCCGGAAACCGCGGCCTCGTTGACCCCCAGCCATCCCTTCGCGTGCAAGCGGCCGATCATCGATCAGGGCTACTACGAGACGTACAACCGCGACAACGTCACCCTCGTCGATCTACGCAAAGGTGCCATCCGTGAGGTCACTCCGACTGGGATCTCCACCGAGCAAGGCGATTTCGATCTCGATGTGATCGTGTACGCCACCGGCTTCGACGCGATGACCGGCGCGTTGAGCCGCATCGACGTGCGCGGCCGGAATGGGTTGGTGCTGGGGGAGTACTGGGCCAAGGAGGGCGCGTTGTCCTACCTGGGCCTGGCGGTGGCCGGCTTCCCCAACCTGTTCACCATCCAGGGGCCGGGAAGTCCCTCGGCGGCCACCAATTTCGTGGCCGCTCTGGAGCAACACGTCGAGTGGATCGCGGACTGCATCGCGTATCTGAGCGCCGGTGGGCACCGGAGCATCGAGGCAACGCCGCAGGCGCAGGCGGAATGGGTCGAGCACACCACGGCCTTGGTGGCGCCCACGGTGCTGATGCACCCGAGCTGCAACTCCTGGTACAACGGCGGCAACGTGCCCGGCAAGAAGCGGATGTATCTGGGCTACACCGCGGGTATCCCCGAGTACCGTCGCCGCTGTGACGAGATCGCTGCTGACGGCTACCCGGGATTCACCATTGATTAGAGCCGCCCGCGTCGCCTGGGAACTCGGCGGCGTGGTGCCTCGCTCGGTCGGCGCCCTGGCGGGTCAATGGAATCCGCTGTCGGTCACCGGTCTGCGTCAGCTCGGTGAGGTCACCCTCGATGAGCTGGTGGTCACCGGTATGACCCTTACCGGGCCGCCGCCACAATTGCCACGACCGCTGCGCGACTATCAGCCGGTGGCCGACGAACTGGCCGCACTCGGCATCGATGGGGCGCACCCCTGCCCGGATACCCTTCAGGTCAAGCACATCCGGCCGCGCCGGTTCGGTGCACTGACCTTCGAGGAGCTGGTGTTCGACCACGAGCCCGCGCTGCCGGCCTCGGTTCTGGCGGACGGTCACGGTGGTGTGGCTACGGCCCGGGTGCGGCTGTATCGCTGCGGCGACGATCTGCGACCCTGGCTGGTCTGGGTGCACGGCGCGGGCCAGGGCGATTCGATGGACCTGCTGGTGGCCAGGGTGCGGCAGTTGCGGGACCTCGGATTCAATGTGGCGCTGCCCGTGCAGCCCGGACACGGCCCGCGGCGCGGTTCCTGGCCGGAGTATCCCGCTCGCGATCCGCTGGCCAATGTGGCCGGCATGATGCGCGCGGTGTCGGAGGTCCGGGCACTGATGGGCTGGCTGGAACCGCAGGCATCCTGGATCGCGGTCGCCGGACTCTCGCTGGGTAGTGCGGTGGCAGCGCTGGTTTCGCATCTGGATACCCGGGTCGGCGCGGTGGCGCTGTATACCCCAATCTTGGGTCTCAACGCGATGATCGGGATGCACCTGGGGCGCTGGGGATCGGCGGGACAGCAATCCGCGCGAGATCTGCAGTCGGCCACAGTGGCGGCGATGACCTCAGTGATCGACCCGCTGCGCACCCGTCCGCATGCTGACCGGCGCCTCATCGTCGGTGCCTGGCATGACCAGATGGCCATGCGCAGTTCGGCACTGGCGATGCACGAGCAGTGGGGTGGGGAACTCTACTGGCACGATGGCAGCCATGTCGGGCACTTGTTTTCCGGAGCGGTGCAGGATGTGACCGAGCGGTTCCTAACGGCCGTAGCTTGACGTGATCCGCGCTCGCACACAATCGATCTCGTGGTCGAGATCGTGATCCTCGGGCAGGACCACCCACTGGAACGCGATACCGAAGATCGATCCGGTGATGTCCCGGAGCGCCAAATCGACATCGATGTCGGGTCGCAGAGAACCGTCTGCGATACCCACCCGCAGCCCGGCTTCGATCTTGACAGCCGCCCCGGCCAATTGGGCGCGCACCCCGTCGCGCAACGGCGACGTGGTCTTCGCGGCCTCGAAGGCCGACACGAACATGGCTCTGGTCACCGCTGCATCCTCGGCGTGAATCTCCTGCACGCGGTCGAAATGCGCCAGCACCTGCTGTAGCCCGGTGGCGCCGGGTTCGGCCTCGGGATTCAGGCGCGCCACATACACCTCCTGGAAGGCGTCGAGGATGGCGTCCTTGCTGCCGTAGCGGGCATGCACCATGGCCCGGCTGTACCCGGCGCGCCGGCCGATCTCAGCGGCGGTTGTTGCCTCCCAGCCCTTTTCGACGATCAACTCGGCGGCAGCCTGCAGTAACCGGCGCGAGGACTGCTCGACGCGCTCCGGCTGGGTGAGTCCCTGGGCTGGGGAAGGCACCCTTGCATATTAGACGGCCGACAACTAACTTAGTTGTTCGGCGTCAAATTTCTGTGGGGAGATCAAGGGTGACATCAGTCGCAGTGCCTGTCTCGGAACCGGTGCCCAGGGGTATCGACGAGGTCACCCCGCCGTGGTTGACGGAGGCGCTGGGTGTGCCGGTGACGTCCGTGCGGGCTGAGCGGATTGCCTTGGACACCGGCTTCTCCGCAGCGTTGTACCGGATCCATCTGAGCGGATCCGAGGGTGTCCCAGAGACTTTGATCGTCAAGCTGCCCGCCGACTCACTGGCGCGGGGCGGGATGGAGATGCTCGGGGGCTACCAACGCGAGTTGTTCTTCTACCGGCACGTCGCGCCAGATGCACCCATCGCCACACCACACTGCTATGTCGCAAGGATGTCCGGCACCGACTTCGTCCTCGTGCTCGAAGATCTGCAGGACTGGGAGAACGCCGACCATCTGGCCGGGCTGTCGCTGCCGCGTGCCCAGCTCTGTATCGAACAGTTGGCCGGTCTGCACACGTGGTCGGCCGGTGTCGATGATGCGGTACTGCGGCACTTCCCGAGCATCGACAGCACGATGACCCGTGACCTCTTCCTGCCCGCATTCGCCCCTGGGTGGCAGCTGTACCGAGACCACACCGGTCGGCCGATACCTCCGAACGTCGCCGCATTCGCTGAACGGTTCGCCGATCAAGCACCTGCCGCGCTCGCCGCGCTGTCAAAACGGAACATGTTGCTGCACGGAGATATTCGAGCCGACAACATGTTCTTCCGCGACGATGCGCTGAAGCTGGTGGACTTCCAGCTGTCCGTCCGCGGTGCGGGTGCGGCCGATATCGCGTATCTGGTCAGCCAGGGTCTGCCCACCGATGTACGCCGTGGCCTGGACGAGGAATTGGTGCGTGAGTACGCCAGTCAGGTCGACGGGTACACGTTCGACGAGGCTTGGCGGGACTATCGTCTCGCGACTGCGTTGCTGCTGTACATGCCGGTGGTCGCACTGCTCACCTGGGACGTCGCCCCTGAACGGTCCCGGCAGCTGTGTCTGACGCTCATCGACCGCGCCGTCGCCGCCATCGAAGACGTCGACGCATTGGGGGAGTTCTCATGAGAACCGCGCGTGAAGTGGTGGAACAGTACAACTGGGTGGTCTGGAACGAGAAGGATTTCGCGCTCGCCGAAGAGCTGCTGGGGGACACCGTCACCCGCCACGATGTGGGGGAGGTGAAGGTGCTGACCCACGAAGAGGCGGTCAACCGGGTCATCGACCACTGGGCGATGTTCGAGACCATCCGGTTCGACCTGAACCTGATTGTCGCGGGAGACGATGGCGAGCACGTCGCGATCGTGTACGAATCACCGATGACGTCCATCGACGGTAACACCCTGACGATCAGCAGTATGGAGATCTTCCGAGTCGTCGACGGCCGGATCACCGAAGTCTGGAATTGTGGTTACAAACAAGGAGTCTGGTCATGACCGACGAGCGCTTGCGCGAGGAGCCGAAATGACCGACGAGCGCTTGCGCGAGGAGCCGAAATGACCGAACCCGTACTCGACGAGCTCGGCTACTACCTGCTGGCCGGTGCGGGCGGTGAAGGTCCGGCCACGCTGATGGACGAAGCGCGCCGCGGTGAGGAACTCGGGTTCGGTACCGCATTCATCTCCGAGCGGTGGAACGTCAAGGAAGCCTCCTCGCTCGTCGGCGCCGCCTGCGCGGTGACCGAACGTATGCAGATCGCCACGGCGGCCACCAACCACAACACCCGTCACCCGCTGATCACCGGATCGTGGGCGACGACGATGCACCGATTGTCACGGGGCCGATTCACCTTGGGCATCGGCCGTGGCATCGCAGCCATGTACAACGCCTTCGGGGTGCCTGCGGTGACGACCGCGCAGATGGAAGATTTCGCACAGGTCATGCGCAGGTTGTGGCACGGCGAGGTGGTCTTCAACCACGACGGGCCGATCGGCAAGTATCAGGTGCTGTTCCTCGACCCCGACTTCAACGAGGACATCCGGCTGGCGATTGTGGCCTTCGGTCCGCAGACACTCGCCCTGGGCGGGCGGGAGTTCGACGACGTCATCCTGCACACCTACTTCACCCCGGAGACGCTGCAACGCGCGGTCAAGACCGTCAAGGATGCCGCCGAGCAGGCCGGCCGTGACCCCGACAGTGTGCGGGTGTGGTCATGCTTTGCCACCGTGGGCGATCACCTGCCCGAGGAACTGCGACTGAAGAAGACCGTGGCCCGCCTCGCCACGTACCTGCAGGGCTACGGCGACCTGCTGGTGAGCACCAACAACTGGGATCCGGCTGTGCTGCAACGCTTCCGGGCAGACTCAGTCGTCACCTCAATCCCGGGCGGCATCGACCACAAGGCCAGCGCCGAGCAGATCGAGCACATCGCGACCCTGATCCCCGACGAATGGCTCGAACCGTCGGCCACCGGATCGGCGAGCCAGTGCGTGGACCGCATCCGCAAAGAATTCGACTACGGCGCCGACGCGGTGATCATGCACGGGGCCACCCCCGACGAGCTCGAGCCGATCGTGACCGAGTACCGGGCCGGCTAGACGCCCACACCCGCGGGGGCGCGGGTCAGGGCATGATCAGGGTGCGCGATACGGGTTCGGCGACCGCCTGACGGCTGAAGATGCCGTGCTGCAGGGTGACCAGCAGTGCGTTGCGGGTTTCCTCCGGGGAGATGAGCTCGTCGAAGCCGAGGTGACCTGCCGACCGGAAGGACGCCTCCAGCTCCATCTTCTTGAGCACCTCGGTGTAGTCCTCGCCGGCGTGGGTGGCGGCGCTGAGTGCGGCCGCGCCCATGGCGCCCATCGTCGCGCCCGGATAGGCGAATGTCGCGACCTGGTCGTCAAAACCCAGCAGAGACATGACCATCGAGCCGAATCCGAAGGCCTTGCGCAGTGTGACGTGAAGCTTGAGCGTCGTCGCGGCCGTCTGAGCGGCGAACATCCGCGCGCCGCTGCGCAATACGCCACTGCGTTCGGACCGGCTGCCCGGCAGCATGCCGGGATTGTCGGCGAGGAACACGATCGGTAGGTGGAACGAGTCGGCCACGGTGATGAAATGCGCTGCCTTGTCGGCGGCGTCGGCATCGATGGAACCCGCCATCACCTGCGGCTGATTGGCCACCACCGCTACCGGATAGCCGCCGAGGTGGGCCAGAGCGCAGATGATCGCGCGCCCGAATTTCGGCTGCACCTCGAACCAGTCGGGCCGGTCGAAGATCTCGTCGATCACCGCGCGCATGTCGTAGATCTGGCGGTTGTCGCGGGACACGATGTCGAGGATCTCTGGCGTCGGGCGCGGATCGGCGGTGTCATCGGCAAGCCTGGTCGGCGGATACGACCATGCACTGGAAGGGAAGTAGGACAGATAGCGCCGGATGTCGTCGATGGCTGTCTCGTCGTCCTCGGCGTAGTTGTGAATGACGCCGCTGGCCAGTGCCACGTTCGGGCCGCCGAGATCCTCCTTCGAAATATCCTCTCCGGTCGACTCTTTCACCACCGGGGGACCGGCGGTGAAGATCGCGCCTTGCCGGCTCATGATGCTGAAGTCGCACACCGGGGCCACCAGGGCACCGTGACCGGCGGACGGGCCGAGGATCGCCGATACGGTGGGCACCTTTCCCGAACATCTTGCCTGGGCGATCAGGTCTGTCGGTGTGCGTCCGTAGTGCTCTCCGCTGGGGCGGAAACCCGCGCCCTCCAACAACATCACGAGTGGGATCTTGTTGCGCAAGGCCAATTCGGCCAGCCGGTACCGTTTGGCGTTGCCGCCCGGGCCGATGCTGCCGGCCAGCGTGGTGAAATCCTCGGCGCCCACCATCACCGGCGTTCCGTCGATGCGGCCCGAGCCTGCCACGAGCCCATCGGCGGCGATGTCGCCACCGACCAGGGTGCCGAATTCCTGAAAGGTGCCCGGATCCAGCAGTCGCGCGATCCGCGCACGAGCGTCGAGCTTGCCCTTGCTGTGGTGCTTGGCCAACCGCTCGGGACCGCCCATGCCGTGGGTGTGCTCACGTCGACGAGCAAGGTCCTCGAGAGTT
The DNA here is from genome assembly GCF_055419385.1 of Mycobacterium sp. IDUB_24. Taxonomy (NCBI): domain Bacteria; kingdom Bacillati; phylum Actinomycetota; class Actinomycetes; order Mycobacteriales; family Mycobacteriaceae; genus Mycobacterium; species Mycobacterium sp. IDUB_24. Next base: position 320,013 of record NZ_JBVAXO010000006.1, read on the forward strand.
TCCTTCCACTCCGGGTCGTTCGTCATGCCGCCGTCCTTTTGTCGAGCGCTCGAGCTTGGTGCCCAAGCCTACCGCCGTTGACCATACTGAATTGCTTACTGTAGCGTCGATCAGGTGCTCGGTTCGCGCATGGTGAAACACGCTGGCAAAGGAATCTGTCGCCAATGAGTGACCCCGTTCCTCGCGCTGTCAAAGTCGACCGCGGCATTCCCAGCCGGCTCGCCGAAGTTCGCGATGTCGCCCGTGAGCTCGAGGCGAGCGGTTACGACGGATGCTGGACCGGTGAGATCAACCACGATCCGTTCCTGCCCCTCGCGCTTGCGGCCGAGCACACCGAGCGGATCCAGATAGGCACGAGCATCGCGGTGGCCTTCGCGCGCAATCCGATGACGATGGCCCAGCTGGGCTGGGATCTGCAGACGTACTCGGGCGGGCGCTTCGTTCTGGGGCTGGGCACGCAGATCCAGCCGCACATCGAAAAGCGATTCAGTATGCCGTGGAGCCACCCGGCTCGCCGCATGCGCGAGTACATCGATGCGCTGCAAGCGATTTGGGGATGCTGGCGCGATGGCGCAAAGCTGCGGTTCGAGGGGGAGTTCTACACCCACAAGATCATGACGCCCATGTTCACCCCGGAACCGTCGGACCTGCCGTTCCCCAAGGTGTTCCTGGCCGCGGTGGGGGAGCTGATGACCGAAGTGTGCGGTGAGATGGCCGACGGACTGCTGGCCCACGCATTCACCACCCGGCGCTACCTGGACGAGGTGACCACGGTCGCGTTGCAGCGCGGAATGGACCGCAGTGCGCGGGATCGCGCCGACTTCGAGTTGTCCTGCCCGGTGTTCCTGGTGACCGGCGCAGACGAGCAGGAGATGGCCGCGGCGTCGATCGCGACCCGCAAACAACTCGCCTTCTACGGCTCGACGCCGGCCTACCGCAAAGTCTTGGAGCTGCACGGCTGGGGCGATCTGCACACCGAACTGCACAGGCTGTCACTCGCCGGTCAGTGGGACGCGATGGGTGAGCTCATCGATGACGAGGTGCTCGACGCCTTCGCCGTCGTCGCCCCGGTCCCCGACCTCGCCGCGGCGTTGCGACGCCGCTGCGACGGTGTCATCGATCGCGTGCTGCCAGGTTTTCCCGCCGCGGTGTCCCCAGACACCGTGAATGCGGTGCTGCAGGAGTTTCGAGAATGCCCGCCAGTGAGGAGCAACGTATGACCGTCCGCACCGTCGACGATGTCGCCAGAATGTTCGCCAACCCGTCGGCGTACACCGACGAGGTGACATTGCACGCGGACCTGGCCCACCTGCGGGCCAACGCCCCGGTGTCCTGGGTCGAGGTACCCGACTATGCCCCGTTCTGGGGGATCACCAAGCACGCAGACATCATGGAGATCGAGCGTGCCAACTACATCTTCACCAACTCGCCACGCCCGGTATTGGTCACCCGCGAGGGCGACGAGCAGCAGGCTGCGATCGGAATCCGGACGTTGATCCACACGGACGACCCACTGCATCGCGACCTGCGGGCCATCGGAGCCAACTGGTTCCGGCCAAAGGCCATGCGCGCGTTGAAGGACCGCGCCGACGAACTGGCCAAGCGGTTCGTCGACAGAATGGTCGACGAGGGGCCGGAATGCGATTTCGTGCAGCAGGTCGCCGTGAACTATCCGCTGTACATGATCATGACGCTGCTCGGTGTACCCGAGTCGGACTTTGCCTTCATGCTCAAGCTCACCCAGGAGCTGTTCGGCAGTGACGACGACGAGTTCAAGCGCGGCACCAGCATGGAGGAGCAGGGCATGGCGCTGCTCGAAATGTTCCAGTACTTCACCGAACTGACCGCCTCACGTCGGGCGAATCCGACCGACGACCTCGCTTCGACGATCGCCAACGCCACGCTGGACGGCGAGCCGCTGTCCGATATCGACACCGTTTCCTATTACGCGATCATCGCCGCTGCCGGCCACGACACCAGCAGTGCCAGCATTTCTGGAGGCATGCACGCGCTGCTGCAGAATCCCGACCAACTGGCCCGGCTGCAGAACGACATGAGTCTGATGCCGCTGGCGGTCGAGGAGATGGTCCGGTGGACGACACCGGTCAAGGAGTTCATGCGTACCGCGCAACAGGACTACGAGATTCGTGGTGTACGCATCGCGAAGGGCGAGTCGGTACTGCTGTCCTATGTCTCGGGTAACCGAGACGAGGACGTCTTCGTAGATCCGTTCCGCTTCGATGTCGGGCGAGACCCCAACAAACACATCGCGTTCGGCTACGGTGTGCATTTCTGCCTCGGTGCCGCACTGGCCCGGATGGAGATCAACAGCTTCTTCTCCGAGCTGCTACCGCGGTTGCGCTCCGCAGAGCTCATCGGCGTACCGCAGCACATGGCCACGACATTCGTCGGTGGTCTCAAGCACCTGCCAGTGAGGTATTCGCTGCGTTAGGCGCGCCGAGCAGACACAAAACTGTCCCTTTCCGCTCGGAAAGGGACAGTTTTGTGTCTGCTCGCGGGAGGAAGTGGCTTACTCGCTGCCCGAGTTGCCCCGCGCCGCGGCGTGCAGCGCGTCAGCGCGGGTGCCCTGCTCGTGGTGACTCAGCGCCTGGATCGAAACATCGTGACCCTCGGCGGATTTGCGGAGTGCGCCGACGGTGGCCTGCTCGCGCGAGATGTGGGTGAACGGATCGAACGAATACCAGCGCATGGCGTTCTCGTGGGTCATCTTGTTGATCTCGTCGTCGGGAACGTTGTTCTCGGTCAACACATCCCACAGCTCCTCGGGAGCGCCCGGCCACATCGAGTCGCTGTGGGGATAGTCGGCTTCCCAGCAGATGTTGTCGATGCCGATCTTGTTGCGCAGTGTCACGCCGACCGGGTCGGAGATGAAGCAGGTCAGGAAGTGGTCGCGGAATACCTCGCTGGGTACCTTGCCGCCGAAGTTCTGCTTCGTCCAGGTCGAGTGCATCTCGTAGGTGCGGTCGACGCGCTCCAGGAAATACGGAATCCAACCGGTGCCGCCCTCGGACAGGCCGATCTTGAGATCCGGATAATCCTTGATGGGCTTGGACCACAACAGATCCGCGGCGGCCTGCACGATGTTCATCGGCTGCAGGGTGATCATCACGTCCAGCGGTGCGTCCGGGGCTGTGATGGCCAGCTTGCCCGAGGACCCGATGTGCACGTTGAGCACGGTGTTGGTGTCGCACAACGCCTTCCACAGCGGAGTCCAGTAATCATCATGGAAACTGGGATAACCCATCGCCGCCGGGTTCTCGCTGAATGTCAGGGCGTGCACGCCCTTCTTCGACACCCGGCGGACCTCTTGGGCGCACGCCTCGGCATCCCAGATCACCGGAAGCGCCATCGGGATGAAGCGGGCGGGATAGGCGCCGCACCATTCATCGATGTGCCAGTCGTTGTAGGCCTGCACCAGAGCCAGGGAGAACTCGGGATCCTCGGTGGCGAACAGGCGGCCGGCGAAGCCGGGGAAGGACGGGAAGCAGATCGACCCGAGGATGCCGCCGGCGTTCATATCCTTGACGCGTTCGTCGACGTCGTAGCAGCCCTTCCGGATCTCGTCGAGGCCCTGAGGTTCCAGGCCGTACTCCTCCTTCGGGCGGCCGGCGACCGCGTTCAGTGCGACGTTGGGAATGACGATGTCGCGAAACTGCCACGTGTCGCTGCCGTCGGGGTTGTGCACCAGGCGTGGTGCCTCATCGGCGTACTTCTTGGGAAGGTGATTCTTGAACATGTCAGGCGGTTCGACGATGTGATCGTCCACGCTGATCAGGATCATGTCGTCTTTGTTCACGAACGCGCTCCATTCACGACGGCCTTACCGTATGGACGACAGTTTAGCCGGACGCGACGACTTCAGACCAGTCCATCAGCAGATTCGTCGCTCAGCAGCAGCGCGCGCCCGGATTGGCCTCCGTGTTGCGGTGCCGCATCTTCCAGTAGTCGCGCTCGGACAGCACCGGCTCACCCGGGTGGGTACGTTCGCGGTGCGCGACGTAGCGGCGATAGTGGTTGTCGCCCATCAATGTTGACCAGTACCACCCGATGTGGCGTGCGGCTTGGCGTGTGCTCCGGGCAAGGCGTCCCACTGCTTCTGCACCTCCTTCTCGGCCGTCGTCGGGATCAAGCCGGCCGGTGCGAAGATGCGTGAGGGCACTTCCTCGTCCACCGCCAGCGGCCGGCCGGCCCCTCGCAGCGCTTGCAGTGCCATCACCACCCCCGCGATGAACACGATCAGCACCAGCACCGCGAAGACCACCGACAGGGTGCCCTGGATGAAGGTGTTGCGGATGACCGCGTCGATCTGATCGGGGTTCTTCGCCGCGCCGAATGTCGACTTCCCGGCCTCCTGCGCCGCGACGTACTGTGAATGCTGTTTCCAGTAACCGACTTTCGGATCGGCGGAGAAGATCTTCTGCCAGGATGCCGTCATCGTCACCGTCAGATCCCACAGCAGCGGCAGCCCCGGAATCCAGGCCCACTTCACCAATCCGCGCTTGATCACCACCACGGTGACCACGGTCAGCGCGATCGCCGCCAGCAGCTGATTGGCGATGCCGAACAGCGGGAACAAGGTGTTGATGCCGCCCAGCGGGTCGGTGACGCCCATCAGCAGGATCGAACCCCACGCGGCGACCACGATGACGCTGCAGGCCCAGGCGCCCACCCGCCAGCTGGGATTCTGCAGCTTCTTCAGCGGGCCACCGAGATTGCCAAGTCCGTCCGACAGCATGAACCGCGCGACCCGGGTGCCGGCGTCGACCGTGGTGAGAATGAACAACGCCTCGAACATGATCGCGAAGTGGTACCAGAAGGCCTTCAGGCTTTCCCCGCCGAAGACCTGGTGCAACACCTCGGACATACCGAAGGCCAGAGTCGGCGCGCCGCCGGTGCGCGACACGATCGAATGCTCACCCACGCCGTCGGCCGCGGCAGTGATCTCCTGTGCAGTGATCGGCTGACCCGACAGGCCCAGGCCGTTGACGTAATCGGCCGCGGTCTGCGCGGTGGTGCCGGTGGCCGCCGTCGGCGCGTTGATCGCAAAGTACAGGTGCTGGTTGAGGATGGCCGCGGTGATCAGCGCCATGATCGCGACGAACGACTCGGTGAGCATGCCGCCGTAGCCGATCAGCCGCATCTGGCTTTCCTTCTCCAGCAGCTTGGGCGTGGTGCCCGAGGAGATCAGCGCATGAAAGCCCGACAGCGCACCGCAGGCGATGGTGATGAACAGGAAAGGGAACAACGATCCGGCGAACACCGGGCCGGTGCCGCTGGCGGCGAACTGCGAGATCGCGGGTGCCTGCATCACCGGCCTGGCGATCAGGATGCCGACCGCCAGCAGTGCGATCGTGCCGACTTTCATGAACGTCGACAGGTAATCGCGCGGCGCCAGCAGGAACCACACCGGCAACACCGAGGCGGCCAGGCCGTAGATGATGATGCACCACGACAGCGTGACCTTCGAGAGCGTGAACCAGTCGACACCCCATGATGTTTCGGCCACCCAACCGCCGGAGATGACTGCGAGCAGCAGCAGTGCCACGCCGATGAGTGACACCTCGGACACCCGGCCGGGGCGGAAGAAGCGCAGATACAAGCCCATGAAGATGGCGATCGGGATGGTCATCGCGATCGAGAACACGCCCCAGGGGCTTTCCGCCAGTGCGTTGACCACGACCAGCGCCAGCACCGCCAGCAGTATCACCATGATGACCAGTACGCCGACGATGGCGGCGACGCCGCCGACCAGGCCCAGCTCGTCGCGCGCCATCTGACCGAGCGAGCGGCCGCGGCGGCGCACCGAGATGGACAGCACCAGGTAGTCCTGGACGCAGCCGGCGACGACGGCGCCGATGATGATCCAGATCGTCCCGGGCAGATAGCCCATCTGCATGGCCAGTACCGGGCCGACCAGCGGACCCGCGCCGGCGATCGCGGCGAAGTGGTGACCGAACAGCACCCGCCGGTCGGTCGGCATGTAGTCCGTACCGTTGTCGAAAAGCTCTGCCGGAGTGGCATTGTCGTCACGAGGCCGGACGATCTTCATCTCGATCAACCGGGCGTAGAACCGGAAGCCGATCACGTACGTGCAGATCGCGGCGATCACGAACCAGACGGCGTTGACGGTTTCGCCGCGGAAGAAGGCGATGACCGCCCACGAGATCGCGCCCAGCACCGCGACGATCGCGAAGATCGCCTTGTGCTTGGCCGTGATGGGCGAGCGGTCGACGATCGCGACCGGCGGAAGGTCCTTGTCGGTGCGGACAAAGGTGACGTCGCCGTCGTGCTCCTCGATGCGATCCGTTGGTGGGGCATCCGGTGTTGCCACGGTCTCTCCTCGCTCACCCAGTGTCATACGCGTCGTGTGTGATCTTTTCATCGAGCCAAACCGCGTGGCATCGAATCCCGGTTTCCGCACCCTAACCAGATGGGCCGGGTCGCGTCAGGCGAGGAATGCGCGCACAGTGTCGATCGTGTCTGCTTCTTGCGGGGTCTTGTCGTCCCGGTAGCGCAAGACCCTGGCGAACCGTAGCGCGACACCGCCCGGATAACGGGTGGACCGCTGGACGCCGTCGAAGGCGATCTCGACGACCTGCTCCGGCCGGACCGTGACGGCCCAGCCGTCGTCGTCGACCTGCAATTCGCGAAACCTCTCGGTCTGCCAGATCAGCATCGCGTCGGTCATGCCCTTGAAAGTCTTGCCCAGCATCACGTATCCGCCGGTCTCCGGGTCGCGCGCGCCCAGATGGATGTTGGACAGCTTGCCGGTGCGTCGCCCCGACCCCCGCTCGACGGCGAGTACCACCAGATCCAGGGTGTGTACCGGCTTGACCTTGAGCCAGCCGGCGCCACGGCGGCCGGCCTCATACGGTGCCGTCGGCGCTTTCGCCATCACGCCTTCATGACCGGCGGCCAGGGTGCGATCCAGAAACTCCTGCGCCACCGCGGCGTCGGCGGTGACGAGGCGATCGACGCGTCGGTCGGGGGGTACCAGCGCGTCGAGCGCGGACAGCCTCTCTTCGGTGGGCAGATCGAGCAGATCCCGGCCGTCGACGTGCAGAAGATCGAAGAAGAACACCGACAACGGTTCGAGATCGTTCGGGGTCTTGCGGCCGAATCTCGCGGCGGTGACCTGAAAGGGGTGCGGACGGTTGTCCGGGCGCAGCGCGATGGCCTCGGCGTCGGCGATCAGATCGGTGGCCGTCAAGGCCAGTGTCGCCTCCACCACCTCGGGCAGGCGATGGGTGACATCGTCGAGGCTGCGGGTGAACACCGAGACTTCGGATCCCTTGCGGTGGATCTGAACGCGGGCACCATCGAGCTTGGCCTCCAAAATTGCTGTGCCGCCGAGCCGTTCGAGGGCATCGGCCACCCCGGTCGCGGTCTGCGCGAGCATGGGGCCAACCGGGCGACCGACCTGCAGGGCGAACTCGGCAAGCGCGTCGCGGCCGCCGGTCAGGGCCGCGGCGGCCACGGCGGCCAGATCACCGGCGAGCATTGCGGCGCGCCGGACCTCGGCCGCGGGTATGCCCGACGCGCGGGCCACCGCGTCGGCCATCACCCCGGCCAGGGCGCCCTGGCGCAGCTCACCGCCCAGGAGGCGCCGCAGGAAGGTCTGCTCTGCATCGGTGGCAGTGGCGAAAAGCTCGCGGACCGAATCGGCACGCAGGGACTGCGAGCCCTTGCCTGCGATTCTCTTGATCTCGGTGAACGCGGTATCGACGCCGGTGACGGTCAACGTGGGGATCTGCGCAGGTGCCGGCAGTGAGCGCAGCGCCGCCCAGCCGACACCGATCTGGCGTTGGGGGAGTTCTCCCGACAACCAGGACACCGTGACCGCCACCGAGCGGCCGTCTCCCTCGGTGGCGGTTTGGGCCAGCAGGGCCGCGATGCGGTCGATCTTGGCCAGCCGTGCCGGCGTCCCCGCGATATCGGCAGATGCGGCGGCAACCTCGGCGAGCAACACGTGATCAGCGTGCCACGGGGTGTGAACTGTTCGGTGATGTGTGAGTAAACGTGATCGAATGTGTGTTCTACTGAGTGCGTGAAGTTGGCCGAGTGGGCGCGGACGCAGGGTGTGCATCCGCAGACTGCGTATCGGTGGTTCCGGGAGGACCGGATGCCGGTGCCCGCTCGCCGCTTGGACTCGGGGACGATCTGGGTTGATGTGGCCGAAATGTCGGCTGCTGGGCGGGTGGTGGTCTATGCGCGGGTGTCGTCGCATGATCAGCGTGCGGACCTGGACCGGCAGGTCGCGCGCCTGACCCAGTGGGTTACCGCCAACGGGCTTGTGGTGGGCGAGGTGGTGTGCGAGGTCGGGTCCGGGCTGAACGGGAAACGGCCGAAGATCCGGCGGGTTTTGTCTGACCCCTCTGCGAGTGTGGTGGTTGTGGAGCACCGTGACCGGCTGGCCCGTTTCGGAGTCGAGCATCTCGAAGCGGCTTTATCTGCGCAGGGCCGCCGCATCGTGGTGACCGACAAGGGTGAGACCGAAGACGATCTGGTTGGCGACATGATCGAGGTGCTGACCTCGATGTGCGCGCGCCTGTACGGCCGCCGGGGCGCGCGGAACCGGGCGATGCGAGCGGTCACCGCAACCAAGCAGACGCAGACTGCAGCCGATGGCTAGGTTCGAGATTCCCCATGGGTGGACGGCGCAGGCGTACCGGTTCGCGTTGGATCCCACGCCAACGCAGTTGCGGGCGTTGGCCTCTCATGCTGGTGCGGCGCGGTTCGCGCACAATCACATGTTGGTGTTGGTGAAGGCGGTGATGGATCAGCGCTCGGCTGAGCGCAGTTACGGCATCGACGAGGAGCAGTTGACCCCGGTGTTGGGGTGGTCGTTGCCGGCGCTGCGCAAGGTCTGGAATCAGCGCAAGGCCTGGTGTGCGCCGTGGTGGGGCGAGAACTCCAAGGAGGCCTACAACACTGGCCTTGATGGGTTGGCCCGCGGATTGGACGCATGGTCGTCATCGCGGCGTGGCCAGCGCGCCGGCCGGGTAGTCGGGTTTCCCCGGTTCAAAACGGCCCGGACCCCGAAGTCGGTGCGGTTCACGACTGGGGTCATCCGGATCGAGGCCGACCGCCGCCACGTCACCCTGCCGCGGCTGGGCGCGGTCCGCACGCATGAATCGACCCGCAAGTTGGCCCGCCGGATCGAGGCCGGGTCGGCGCGGATCTTGTCGGCCACGGTGCGCCGGGACAGTGCCGGGCGCTGGTATTGCGCGCTGCAGGTGATCGTCGAAGCCAAGTCGCGGCCGGCAGACGCCCGGCAGTCGGTGCATCCGGTGGTCGGTGTTGACGTCGGGGTGAAGGCCGACAGTCTGCTGGTGGTCGCGACCCCGGACGGGATGGAGGTCGAGCGGATCGCGGCACCGAAGTCGTTGAGGGCGGCGCAAGCTCGGTTGCGGGCCTTGCAGCGCCGCGCGGCCCGTCAGCACGGTCCCTACGATCGGGGTAGCCGCACCAAACAGACGCCGTCGAAGCGGTGGCGGGCCACCCAGGCCCGTATCGGCCGCACGCATGCCCATGCCGCGGCGGTGCGCCGCGACGTGCTGCACAAGGCGACGACCACCCTGGCCCAGCAGCACGATGTTGTGGTGGTGGAGACTCTCAACGCTACGGGCATGCGCGCCAAGGGAGGCGCCCGCAAACGGGGCCTGAATCGCGCACTGGCCGACGCCGCGCTGGCGGAGATCCGGCGCATGCTGAGCTACAAATCTCGTTGGTACGGCAGCCATTTGGTGGAGGCCGACCGGTTCTATCCGTCGTCGAAGACGTGTTCGGGATGTGGGAGGCGAAAGCCAAACCTCACCCTGTCCGACCGGGTCTTCGAATGCGGCGACGACGAATGCGGTGTGCGGATCGATCGTGATCTCAACGCCGCGATCAACCTCGCCCGACTCGGCGTACCCGCACACGCGGGTGAACAGAGTCCCGCCGGGAGTGGCCCGGTGGCAGGACGTGGAGCCACGCAGGAGACCGAACCCGCGCCAGCGGGCCACGCAGCAGGCGATGAAACGTCGACCCCGCACCACCGGTCGGTGGACCAGACGGGGACCGCCTCACCGCAAGGCGAGGCTGCCTAATGGCGAGCACTCACAATCGCACACCAAAAGGCAACGGCTCAGACAACCTCCGGCGTTCGGTTGAGCACCTGGGTCAGGACGGCGGCCTGCGACCGAAGATCAGACGCCTGCTCGAGCCGCCCGTTCGCGGTGTATTGATCTGCCGCGCTGAGGCGTTCATCGACCTCGGCCCGAATGAGATCGCGAATCTCGGCATCGCTGAGGATTTTGCGGGCCACTTCCGTCGAGCCCACTCCGGACACCGCACCCGCGATCGGTCCACCGATGCGGGTGTCGGTCTGATCGGCCTGCGGCGTCTCGGCGTTGTCGATGGCGCTCAACGCCGACCGGATCGCGGCGACGCCGGCGGTGTCGCGGGACTTGCGCGCCGACAGCAGGGACTCGCGCAACCGGTCGCGCCAATGCTGTGCAGGTGTCATGGCAGGCGAACATATTCGGTGTCGGTGATTGCGTCGAGGGATTTACGCACGGTCAGCAGCCGCGAGCGGGCGCTGATGACGGGCGAAATGCGGCGTGTCGGGCGACAGACACGCACGCTCGCGGTGCGAAGCGGTGCAGAGGGAGAACCCGAAAGGCTTACGGGAAGGGTTGATGGGATAAGTTGCTTTACGATTTCGGTCATTTTTGGAAAGGAAGCTAGATGGAGATCGAAGGCAAGAAGGCTATCGTCGTCGGCGGCGCGTCGGGCTTCGGCCGGGCCACCGCTGAGGCACTGGCCAAGCGTGGCGCGAGCGTGGCCGTACTGGACCGGCCGCAGTCCAAGGGGCAGGAAGTGGCGGACGCGATCGGCGGGTCGTTCTTCGCCGTCGACGTCACCGACTTCGACGGCACCGAAAAGGTGCTGGAGGAGGCCGTGGCCGCCTTGGGTGGCCTGCACATCATCGTGACCACTGCCGGTGGCGGCATCGGCGAGCGCACCATCAAGAAGGACGGTCCGCACAGCCTGGATTCGTTCCGCTCCACGATCGACCTCAACCTGATCGGCACGTTCAACATCAGCCGGCTCGCGGCCTGGCACATGAGCAAGAACGAGCCCGTCGACGAAGAGGCCGAGGAGCGCGGCGTCATCATCAACACCGCCTCCATCGCGGCGTTCGAGGGCCAGATCGGGCAGGTTGCCTACACGGCGTCGAAGGCCGCCATCGCCGGCATGTGCCTGACCATGGCGAGGGATCTCGGCAGCTTGGGCATCCGGGTGCTGGCCATCGCCCCGAGCCTGTTCGCGACCGGCCTGACCGAGGGCATCCCCGACGAGTTCGCCGCGGTGCTCACCAAGGACGCCGCATTCCCCAAGCGTCTGGGCAAGCCCGAGGAATACGCCAAGCTCGCCGTCGCGATCGCCGAGAACCCGATGCTCAACGGCCAGTGCCTTCGTTTGGACGCCGGTCAGCGCTTCGCGCCCAAGTAGAGTGAATTCCGGCGTGATCGGACTGCGCCCAGTGCCACCGATCACGCCGGAATGGCTGTCCATGTACCGGATGTGTGTCTGAATTGTCGTGAAAGGTGAGAACCCGCAGCGGAGAACGATCGCGCCGAGATGAGGTCACGTTGTGCCTGTAGTGGATGTTCTCGGCTCGGCCGTGTTCTATCGGGAAACCGGGTCGGGTGTGCCGATCGTCTTCGTTCACGGCAACCCCGCCTCCTCCTTTGTGTGGCGGAAGGTCCTGCCGGCCGTCGGCCCAACCTGGCGATGTCTGGCACCTGACCTCATCGGGATGGGGGAATCCGGCAAGCCGGACATCGATTACACATTTGACGACCATGCCCGCTACCTGGATGCCTGGTTTGACGCAGTCGAGCTCGATGAGGTCATCCTGGTGGGCCACGACTGGGGATGCGCCCTGGCGTTCGATTGGGCGGCAAGGCATCCCGAGCGAGTGCGCGGTGTGGCGTTCAGTGAACCAGTCATCAAGCCGATGACGTGGCAAGACTATTCTGCGGGCGCGCGTGAACTATTCCAGGCGATCCGCACCGAGGGCGTCGGTGAGGCCATGGTGCTGGACCAGAACATCTTCATCGAGCAGCTACTGCCCGGGTCGGTGACAACTGGACTCAGTGACCCGGAACTGGCGGTCTATCGCTGTTACTACCCGACCCCGGCCAGCCGCAGGCCATTGCTGCAGTGGGCGCGATCGCAGCCTGTGGACGGCACACCCGCCGATGTCGTCGAGCGCATCTCGGCGTTCGACGAGTGGCTGGCCACCAGTACGGGCGTCCCCAAGCTGATGCTGACGTTCGACCCCACACCCACGACGTCGACCACGCCCGAGTTGATCGACTGGTGTGCCGCCACGGTCGCCGGCCTGCAAATCGAGAAGCTCGGGCCCGCCGGCCACGAGACCCCCGAGGATCAGCCCATGGAAATCGCAGCAGCGATCACGTCCTGGGCGACCAGACACAACTTGGACAGCTGAGGCGGCCCGCAACGTACCAGGGAGGCGTGATGGCGACCATTGCAGACCAAGTCATCTCCGCATTGACATTGAGCGGGGTAAGGCGGGTCTACGGCCTTCCCGGTGACAGCCTCAACGGATTCACCGACGCCATCCGCCGCAGCGGCGAGATCACCTGGCAGCACGTCCGGCACGAAGAGACCGCCGCCTTCGCCGCGGCCGCCGATGCCGCACTGACCGGTCGGCTCGCGGTGTGCGCGGGCAGTTGCGGTCCGGGCAATCTGCACCTGATCAACGGTCTGTACGACGCACAGCGCAGCCGCGTGCCGGTGCTGGCCGTCGCCGCACACATTCCGCGGACCGAGATCGGGTCGGATTACTTCCAGGAAACCCACCCCCAGGACCTTTTTCGCGAGTGCAGCGTCTACTGCGAACTCGTCAGCACCGCCGAGATGCTGCCGCGAATCCTCGAAATGGCCATGCGCGCCGCGATCGAGGAGAACGGCGTTGCCGTCATCGTCGTCCCCGGCGAGATCTTCCTGCAGCGGGCGGGGGAGACCGGCTGGACCACGCGCCCGGTGCGGCCCACTCGATCTGTGGTGCGTCCCGACGACGAGTCGGTGCGCCGGGCTTCCGACATCCTCAACGCCGCCGAGCGGGTGACCATCCTCGGTGGTGCCGGGGTGGCCGGCGCGCACGACGCGCTGATCGAGCTGGCAGCGACGTTGCAGGCCCCGATCGTTCACGCGCTGCGGGGCAAGGAATTCATCGAGTACGACAATCCTTTTGACGTCGGCATGACCGGACTTCTCGGCTTCGCCTCCGGATACAAGGCCATCAAGGAGGCCGACACCCTGCTGATGCTGGGCACCGACTTTCCGTACCAGCAGTTCTATCCCGAGAGCGCCACCGTCATCCAGGTCGATATCCGTGGACGCAATCTCGGCCGTCGCACCCCGATCGACCTCGGCCTGCGCGGAAGCGTCGCCGACACCCTGGCCGCGCTACAGCCGCTGCTGCGTCCCAAGACCGACCGTGAGCACCTTGACCGTTCACTGCGGCACTACCGCAAGACTCGCGGGCAGCTGGACTCGCTGGCCGTCAACGACCGCGACAAGACCCCGATCCGACCGGAATACGTTGCCGCGCTTGCTGACCGGTTGGCTTCCGACAATGCGGTGTTCACCTGTGATGTCGGGTCCCCGGTGGTGTGGGCGGCCCGGTACCTGACGATGAACGGCCGGCGCAGGCTGATCGGGTCGTTCAACCACGGCACCATGGCCAACGCTCTGCCGCATGCGATCGGCGCGCAGACCGCGTTCCCCGACCGGCAGGTGGTCGCGCTGGCCGGTGACGGCGGGCTGACCATGCTCTTCGGTGAGCTGGTGACACTGATCCAGAACAAGCTCCCGGTCAAGGTGATCGTGTTCAACAACTCGTCGCTCAACTTCGTCGAGCTCGAGATGAAGGCGGCGGGCATCGTCACGTTCGGCACCGACCTGGTCAACCCCGATTTCGCCGCGGTGGCCCAGGCCATGGGGGTGTTCGGCCGCCGAGTCACCGAACCGGGTGACCTTGAGCGGGCCCTGACCGACGCTTTCACCTACGACGGTCCCGCCGTCATCGACGTGCACACGGCGCGGCAAGAATTGTCGATACCGCCGGCGATCACAGTTGAGCAGGCAAAGGGCTTCTCGCTCTACGCAATTCGCACCATCCTGGCCGGGCGTGCCGATGAACTTCTGGACCTGGTCACCACCAACGTCGCCCGCCGCATCCTGGACTGACCGCTCAGGCCGGCCGGGGAATCGTGGCCGCCGTGCTCTGGCCCAACCATTGCGGGATGGCGCGGCGGACATCAGCGGAGCCTGACAGCGCGACACTGCCGTCGAGCACCGCTCGGGCCCAGCCGACGTCGCCCCGCCAGATCTCGACCAGCGTGCGCAGGTAGGTCTGCACGGTGCCCGCCACCTCGTGCCCGGGATCGAAATCGCACACATCGGCCTGCCCGTCGCACACGGTGAGCCACCATCGCGACGCCTTGGGCGCCACACCGTCGAGGACGAACGAAACCGTGGTGCGCGAACGCGGCCAGTCGGCGATGGGAATGGTGCGGCGCATGTCCCACATCAGCAGGTGCGGGTCGAGATCCTGCTCGCCCAGTTCACCGATCCACCGCACCCCCCACGACCCGAGCGCGTCGACCACGCCGGCGAGTTCCTGACCGCACGGGGTCAGCGAATAGCTTGTCCGCCCGTCGATCTCCGAACGCTCGATGACCCCGGCCCGAGCCAACGACTTCAGCCGCTTGGACAACAGCGCCGGCGACATCTTCGGCACACCGCGGCGCAGGTCGTTGAAATGCGCGCTGCCCCGCAGCAGTTCCCGGACCACCAGCAGGGTCCAGCGTTCGTCGAGCAATTCCATGGCCTTGGCCACGGGACAGAACTGGCCATACGTCGACATGGCGGTCTTCCTCCCCGGAAAATGCGTGGCTTTCTCAGTACACGCCTGTCAGGGCCCGGAAGCCAGTACAGATCTGGTACTGGAATCCGCACACCGCGTGGGGCGACGATGAAGCCAATCCGCGACAGGAGCCCGTCATGAAGGCCACGACCGCCGCCAATGAGCTTGAGGCCAAACACCGGGCGCTGTGGGCGCTGGGTGACTACGCGGTGATCGCCGCGAACATCGTGCGTCCACTGGGTCTCGTACTGGTCGAGGCCAGCGGCATCGGGCCCGGTGACCGCGTGCTCGACGTCGCTGCCGGGACCGGCAACGTCGCCATCCCGGCCGCCGCGACCGGCGCGCGGGTGACCGCGAGTGACCTGTGCCCGGAGCTGGTCGACCAGGGGCGCCGCCTCGGCGCGGACGCCGGAGTGACGATCGACTGGGCGGAGGCCAACGCCGAGGCGTTGCCCTACGCCGACGATTCCTTCGATGCGGTGCTCTCCTGTATCGGGGTGATGTTCGCTCCGCATCACCAGCAGGCCGCTGACGAACTCCTCCGGGTGACCCGTCCGGGCGGGCGGATCGGCCTGATCTCCTGGACACCAGAGGGTTTCATCGGCCAGTTGTTCGCCACCATGAAGCCGTATGTACCCGCGCCGCCACCCGGGGTGTCCCCGCCGCCGCGCTGGGGCGACGAGGAGTACCTGCGCACCCTGCTGGGTGATCGGGTCGGCGAATTGACCTGTGAGCGCCGGGAACTGGACGTCGAAGCCTATGCCGACGGAGCCGCGTTCCGCGACTACTTCAAGGCCAACTACGGGCCCACGATCTCGGCCTACCGGGCCATCGCCGCCGATGCCGATCGGGTCGCGGAACTGGACGCGGAGATCGCTGCGCTCGCTGACCGGTTCCTCACCGGTTCCACGATGTCGTGGGAATACCTGTTGTCAGCGGCGAACGTGCACTGATCCGGAAGGACAGCTGGCACCATGGCCTCATGCCCGACGATGCACCGGAATTGCCCACTCTCAGCGCCGCCGATCAGGACGCCATAGCACGCTGGCTGCGTGAGCAGCGGATCGGAACGACACTGACCGACGTGGCGCCGCTGACCGGCGGGACGCAGAACATCGTGGTGGGCATGAGCGTCGACGGACGTCGAATGGTGCTGCGGCGCCCACCTTTACACCCCCGGCCGACCAGCGACAAGACGATGCTGCGGGAGATCGCGGTGCTGCGCACCTTGGCGGGCTCGGCGGTACCGCATCCGGGTTTCATCGCCGCTTGCACCGATCTCGACGTGATCGGCGTGGTGTTCTACCTGATGGAGGAGGTCGACGGGTTCAACCCCGGCACCGACGTGAGCCAGGCCTACCGGGACGATGCCGACCTGCGCTACCGTGTCGGGCCGTCCTATGCGGGGAGCCTCGCGGAACTGGGCAACGTCGCCTGGGAGAACAGTGAACTCGCCGCCATCCGCCGGCCGGGATCCTTTCTGGCCCGCCAGGTTCCGCAGTTCCTCGGGCTGCTCGACAGCTACCGCCACGAGCAGTATTCACCCGAGTCGTTGACGGGGGTGGGGGATTTGGCGCAGTGGCTGGAGGACAACCGCCCACCCGACGCCGAACCCGGCATCATGCACGGCGACGCGCACCTCAACAACGTCCTCTTGCGCAGGGACACTCCCGAACTGGCCGCGTTCATCGACTGGGAGATGTGCACGATCGGCGACCCGCTGCTCGACCTCGGGTGGATGCTCGTCTGTTGGCCCGACGACCCCAATCCGATCAACGCGGGGTCGGCACTGGCCGCCCTCGGTGATCTGGCCCACCGCAGTGAACTGATCGAGGCGTACCGCGCCGCGGGAGGCCGCCAGACCGACCGACTGGATTGGTATGTGGCGCTGGCCTGCTTCAAACTCGGGATCGTCATCGAGGGCACCTGGTCGCGATACCTGGCCGGGCGGGCCAGCCGCGATGCCGGCGAGCAGTTACATGCCTCGGCGGAGAACCTCCTCGCGCTGGGGACGCGGGTCGCCAAGGGGGACAATCCCTTCAGCTGATTGCCGAGCAGACACAAACCTGCCCATTTTCACGGGAAAAGGGGCAGGTTTGGTGGGGGCCCCTCCCGCTTGCGGGGGACTGTTCGCGGGGAAATTAGTAGGTGTCGATCGCGAGCTTGACGGCGAGGGCCACACCGGCCACGCCGATGAGGACCTGCAGCGGCTTGGCGGGGGCGTGTCGCACCACGATCGGACCCAGCCGGGAGCCGATCAGGCAGCCGGCACCCAACGGCACCACCGCAGGCCAGTACACCGGGGCGACCGCGATGAATGCGACGGCGGCCACCGCATTGGCCACCCCGAGGATCACGTTCTTGGAAGCGTTGGCATGCGCCAGCGTCGCACCGCCGGTACGCAACAGCAGGGCCAGCAGCAGCACCCCGGCGGCAGCACCGAAATACCCGCCGTAGATGGTGATCAGGAAGATCGACCCTGCCTCCATGGCGACCTTGATCCGATGCTCGCGGTGATCGACCACCCGGGTCTCCCGCAGGCGGCCACGCGGTAGCAGGATCGCCACCGACGCGAACGCCAGCAGGAGCGGGACGACCTTCTCGAAACCCTCGGCCGGGGTACACAGCAGCAGTGCGGCGCCGACGGCCCCGCCGGCAACGGCGACCGGGATGATCCGTTTGATCCATGCACCCTGCCCGGCGAGCTCGGGCCGGGACCCGAGCACCGAGCCGATGCCGTTGAACACCAACGCCACGGTGTTGGTGACATTCGCGGTGACCGGGGGTAGACCGACCAACAGCAGTGCGGGATAGGTGGCGACCGAGGCCAGTCCGGCGATGCTGCCGGTGAGTCCGCCGGCGATCCCGGCCACGACAAGCAGGACGACCTCACCGACGCTCATGAGGCTCCCACGTGGCTGAGACTACGGCGAAAGTGTTTGCGTGACCGGTCCGGCTGCGTCTAGCATCGCCAACGTGCCAAGGCGACTTGTAGTAGCAACCCGCAGCGGGGTCTGATCAGACCGACCCCCCGCTGTGGGTCGTTCGCTACTTCGTCGGTCACCTCCTCTGAGCAAGAGAAGACCGGCGCATGCACATCACTTCATCAGCCCAGCAATCGGACATGGCACCGACGTTCGCGGCCCATTTCTCCAACCCTCTGCCGCGCGGCCTGCGACAGGCCGGCGAGGCCGCCTCCTGGGAACAGTTCCTGGCCGAATACACGGCCGGCCCGGGTGCGTTGAAGCTAGGTCAGTGGACCTGCACCGATACGCAGCGTTCAGCGGGCAGGTTGGGGCCGCAGGCGCGCCACTACCAGGCCACGCTGGCTTTGGGCGACACCATTAGCACGTTGACCGTGTCCGCGAGCGGACCCGTCGCCGCACTGACCGAAATGCTGTACGCGCGCGGGATCACCGTTGAAACCAGATCGTTTCATCAGCTGCCCACCGGCGGCCGGACCGCGACTTTCATCGAAGGCAGCGACGGCCTGCACAGCGAGTGGGCCATGGGCCTGGCCGATGATCCTGAGCAGTCGGCCCTGCATGCGGTGATCGCGTGCGCCAACCGGCTGATGATGGCCTGAGTCTCGGCGCTTCGCGGCTAGTGCAGGGGCCGCAGCACGATGGGCATGCCGTCGATCGGCACCGGCATGCCGCCGTAGTCATAGTGCGGGCGGTAACCGGGATGCGTCAGCTCGAGGCGGTAGCGGCGCAGCAGTCGGTGCATCACGGTCTTGATCTCCAGTTGGCCGAACACCATGCCGATGCACTTGTGCGCGCCACCGCCGAACGGGGCGAACGCATAACGGTGCTTCTTGTGCTCGTTGCGCGGTTCGGCGAACCGTGCAGGATCGAACTTCTCCGGATCGGTCCACAGCTCCGGTAGCCGATGGTTGATCGACGGCCATGTCATGACGTTGGTGCCGGCAGGGAGGTAGAAACCCAACAAGTCGGTGTCGCGCACGGTCTGGCGGAAATTGAACGGCAGCGGGGTCTGCATCCGCAACGCCTCGTTCATCACCAGATCGTAGGTTTCCAGCTTCTCCAGTGCCTCGATGTCCAGCGGGCCGTCACCGATCCGCTCGGACTCCTCACGGCAGCGCTCCTGCCATTCCGGGTTGGCCGCCAGGTGGTAGGCCATCGTGGTCAGCGTCGACGTGGTGGTGTCGTGGGCCGCCATCATCAGGAAAATCATGTGGCTGACGATGTCGTCGTCGGTGAACCGCTGACCGTCCTCGTCCTCGGCGTGACACAGCACGCTGAACATGTCGGTCGCCTGCGAGGCGCGCTTCTCGACGATCCGGCTGTTGAAATAGTTCTCCAGCGTCTCGCGCGCCTTCACCCCCCGCCACCAGCTCAGCGGCGGCACCGGCTTGCGCACTATCGCGTTGCCGGCCCGCGTGGTGGTGGTGAAGGCTTGATTGACCGTAGTGACCAGGGCGCGGTCGGTACCCGCTGGAACACCCATGAACACCTCGGACGCGATGTCGAGCGTGAGTTCCTTGACTGCGGGGTAGAAGAGGAAGCGCTTGTCGTTGGCCACCCAGTCGTTGGCCAGCACTTGGCTGGCGACAGCGTCGATGTGACCCACGTATCCCGTGAGCCGGCTGCGGGTGAAGGCCTCCTGCATGATCCGGCGGTGGAACATGTGGTCATCGAAGTCGCGCAGCATCAGGCCGCCTTCGAAGAACGGCCCGATCACCGGATCCCATGCCCGCTGGGAGTAGTCCTTGTTCCGGTTCGAGAACACGGCCTGCGTGGCATCCGGACCCAATGCCAGCACTGCGGGAAGCACCGGCGAGAACATGTAGTGCACCGGGCCGTACTCGCGATACAGATGCAGGATGAAGTCCGGCCCGCCGCGGAACATCTCGATCATGTGCCCGAACACCGGCAGCCCGCCGTCGCCCATCACCGTCTTGAGGCCGCTCGCCGGGGGCGCAGGTGCCAACGGGAACTGGTTCCACTGGCGTGCCAGCAGCCGCTTCTCGACCGCTCCCATTCCGGGGATGGTCACCGGGGTCGGGGTCAACCGGCGCTTGGCCTGATCGAGCAGGTAATGCGGGGTGCTGATGGTTGTCATGGGCCGCTCCTGACCAACAAAGTCCGACGAAGTGTGGTCGATGTCACCACTTGAGGCCATCCTGACTGTCAGACTTGACGCATGTCAAGTTTTGAACTGGCGCGTCGTGGATGCAAAGGTCTAATGCCATGACCGCCGAATCGATACCCGGGAGTAGCAACGGCTCGACCGGGCGTCCGCAGGCCCGTCGCAGTCGGGGTGACCGGCAACGCGAGGCCATCGTGGCGGCCGTGCGGGACCTGCTCGAAGAGCATTCGTTCGCCGATCTGTCGGTGAGCACCATCAGCGAACGCGCCGGGGTGGCCCGCTCGGGCTTCTACTTCTACTTCGATTCGAAGTACGCGGTGCTGGCCGTCATCGTGTCCGACGTCATGGAACAACTCGCCGCGTTGACGCACAACTACGCGCCCCGGGATTCCGGTGAAACACCCGCAGCCTTCGCCAAACGGATGGTCGGCAGTGCGGCCACCGTCTTCGCCACCAACGACCCGATCATGTCGGCCTGCACCGTCGCGCAGAACACCGACGCCCAGATCCGGGAAATCATGAACGACTACGAGGATGCCGTGATCGGCCAGATCGTCGGCCTCGTCGAACAGGACCAGGGCGCCCGCCCGATCTCAGACGACCTGCCCGCGCTGGTGCGCACCCTGGTCGCGACGACGGCGATGACGCTGTCGCACGATTCGGGCTTCGTCG
The DNA here is from genome assembly GCF_055419385.1 of Mycobacterium sp. IDUB_24. NCBI lineage: Bacteria > Bacillati > Actinomycetota > Actinomycetes > Mycobacteriales > Mycobacteriaceae > Mycobacterium > Mycobacterium sp. IDUB_24. Next base: position 340,768 of record NZ_JBVAXO010000006.1, read on the forward strand.
GGCGCGGCACCGATCCGGCACGTGCACTCGACGTGGTGGAGCGGCTGTGGCTCAACGCACTGTGGGGCGGCCAGGACCTCTAGCGTCACAGGTAAGGTCACCGCTATGGGGAGTGATACCGCGGGTAACGGTCGGGCGAGTCTGGTGGAGCACTTCCAGGGAAAAAGGTGTCTGATCACGGGTGCGGCCAGCGGGATCGGGCGCGCCACTGCCCTTGCGCTCGCGGCGCAGGGTGCTGAGCTGTATCTGACCGACCGGGACGAAGTGGGACTGGCACAGACGGTTGCTGACGCCAAGGCGCTCGGCGCCGACGTTCCCGCGCACCGGGCGCTGGACATCTCCGACTATGACCAGGTGGCGGCCTTCGCCGCCGACGTCCACGCGGCACATTCGTCGATGGACGTGGTGATGAACATCGCCGGGGTGTCGGCCTGGGGGACCGTCGACCAACTGACCCACCAACACTGGCGCTCGATGATCGACGTCAACCTGATGGGCCCGATCCACGTGATCGAGACTTTCCTGCCGCCGATGGTGCAGGCCCGCCGCGGCGGGCACCTGGTGAACGTGTCGTCGGCCGCCGGCATCGTGGCATTGCCCTGGCACAGCGCCTACAGCGCCAGCAAGTACGGGCTGCGCGGACTGAGTGAAGTGCTGCGTTTCGACCTGGCGCGCCACCGCATCGGGGTCTCGGTGGTGGTGCCGGGCGCGGTGAAAACCGGTCTGGTGCAGACGGTTCAGATCGCCGGTGTGGACCGGGACGATCCGAATGTGCAGAAGTGGGTCGACAGGTTCGCCGGTCACGCCATCTCGCCGGAGAAGGCCGCCGACAAGATCCTGGCCGGGATGCGCCGCAACCGCTTCCTGATCTACACCTCAAGCGACATCCGTGCGTTGTATGCCTTCAAGCGGGTGGCGTGGTGGCCCTACAGTGTGGCCATGCGCCAGGTCAACGTGCTGTTCAGCCGGGCGTTACGACCGAAATCCGTGCAGCGCTAGCGTTTTCCCCAGTGCCATGAGGGCGTGTTGAGCATGCCGAACCCCTCCACCTGCGTCTCGCCCCATTGCTTGAAGAGCTCGACCTCGATCGCGGTACCGCGCTGCTCGTCGGCTGCCGGGGTGGTCTCCAGGAAGTCCAGCAATGCACGCGAATGCGTCACCACCAGTACCTGGGACTGCTTGGCGGCCGTGCGGATCAGGGATGCCAGCGGCCGAACCAAATCGGGGTGCAACGAGGTCTCCGGCTCGTTGAGCACCATGAGTGACGGCGGACGCGGGCTGGCCAGTGCCGTTGCCCAGAGGAGGAAACGCAGTGTGCCATCGGACAATTCGGCGGCCCGTAACGGTCGTAGCATGCCGCGCTGGCGCAACTGCAGATCGAAAAGACCGTCGTTGACCGCCACCGAGATGGAGGCGCCGTCAAACGCGTCGGCCACCGCGCGTTGCAGATCGTCGACGGTCGTTTCGATGACCGTCTGCACCGCCGCAGCCAGATCGGAGCCGTCATCGGAGAGCACCGGGGTACGGGTTCCGACATGGGGTCGGCGGGCAGGTGCACCGGCGTCGACCCGGAACCCGTCGTAGAACCGCCAGTCGCGTAGCCGGTCGGAGACCGCGGAGAGTTCCGGAAGGGCGTCCGGGTGGGCGTATTCGGCGAGCACGCTGCGGTAGGAGGGCAGCGAACGGGTCACCTCGTCGAAACCCCGGCCGGATTGCGAGGCGACCTCGGCGTATTCGCGGGTGCGACGCACCAGTGTCGACGCCGGGCGCAGCACCGGTCCGGCGAACACCACCTCCCGTTTGATCTCGGGGTCATGGGTGAATGCCGACGGCTCGCCTCCGGACCCGGCCATCTGCGGCAGGCCGAGGTCCACCAGGTAGCCGAAATCGTCTGCGGCGAAGCCGAGTTCGAGAGATACCGGGCGGGTCCGGACGGTGCCCTGAGTCCGCTCGTTCGGCTGTTCGGGCCCCGCCCACAAAACCGACTGCAGACCGCCCTCGCGTGCCAGTGAGCCGATCACCTGGCCGCGCCCGCAGTCCGCCAGCAGCCGAAGTGCGCGGTAGATCGACGACTTGCCGGAGCCGTTGGCCCCGGTGACCACGGTGAGCTCGGCCAACGGCAGGATCACCTCCCGTAGCGAGCGGTAACCCCGGATCGCGATGGTCTGCAGCATGCGTCGAGGTTATTGGTGTGCTGTGACAGTCGCGGCGGCGGGAACGTCGTCCATCGAGAGCTCCAGACGGATCCCGAGCAGTCGGATCGGCCGGTCCAGGTCGAACTGATCGAACACGGCCAGCGCGGTCTCGGTGATGACTTCCGCGTCGATGCTCGGCGAACTCAGCTTGCGGATCTTGGTGCGGGTGTAGAAGGTGCTGGTGCGCACCGTGACCGCCACCCGGGTGACGATGCGACCCTGTTCGACCACCTCGTCGAGGGTCCGCCGGGTCAGTTCGCGGATCGCGTCGTCCATCTCGCTGCGGTCGGTGAGGTCCTGGGCGAAGGTGACGACGTGACTGCGTGAGCGCGGAATCCAGGGCTCGGAGCTCACCTCGGTGTCGCCGCCGCCCTTGGCCAGCAACAGGATCCACAGCCCGGTACTCGGTCCGAAGGCCGAAGTGAGCACGGTGGCATCGGTGGCGGCAAGATCGGCGACCGTGGTGATGCCCAGCGTGGCAAGCTTTTTGGTGGTCTTGGGTCCGACGCCCCACAGCGCATCGGTCGGACGGTCACCCATCACCGACATCCAATTGGTCTCGGTGAGCAGGTAGACGCCCGCGGGCTTGGCCAGTCCGGTCGCGACCTTGGCGCGCTGTTTGTTGTCGCTGATGCCCACCGAGCAGGACAGCCCGGTCTCGGCGGCGATCACCGCGCGGATGCGTTCGGCCAACTCGACCGGATCGTCCACCTCCGCACCCAGGTAGGCCTCGTCCCAGCCCCAGACCTCCAGCGGGTGGCCGAGATCGCGCAGCAGACCCATCACCTGTTCGGAAGCCTCGTCGTAGGCGTCCGGGTCCGAAGGGAGGAACGTGGCGTCCGGGCATTTGCGTGCGGCCGTGCGCAGCGGCATCCCGGCGTGCACCCCGAACTCGCGCGCCTCGTATGACGCGCAGGTGACCACCTTGCGCGGTTCGGTGGGATCACCGCTGCCGCCGACGATGACGGGCAGGCCCTGCAGTTCAGGGTGGCGCCGCAACTCGACCGAGGCCAGGAACTGATCCAGGTCGACATGTAGCACCCAGGCGGTCATGGCGCTAGTGGCCGCACAACTTGCGTGCGGTGTCCTGCCACGCGGAGGCGAGGTCGTCGAGGCGCCGGCCGAGGGACAGTTGGTGGGCGACATAGTCGGGGTCGAGCAGAGCAATCAGGGCATCGGCCTGTGCATCGAGATCGCCGGTGGTGCCGGCAGTTTCGAGCAGCATCCGGACATGCGTGCGGTGCAGGGTGAACGGGCCGGTGTAGCGCAGAGCGGAATCCCGGATGGCATCGGACAGCAGCGCCTGGTGGCAGTGCACGAACCTGAGCCGGTCCGCGCCGTAGGCCAGCAGCCGTTCCAGTGGCGGCGCCCCGGGGCCCAGCGGGGGTGGGCCGAACATGAAGGCGTCCTGTTCGGCGGTCTCGTCCTCGTCGAGCAGCACCATCATCAGTCCGGCACGGCTACCGAATCTTCGGAACAAAGTTCCCTTGCCGACGCCGGCCTCGACCGCGATATCGTCGGTGCTGACCGCGTCGGGGCCGCGTTCGGCGACGAGCCGACGTGCAGCGTCGAGGATCAGGGCGCGGTTCCGGGCGGCGTCAACACGGCCTGGGCCGCGTTCTGGTGGCGCCGGGTCGATGCCCGCGAGCCGGGGCGGGCGGTCGGAGGCTGCCACAACTGCACTTTAACTCAGGTGGAATTAATCGGACCACAGTCCGGTTGACTGTTGCGAGAATCGGGCGAGTCGAACAAGGAGCGTGAATATGGCCGAAGTCAAGGTGCTGGTGTTGGTGGGAAGCTTGCGGGCGGCGTCGATCAACCGTCAACTCGCCGAGTTGGCGGTAGAGCAGGCGCCCGACGGGGTAGAGCTGAAGATCTTCGATCGGCTGGGGGAGCTGCCCTTCTATAACGAGGACATCGACACCGCGGACGTGGCCGAACCCGTGGTGGCACTGCGGGCGGCGGCCGGCGAGGCCGATGCCGCACTCGTGGTCACTCCCGAATACAACGGAAGCATCCCGGGGGTGTTGAAGAACGCCATCGATTGGCTGTCGCGGCCGTTCGGCAATGGCGCGCTCAAGGACAAGCCGCTGGCGGTGGTCGGGGCGGCGCTCGGGCAGTACGGCGGCGTGTGGGCGCACGACGAGACGCGGAAATCATTCGGCATCGCCGGACCCCGCGTGGTCGAGGATCTGACGCTTTCGGTGCCGGCCAAGTCGCTCGACGGCAAGCATCCGAGGGAGAACGCCGAGGTGGCCGAGGCTCTGCGTGACATTGTGGGCAAGCTCACAGTCGAGGTCGACTGAGGGGTCGTCTTCGCGTTTTGCCGTTTGCGCCGCTTTCCGGCAAAATCTTGCCGCCGGCTGGGTCGTCCTGACCCGGCCGGCGGCTTTGCTATTGGGGGGTCCGCCGGTGTCCGTGAGGCCACCTTGTCGGTGGCTGCTGGTACATCTAGAGGCGCGGCGCGACACGGTCTGTCAAGTCGGGCACGACACGCCGTCGGTGTGGTTGCTGGCAAGCTTACGACCTGGGAATTTCAGAAATGTTATTCAGAACATGTTGTATGACTTCGAACTGTCGGCCACTAGGTGTAGTGTCTGTGAGACCGACAGGCCACCACAGTTCGGGAGCCGGCCGGAGCGCAGCGAATCCGGCCGAGTCGGTTTCAAGACCAGCCGGAGAGCGGCTTCGACCGGCAGGAATTTTGGCGGCCCGGCGGTCGCTGAACTTAAGCGAAACGTAAGACCCGATCAGTTGCCAGTCACCTGTCTAGTTTTTTCACTTTCCGCAAGAGGAGCCGTACCGAAGATGACCGTCACCGTGTACACCAAGCCCGCATGCGTGCAGTGCAACGCCACCTACAAGGCGTTGGAAAAGCAGGGCATCGCCTTCGAGAAGGTCGACATCACCCTCGACAGCGAGGCCCGTGACTACGTCATGGCGCTCGGCTACCTGCAGGCCCCGGTCGTGGTGGCCGGCAACGACCACTGGTCAGGCTTCCGTCCCGATCGGATCAAGGCGCTGAGCACGGTCGCGGCGACGGCGTAACGAAAGGCATCACCACCACGGGAGAGGAGCTGGACACGATGAGCCATCTCGTCTACTTCTCCAGCGTCTCGGAGAACACCCACCGCTTCGTCCAGAAGCTGGGGTGGCCCGAAGACCGTGTCACCCGGATCCCGCTGCACGGCCGCATCGAGGTGGATGAGCCCTACGTTCTGATCCTGCCCACCTACGGCGGCGGCCGTGCCACTCCCGATGTCAACAACGGTGGTTACGTGCCCAAGCAGGTCATCGCCTTTTTGAACAATGAACACAATCGGTCGTTGATCCGCGGCGTCATCGCCGCGGGCAACAACAATTTCGGTGCGGAGTTCGCCTACGCGGGCGATGTAATTTCGCGCAAATGCGGTGTGCCGTACCTGTACCGCTTCGAGCTGATGGGTACCCCGGACGATGTCGACGCCGTCCGCGAGGGTTTGAAAGACTTTTGGAAGGATCAGACGTGCCACCAACCGTCACAGCTGCAGAGCCTGTAACCACCGCCGCGCATGCGCTTCCCGGCGAGACGGATTACCACGCGCTCAACGCGATGCTGAATCTGTACGACGCCGACGGCAAGATTCAGTTCGACAAGGATGTGCTCGCCGCACGGGAGTACTTCCTGCAGCACGTCAACCAGAACACGGTGTTCTTCCACAGTCAGGACGAGAAGCTCGACTACCTGATCGAGAAGGAGTACTACGAGCGCGAGGTGCTCGACCAGTACAGCCGCAATTTCGTCAAGCAGCTGCTCGACCGGGCATTCGCCAAGAAGTTCCGGTTCCCGACGTTCCTGGGCGCGTTCAAGTACTACACCTCCTACACGCTCAAGACCTTTGACGGGAAGCGCTATCTCGAGCGTTTCGAAGATCGTGTGGTGATGGTCGCGCTGACCCTGGCCGCCGGCGACACGGTGCTGGCCGAAAAGCTCGTCGACGAGATCATCGACGGTCGCTTCCAGCCGGCCACCCCCACATTCCTCAACTCAGGCAAGAAGCAGCGCGGCGAGCCGGTGTCCTGCTTCCTGCTCCGCATCGAGGACAACATGGAGTCCATCGGGCGCTCCATCAACTCGGCCCTGCAGCTGTCCAAGCGCGGTGGCGGAGTTGCCTTGCTGTTGACCAATATTCGTGAGCACGGCGCGCCGATCAAGAACATCGAGAACCAGAGCTCGGGCGTCATCCCGATCATGAAGCTGCTGGAGGACTCGTTCTCCTACGCCAATCAGCTCGGCGCGCGCCAGGGCGCCGGCGCGGTGTATCTGCACGCACATCACCCCGACATCTACCGGTTCCTCGACACCAAGCGCGAGAACGCCGACGAGAAGATCCGGATCAAGACGCTCTCGCTGGGCGTGGTGATCCCGGACATCACCTTCGAGCTGGCCAAGAAGAACGAAGACATGTACCTCTTCTCGCCGTACGACGTCGAGAAGGTCTACGGCGTCCCGTTCGCCGACATCTCGGTGACCGAGAAGTACCACGAGATGGTCAACGACGGCCGGATCCGCAAGACCAAGATCAAGGCCCGCGAGTTCTTCCAGACACTGGCCGAGCTGCAGTTCGAGTCGGGCTATCCGTACATCATGTACGAGGACACGGTGAACCGGGCCAACCCGATTGCCGGCAAGATCACCCACTCGAACCTGTGCTCGGAGATCCTTCAGGTCTCCACGCCGTCGCTGTTCAACGAGGACCTGTCCTACGCCAAAGTGGGCAAGGACATCTCGTGCAACCTCGGTTCGCTGAACATCGCCAAGGCTATGGATTCGCCGGATTTCGCGCAGACCATCGAGACGTCGATCCGGGCGCTGACCGCGGTGAGCGATCAGACCCACATCTGGTCGGTGCCGTCCATCGAACAGGGCAACAACAGCTCGCACGCGATCGGCCTGGGGCAGATGAACCTGCACGGGTATCTGGCCCGTGAGCGGATCCACTACGGCTCCGAAGAGGGCGTCGACTTCACCAACATCTACTTCTACACCGTGCTGTTCCACGCCCTGCGGGCGTCGAATCTCATTGCGATCGAACGTGGTACGCGCTTCGGCGGATTCGAGGACTCCAAGTACGCATCGGGTGAGTTCTTCGACAAGTACACCGATCAGGTGTGGGAGCCGGCCACCGACAAGGTCCGGCAGATCTTCGCCGACGCGGAGATCCACATCCCGACGCAGGACGACTGGAAGCAGTTGAAGGAGTCGGTGCAGAAGCACGGCATCTACAACCAGAACCTCCAGGCCGTCCCGCCGACCGGGTCGATCTCCTACATCAACCACTCGACATCCTCGATCCACCCGGTGGCGAGCAAGATCGAGATCCGCAAGGAAGGCAAGATCGGTCGCGTCTATTACCCGGCGCCGTACCTGACCAACGACAACCTGGACTACTACCAGGATGCGTATGAGATCGGCTACGAGAAGATCATCGACACCTACGCCGCGGCCACCCAGCATGTGGACCAGGGGCTGAGCCTGACGTTGTTCTTCAAGGACACCGCCGACACCCGTGAGGTCAACAAGGCGCAGATCTACGCCTGGCGCAAGGGAATCAAGACGCTGTACTACATCCGGTTGCGGCAGATGGCGCTTCAAGGCACTGAGGTTGAAAACTGCGTCAGCTGCATGTTGTGACGACTGGTCGCTGACAGCGCAGATTCTGCGACAGCCGAGCTTTCGACCGGTGGCCTGATTTACGGGATCAGGCTTTGGTCGGAGGTCGTGTATCGCTATGTAGGACTTCCGAAGAGAGCCCGTTCTATCAGCCGCCAGCGGCTATGCCTCGTTGGCGGAGAGCCGAGATGGCGTACATCGTGTCTCGTCCGGTGAGCCTGCTACTGCGAGGCTAGGACCGCTACGGCAGGTAGGTCTCGATCATCTGTCGCAGTCCTGTTTGGACTGCAGGGTCGTCGCTGAGGGGTGCGGCGACAGCAGCTTTGGCGGCGTTGCGGGGTGTTAGGCCGTTGGCGATGAGTCGTCCGGCAGCGATGAGCACGCGGGTGGAGGCGACTTCGCGAAGTCCTGGTGCTTCGAGTCGGCGGATGGCTTGGCCGAGTCGGACGAGGTGTTTGGCTGTGTCGAGGGTGATGGCTGCTTCTTGTGTGAGGATTGTTTCTTCGGTTTCGGCTGTGGGGAAGTCGAATTCGATGCCGACCATGCGTTGACGGGTGGAGTCTTTGAGGTCTTTGAGGACGCTTTGATAGCCGGGGTTATAGGACACGACGAGTCCGAACCCCGGGGCGGCGTCGAGGGTAACGCCGAGGCGTTCGATGGGTAGCTGACGTCGGTGGTCGGCGAGGGGATGCAATACCACGGTGGTGTCTTGGCGGGCCTCGACAATTTCGTCGAGGTAGCAGATAGCTCCCTCGCGCACAGCGCGGGTTAGGGGTCCGTCGACCCATTGGGTGTCGCCGCCGCGGAGGTGGAAGCGGCCGACGAGGTCGGCGGTGGTCAGGTCGTCGTGGCAGGCGACTGTAATCAGGGGGCGGCCCAGGTCGTGGGCCATGGCTTCGACGAAGCGGGTTTTCCCGCATCCGGTGGGTCCTTTGAGCAGGATGGACAGGTGCTGGTGGTAGGCCGCGGTGAAGGTTTGTTCCTCATCACCGGTGGCGACGTAAAAGGGCCGTTCGGAGATGGTTGGCGCGTCGCGGTCTGATCGGTGGGCTTCGGTGGCGGTCATGGGTGTCCTTCCGCTGGTGATGGATCGTGGGGCTTGGCTATGTCGCTTTGCGGACGTCAGCAGAACGCAGCGCGGTGCGCACGAGCGTGTTGACTGCGTGTGCGAGTTGGGTGTGGTCGGCCACCGTGGCGTGTGCGGCGGTTCCGAATACTCGCCGGAGAGAGGGGGCGTCGGTGTTGGCGCCGAAGGTTAGGCACAGTGCTGCGGTGCCGCGACGGCGGGCTTCTGCGAGGGCTCGGCGGGAGTCGGCGGCGCCGTAGTCCTTGTCGTAGCCGTGGTCATAGGCCAGTCCGTCGGACAACACGATGAGTAGCCGTCGCATCGTGCCGCCTTGGGCCTCCAGTACGGCGGCGCCGTGGCGGATCGCCGCCCCTAGTCGGGAGTAGGCGCCGGGGGTGAGGCTGTGCAGTCGTTGCAGGGTGGCTGCATTCCATCTGTCGTTGAACCGTTTGACCGGGAATACGTTGACTGCGTTGCGGCCGTGGGAGTTGTAGGCGTAGAGCCCGACTCGGTCACCGAGGTCATAGAGGGCGCTGGCGATCGCGGCGGCGGCGCTGCGTTGTCGTTCGTGCACGGTAACGCCGCGGCCGTCGGGTTCGCCGGCTGAGCCGGAGATGTCGAGTAGTACCAGCACTGAGAGGTCGCGGCGGCGGCGCAGGCTGGCGATGTAGAGGTTCTCGTCCGGTGTGGAGGACGCCCGGGCTTGCACCCGGGCCTCGATCGCGGCGTCGAGGTCGATGTCGTCGCCGTGGGGTTGGCGGTGGCATTGATCGAGCCCGAGGGTAAGTCGGGCAAGGGTTTTGCGTAGCCGCGCAGCGTCGAGCGCGACCGGTATGTCCGGGGCGTCGCGCAGCGGTGGGTCGGTCTCGTTGACGGTGCACCAGTTGGGGCGGTAGCGCTTGACGGTGACATCCCACTCTGGATAGGTCAGGGTGCTGGGGTTGGGTGTGCCGGTAACCTCGGCGGCCGCCCCGGCCGCTGAGGACATCACGGAAATGCCGCGCCGGGCGGTGGTGCGACGGCCGAGGTGCGTGGCCGCGTCGGTGCCTGGGGAGCCTTCGCCGTCACCGCTGCGCACGGATTTGAGTAGGCGTTGCAGCAGTCGGCCCAGTGCCCCGGCCGTACCCCCGACGGAGAACATGTCCGCCCCCGCGCCAGCCCCGTCGTCGTCGAGGTCGTCTTCGTCGTCAAGGTCGGCCAACTGCCCGGACTCGCACCGCGGCGCATGCTGGGGTTCGGCATTGGTGTCGCGGGAACTGTCGGTGTGGGCGGCCAACACCTGTTTGGCGCGGATCACGCCAAACGCCGCGGGCGGGGCGGACAGGGGCTGGCGAGACGAGGCGAGCGTGAACGATGCTGAGGGTGAGGTGCTGCGGGGCGCGGTCTGTGGGTCGATGACCGGGTGCGGTGACGGGGGAAGCACTGCCTGGTTGACCCACAGCGCACGCGGACCCTCTAGGGCCAGGTAGCGTGCCGCGAGCTTGGGGCGCCGTCGCAGCCCGCGCATGGTGTCGGGGTGCAAGCTGCCGCCAGCGATCAGGCAGGCCTGCACAGTTACCGCGGTGAGCTGGTCGTGCTCGCTGCTGGCCGGGTCGATGACCAGGGTGTTGCCGTCGGTCCATGCCGATTCTCCGCGCTCGCCATAGACGACGCGCAGCGTGCGGCCGGCCAGAGCGGAGGCGAACAAGTCAAACCGGCGCGCGGCCTGCTCGTCAGGCGTCATGACGGGATTCGCATGTGCGGGTGCCGCATCGTGGGGTTTAGTCATGGCCCGGGCCGCAGCGCCCTGCCTGCACCGGTCCGTCGATGGTGGGGCGGCCGTCGGGTTGCCCGGAGAGCCAGGTGTTCCACTTGCCCTCGAAGAACGGCCCGGGGTGGCCGGCTTTCTCGTAGAAGCCTTGCGGGTCATACACTTTCGTCTCCGGGAACGGCCAGGGGCAGGCCGCCGACGTGGAGAGCTTGCCGGCACGGATGATCAGGAAGCCTCCGCCGTACACAGCGAGGTAGGACAGGGTCAACGCCATGAACATCACCAGGAACGACGCGAGTGCGGGGCGGGTGGGCAACAGGCGCAGCCGCTGGGCGAGCTTTTCAGCCTGAGTCCGGCCGGTGTCATCGCGGTAGACCATGATCGAGGCGGCGATCATCATCGAGGTGGCCAGCCCACTTTCCCACAGCAGAGGGAACTGGTTGTACTGGCCGACGAAGATGGACCCGAATTCGGGCACCTGTGAGTAGGCGTACACGCGCTTGCTGATGCACACGATCTCGACCACCGCGTCCAGGGCGAACCCGATCACGAACGTGATCGCGCTCAGGGTGATCAGCGGGTGGCGCCATACGAAGCTGTCGAGCGGGCGGCGGCCCTGCAGTTTGCGCAGCAGCGGGATTGCCACGAATGCCGGCACGATGAGCACCGAGGCGTAGGCGATGCACACGAACGGCTCGACCAAAGGAGATATCGACACCCACGGCCAGTCGACCGGGAAGTGCCACAGATCGGGACTGAACACCGAGTACGACACCCAGTCGGCTTGTGGGTCCAGCCACGGCAGCGCCGTGCCGGCCAGCACCAACAGCAGATACGGGTGGCGGGGATGTTTACGCCACCCGTAGACGAACGCCGCTCCGCCGACGATCATCATCACCAACGTCCAGATGTTGCACATCGGCGCCCAATTCGGCAGACCCTCGACCGCGCGCCAGGCTTCCTCCGAGGGCTGCGGATTGGCGATGCGCGCTTCGTCGGCACCCAGCTTGGCGTGCGCGCCGACGAACACCAGAACACCGAGGCCCAGCACCCACCACAACGCCGTGATCGCGACCCCCGTTCGCTTCCCGGTGTCGACCGGTTTCAGGTCCGTCTGCTGTTCGGTCATTGCTGTGAACCCCTCGCAAGTCAGGTGTCGTCCGCCGCACAGCGGCGTGCTATTCCTACCCGATTTCGCTGAAGAGTGTCAACGAAATACTCCCGGGCCGGCTAGTCGCTCGTGTCCCGCGCTGAGGCTCAATAGTGCCCTTGATTAGGGATTTATCGGGGATATAGTCTCGTGGAGGCTGCAAATATGCCGTTCGTTTCGGGATCTACTCAATGAACAGTTTCATTAAATCTTGCGCAATGAGGCACAATACGGGGGTGCAAGGTGTGCCGAACCAGCGCGTGGCGCAGCGTCAACAGACGCGTGAGCGAGTACTTGATGCCGCCATCGTGGAATTCAGCCGCGTGGGGACCGCTGCTGCTGACATCAACGCCGTCGTCAACGCGGCGGGGGTGGGGCGGTCAACCTTCAATTTTCACTTCCCGACGCGCGAACACGTGTTGCTCGAATTGATCCGTCGCGAGGAAGCCCGCGTCGCGGAGGAACTTGGCCGTTTCCTGGAGACCAGACACGATCTGCCGACGGTGCTCAACGAGATCGTCCGCCTAGTAGTGGACCTTGAAGACCGTTGGGGGCCACTGCTGTTCCGCGACGTTTTGGGTTTGTACTTCTCCTCAGCACGCCCCGACGACGACGCATGGACCGACCATCCCACCATCGTGCTCCTGGCAGCGGAGATCCTGCGCGCACGCAACCGAGGCGATGCCCGCGCCGATGTGGATTCGTTCCACTCGGCCGTCTTCTTTCTGCTCGGGCTCTACGCCTTACTCACCACGCTGCGCGAACCCGCACCCATCCGCGAGAGCGTGCTGGCCAAGTACGTCACCAGCACGCTGTACAGCCTTGGAATGAATCTGCCCGCCAGAACCGAGTAAAGGCAGCGCCACATGACGCCTGCCTATCGGCCAGCGCAAGAATGTCGCGATCATTGATGAAACCGTTGGGGGCAGCAGTCATGCCGCGGTGATGTCAGGCCGGGCTCACGTGGCAGGGAACGCCATTGATCGCATGGGTGTTGCTCGGCACATCGATGATGTTGGTGGGATTGAGCAGGTTGTTGTTGATTCCCGGATGACGGTTCGCGGTGGCCAACTGTGTTCCCTCCAGGCCGTGACCCCAGCCGTGGGGTAGCGACACCACACCGGGTTTGACCTCGTCGGTGATCTCGGCAGCCACCGTAACGGTGCCTTCGGAGGTGGCGACGTTCGCCATCGCGCCGCTTTCGACACCGGCACGCGCCGCGTCGACGGGGTGGATGAGCAGGGTGCAACGGTCACGTCCCTTCATGAGGGCAGGGACGTTGTGCAGCCAGGAGTTGTTGGACCGCAGATGCCGTCGGCTGATCAGCACGAGCTCGGGAGTCTCGCGCTCCATACGCGACAGCAGCCGGGGGATATCGCTGACCAGATGGTCGTGCAGCAGTTCGACCTTGCCCGAGGGCGTCGTCACACTCGTCTCGAGCCGTCCCCCTTCGAGTTCGGCCAGCCGCAGTCCATCGGGATGGCGCCGCACCTCGCTCAGGGTGAGACCACCCGGCCGGTCGCCCAGTTGATCACCCCACGGCCCCACTCGAATACCCAGATCCATCAAGCGTTCTGGCCCCTTGCCGGCCAGAGCGGCCATGACCTGCCCGGCGTCACGTCCCGTCAGCGGGTTGCCTGGAATCCCGGACATGGTGGCGACCATCCCACCGACGTAGAGGTCGTCGAGCACGGCGACGTCGACCTCGGGAACCGGCGTGCCGAACATCGCGCCACCGAGTCGCAGCAGCAACTCCCACTCAGGGGGACGCTGGGGCTCGGGTTCGAAGACCGGTTCCGAGTACTTGATGCAGGATGCGACCGAGTACATCCAGTAGAGGTCGTCGAAGTGGGGTAGTTCCAGAGGGGATGATCCGGGCAGGATCACATGGGCATGCCGGGTGGTCTCGTTGAGCCAGTTGTCCACCGCGATCAACGCGTCGAGTCGGCCCAACGCCGCCGACAAGCGCCCGGCGCCCGGCGCCGAGACAGCTGGGTTACCGGCAACGGTGATCAGCGCGCGAAGCCGACCTTCGCCAGGTGTGTCGATCTCCTCGGCCAGGCAGCCCACCGGAAAGCTGTTGAGCACCTCGGGCGCTCGCCGGACGCGGCTGCGATAGCGGCCGAACTGCCATCCCGGCCCGTTCTGGTCGGGTGGCTTGGCGAACATCGGCGCCCAGACCGCCGGTTTCGGGAACAGCGAACCGCCGGGGCGGTCGAGCACACCGAGGGCGGTATTGATCACAAATACCAGCCAGGTGGCCAGGGTGCCGAATTCCTGTGTGCAGGCGCCGATTCTGCTGTACAGCACCGGATGTTCGGCCTGTGCGAGGTCAGCGGCCAGCCGGCGGATCGTGCGTGCGTCGATACCCGTTGTGACAGCGACTTTCTCGGGCACGAAAGGCTCGGCCATCGCGATGATCTCATCGAGCCCAGTGACTTTTCCGCGCAGATGCTCGGGGCGCCGCACCCAACCGTTCTCGGCCAGGGTGCGCAGAATGGCGAACAGCAGCAGCGCGTCGGTGCCGGGTTGGATCGGCACCCACTCACTCGCACGCTGCGCGGTCGGAGTGCGGCGCGGGTCGACAACCACCACGCGGCCGCGCTGCGTCACACCGGACAGCAGGCCCATGATGTCGGGCGCCGACAGCATGGAACCCTGCGAGGCAGCCGGATTGGCGCCGAGGATCACCAGGTGGTCCGCGCGGTAGAGGTCGGGGATGGGCCCGTTCCACATCCCGCCGAACAGCAGGGTGCTCACCACGTTCAGCGGCCATTGGTCGACGGTGCCCGGCGAGTAGTACCCCTTCATGCCGGCCGCCTCGGCGAAGCCGATCAGCGCCCCGATGTAGGTGGCCAAGTGGCTGTTGTGTGCGACGGGGTTCCCGACGTAGACACTCAGCGCGCCGGCACCGTCGGTATCGAGGACGGGCCGCAGCACCCGTTCGGTCTCGGCGAGCGCGTCATCCCAGGACACTGCCACGTGAGTGCCGTCGGGCAGACGCACCATCGGCCGGCGCAGCCTGTCGGGGTCGGCGTGAAGGTGCCCGAGCGACACCCCTTTCGGGCAGATGTGCCCGCGGGACCACACATCGTCGGGATTGGCGCGAATGCCTTGGACGTGGCCGTCACTCACCGTGACATGCAAACCGCACATCGCTTCACACAACGGGCATGTCACCTTGTGAGAAGGCATGTCGTCTCCTGACCGGTTGGGCTTTCTAGGGGCGCGTGCGCTGTGCCCGGATATAAGTGTTGAGCACGTCGACCAGGGTCCGGCGATCTCTGCTGGTGTCCAGGGGCTGCGGCGAAACCATTTGGGCGAGAACGATTCCTCGTAACGTCGCCCAGATGAGGTTGCCGATCTCGGTGGCCTGTGGTGCGTCCAGATCTTCGCCGAGGTGTCTGCCGAGCTCGGTGAATTCCCGCATGGTGTCGGATAATTGGGCGTTGACCTCGCTGTCGCGCGCGGCGCGGGTGGAGATGAGGATCTCGAGGGCGGCCATCGAGGTCGGGCTTGAGAACGCCTGCCACAGTGCGTCGACGACCACCTCGGTGCGGCGATCGGTGGGCAGGCTTGCTGTCTCGTGACGAAGTCTCTCGAGTGCCCCGGTGAGTTCGGCGATTCCCTGGTCGACCACTGCCATCAGCAGTCCGCCGAGGTCTCCGAAGTGATACTGCACCACGCCCCAGGTGAGGCCGGCGCGCTCGGTGATGCGCCGCACGCTGGGTGCCGCGAAGCCTTCGTCGAGGATGTAGCGCACCGTTTCGTCGATGACCGTTCGGCGCGTGCGTTCGGCGCGTTCCTGGTTGCCGCTGGGCGGCCGCCGGGGTACTGGGGACCCTGCCATGCGCCCTATGTCACCACATCGTGCCGGCAAGGTGGTCGAGGGGCCGGAGGTCGTGGGCAGCGCGGATACCGGCGGGGGCGCGGCATACCGCCTCGATCGCGTTGACGGCCCGCGCCGCGGTGGCGACGACGCCGCCGATGTTGTGATCGATCCCGGATCCGCCGACATGGGTGTCGATTCGGATACCGGGATCGCCTTCGACGGTGACGCGGTGGACGCCGGGTCTGCCGTCTGGGGGACGGGCCCAGTCCGGTGCATCATTCGGGGTGAGTCGGTTGACGTGCTCCATGGTGATGATCACCTCGCCGTCGCGGACGCCTTCCACCGCGAACCGGACGGCGGCCACCTGGCCGGGCGCGACGTCCATCATGGTGGTGGAGATCGGTTCCGGAGTCACCCATTTCTCGTGTCGCTCGCGTACGTCGTCGAGTGTGACGCCGAGGTCGCGGGCCAAGCTGCGCACTTGGATTCCCCACATCGACGCGAGCACGCCCGGCGCGAAGAGGATGGGCTGGTGGTCGGGATCGGTGCCGAAACCGAAACTGACACCGGTGAACTCGGCGTCGTCGTAGCTGCCGTATTCGCAGATCTCCTGGACGGTGATCGCGGTGGCCCGGCCGGCGAGGCTCAGCGCCGAATAGACGAGGGTATCGCCGGAGAAGCCGGGGTCGATGCCGTTGACGTAGAGCGTCGAGTTGCCGTCCTGGCACGCGCGCTGCAGCGGTTCACGCAGCCATGCATCGGTGAATTCGGGGGCGACCAACCAGACAAAGGATGTCCCGACGACGTTCGTCCCCGCACGCAGGAAGCGGATCAGATCCGCCATGGCCTCATGCGGACGGGTTTCGGCCTGGGAGGTGTAGACGACGCAATCCGCATGCAGCGCGACGAGTTCCTCGATGTCCGACGTGGTGGTCACTCCGGCGGGAGTGGACAAACCGCAGAGGTCTGCGGCATCACGCCCGACTTTGTCCGGCGATGCGGCGTGCACACCGACGAGTTCGAGATCTGGGCGCCCGATGATGGTCCGCAGGGCGTGGACACCGACGTTGCCGGTGGAGAATTGAATGACTCGGCGGGTCAATGGTTTTCCTTCAGAGTAGATCGGTGATGGTCTTGAGGCCGGCCTCGTAGAGGACTCCGGGGAGCATGCCGCCGTCGATCTCGATGGTGGTGCCGTTGATGTAGTCGGCCGCACCGGAGGCGAGGAAGACGCAGGTGCGCCCCACTTCGGCGGGCTCGCCACCTCGTTTGAGGGGGATCGGGGCGAAGTACTTCTCGCCGTCCGGGTCATCCTTGGGCAGCACGAAGGACTGGAAGTTCTCGGTGACTGTGGGCCCGAGCGCAACGCAATTCACCCGCACCGTCGGACCCCATTCCTGGGCCAGCGACCGTGTCATATGATTGAGGCCGGCTTTGGCCGCGCCGTAGGACACCAGCGTGGGGGAGCCTGCCGGATGACTGGCCCCGCTGGAGATGTTGATGATGCAACCGGTGCCGTCCTGCGTTTTCATCTGCCGATATGCGCGGATGGCGAACCACAGCGGACTGATCAGGTTCATCTGTACGGCGAAGGCATGGAACAGCACGCTGCGCTCGTACTCGTCGTCACTGGCGGGCGCTCCTTGGATGCGCGACACCAGGCTGGGCACTGCATCGACCGATGGCGAGGGGACGGTGCCGCCGGCATTGTTGACCAGGATGTCGACGCGCCCATAGGTGTCGGACACCCGCGAGACGAAGGCGTCGATAGCCCGGTAATCCGCTTGGTCGCACACCATTTGAGCGGAACGGTCAGCCCAGTCCGGGTTGGTCTCGGTGCCAGGAAGCCTGTCCAACGGTGCACGAGAGCAGCCGATCACCGTCGCACCTGCGCGAAGGAGTTCGTGCGCGATACCCACTCCCACACCACGGCTCGTACCAGTGACTATCGCGACTTTTCCGTCCAAATCGGGAGATGCATCGGAGCTGGCCACGCCAAAAGATTACATCTGTTATTTTTCTTGCGTCGCGAAATTACCGACATTGGGTGACAACCCAGGCATCACGGCTGGGTGCACAGAAGGGAGTCGACGATGAGCAACGTTCCGAGTCGGCGCGCGCGCTTGGCGCACGCGGGAAAGCACGCTGAGCTGTGGAACGCCGGTAAGAAGGACGAGTGGGTGGCGTCGTGGCGCACCATCTGCCCGGGCGAGGTCCGGATGTTCGACCCCGTCGGTACCGAGGAGAAGCACGGCTTCGCTGCCGCCACCTCCGACGCGTTCGACATGTTCCAGTCGATCCTGAAGATCAGGATGATCACCGTGCAGGTCAATGGTGACGAGATGGCCTGGGTCTGCGAGAACTCTTTCGGCACTGAGCCCGACGTCCAGTCGGCCTACAGCATCGAGACTTTCGCCTGGGATCCGGCCGGCAATCTGTTGATCAAGACCTACTATCCGATGCCCGAACATGTTGGGCCGGACGAAGATCCGTACGCGCACCTTCTCCCGGCGGACACGCCGGAACCTCACTGACCCATCGAACGATCACCGCTGTCCGCCAGCGGTTTGAGGATCAGCTCTCGCGGGCCTGCTCCGCACGCAGCGACTTCAAGCGGCGCTCCTCGCGTAGCACGTTCTGGTAGCTCTCGCGTTCGGCGACCAGCCACTCCGGCTTCTCCTCGAGCAGATGATCGATCTGCTCGGTGGTGAGGGCATCCCCGACAGCGCCACGCGCCAGACCGGCGATCGAGATGCCCAGCTTGGCTGCCACGAGGTTCTTGGGATGCGGCCCGTTCTTGCGGAGGTCCTTGAGCCATTGCGGCGGCTCCGCCTGCAGCGCGGCGAGCTCGGCACGGGTAATCGCGTTCTCCTGGAACTCGGCAGGTGTCGCGGGCAAGTAGACGTCCAGTTTCTTCGCCGCGGTGGCGGGTTTCATGGACTGCGCGTTCGGCCTGCTCATGGCACCAGCGTATCGGTAGCCTGAGATGGTGGCCCCCAGCTCCCTCACCCTCGGGTACGTCCCCGGTGGGACGCCGGCGAAATGGGCGCGGATCTGGGCGGAACGGCATCCCGGGGTATCGCTGCGGTTGTGCGCCGTCGCCGCGGCTGATGCGGCCTCCGCTGTGCGGGACGGCACCGTCGACGTGGCGTTACTCCGGCCATCGGCCGACGCGTCTGGGCTGGCCGTCATCCCTCTCTACGAGGAGACAACGGTGGCCGTGGTGCCGACCGACCACCTTCTCACCGCCGTCGACGAGATCACCGCCGCAGACCTCGACGGTGAGCCGACTCTGCTCCCGCTCGATGATGTCGTCGCCTGGGCGGGCGCTCCCGGCGCCATCGTTGATCACCGACCCGAAACCACCTCAGATGCAATAGAACTCGTCGCCGCGGGAATGGGAGCGCTCATCGTTCCGCAGTCGCTGGCGCGGCTGCATCACCGCAAAGACCTCACGTACCGACCGATCACCGATGCACCCACCTGCCCGGTGGCGCTCGCCTTCTCGGAAGGGCCGCAGTCGGCGCTGGTCGAGGAGTTCGTCGGCATCGTGCGGGGACGCAAACCCAGTTCGTCGCGCGGACAGGCCGAGGCGGCACCGAAACGCACCGCACGGGAGAAAACTCTCGCCAAGCAGGCGGCCCGCGCCGCAGCGGGCAAGGTAGCTCGCAAGCCGGACTCGGCCAAGCGCGGTCGGCGCTGACGCACCGGACGCGTTCGGGGACCGGACACGTCGGGAATTTGCGAAGCGGTGCGCACGGTTCGTGCCCATATGACAACTAGCGGTGACGTTGCGTCGTTCGGTCCCAATGCGCCTGGATACGTCTGGAAGTCGACGGCTGACGTCGACCCGATCGAAGTCTTTCCCGGAATTACCGTCCAACTACTCTGGCGGGGCGCAAACGGAGCCAAGGCGGCGATCACCACCATCGCGCCGGGAGCGGTCTGGGGTGGTGAAGACCTACACAGCCCCGGTCCCGAAGAGGTCTATGTGGTCTCCGGTGTCTTCAACGACGGCGTCAACGACTACGCCGCAGGCACTTTCCTGCACGCCCCGGCCGGCTCATGGCATGTGCCGCAGTCCGCGGAGGGCTGCGTGCTGTTTCTTTTCTATCCGGAAGGATAAGCGTGGCACGCTGTGTGCGCGTGCTGGATTGTCAGGTGGGAAGGGATTCCAGGATTTCGGATGCCGCCTGTGTCCACGACGCGACGTCGGGCGGCCCGGGAATGTTGCCGCCCACAAGCACGACGTTCGCCAGATACTTGTCCGTGGCGACGCGCATCGCAGGGAAATCCCTCGGGGCAGTGAGCGGTTCGATGAGCATGAGTAGCCCGACGCCGGGAACTTCAGTGGCCCCCGGTCGGCCGATATCGGCGAGGAGCTCCTTGGTGATCACTCCGGCGGTGGGCGCCTGGACCTTGATCGTGGCCGTGAACGACAGCACGCCGCCTGCGGTGGCGTAGTAATTGCAGCTGTGCCCGACGGACCCATCGGAGTTCTTGATTACGGCGTCGAGGCCATCATCGATTCCAACGCCGGCGAGGGCGGACATCTGCGCTCCGCTGAGTAGACAATCCGAGGGCAGGACATGGTCTCGCCACTTCGCGGTGGGTGAGCTCTGCGCCGGAGTGTCGTGGACGTCGGTTCCGGCGACCGGTTGCCCGGTGACGACGTGCGAACACGCAGTGGCACACGCGAGGGCCCCAAGTGTCACGGCGGTTCCACAGTTCCTGCCGAATCGTCCTCGCCAAGGCACTTTGCCACGCTATCTGATGTAGAGGAGGGGCGATGATGCAGTTGAGTTGCTGATCCTGTCGATTAGCGTGCTGATCTATGGGGGAAGGAAATTCGACGGCCGCCCCGGCGCCGCAACGTTTCGGGATGCTCGATGTTGGCGACGGCAATCGCATGTATTGGGAGACGCGGGGCAATCCTGCGGGCCGCACGGTGCTGATCGTGCACGGTGGTCCCGGTGGTGGCCGTTCGCACAGCGCGCACCGGACGTTCGATCACACCGTGTTTCACATTGTGTCGTTTGATCAGCGCGGCTGCGGGGACAGCCTGCCCAGTGCCGCTGACCCGGCTACCGACATGGCGCACAACACCACCCAGCACCTCGTTGCCGATATGGAAGCGCTTCGGATCCATCTGGGAGTGCAGCGGTGGCTGCTGTATGGCGGTTCGTGGGGGTCGACGCTCATATTGGCCTACGCCGAGCAGTATCCCGAACGGGTGGAAGGCATCATCCTGATCGGGGTGACAATGACCCGCCCCAATGAAATCGACTGGCTTTACCGCGGTTTGCGCCTGCTGTTGCCGATGGAATGGGCCCGTTTCCGGGCTGGTGTGCCCGAGCATCTGCGCGACGGCAATCTCGTCGAGGCATATCGGGTGCTGATGGAAAACCCCGACGTGGCGGTGCGTGCACAGGCGGGGCGTGATTGGTGCGAGTGGGAGGACGCGGCGATCGCGCACGAGACCCAGGGGACGCCGGGCCAATACAGCGCGCGGTCCGGTGCCGCGCAGCACGCTTTTGTGCGCATCTGTACCCACTATTTCGCCCGACATGCCTGGCTCGAAGATGGGCAGCTGCTGCGAAATGCCCACCGCCTGGCCGGGATTCCCGCTGTGCTGATTCACGGCCGTCTCGATCTGTCCGCTCCACTGCGCACTGCGTGGGAACTCGCCCAGGTGTGGCCAACGGCCGAACTTGTCGTCATCGAGGACTCCGGGCACACCGGAAGTCCCGCACTGGTAGCCGCGATCAGACATGCGGTTTCACGGTTCACCGACGGTGATCTGAGTCGGCCCAGGCAAGCGTGAGGCCCCAGCGACGAATCGCGCGAAGGGCCTCACACTCGCTGTCTAATGCCTACGTGTGCTGCGGGCTCTGTGCCTTCTTGTACAGCGACTTGAGCAACATGTCCCGGAACGTGTGGTTGTCCAACGCCTTGAGACCCGCGCCCGCGACGGCGGGCATCCCGGCGAGCTTGTTGAAGAACCGACCGCGTCGGTATTCACGCCCCCACGCCGCGCGCATCCGCTGCTCGTAGTTGGTGAAGTCGTCGGGCCCGCCGTTCGTCAGCGCGGCAATCGCGCATTCGCCTGCGGTCAAACCGGATTCGAGTGCCTTGGAGATACCGGCCCCGGACACCGGCTTGCCCGCACCCAGCGAATCCCCGACGAACAGCACGCCCGGACGCCACGGAGGCCAGGCCGTGAAGCCCATCGGCAATCGCCAGGCCCGCACGCTCTTGTTCTTCTTGAGCTCCTCGATCGGGGGCAGCTCCCATTCGGCGGGCAGGGTCCGCAGGAAGTCGCCGAGGAACTGCGTGGCGTTGATGGACTGCCAGTTCTTGTAGCTGTTGACGTAGCCCAGGCCGATGTTGAACCGGCCGCCGCCCATCGGGAAGACCCAGCCGTAGCCGGGCAGTTGATCGCCCTGGAACAACAGCTTGAGGTAGATCTCGAAGGCGTCGGAGTCGGGACGGTTGGCGTGCATCTCGGACCGGATCGCGATGGCCGAGTAGCCGTTGTACTCCGAGTCGATCTTCAGGGCCCGCTTGATGGGGGAGTAGGCACCGTCGGCCGCGATGACCGCGTCCCCGAATACCTTCTCACCGCTCTTGAGCACCACGCCGACCACGCGACCCTTCGCGTCGAACTCGGGCCCGGCGACCTCGGCGCCTTGACGCACCTCGGCTCCCGTTGACTCGGCATGCTTGAGCAGCAGCGTGTCCAGTTCGGTGCGGCTCACGGTGTGGCCGTGGTCCGGCATCCCGGGACGACGCGGGAAGGACAGCTCCCACTCGCTGGGGCTGAACACGGTCACCTTGTTGACCCGATGAAACTTGGAGACCTCGTCGGCCAAGCCCATCTTCTGCAGGTAGCTCACCGCGCGGGCGGTGAGTCCGTCACCACATGGCTTGTCGCGGGGGAAATCCGCTTTGTCCAGGACCAACACCTTGGCGCCGGTCTGGGCGGCCTGCCACGCCGCGGCCGACCCCGAGGGGCCGCCACCTGCTATGACCAGGTCGTATCGCTGCGTCATGAGCCTCGTCTCATCCGTTGACTGTGGCAGCGATATTACCCAAGTGAGGTGTCGGCGGCTTGGCGGGCGAACGACCGGGTCAAACGGCAGAACCGCGTGTTGTGAGGCGGTCTGAGCAGGTCAGCGCCATCAGGGCGAGTACAGTGATCGCGTGCGGCGAACGTCGAGATCACATTCCAGCGATAGCCCGGGCGTCAAGGTTGATGCTCGTAGCGAGCGCTGGCGGGAGCACCGCAAGAAGGTGCGCTCGGAAATCGTCGACGCCTCGTTCCGGGCGATCGACCGCCTGGGCCCCGAGGTCAGTCTGCGGGAGATCGCCGAAGAGGCCGGTACGGCCAAGCCCAAGATCTACCGCCACTTCGCCGACAAGTCCGATCTGTTTCAGGCCATCGGTGAGCGCCTACGCGACATGTTGTGGTCGGCGATCTTCCCGGTGATCAACCTCGGCGCCGACCCGGCCCGGGAGGTCATCCGGCGCAGCGTCGACCAGTACGTGCGGTTGGTCGACGAACACCCGAATGTGTTGCGGTTCCTGATCCAGGGCCGGTTCGCCGAACAGAGCGAGTCGACCATGCGGGCGCTCAACGAAGGTCGCGGCATCACCCTCGCGATGGCCGACATGTTCTCCAACGAGCTGCGCGAGATGGAACTGGACGGGGCTGCCATCGAACTGGCGGCGTTCGCCACCTTCGGTGCGTGCGCGTCGGCTACGGACTGGTGGCTGGGCACTGATGAAGACAGCCCGCGCCGGATGCCGGCCGAGGAGTTCGTCAACCACCTCACCACGATCATGGTCGGTTCCATCAACGGCACCTGTGAACTGCTCGGCATCTGGATCGACCCGGATCTGCCGCTTCACGAGGGTGTCCAGCGTCGCCAGCACGCCAGCTGAACTCATCTCGTTGACAGTCGGCTTCCAGGTCCGGAGACTGGGAAGTATCCGGTACCGCCGTTCCCAGAAAAGGACCTGAGCTATGACGGCTGCCCAACCCTCGCCGCAGGGTCAGCAACCCATCCACACCCGCGCCCTGATCATCGGCAGCGGGTTCTCGGGGATGGGGATGGCGATCGAGCTGCAACGCCGAGGCGTCGACTTCCTCATCTTGGAGAAGGCCGACGAATTCGGTGGGACCTGGCGCGACAACACCTACCCGGGCTGTGCCTGCGACATCCCGTCGCACATGTACTCGTTCTCGTTCGAGCCCAAGGCGGACTGGAGCCACATGTGGTCCTTCCAGCCCGAGATTCAGGACTACCTGCTGGGCGTGGCCGCCAAGTACGGGCTGCGCCGCTACACCCGGTTCAACACCCATGTGGACCGCGCGCACTGGGACGAACAAGAGCTGCGCTGGCATGTGTTCAGCGACACCGGGCAGGAGTTCATCTCCCAGTTCCTGGTGTCGGGAGCCGGCGGGCTGCACATTCCGCAGATCCCCGAGATTCCAGGCGCCGAGGACTTCGCCGGTGCCGCTTTCCACTCCGCCGAGTGGGACCACAGCGTCGACCTCACCGGCAAGCGGGTCGCAGTGATCGGCACCGGGGCCAGCGCCATCCAGATCGTGCCCGAGATCGTCAAAGACGTCGCGGAGCTGCACCTCTACCAACGCACCCCGGCCTGGGTGATGCCACGAGTGAACAACAAGTTCCCGCAATGGATTCGGCGCTTGTTCAGCTATGTGCCCGGCACCCGCGCGGCGATGCGTGCCGCCATCTACTGGATCCACGAGGGTGTCGGCTTCGCCATGACGCAGCAACCGCGGCTGCTCAAGATCGGTGAGGCGATGGGGCGCTACAACATCAACCGCAGCATCAAAGACCCAGAACTGCGTCGCAAACTCACGCCGAGCTACCGCGCCGGGTGCAAGCGAATCCTCAACTCCGACAAGTACTACCGCGGAATCGCCAACCCCAAGACCCAGGTGATCACCGAGGCGATCACCCGGATGACGCCGACCGGCATCGTCACCGCCGACGGCGTCGAGCATCCGGCGGACGTGGTCGTGTGGGCCACCGGCTTCCATGTCACCGATTCCTACACCTACGTCGACATCAAGGGCGCCGGCGGTGAGGACCTGGTGGACCGCTGGAACCGCGAGGGCATGGCAGCCCACCGCGGCGTCGCGGTCTCCGGAATGCCGAATCTGTTCTTCCTGCTCGGGCCCAACACCGCACTGGGTCACAACTCGGTGGTGTTCATGATCGAATCGCAGATCCGCTATGTCGGACAGGCGATCGCCGCCGTCGACCACGCCGGGGCTGCCGCGCTGTCGCCCAGTCCTCGCGCCCAGGCGGAGTTCAATGCCGAGCTGCAACGCGATCTGGCCGACACCGTGTTCAACACCGGAGGTTGCCGGAGCTGGTACATGGACGCCCACGGCGTCAACCGGACCCTGTGGAGCGGCATGACCTGGCAGTACTGGCTGGCCACGCGCAAGCTGGACCCGAAAGAGTTCGATTTCATCCATGAGGCGCGCGACACGAAAACACAAGGTGTTGCGGTCACCGCGGGTCATTAGCCCCAGGGGTAGTGTCGTGGATACTGTCCGGCAAACACAACAACCTGGCGAAATGAGGTTCCGGTGAGCGAAGGCATGAAGCTGATCGACCGTGTCTCAGCGATCAACTGGAACCGGCTCCAGGATGAAAAGGACGCCGAAGTCTGGGATCGGCTGACCGGTAATTTCTGGTTGCCGGAGAAGGTGCCGGTGTCCAACGACATCCCGTCGTGGGGCACGCTCACCGCGCACGAGAAGCAGCTCACCATGCGGGTGTTCACCGGCCTGACACTGCTGGACACCATCCAGGGCACCGTCGGTGCGGTCAGCCTGATCCCCGATGCGCTCACGCCGCACGAGGAAGCCGTCTACACCAACATCGCCTTCATGGAGTCGGTGCACGCGCGCAGCTACAGCAACATCTTCTCCACGCTGTGCTCGACGGCCGAGATCGACGACGCGTTCCGCTGGTCGGAGGAGAACCCGAACCTGCAGCGCAAGGCCGAGATCGTGATGCAGTACTACAAGGGTGACGAACCGCTCAAGCGCAAGGTGGCCTCCACCCTGCTGGAGAGCTTCCTGTTCTACTCGGGCTTCTACCTGCCGATGTACTGGTCCAGCCGGGCCAAGCTGACCAACACCGCCGACATGATCCGGCTGATCATCCGCGACGAGGCCGTACACGGTTACTACATCGGCTACAAATACCAGCGCGGGCTGGCGCTTCTCGACGAGGAAAGGCGCACGGAGCTCAAGGATTACACCTACGAGCTGCTGTTCGAGCTCTACGACAACGAGGTCGAATACACCCAGGATCTCTACGACGAGGTCGGGCTCACCGAGGACGTCAAGAAGTTCCTGCGCTACAACGCCAACAAGGCGCTGATGAACCTCGGCTACGAGGCGCTGTTCCCCAAGGACGAGACCGACGTGAACCCGGCGATCCTGTCCGCGCTCTCACCGAATGCCGATGAGAACCACGACTTCTTCTCGGGGTCGGGTTCCTCGTATGTGATCGGCAAGGCCGTCAACACCGAAGACGAGGACTGGGATTTCTAGCTAGTTGGCGTACGGGTTGCGCCCCTCGCCGGTGTTGAGCAGCAGTGGGTTGTTCGGATCGAGGACATGGCTGCCGCCAGGGCTGAGGACGAACCCCGCCCCGTCAAAGGAATTACTGCACATCGTCACCGTGCCGTCGGTGCCACACGTCACATTGCGGAAGCTGATGCGTGAACCGGGCGGCAAGCGGTTGGGCAAACCGTCGAACACGAACAGCGGCCGGTTGTCGCTCATAAACGTGGGCAGCCCCTGCTGTGCGCCCGTGACCGCGTTGGCCCCATCGGGTGATGCGGGCAGCGGGCCGCTGCAGCCGTACTTGCCCGATCCGCGGCCGATCGCGCACGCGATATCGCCCGGCACCGCGAATGCGTAGTACTCGCCGTTCTGCATCGCGAAGTCTGACGGCTTCACGGGCGTAAGTGCGTTGAGATTGAGTGGCGGCGGGGGTGGAGGTGGCGGTGGGTCGCCTGCTGCCATACCGGGGACGCCGGCGCCGGCCCCGACAGCCACGCTCATCACAGCCACCAGCATCCTCATGCGCATCGGACCACCTTAAGGCGCCATTTCCTTGCACGCTGAATCACTCGCAAGATACCGCCGTTGCGCGGCCGGCCGCTCAGCGTTCGCCCAGTGAGCTGACAGCTGGCACTGATATCAAAAGAACCGATGCACCAGCTCATTGCGCAGATCTCGCTGATCCACGGCTGGTTCCCGGTAGTCGTCCAGCTGATCGCGGCACTGCTGCTGGGAGCCGCCGTGGGCTGGCGCACGCAACGCTGGCGCCGCCGGTTGTTGCCCGCACTGGTGGTCGTGGCGGCCGCATTGGCGGGTGTGACGTACTGGTACATCGATTCGATCGGGGTGGCGGGCAACGCCGGGCCGCTCGAGCTGTGGGTCTGGATCGCGTTGAGCGTGCTGGCCGTAGGCGTGGCGTTGCTGGGTTGGGTGAGTGCCCGATGGTGGCGGCGCACCGCGTCGGTGGCCGCTGTCGGGGTGTGCGGTCTGGCCTGTGGTCTGACGCTCAACATGTGGGTGGGGTATTTCCCGACCATGGACGCCATGTGGAAGCAGCTCACGGCGAGTCCGCTGCCGGGACAGACCGACCGGCTGACCGTGACGAAGATGCAACTGGCGCACTTTCAGCCCCCGAGTGGTGTTCTGGTGCCGGTGACCATCGATTCGCAGGCTTCCGGTTTCAGTCACCGCAGTGAACTCGTCTACCTTCCGCCGGCATGGTTCGCGAGCAGCCCGCCGCCGCAACTTCCGGCGGTCATGATGATCGGGTCACAACTGAACACCCCGGCCGACTGGCTGCGGGCAGGCAATGTGCTGGGCATCCTTGACGGGTTCGCGGCTGCGCACGGCGGTAATGCTCCGGTCTTCGTGTTCGTCGATGCCACCGGCTCATTCACCAACGACACCGAGTGCGTCAACGGCATCCGAGGCAATGCCGCCGACCACCTGACCAAGGATGTTGTCCCGTACCTGATCTCGAACTTCGGGGTGCGTGCTGATCGCGACGGTTGGGGGATTGCGGGCTGGTCGATGGGTGGCACGTGCGCGGTGGACCTCACGGTGATGCATCCCGACATGTTCCGGTCGTTCATCGACATCGCCGGTGATCTGCGCCCGAACGCGGGAGACAAGACACAGACGATCAACCGTCTGTTCGGCGGGGACGCCGATGCCTGGGCGGCGTACGACCCGGTCACCGTCATGCAACGGCACGGACCGTACTCCGATGTATCGGCCTGGTTCGAGGTGCCGCACCACGGTGGTGTAACCCATGACCCCACCGCCAATCCTGAGGCCCAAGACGTCGCCGCGACCACGTTGTGCGAGGCAGCCCGCGCCGCAGCGATCACGTGCTCGGTGCAGACCGCGCCCGGCCGCCACGACTGGGCGTTCGCCGCTAATGCGCTCGGTGCCGGGCTGCCGTGGTTGGCCGGGCAATTGGATACTCCGGGCGTGGAACAGACCGGACTGCCGCCATCGACGTTGGGTCCGCAACCCACGAACGTCCAGGCCGCTCCACGCTAGGAATCGCCGCGCGAGCAGACGCAAACCTGCCTGAAATCACCGGATTTGGGGCAGTTTTATGTCTGTTCGGCAATTCTACCGGCCACGGGCAGGCTGGGCGGCCGTCGAAGCCGAGGACGATGGCAGTGTCGACGGACGCTCGATGATCGTCGACTTCGGGCCTCCCACACGGTAACTGGCCCCTCGGTGCTCGTCGGCCAGGCGATCGCCTTGCCCCAGCAGCTTGTTGCGCAGGCTGCCGGGTGCGTACGCCGTCTGGTAGGCGCCGCGCTCGGTGAGGACCGGCACGACGTGCTCGATGAACTCTTCGAAGGAGCCAGGGGTGATCGCGTATGCCAGGTTGAAGCCGTCGACGTCGGTCTCGTCGACCCACTCCTGCAGGGTGTCGGCCACGTGCACGCCGGACCCGACGATGCGCGGTCCCATGCCGCCGATCTCACCCCACTCGGCGATATCGCGGACATTCCACTCACCGCCCTTGTCCGAGGCGGACTGAAAGGCCTTGACCGCGGACAGGATTGCATTGGAGTCGACATTGCCGATCGGCTCGTCGAGGCCGTACTGGGCCAGGTCCACGCCCATCCAACCGGACATGAACACCAGCGCACCCTCGGGATCGCCGTAGGCCAGGTACTCGGCGTGCCTGGCGTGGGCTTCTTCGTCGGTATCGGCGGTGACGATGGTGGTGAGGTTGAAGATCTTGGCCGAGTACGGATCCCGGCCGGCCAGCTCGAGTTCAGCGCGGATGGTGGAAACCGTCTCGCGTAGAAGTGCTTTGGTGGGGGCGGCGGTGAAGATGGCCTCGGCGTTCTCCGCGGCGAAACGCACCCCGCGCGGCGACGAGCCGGCCTGGTAGATGACGGGCGTGCGCTGCAGCGACGGTTCGGCCAGATGTACCCCCGGGACGCTGAAATGTGTTCCGGCATGGCCGATGTGGTGCACCTTTGCCGGATCGGTGAAGACGCCGCGTGCGGCATCGCGGACCACCGCGTCGTCCTCCCAGGAACCCTCCCACAACTTGTAGAGCACCTCGAGGTACTCGTCGGCGTGGTCGTAGCGCGCGTCGTGCGCGGGCTGGTCGGTCTGGCCCATGTTGCGCGCCGCGGCGGGAAGATACCCGGTGACGACGTTCCAGCCCACCCGGCCGTTGGTCAGATGGTCCAGCGTCGACATGCGCCTGGCGAACGGATACGGGTGCTCGAACCCGGTCCCGGTGGTGATGCCGAACCCCAGGTTCTCGGTGACCAGTGCCATTGCCGACACCAACAGCATCGGGTCACCGACCGGGATCTGCGCGGCCTGGCGGATCGCCGCTTCGTCGCTGGCCCCGTACACGTCGTAGGTGCCCAGCACGTCGGCGATGAACAGGCCGTCAAAACGCCCGCGTTCCAACAACTTCGCCAGCTCGGTCCAGTAGGTGATGTCTTTGTAGCGCCAGGACTGGTCCTCTGGATGACGCCACAAACCGGGCGACTGGTGGGCGACACAGTTCATGTCGAAGGCATTGAAGCGGATCACGCGGGTCACTGTGCCGAGGATGCCGGGCGGCCACCGGTCAGTCACCGGTTGCGCTCAGGGGGATTGTTTTGGCGGTGAATCAGGTATGAATGGCCACCCAACTGTCGGTTCCTCCAGTGGAGGGTTCGCGGGACAACCGCGTAACTTAGCCGGGTGTCCACAAAGTCGCTGCTGATCTCGGTCCTGAACTGGCTGCGGGCCGGCTACCCCGAAGGGGTCCCGGGCACCGATCGGGTGCCCCTGCTCGCGCTGCTGCGGGCCACCCCACTCACCGAGGAGCAGGTGGCCGAGGTGGTGCGCAATATCGCCGAGGCCGCAGCACCCGCCGACATCGACGATCCGATCGAGCGCGACGACATCGCGGAGTTCATCGCCGAGGTCGCCCACCACGACGCCGGACCGGAGAACGTTGCCCGGGTCGCGGCCAGACTGGCTGCCGCTGGCTGGCCCCTGGCCGGCGTCGACCTTGAGGCCGACGCCACCCCCGACACCGAGGGCCCATAACGCGTAACGCCGGGGGTTGCAGTCGCTGACGTGACTGCAACCCCCGGCGTTGACGTGGTTTTCGACTAGGCGCGCAGCGAGGCGGTGTCGATCACGAAGCGGTACCGCACGTCACTGGCCAGCACGCGCTCGTAGGCCTCGTTGATGTAATCCGGCTGGATGACCTCGATCTCCGGGGTCACGTCGTGCTCGGCGCAGAAGTCGAGCATTTCCTGGGTCTCCGGGATGCTGCCGATCATCGAACCGGACAGGTTGCGGCGGTAGGCGGCCAGCGGGAAGAACGGCACCACCAGCGGCTTCTCCGGCGCGCCCAGCTCGACCAGGGTGCCGTCGGTCTTGAGCAGGCCCAGGTAGGCGCCGAGGTCGAGATTGGCCGACACGGTGTTGAGAATCAGGTCGAAGCGGCCGGCCAGCTTGCTGAACGTGTCCGGGTCGCTGGTCGCGTAGTACTCGTCGGCGCCCAGGCGCAGGCCGTCTTCCATCTTCTTCAGCGACTGCGACAGCACGGTGACGTGCGCGCCCATCGCGTGCGCCAGCTTGACGCCCATGTGGCCCAGGCCGCCGAGACCGATCACGGCGATCTTCTTGCCCGGCCCGGCGTTCCAGTGCCGCAGCGGCGAGAACAGGGTGACGCCGGCGCACAGCAGGGGAGCGGCCTTGTCCAGCGGGATGCTGTCGGGGATGCGCAGGACATAGTTCTCGTCGACGACGATCGCGCCGCTGTAGCCGCCGTAGGTCGGGGTGCCGTCGCGACCGATCGCGTTGTAGGTGCCGATCATGCCGCCGCCGGTGCAGTACTGCTCCAGCCCGGCCTTGCAGTTGTCGCATTCGCGGCACGAGTCGACGAAACAGCCGACGCCGACATGGTCACCGACCTTGTACTTGGTCACCTCGGACCCGACCTCGGTCACCACGCCGGCGATCTCGTGGCCGGCCACGACGGGGTAGTTCGGGGTGCCCCACTCGGCCTTCACGGTGTGAATGTCGGAATGGCAGATGCCGGCGAAATGGATGTCGAATGCCACGTCATGCGGCCCTACCTCGCGGCGGGTGATGGTGGTCTTGGTCAGCGGTTCGGTCGCGGAGTTCGCGGCATAGGCATAAACAGTGCTCATCAAAGCCCTCTTTGCTCGTCGTCTTACTTGTCCCAGAAAAGGTTAGTCCGGTTAACTGACTACTGCCTGAGAGGCAGTCCAGGACTTGCAACGACGCCGGCGGCAGCAGTAATCCCGCTACCGCCTGTGACATAGATCCCGGATCGAGGCCGGGATGCGGTCACAGCCCAGGCGCGCGGACCGACCCGTTGAAGGACGTGCGCTCGCAGCGAATCAGCCCGGCCAAGGTGTAGGGATCGCGGGCGATCACGTCCTCGACCTCCTCCTCGGTGAGATCGCCGGTGATCAGCACGGCGCCCGTCGCCGACTCCAGACGCCCCGCCAGCAGGATGCGGCCTGCGGCCACTTCGTCCTTGAGCCACGCGACGTGGGCGGGGCGGGTCTGATCGACGACATCGAGGGGTTGCACATAGGTCGTGGTGAGCACGTGGAACATGCACAGCACCCTACGGGGCTGCGGACACGGTGCTCGTGTTGTGTCTGTCGATCACCTCGCGGCTACACGCCCGCAGAGCCGAGGCAGCATCGTCCGGAACACCCAGCACCCGCATACAGGCGTCCGCCACGTGGAACGGCATCTCGGAACGTTCCGGGCCGACCGGCATCGACCACACATTGACCAACGACTCGACGAGCCGGAACGGGAGGTCGGCGGCCGCTTCGTGAACGCCGGTCCGCCGGCTCAGCGCGCGACTCACAGTCAGATAGTGCAGTCGTAGCTGCTCCCGGTCCGACCAGAACGGTTCGAGCTTGGCTTCACGCAATTCGGGCAGGAGATACAGCGCACCGAGGTTCCACCGGCCCGACATCAGTTGCGCGCCGTCGAACGCCGCCAGTGCGTGCATGTGCTCTTCTGCGGTCAATGCGGGCTCGGTACCGAGCAGGCTCGGAATGAACTTGAGTGTCGGCGCAACGGTCTGCTCGAGGAGAGCGCACAGAATGTCGTCCTTGGTTTTGAAGTAGTGGTACAGGGAGGCCTGGCGGACGCCGACCGCCTCGGCGATCGCTCGGGTCGAAGTTCCCGCGTAGCCGGTTGTGGTGAACAATTCCCCTGCGGCGTCGAGGATTTCGTCACGAGCGGTGAGCCCCTGCCGACGCTGGGCGTGCACCCGTGGTCTTCCTGCCATAGGGCCCATGGTTGGCCCTTCGGCCACGAAGAGCCAGCGCAACGGGTACCGGTCACTCGATAGAAACGCGCGACACGTGGCAGTTACCGGGCCCGTCAATTCCTTAACACCTCATTAACGCCGGTGACACCAGATGACGCCGCCGCCGGTGAAAACTGTCGCTCGACAGGCTGCGGCACACGGTGGTGACGCGCAATCGCCAAATCGCTTCTGGGAGGCACACGATGGCTGAGGCCACGATCGACGTCACCCTTCCCGCGGACCTCGACAGGACAGACACCGCGGCGGACGACTCGGTGGTGCGTGCCGGGACAACGTCACTCCCACCGCCACAACCGATCGCGACCATCGACAACCTGCGCGTGACTTTCCGTCGCAACGGTCGCAACATCCACGCGCTGCGCGGGGTCTCCCTCGCCATCGCCCCGGGGGAGATAGTCGGCCTGGTCGGTGAATCTGGTTCCGGGAAAACAGTTCTGGGATTCACGATGCTCGGGCTGTTGCCCAAGACCGCCGAGATCGGCGGGGCGGTCCGAGTGGCGAACTCCGACATGGTGAGCGGCGGAACCAGGGCGTTGCGCAAGGTGCGCCGCCTCGACCTCGGTGCGGTGTTCCAGGATCCGATGACCTCGCTCAACCCGACCATGCGGATCGGCAAGCAGGTCGCGGAGGCCGCCGGCAGCGAGGACGAGGCACTGCGACTGCTCACCGCGGTCGGCATTCCGGAACCCAAGCGCCGGATGCGGGCATATCCGCACGAACTCTCCGGAGGATTGCGCCAGCGGGTGATGATCGCCATGGCGGTCGCCGGGGACCCCGAACTCGTCATCGCCGACGAACCGACCACCGCGCTCGATGTCACCGTTCAAGCCCAGGTGTTGCGGCTGTTGCAGCGGCTGCGCGACGAGATCGGTTGCAGCATCGTACTGATCACCCATGACCTGGGCGTAGCGGCGCAGATCTCCGACCGCATCGCGGTGCTCTACGCGGGTCGCATCGCCGAAATCGGCCCTGCCGCCGAGGTACTGGCCTGCCCCGCCCATCCCTACACCAAAGGACTGCTCGGCAGCCGGCTCACTCTGGATACCGCACGTGACCGGAAGCTCGCGGCGCTGCCCGGCGCGGTGCCCAGCCCGGCGTCGCCATTGCCCGGATGTGCGTTCGAGCCGCGGTGCGCAGCGGCAGTCGGCGACTGTGCCACATCGTTACCGGAGCCCGTTGTGGTTGCGCCACAACGAGTCAGCGCCTGCATCCGGCCGATACCGGACATCGCCGCGATGCCGGGCGCTTCGACGGCCGGCGCCGCGGGTCTGTTTCCGGCCAAGGAGCAGGGCAGCAGTGAGCAGCCGCCGGCCGTGGCGCTGGCCAACATCACCAAGACGTTCTCGGTGTCGCGGCGATGGCTCGATCGTTCGGCCGACAATCACGGAAAGCTGCACGCCCTGCGAGGCGTGACGATGCGTGTGCGCCAGGGAGAATCCGTGGCGCTGGTGGGCGAGAGTGGTTCGGGCAAGTCGACGCTGTTGCGGATCATCGCCGGGCTGGAAAGCCCGACCTCGGGCTCTGTCCAGGTCGCCGGCGGTCACCGTCCGCAAATGGTCTTCCAGGATGCGGGCGCTTCACTGACGCCCTGGTTGTCGGTGGGTGAGCTGATCGCAGAACGGCTGCGCGGCAGCAAGATGTCGGCGGCTCAGCGCCGAAACGCGGTGAGCGATGTGCTCGAACGGGTCGGCCTCCCGGCCGAGGTGGCCAGAGCACGCTCAGGGGAGCTGTCTGGCGGTCAGCGGCAACGGGTTTCCCTGGCGCGGGCGACTGTCGTGCCACCTTCGGTGCTGCTGTGTGACGAGCCGACCAGCGCGCTCGACGTGTCACTGGCCGCTTCGGTCCTCAACCTGATCGGGGATCTACGCCGCAGCCTGGACATGTCGGTCGTGTTCGTGACCCACGATCTGTCGGTTGCCCGGGTGGTCGCTGACCGGATCGCCGTGATGTATCTGGGCCGCATCGTCGAGATCGGACCCGCCGACCGTGTGATCGCCGACCCGGCGCATCCCTACACCCGGGCCCTCGTCGATGCGATCCCCGACCTCGGCCGCGAATCACGCGTGCTGTCCGGCGAACCCGCCAGCCCGCTGTCGCCCCCGGACGGCTGTGCTTTCCACCCCCGATGCCCGATCGCGATACCGGCATGCGGCGGTGACGAACTCGACGTCCGGCTGGAAGGCACACCGGGCAATCCCCATCTCGTGGCATGTATCGAAAGGCGGGCCGTCTGATGGCGATAGCGATCGCATTCCCCACGCCGGCCCGTGCCGGTACCCGACGCCGGATGTCATGGTCGTGGCCGCGGTCCACCGTTGTGAACTGGGCCGGATTCTCGATGGTGATCGTGCTGACCCTGCTCGTCGTCGCGGTCCCGCTGCTCGCCCCCCACGACCCGCTCACCCCGGTGGGTATGCCGCTGCAGGCTCCGGGCAAGAACGGCTTCCTGCTGGGCTCAGACAGCGTCGGCCGCGACATTCTGTCTCGGGTGCTCTACGGCGCACGTTCCAGCTGGTTCGCGGCACTGGTGGTGGTGGCGGTCGGCCTGGCGGTCGGCGGGCTGGTGGGCTTGATCGCCGGCACGGCGGGAGGCTGGATCGACTCGATGCTGATGCGCATCACGGATGCGTTCCTGTCACTGCCCGCGCCCGTGCTCGCGATCGCGGTTGTCGCCGCACTCGGGCCGAGTTTCGTGCACACACTGATCGCGGTGTCGATCGTCTGGTGGCCGTTCTACGCCAGGCTGGTACGGGGCGAGATCGCCCGCCTGGCCGCTCGACCTCACGTCGAGGCCGCAAAGCTGGCCGGCGTGAGCCGGTTCCGGCTCGCCACCCGGCACCTGCTGCCCGGCGCGCTGCCGAATGCCTTCGTCGCCGCCAGCCTGGACCTGGGCACCCTGATCCTCACCGTGGCCGCACTGTCGTTCCTCGGTCTGGGACAGTCGGCGCCGGCACCTGAGCTGGGTGCGGACTCGGCCCGCAATCTCAGTTATTTCCTGCAGCAGTGGTGGATTCCGGTGATGCCGGGTCTCGGTGTCCTGGTCCTCGCTCTCGTCGGGAACATCGCGGGGGATTGTCTGCGCAACCTGATGAAGAACCGTTGAGCGAGGAGTACGGCCGATGAGCGCTTGCGCGAAGAGAGGAGTACTTGGTTGAAGACTTTCGTGGCTTCCCGGGTGGGCGCGATGGTGGCGATCCTGGTCGCCCTTACCGGGGTGATGTTCGTGCTCCAGCACATCTCGCCGCTTGATCCGGTGAAAGCCCAGCTCGGCGCCCAGGCCTCGGCCCAAGCCGTCGCCGCCAGGCGCGAGGAACTCGGTTTGAACCAGCCGGTCCTCGTGCAGTTCTGGCACTATCTGACCAACGCCGTCACCGGCGACCTCGGAACGTCCTACCGCACCCGGCACCCGGTGTTGACGGACCTCGGCAGCTTTCTCCCTGCCACATTGGAACTGGCGATCTTCGGGATCGTGATCGCGCTGGCGCTGGCGGCCCTGCTGGCGTTCGGCACCACGTTGAAATGGCCCGGTGCACAGGTGCTCCGGGCAATCCTGTTCACCGGGGCCGCGGCGCCGATGTTCCTGCTCGGCATCCTCGGGCTGATCGTGTTCTACCAGAACCTGGGTTGGGTTCCCGCCAACGGCCGGATCGCCGTGCCGAACCCGCCCACCGGGCCGACCGGTCTGCTGACGGTCGACGGACTCGTTCACGGCCGGTTCGACGTGGTGGCCGACGCGGTGCACCACCTGATGCTGCCGGCGGTCGTGATCGCCATCGGGCCGGCCGTAGCGATCGGGCGGGTGTTGCGCAGCAGCCTCATGACCGACATCGACAGTGACTACGCACGCACTGCCCGCGCCAAAGGTCTGTCGGAGGGAAAGATCATGACGCGCCACGTGCTGCGCAACTCCGTGGGATCGGCGTTATCGATGACCGGACTGCAAGTGGGCCTGATGTTTTCGGGCGTGCTGGTGGTCGAGCAGGTGTTCGGATGGCCGGGTATCGGCCAGTACATCGCCCAGAGCATCCCGGTCGCCGACTTCCCGGCCATCGCGGGCGTGACCCTGATGTTGGGTGCGCTCTATGTAGTCATCAACACCGCCGTGGACCTACTCCAGGCGGCAGCAGATCCCCGTATCGCAGTCATAGGAGGTTAGGTGCCCAAACAGCCACTCATCGTGGGGAATCCAGTTCTTGTCGTGGTCGACATACAGGAAGGCGGGGCGATGTCGGCCGAGGATGCCGGGATTCCGGTGATGTCCGGTCACGCCGAGCGCGTCGCCGTCGCGGAAAAGCTGCTCGCCGCGGCGCGTGCGGCGGGCGTGCCGGTCGTGTTCTTCCAGGAGGTCCACCGGCCCAGCGGAATCGACTTCGGGCGTGAGCTCGACGGTACCGAGGGTGTTCACTGTGTCGAGGGGCAGCCCGGTACCGACCTGGAACCGACCCTGCGGCCACTGCCCGACGAGTTCCACATCGTGAAGCGGCGCTACTCCGGTTTCATCGGAACGGATTTCGAGATCGTGCTGTCCGGCCTCAAGGCGTCGACACTCATCCTCATCGGCGGACTCACCGACGTGTGTGTGCATTACACCTTCGCCGACGCCCACCAGCGCGACTTCTACGTCCGCGTCGTGACCGACTGCGTCGGTGGGTCGTCGCAGTATCGGCACGACGCCGCGCTCGATGCCATGGAGTACCTGCAGACCGGTGCGGTGCGAACCTCCGACGAGATCCTCGCCGCCTTCTCCGAACTCACCACGTCCCCGTCTGTTCTCGAAGGAGCTGCCCGATGATCAAGCGATGGAAGACCATGGCCGCCGTGAGTGCGGTGGCAGCGTTGACGCTGAGCGCCTGCGGCGGTGCGGATTCGGGAAGCAGCACGCCGAGTGCGGCGCCGACCGACAAGGTGCTGCATCTGTCGTTCCTGCAGGACCCCGGCCAGCCG
Organism: Mycobacterium sp. IDUB_24; assembly: GCF_055419385.1. Lineage (NCBI taxonomy): Bacteria > Bacillati > Actinomycetota > Actinomycetes > Mycobacteriales > Mycobacteriaceae > Mycobacterium > Mycobacterium sp. IDUB_24. The sequence continues at coordinate 378,310 of NZ_JBVAXO010000006.1, forward strand.
CCAGACCCGGACATCTACTACGCCGGCCAGGGTCTGCTGCTGACCACCAATACCTACGAGGGGCTGCTGCAGTACAAGGCCGGCACCGACAAGCCCGAACTCGAACCGTTACTGGCCACCGAGTGGAAAGCGTCGCCGGACAACAAGGTGTTCGATTTCAAACTGCGCCAAGGCGTGAAGTTCCATGACGGCACCCCGTTCACCGCGGAGGCCGTCAAGGCATCCTTCGATCGCCGCCTGGCCGTCGACCAAGGCCCGTCCTACATGGTCAAAGACGTGGAATCAGTTACCGCACACGGTGATTACGATGTCACCATCACCCTGAAGGCCCCCAACGCGGCCTTTCTCGACTATCTCGCGTGCGCATACGGGCCCAGGATGCTGAGTCCTGCGGGCCTGCAGCAGAATGCGGGAGCCGATCATGCGCAGAGCTACCTGACCAGCCACGACCTTGGGACCGGCCCGTACACACTCACCGCGGCCGATGTGGGATCCCGTTATGCGCTGGCGGCATTCCCGGAGTACTGGGGACCCAAGCCGTACTTCGAGAAGGTCGAGATGCCGGTGATCACCGACGTATCGGCGCAGCAACTCCAGTTCAACAACGGGCAACTCGCCGCCATCCTGCATGATCTGCCCTCGTCGGCGGTCCAGTCCTATCTGGACAACAAGGCATTCACCAACTATTCGCTGCCGACCATGATGTCCAACTACCTCTACGTGAACCCGCACAAGGGCATGATGACCGACGCCCGGAACCGCACCGCGGTCCTCCAGGCAATCAACGTCGACGAGCTCGTCAAGCAGACGTACTTCGGACGGGGAGATGTGGCGGGACAGATCTATCCGCCCAACATGATGGCCTCGGACTTCGCCAAACAGGCAGTGGCTCACGATCCATCGGTGCTCACCGGCATCGCCGGGGGACTGTCCGCCGACCAGAAGGCCATCACGATCGGCTACGACTCGAGCAACCCTGACAATCAACTGGTCAGCAATCTGCTGCAGACCCAGCTTGCCGCAGCAGGACTGACGGCGAAGGTACAGGCCTACCCGACCTCGGAGATCTACGGCTGGGTCGGCACCGACGGTCAATCCGCTCCGGAGATCTTCACCGCCCTGGCCTGGCCTGACGCTCCGTCCCCGTACACCTGGGGTCACATCTCGTGGGACCCCGACGGCGGCCTGAACTACCTGGGCTGCTCGGCACCGCCGGTCACCGACGCACTGGCAACCGGCCTGCCCACCGGGGATTCCGCCGTGTTCTCGCGGGCCGGACTGGAAGCCGTCAAGACCGGCTGCTGGCTCAACATCGCCGACGTCAACGACTTCGTGGTGGCCCAGCCGTGGCTCAAGGGTGTCGAACAGTCGCACGTGGTGACCAACCCGAACTCGCTGCGGCTCGCCGCGCTGTCGGTGGGCTGATGGCGACGCTGATCCGCAAAAGCGGAGTCCGCCACATCATCCTGCTCACACTGGGCTGGGAGGAACTGCCCAAATCGGTATCGGTGTACGGGGCGCCGGCCGGCCAGCGCATGCGCGAACCCGTTCCGGGAGTGCTGCTTCAGACCGACGGGGGCTGGGTGCTGCTCGACACGGGGTTCAACACCGCCCTGGTGCGTGACCCGGCGTTGTATCGGCGGTTCTTCCCGACAGTGGAGTATCGGCCGGTGCTGCCCGGTCCGGGCGAACCGATCGAACAGCGGCTCGCCGAGGTCGGCGTCGCATTTGACGACATCCGTACCGTCGCGGTGAGTCACCTGCACCACGACCATGCCGGTGGACTCAAATTGTTCGCCGGCAAGGTTCCGGTGCATGCCCAGCGCCGCGAGCTCGACTACGGTCTGTCGAATCACCCAGAGCCGGAACGGAATGCGATCGTCCGAGTTGACTTCGACGATCCGAACATCGAATGGCGACTGGCCGACGGTGAGGCCACCATCGCGCCCGGAATCACCGCGATCCCGACGTACGGACACACTCCCGGACATCAGAGTTTCGCGGTGGAGCTCGATGAGTCCGTGGGCGGTGGCGGATTCGTGTTCGCGTTCGACGCAGCAGATCTGACGGAGAACATCGAGCATGAGCTCCCGATCGGCGGGTTCATCGACGTCGAGCCGGAGGAAACGGTCGAGCCGATCCGCAAGCTCAAGAAGCTGGCGCGCGACAAGGGGTATCAATTGATACCCGGTCACGACCCGGAGGTGTGGCCCGGACTCACCGATCACTTTCACGAGCGCTTCGGGCCGGTGACTTCGGGAACACACCATGGCTGATCTGGTGATCCGAGCCGAGCGGGTGCTTCTCGACGGTCAGCTACGGCCGGCGTCGCTGGTGATCGACGGTGGCACCATCACCGGTATCGGTGCGGTCGACGCTCACGTGCCGGCAGACGACCACGTGAAGATCCCATCGCATGCCGTGCTGTTACCCGGTTTCGTCGACACCCACGTGCACGTCAACGACCCCGGCACCGACTGGGAGAGTTTCGGCACGGCAACGGCAGCGGCGGCTGCTGCCGGCATCACGACCATCGTCGACATGCCGCTCGATTGCAGTCCGGTGACCACGAGCGTCGCGGCACTGCGTACCAAACAGGCCGCCGCCCACGGGAACTGCCGTGTCGACGTCGCGTTCTGGGCGGGGGTGGTTCCGGAGAATCTCGGTGAGCTGGAAGCGTTGGCGGCATCGGGCGTGCGTGGGTTCAAGTGCTTTCTCGCCGATTCCGGCAACCCTGACTTCGGATACCTGACTCCCGCCCAGTTCCGTACCGCCATGAGCCGCATCGCCGAACTCGACTCGGTGCTGTTGGTGCATGCCGAGAGTCACCACGTGATCGCGGGCAGTGCACCGCCGCGAGGGCGACGCTATGCGTCGTTCCTGCGGTCCCGCCCCGACGCCGCCGAAGAGGATGCGGTGCGGCTCGTGATCGACACGGCGGCGGCGAGCGGTGCACGTGCCCACGTCGTGCATGTGTCCAGCGTGAACGTGCTTCCGATGCTGGCCGATGCCAGACGGTCGGGCGTTTCGGTGACAGCCGAGACGTGTCCGCACTACCTGACGTTCGCAGCGGAGACGATCCCCGACGGCGGCACAGAATTCGCCGCATGTCCGCCCGTCCGGGACGCCGGGAACCGTGACGGACTGTGGGAGGGACTGCTGGACGGGACGCTCGACATGGTGGTCTCCGACCACTCGCCGTGCGCTCCGAAGCTGAAGGCGGACGGGGATTTCGGTAGCGCCTTCGGAGGTGTCAGCTCACTGCAGGTCGGTCCGGGCGCGGTGTGGGCACATGCGGCGCAGCGCGGATTCGGACTGCCCGATCTGAGTCGCTGGATGGCGCAGCAGCCTGCGGCGCTGGCTGGTCTCACCGACCGGGGACGCATCGCGACGGGGCTGAGGGCCGACCTGTGTGCCTTCGACCCTGACGCCGAAACGCGCGTGCACACCGACGATCTGCACCACCGCCACCGGGTGAGCCCATACGCAGGGATGACGATCCGGGGTGCGGCGGTGCAAACCTGGGTATCCGGCGTTGCCGTGTCGGAGGCGGTGGGGCAACCGGCATGAGGATTCTGGTACTCAATCCCAACACCTCGGGGTCGATGACCGCCGAGATCGCCACAGCGGCCACCGCGGCGGCGCAAGATGGCACCGAGATCGTCTGCTTGGCACCGCTTTTCGGCAGCGCGGCGATCGACTCGGCTGCCGAGAGCTACCTGGCTGCAGTCGGCATGATGGACCTGGTCGCCAGGCTGACCGAAGCGGGTGAATTCGATTTCGACGCTGTTGTGGTGGCCGGATTCGGTGAGCACGGCAGGGATGCGCTCGCCGAAATGCTGACCGTGCCGGTATTCGACATCGCCGAATGTTCAGCCCACATCGCCCACTTGATCGGCAGGAGGTTCTCGGTGGTGACCACACTGGCCCGATCCATCGCGCCCATCGAGGATCGGCTGCAGCTCGCCGGGCTCGCCGCGCACTGCAGCTCGGTACGGGCGTGCGGCCTGGACACCGCCACCGTCGATGCCGATCCCGAAGGTGCGATCCAGGCCATCATGGAGGAGGCGGCGCGAGCGGTCACCGAAGACGGTGCCGACGTGATCTGCCTGGGGTGTGCAGGGATGTCCGGGATCGTCGACGCGGTCGCCGCCAAACTGGGCGTGCCGGTCATCGACGGAGTGGCCGCCGCCGTCAGTCTCGCTCAGGCCGTCGTCGGTCTCGGGTTGTCGACCAGCAAGGCGGGGGTGTACGCACCGGGCCCGGACAACCCGCGCAGCCCCTGGCCGATCTCGCCCGCTCTGGGGCGGCACGGATGATTCCCCCGGTACCCGGAGTGGACCTTGCCTCTCGAGTCGTCGGAGGAAGTGTGGTGGCCGCCAGCGACGAATCATTCGGCTTCAAGGAGCGACTGGTCGATCCGGCCGAGCCGGCGTTCGTGCCGGGTACCTACGACCTGCGAGGTGAGGTCGTGGACGGCTGGGAGACCCGCCGTCACGCCGGGCCCGGTGGCGACTGGGCCATCGTCCGGCTGGGTGCGCCCGGGCGCCTTCGGACGATCGACGTTGACACCAGGTCGTTCTCGGGCAACCATCCTCAGGCCTGCCGGCTGGACGCGGCCGTGCTCGCTCCCGACGCGGATGCGACGAGTCCGTCCGTCAAATGGACCACCGTGGTGGAAACCACTGTGCTGAAGCCAGATTCGAACAACGTGATGACGGTGTCCGATGGCCGTCGCTGGACGCACGTGCGGCTGTCGCTGACCACCGATGGCGGTGTCGCCCGGTTGCGGGTGTTCGGTGACGTGATCCCCGATCCGGCACTGTGGTCCGACGTCACCGTCGAGGTATCCGGATTGGAACAGGGTGGACGCGTCGAGTGGTGCAGCGACGCTTTCTATTCCGATGCGCGCGCGCTCGTCGCACCCCACCGGCCACGCCACATGGGCGATGGCTGGGAAACACGCAGACGCCGCGATATCGGTCCGGACACCCATGACGCGGTGGTCATCTCGTTCACGGTGCCGACCGATGTGAAGCGAATCGAGATCGACACGTCCTGCTTCGTGTTCAATGCCTCCCGGGAGGTGGCGGTACTCGGTGCCCGTGTCCAACCGTCCGTCGAACAGGGCTGGGCAGCAGTACCGTTCGACATCCCGGTGCTGGGGCGCAGGCACCTGGCCGCCGACGCCCGGCAGGTGTTCATCGTCGACGCCCGGGCCGTCACCGCGATACGCGTGAACGCCTATCCGGACGGTGGTATCGCCAGGGTGCGGGCCCTGGGCACACCGACCGGCAAAGGGCTGCAGCAGCTCCGGGATCTGTGGGAGGAATGTTCGTGAATCAGGTCATGGCCTCGGAATGTGCCGGACTGTGGCAGCGCACCTTGCTGATCGAAGCCGACGGGTCACGCGACACGGACAGCGGCGTCGCGTGGCTGCAGGCCGGCAGTGCTTACGTCGACTCCCGTGGCTTCGGTGGTGAGCTGATCCAGCGCGGCACCGTCTTCATCTGGCGGCGCGACGTCGAACTCCAACCTTCGGGCCCGGTCCCGGACGAGGGTGAGATGCGTTGGGATGGAAACACCCTGATCGAGACCGGGGTGCACGAGGACTACGTCGAACACTGGGTACGCGATCCAGGGCCGACGGCCCCGCACGGTGGGCTCTTCCTACGGGGGCCTGACGACAGCCTGGCCGTCCTGGTGCGCGTCGGGCCGACCTTCGGCTGGCTGGGCGGTGGCGATGTGGTGATCGACTCGGTGGGTGGCCCACAGTGGGCTGCGCTGGCAATCGATCTGGAAGGCAAGGAGATTCAGGCCAACGGCGTGCGCTGGGTCGTGGAACGAACCGAAGGGACAGTGGGACTGTGAGTGGCAATGCATCATCGTTGGCGGCCTTCAGCGCCGTGCCGGTCATCGACATCAGCGGGCTGCGGTCGGACCGCTACGACGAGCGGGAGCGAGTGGCGGCCGAGATCGGCGCCGCGGCGCGCGAGGTCGGCTTCTTCTACATCAGCGGCTCCGGGGTCGACGAGGCGGTGTTCGAGCGGATGCTCACCGCCACAAAGGGATTCTTCGCGCTGCCGCACGAGGACAAGATGCGCAGCTACATCGGATACTCACGCTGTCACCGCGGTTACGTCCCAGTGGGGGAGGAAGGCCTCGAATCCGACAGCCCGCCCGATCTGAAGGAAGCCTTCGACACCGCACTGGACCTGCCGGCCGACGACCCGGACCATCTGGCCGGCAACCCGATGCTGGGACCCAACACGTGGCCCGACCTACCCGGATTCGCCGAGGCGGTGACCTCCTACTACCAGGCCGTGATCGACGTGGGCCGCCAATTGCTGTGGGCGTTCGCGGTGGCGCTGGGGGAGGACCCCGAGGTGTTCTCCCGCCACGCCACCAAGACACCCAGCCAGTTGCGGTTGATGCACTACCCGTACAACGCGGACGCGCAGGACGGACAGGGCATCGGCGCGCACACCGACTACGAGTGCTTCACCTTGCTCAAGCCCACGGCGCCAGGCCTGGAGGTACTCAACGGCGCCGGCGAGTGGATCGACGTGCCGCCGGTGGAAGGCACATTCGTCGTCAACATCGGGGATCTGCTCGAACTGTGGACCAACGGGGCGTTCGTGGCCACGAGCCACCGGGTGCGCCGCGTGGCGCAGGAGCGCTACTCATTCCCGCTGTTCTTCAATGTCGATTACCACACGGAGGTGAAACCACTGCCGCGGTTCGTCAGCGGTGACGGGGCGCAGCGCCCGGCGCTGCGAGCCGGCGAGCACCTGTTCGCCCAGACCGCGCAGACCTTCACGTATCTGCGTCGGCGCATGCAGGCCGGGGACCTGGTGCTGCCCGACGGGGCGCTGGCCACCGGCCAATTCGGCCAGCAGGCCGTGCACGGGGTCGACGGAAGGATCAGTTGATCGGTGCGTTGACCCAGCGCAGGTCATCGAGGATGCCGCGGGCGGCCACGATGTTCTGCCCGGTCTGCCACACCTCGTTGTTCACCACGAACACCCGGTTGTCCTTGGCCGCGGACAAGGCCCGCCAGGCCGGGCTCTGGAGGATCTTCGGCGCGTTGTCCCGCGCTGCTGCGGACGCGAACGAGACGTAGACGATGTCTGCGTCCGCGCTGCGGTAGTCGGCGTCGGTGGTGCCGAGCTCTTCGTAGGGTTTGTCGGTGAATCGTTGCGCGGCAGGGCGATCCAATCCCACCGCAGCGAGCACGCTGCCCGGGAAAGTGTCGGCCCCGTACACCCGGACGGTGTTTTCGGTCAGCTGAACCACCGAAGCCTGGAAATGCGGGGCGTCGTTCTTCGCGCCGGTGTCGCGGGCGGCGTCGTCGAACTTCGCGATCAGGTCGGCCGCGGCGTCCTTGCGGCCCGTCGCCTCACCCACCGCCCGCAATGTGTCACGCCAGCCGGCACCGGGCGCACCGGTGAACACCGTCGGGGCGATCGCCGACAGTGCGCCGAAGGATGCCGGAGTCAGCGCCGCCGAACCCAGGATCAACTCCGGGTTGGCTGCCTTGACGGCATCCAGGTCCGGTGCGCCCCGACTGCCGGCCGGAGCCACTCCGTGCACGACCCCACCGAGATAGGAGGGTTGCTCGGACAAACCATCCGGAAGCGCGGCCGCGACGATCCGGGACTGCAGGCCCAGCGCACACAATGCGTCCAGTTGGTCGCCGGACAGTGCAACGATGCGCTGCGGATCGCCGCGCACCTCGGTGGACTCCGGAACATCGGCACCGTCGGCGCGTGCGTTGCGGACCTCGCGCGCCGACTGATCGGCGGCGGCGGGCTCGGCCGCACAGGATTCGTCGGGCTTGCGCTGATTACCCAACACGCCGGAATCGGCGATCTTGGTGACGCTGGTGGAGATCGACGTCTGCGACTGCGGCGTCTGCTCCGCCGAACCGCATCCACTGGCAAGTGTTGCAGCCGCGGCGATCACCGCGACTGCGGCGCGGGGTCGGTTCATCAGCACCGGCCGACCGTAACATTCACAGCTTTTGTCGCTGGTCAGGGCCTCGCCGTCGAAAGTGGTGACTCCAGGGCGCGACTCAGTACGACGGTTTGTAGGACCCACGGGCGCACAAGCCGTCGGGAGCGTTAGGATTCAGGTCGATATGCGGGATTTCCCGACGAATCTTTGGAGGATCTCTTGGTAGCCGAAGCGCCCCCAATCGGAGAACTCGAGGCACGTCGTCCTTTTCCGGAACGGATGGGCCCCAAGGGCAACCTGATCTACAAGCTCATCACGACGACCGATCACAAGCTGATCGGCATCATGTACTGCGTCGCCTGCTTCGCGTTCTTCGCGATCGGCGGGCTGATGGCGCTGTTCATGCGTACCGAACTGGCGATGCCTGGCCTGCAGTTCCTGTCCAATGAGCAGTTCAACCAGCTGTTCACCATGCACGGCACAGTGATGCTGCTGTTCTACGCCACCCCGATCGTGTTCGGGTTCGCCAACCTGGTGCTTCCGCTGCAGATCGGCGCGCCCGACGTGGCGTTCCCGCGGCTGAACGCCCTGTCGTTCTGGCTGTTCCTGTTCGGCGCGCTGATCGCCATGGGCGGCTTCATCACCCCCGGTGGTGCCGCGGACTTCGGTTGGACGGCCTACTCGCCGCTGACCGACGCCATCCACTCGCCGGGTGCCGGTGGCGACCTCTGGATCCTGGGTCTGGCCGTCGGTGGTCTGGGCACCATCCTCGGTGGCGTCAACATGGTCACGACCGTGGTCTGCATGCGTGCCCCGGGTATGACGATGTTCCGCATGCCGGTGTTCACCTGGAACATCCTGGTGACCTCGATCCTCGTGCTGATCGCCTTCCCGATCCTGACCGCCGCGCTGTTCGGCCTGGCTGCCGACCGCCACCTGGGTGCTCACATCTACGACCCAGCCAACGGCGGTGTCCTGTTGTGGCAGCACCTGTTCTGGTTCTTCGGGCATCCCGAGGTGTACATCATCGCGCTGCCGTTCTTCGGCATCGTCTCCGAGATCTTCCCGGTGTTCAGCCGCAAGCCCATCTTCGGTTACACCACCCTGATCTACGCCACCATCAGCATCGCGGCCCTGTCGGTCGCCGTGTGGGCGCACCACATGTACGCCACCGGCGCCGTCCTGCTGCCGTTCTTCTCCTTCATGACGTTCCTGATCGCCGTCCCGACCGGCATCAAGTTCTTCAACTGGATCGGCACGATGTGGAAGGGCCAGCTGACATTCGAGACGCCGATGCTGTTCTCGGTCGGCTTCCTGATCACCTTCCTGCTCGGTGGCCTGTCCGGCGTGCTGCTGGCCAGCCCGCCGATCGACTTCCACGTCACCGACAGCTACTTCGTCATCGCGCACTTCCACTACGTGCTCTTCGGCACCATCGTGTTCGCCACCTACGCGGGCATCTACTTCTGGTTCCCGAAGATGACCGGACGCCTGCTGGACGAACGCCTGGGCAAGCTGCACTTCTGGCTGACTTTCATCGGCTTCCACACCACCTTCCTGGTGCAGCACTGGGTCGGTGACGAGGGCATGCCGCGTCGCTACGCCGATTACCTGCCGTCCGACGGCTTCACCACCCTGAACGTCGTTTCCACCATCGGCGCCTTCATCCTGGGCATCTCGACGCTGCCGTTCGTGTGGAACGTGTTCAAGAGCTGGCGTTACGGCGAGCCGGTGATGGTCGACGACCCGTGGGGTTACGGCAACTCGCTGGAGTGGGCTACCTCCTGCCCGCCGCCGCGGCACAACTTCACCGAGCTGCCCCGGATCCGTTCGGAGCGCCCGGCGTTCGAGCTGCACTACCCGCACATGGTCGAGCGGATGCGCGCCGAGGCCCACGTGGGCCGTGCACATCACCCAGAGCTCGAGTCTGCGGACAGCTCCAGCTGACGGGTGGCAGCATCCGGGGGTGAGCACGTCGAAGGTGATTCGATGAACGGTGCTCCACGAGAGCGCTCGTCGGTTCTGATCACCGTCACCGGAGTCGATCAGCCCGGTGTCACGTCGGCACTGTTCGAGGTGCTCGCCCGCCATCAAGTGGAACTGCGCAACGTCGAACAGGTCGTGGTCCGCGGCCGGCTCACCCTGGGTGTGCTGGTCGCGGCACCGATCGAAACGGTTGCCGACGCGCTGCGCAGTGACGTCGAGACAGCGATCCACCGCCTCGGCCTGGACGTGACCGTCGAGCGCAGCGGCGACATGCCCGTCATGCGCGAGCCGTCGACCCACACGATCGTGGTGCTGGGCCGTCCGATCACGGCCGAGGCATTCAGCGTGGTGGCCCGTGCGGTGGCGGGCTTGGGAGTCAACATCGACACGATCCGCGGTGTGTCCGACTACCCGGTGACCGGCCTGGAACTGCGCGTATCGGTACCTGCGGGTGCCGCTTACAGCCAATTGCAGTCGGCGCTCGCCCAGGTGGCCGTCGACGAAGGCGTCGACATCGCGCTCGAGGATTACAGCCTGTCCCGTCGCGCCAAACGTCTCATCGTCTTCGACGTCGATTCCACCCTGATCCAGGGTGAGGTCATCGAGATGCTGGCGGCCCGGGCCGGCATGGAGGCACAGGTGGCCGCCGTCACCGAAGCAGCGATGCGCGGCGAACTGGATTTCGCCGAATCCCTGCACCGCCGGGTGGCGACCCTGGCGGGCCTGCCTGCCTCGGTGCTCGACGATGTCGCCGAACAGGTCGAGCTGACACCGGGCGCCCGAACCACCATCCGGACGTTGCGACGGCTCGGCTTCCACTGCGGTGTGGTGTCAGGCGGTTTCCGCCAGGTCATCGAACCGCTCGCCCACGAACTCATGCTGGACTACGTGGCCGCCAACGAACTGGAGGTCGTCGACGGCAAGCTGACCGGGCGGGTCATCGGTCAGGTGATCGACCGGCCCGGTAAAGCCAAGGCGCTGCGCGATTTCGCCCAGCAGGTCGGCGTGCCGATGGAGCAGACCGTGGCCGTCGGCGACGGGGCCAACGACATCGACATGCTGGCAGCCGCCGGGCTCGGCGTCGCGTTCAACGCGAAACCCGCGTTGCGTGAGGTCGCCGATGCGTCGCTGAGCCATCCCTACCTGGACACCGTGCTGTTCATCCTCGGCGTCACCCGCGGCGAGATCGAGGCCGCCGACGCCCAGGACGGCGTGTTGCGCCGCGTCGAGATCCCCGAGGACTGACAGCGCGCCAGGTCGCCCCTGACGTAGGGTAGGGGCATGGCGAACTTGAAGCACACGGTCGTGGTTGGCGTGTTCGCCGTTGCGGCAGTTCTGGGACAGCTGGCAGTCGCGGCCCCGGCCGAGGCCAAGCGATGCCCGTCGGGAACGGTGCAGACAAAGTTCGAGGGCGTGTGCGTGGCCGGTTCGTCCGGCGGCGGAATGGGCGCGGTGGCACCGCCGGTGATGGCGCCCACTGCCGGCGGAACCAACATCACGAACAAGCCGGGCCAGTTGCCGACCGTGAACGGAATTCCGTGCACCATCGAGCATTACAGCACCTGCTACGCGATGTCGCAGCAGCCGTAGCTCCGGCGAGGGCCTAGACCACCAGCGTCTGAGGTTGCGCGCTGAGCGTGCCGGTGATGCTGTGCCAAGCCCGCACCAACAGTTGCACCGCCTCTTCCAGTTCCGGTTCCGGCAGCGCATAAGGCAGCCGGATGAACCGCTCCAGCGTCCCGTCCACCCCGAATCGCGGTCCGGCGGGCACATCCAGACCCAGCCGCATCGCGGCGGCCGACAACGCGGTGCTCATGGGCGCGGGCAGCTTCACCCACAACGACATTCCGCCGCGGCCGTGGCCCGGCTGCCAGTCCGGCAGCTCGCGGGCCAGCAAGGCCACCAGAAACTCCCGACGGGCGCGGATGATCTCGCGCCGCTCCGGCAGCACCTCCGCACGCATCGCGAGCAGTTTCGCCGCGGCGAGCTGTTCGAGGATCGGGGTACCGAGGTCCACCGAAGGCCGGATCGCCGCGATGGTGGCCAGCGTGCTGCGCTCGGCGCGGATCCAGCCGACCCGCAGGCCGCCCCAGAACGATTTCGACATCGAGCCGATCGTCAGGACCAGATCGTTGCGGGCCACCGAGGCGGCCAGCGGTTCGGGCGGCGCCTCGTCGATCCACATGTCGGCGATGGATTCGTCGACGATGGTGCGGGTTCGCGTGTCGGAGATGATCTGTCCCAACCGCTTTCGCTCGGCGGCGGGCATGGTGAACCCGGTCGGGTTGTGACTGTCGGGAACCAGGTAGGCCAGGCTCGGCGCGAGTTGTCGCAGCGCGGCCTGCACGGCGTCGAGCTCCCAGCCGTCGTCGGTGAGCGCGACCGGGACCGCTCGTGCGCCGGCAGTCGAGATCGCCGACAGCGCCCCGTGGTACGTGGGTTGCTCGACGAGGACCCGGTCGCCGGGCTGGGTGTGGCTGACGAGGATCAGTCCGATGGCGTGCTGGGCGCCGCTGGTCACCATGATCTGGTCCGGATCAGTGGGTAGGCCTCTGCTGCAATATCTTTCGGCGATGGCTGCACGCAGCGGGCCGACGCCCATCAGTTCGTGGCCCGGCTCGCGCAGATAGGGCGCGATATCGCGGGCGGCTTCGGCGAAGGCTTCCAGCACGGCGGTACCGGGTGCGGACAGCGCCGCGGCGGCCAGGCTGACCGTCGGCGTGGTGGCGTCGGGCTCGATGTGGCCTGCGGCGGGCAGGGCGGTGATGCTGCGGGCGCCGCGGCGGGCGTGCAGGTAACCGTCGTCGCGCAGTTGGGCGAAGGCCGCGGTGACCGTGGTGCGTGACACCCGCAGCGACTCGGCCAGCGCGCGTTCGCTGGGAATGCGTGACCCGACCGGAACCCGGCCGTCCACAATCAGCAGGCGGATGGCATCGGCCAGGCCCAGGTAGGCGGGGCCACTTTGGCTGGAGGTACGCCAGTTGCCCAGTTCGCGCGCCAACAGGTCCACATCGAGGGCTCTGGTGGCCATATCCGTCGACATAATGAGGCCAGTATGAGCCAACTGGATATTGAAGAGCAAGCCACATTCTCGTGATCATGGATGCATGGCACGGAACTGGATTTCCCGACTGGCGGAGAATCTCCGCCGTGTGTACGACGCCGGCAACTACGCCGATGACCGTGATGCCGACGCTCGCCGGGTGCGCAGCGAGCTCGACGCGATCCGCGTCCGATTCCCCGACCACGCATGAGGTCCGCATTCCAACGCGGCACGCTGCTCCTGGTCGGCCTGTGCGGCTACGGCGTGTCGATGGCGATGATGGTGCGCGCCGGGCTCGGACTCGATCCATGGGACGTCTTCCATCAGGGCCTCACCCGGCACACGCCGCTGTCACTCGGGATGGCCTCGGCCGTCGTCGGCGTCGTCGTCCTCCTGGCCTGGATCCCGCTGCGCAACCGGCCCGGCATCGGGACCGTCGCCAACGTCATCGTCATCGCCGTCACGGTGGACGCAGCACTCGCGGTCCTGCCGGCACCGTCGGCGTTGCCGGTGCGCATCGCAATGTTGATCGGTGCCGTGGTGCTCAACGCCATCAGCACCGTGCTCTACATCGGCGCCGGCCTGGGCCCGGGCCCTCGTGACGGCCTGATGACCGGACTCGTGGCCCGGACCGGGCTGTCGGTCCGCCTGGTGCGCACCGGGATTGAGGCGACGGTGCTGGCGGTGGGCTGGCTACTGGGCGGCACCGTCGGCATCGGCACCGTTGTCTACGCCGTCGGGATCGGCCCGCTGGTGCAGCTGTTCCTGCGGCTGACCCCACGATCCGTGTTGTTCCATGATTTCAGCGGCGGGCGTGCCCGAGCGGATCAGGATTCGATCACTACGATGGGCGAGTGGCCTCAGGGGAACGCACCGACTCGACAATCAGCGATGACGGAGACGGAACCGACCCCGACCTGTTGATCGACTTCGCGCGCGTGACCCTGCGCCGGGGCGGCAACACCCTGGTCGGACCCATCACCTGGAGCGTCGAGCTCGATGAGCGCTGGGTGGTGATCGGCCCCAACGGAGCAGGCAAGACCTCGCTGCTGCGGATCGCGGCGGCCACCGAATACCCCTCGTCGGGTACCGCCTACGTGCTCGGTGAGCGGCTGGGCCGCGCCGACATGTCCGAGCTGCGGGCCCGCGTCGGACTCAGCAGTTCGGCGTTGTCGCAGCGGATTCCCGATGACGAGGTGGTGCGCGATCTCGTGGTGTCGGCCGGCTATGCCGTGCTGGGCCGCTGGCGCGAGGTCTACGAGGACGTCGACTATGCCCAGGCCGTCGACATGTTGGAGAGCGTGGGCGCCGAACACCTCGCCGAACGCACCTACGGGACGCTCTCGGAAGGCGAACGCAAACGGGTCCTGATCGCCCGCTCGCTGATGACCGACCCCGAACTCCTGCTGCTCGACGAGCCCGCAGCCGGTCTCGACCTCGGCGGCCGCGAAGAGCTGGTGGCGCGGTTGACGGACCTGGCAGCCGACCCCGATGCGCCGGCCATGGTGCTGGTCACCCATCATGTCGAGGAGATTCCGGTCGGATTCAGCCACGCGCTGATCCTGTCAGAAGGGCACGCGGTTGCGTCGGGTCTACTGACCGAGGTGTTGACTGCTGACAACCTGTCCAAGGCGTTCGGTCAGTCGATCGCGCTGGATGTCATCGACGGGCGCTACTTCGCCCGCCGAACCAGGAGCCGTGCGGCTCATAGGAGGCGTGAATGACGAGTAGTGACGATCCACTGGTGCCGCGGCCCGCGGCCACGGTGATGCTCGTTCGGGACGCCGCCGAGGCGATCGAAGTCTTCATGATGCGCAGGCACGCGGCGATGGAGTTCGTCGCCGGGGTGATGGTGTTCCCTGGCGGCGGAGTCGACGACCGTGACCGCAACGCCGACATCGCCTGGTTCGGTCCCGAACCGGACTGGTGGGCCCAGCGCCTCGGGGTGGACACCGGGCTGGCCGAGGCGCTGGTGTGCGCCGCGGCCCGGGAGACCTTCGAGGAGTCCGGCGTTCTGTTCGCCGGTCCCGCCAGCGGAAAAGGCGATCCGGGCATCGTGTCCGACGCGTCCGTCTACGGCGAAGCACGCGCCGCCCTGGCCAACCACTCGTTGTCGTTCGCGGACTTCCTGCGCGACGAGAAGCTCGTGCTGCGTGCCGACCTGCTGCGGCCGTGGGACAACTGGATCACCCCCAAAGAGGAACGCACCCGTCGCTACGACACCTTCTTCTTCGTGGGCGCGCTGCCCGAGGGGCAGCGGGCCGACGGTGAGAACACCGAAACCGACCGTGCGTTCTGGAGCACCCCGCAGGCCGGCCTCGACGACTTCGAACGGGGCAATTCGTTCCTGCTCCCGCCGACCTGGACCCAGCTCAATTCACTCAGCGGCCGCTCGGTCGCCGACGTGCTGGCGACCGAGCGCAAGATCGTCGCCACCGAGCCCAACCTCTCCCTGGGTGAAGGGAGCTGGCAGATCGAGTTCTTCGACAGTGGCCGGTACAACGCGGCCAGGAACCACCGGGCGCCGCTGGGCCGGGGTGCGGCGACCGGGGAATCGGTTTCGGCGGGCAGGAGCGAAGCGACCGGGGAATCGGACCAGTGAGCGAGTTCGTCAGCGTGATCACCGGGGTCACGCCGGAACTGGACGGCGTCGGCACTCTGATGCTGTCGCGGCCACCGACCAACGCGCTGACCCGGCAGATGTACCGCGAGATCGTCTCGGCCGCCCATGAGCTGGGTGAACGCACCGACATCTCCGTGGTGATCCTGTTCGGTGGACACGAGATCTTCTGCGCGGGCGACGACGTACCCGAGCTGCGCACGCTGAACACCGCCGAGGCCGCGGCGGCCGACACGGCGCTGCGCCAGTGCGTCGAAGCGGTGGCAGCCATCCCCAAACCCACCGTCGCCGCCATCACCGGCTACGCACTGGGCAGCGGGATGACCCTGGCGATGGCCGCCGATTGGCGGGTGAGCGGCGACAACGTCAAGTTCGGCGCGACCGAGATCCTGGCCGGCCTGGCCCCTCGGGCCGGTGGTGGTGCGCGGCTGGCCCAGACCATCGGACCCAGTAAGGCCAAGGAACTGGTGTTCAGCGGACGGTTCGTCGGCGCCGAGGAGGCCCTGGAGCTCGGCCTGATCGACCAGATGGTGGCACCCGACCACGTCTACGACGAGGCGCTGGCCTGGGCACGGCGATTCGTCGATCATCCGGTGGACGTGTTGGCCGCGGCGAAGGCTGCCGTCGACGGAGTGGTGGACCGGCCCTGACTCCGACCTGACCCGGGCCGTTAGGCTGCCCTGCATGACTGACATCAAGGATTCCGGCACCGACGCAGATCTTGCCGGCATGCCGACTCCTAATCCGCACGCCACGGCCGAGCAGGTCGAAGCCGCGATGCACGACAGCAAGCTTGCGCAGGTGCTCTACCACGACTGGGAAGCCGAAACCTACGACGAGAAGTGGTCGATCTCCTACGACCAGCGGTGTATCGACTATGCCCGCGGCCGGTTCGACGCGATCGTGCCCGAGACACAGCAGCGTGAGCTGCCCTACGACCGGGCCCTCGAGCTGGGCTGCGGTACCGGTTTCTTCCTGCTCAACCTGGTCCAGTCCGGGGTGGCGCGGCGCGGTTCGGTCACCGACCTGTCCCCGGGCATGGTCAAGGTGGCGACCCGGAACGGTCAGTCACTCGGCCTGGACATCGACGGACGGGTCGCCGACGCCGAGGGCATCCCGTACGAGGACAACACTTTCGACCTGGTGGTCGGGCACGCGGTGCTGCATCACATTCCAGACGTCGAACTCTCGCTGCGCGAGGTGGTCCGGGTGCTCAAGCCGGGGGGCCGTTTCGTCTTCGCCGGCGAGCCCACCACGGTCGGCAACAAGTACGCGCGTGAGCTGTCCACCTTCACCTGGCACGCCACCACCAACCTGACCAAGCTGCCCTGGCTGAGCGAATGGCGTCGGCCCCAGGCCGAACTCGACGAGTCCTCCCGCGCCGCGGCGCTGGAAGCGGTCGTCGACCTGCACACCTTCGACCCGGCCGATCTGGAGCGCATGGCCTCCAATGCCGGTGCCGTCGAAGTTCGCACCGCCAGCGAGGAATTCACCGCGGCGATGCTCGGCTGGCCGGTGCGCACCTTCGAAGCGGCGGTGCCCCCGGGGCGCCTGGGCTGGGGCTGGGCCAAGTTCGCGTTCAACAGCTGGACCACGCTGAGCTGGGTCGACGCCAACGTGTGGCGCCGCGTGGTGCCCAAGGGCTGGTTCTACAACGTGATGGTCACCGGGGTCAAGCCGTCCTAGATTTCGGTTTGGCCCACGTCTCGTATCTGCGCTCCGATGCGGGACGGCAGGCACTGACTCAGGTCGCCGGGATGTCGCTGGCCGGAGCGTCGTTGGTCAGCGATATCGCCTCTGTCCGAGCGCAATTCGGTGACCGCGCGGCGGTGCTTGTGGAGACCGTACAACTGCGCAGACGTGCGCAGGGCAAGTTCAGCGACCCGGACCGGTGGCTGTTCACCGACGACGCGCTGCAACAGGCGACAGCCGCGCCGGTGGCTGCGCACCGGGCCCGCAGGCTGGCCGGGGCCCGGGTTCACGACGCCACCTGTTCGATCGGCACTGAGCTTGTGGCACTGCGTGATTGCGCTGCTCAGCTGGTCGGCAGCGACCTCGATCCGGTGCGGTTGGCGATGGCAGCCAACAATCTTGATGACGGCGGCACCGCTGTTCCACTGTGCCGGGCCGACGCACTGGCGCCGATAACCCGCAACACGGTGGTGATCATCGACCCGGCTCGCCGGTCCGGTGGACGGCGACGCTTCGACCCGCGGGCCTACACCCCGGCGCTCGACGCGGTCCTGGACGTCTACGGTGGCCGGGACCTGGTGGTGAAGTGTGCCCCGGGAATCGATTTCGACGAGCTCACCAAAATGGGGTTCACCGGCGAGATCGAGGTGACCTCGGTGGGCGGCAGCGTGCGGGAGGCATGCCTGTGGTCACCCGGCCTGACCGAATCCGGCGTGCGACGGCGGGCCAGCATGCTCCAAACCTCCGAACAGATCACGGACGCCGAACCCGACGACTGTCCCGTCGCCGAGGCAGGCCGCTGGATTGTCGACCCCGACGGCGCGGTAGTGCGCGCCGGGCTGGTGCGCCACTACGCGGCCCGGCACGGCCTGTGGCAGCTCGACCCCGACATCGCCTACCTGTCCGGTGACGAGTTGCCCGCCGGGATGCGCGGTTTCGAGGTCCTGGAACAGCTGCAATTTCAGGAACGTCGGCTCAGGTCCGCGCTGGCGGCGCGGTCGGTAGGAGCGCTGGAAATCCTGATCCGTGGCGTGGACATCGACCCCGATGCGCTGCGGACGCGGATGCGGCTGCGCGGTAGCGAGCGCCTGGCGGTGGTTATCGCCCGGCTCGGCTCTGGAGCGGCCAGTCGGGCAACGGCATTCATTTGTCGCCCGTCTCGATAACTGACACGTACCCTGAACGAAACACGCCGGTGGATCCACCGGTGTGAGTTGATCGCCTGCGAGGACGACTGACGATGCGAATTTCCCCTGTGACAGCCCTGCTGGCGGCCGGTGCGCTGCTCGGCTGGCTCGGCATGCCCGTGGCGGCTGCACAGTCGGCCTGTGCCGACCTCGGCGGCACCGTCGACGGCGGTCAGATCTGTCAGGTGCACACCGCCAATGCCACCTACACACTGGATTACACGTTCCCGGTCGACTATCCCGATCAGCAGGCCGTCGCCGGGTACCTGATCCAGACCCGTGACGGCTTCGTCAACGTCTCGGGCATGCCCGGCTCACGCGACCAGCCCTACGTCCTGGATGCCAAGGGCACGGCCTACAACTCCGGGACACCACCGCACACCCAGAGTCTGGTGTTCGAGGTGTATCAGAACGTCGGCGGTGCCCACCCACAGACCTGGTACAAGACGTTCAACTACAACGTGGCCACCCGGGCGCCGATCACCTTCGACACCCTGTTCAAGCCGGGAACCAGGCCGCTGGACGTGGTCTTCCCGATTGTGCAGCGCGAATTACAGAAGCAGTCGGGCATCGAACAGGCCATCACGCCGGCCGTCGGCCTGGACCCCACGCACTATCAGAATTTCGCGATCACCGACGACTCGGTGATCTTCTTCTTCGGCCAGGGTGAACTGTTGCCCGAGGCCGCCGGAGCCAGCCAGGCCAACGTCCCGCGGTCCGCCGTGGCGGCGCTGCTGGCCTGAGCGCCGATCAGTCTGAGCGCCGATCAGGCCGGCGCGAACCCGTACACCTGGCCGTCACTGGTGGCGGTGACGATCCGGTGGTCATTCCCGATCGAAACCCCGACCGGCCAGCCGGTGGCCTCAGGTACGGGATAGCTGTTGAGGGTGTGCCCGTCGCCGCTGTCGAAGACCAACAGCGTCTGGCCGTGCCCGCCCTCGCGGGCAACCGTGTAACCCACACCGTCAGCGCGGCTCGACGTGGTCAGCGGTACGACGTCGTCACGGGTCCAGGCCACCTCGCCGTGGTCGCCGGCGTCGCGCACCGCGGTCAGCTTGGCCTCCGGCCCACCACCGGCCACGATCAGCCCGTCCGGTGACACCGACGGCGGGGTCTGGGCCAGATAGTCCAGCGGCACCGACCATTTCGGCGAGCCGTCGGCGGAGTTGAGCGCCCACAGTTTCTGATCGCGGCCATTGACATACACCGTCGAACCGTCGGCCGACAGCACCGGGCTGGCCAGCGGCCCGCGGTCCACCGCGGTGCTCGTCCATTCCTGCGTCAGCGGCGTCTTCCCGCCGGGGTGATAACGCAGTCCCATCAGCACGGGCGCGTCGGTGCCGGGCTGCCACACACTCAGCACCACGAGCCCCGCCTGATGCGAGAACGCCGGTGCGGCCGCCACCGGGCACCGTGACCGGGCCGGCTGGCAGTCGCCGAGACCGCGCTGGGAATCGGTCGGGTCCACGCCGGAGACCAGATCCAGCGGCGTGCCCTCGACCGTGCCGCGATGCGCGTTGAACACGAGCACCTGACCCAGATGGGTGGCCACCAGCAGCTGACCGTCATCGAGAAGCCTGGGCGTGGTCGGCATGCCGATCACCGGCTGACGCCAGCGGATCCACTGTGTCGGCGGGAAGGACAAGATGGTGCCGGGCTGGCCGACATAGACATTGTCGAACCCGTCGAACAGGGGACTGGACCAGCCGCCGCCCAGGACCAATCGCGTACACCAGCGCTGGCGGGCGTTGTTGTCGGCCTCCCACACCATCAACGAACAACCTCCAGCGGTCTGCGCGTTGACGGCCAGACGATTGTTCGTGCTCAGCGCCACCTGGGCCGCCAGTTCACCCTTGACCGACCGGCTCCATTCCAGCCGGAGAGCCTCGGGACCACGGGACCGGATGAAACTGCTGTTGGCAGCGTCTCCGTATTGCGCTGACCAACCCTGTGCGGCGTGTGCGTCCACCCATGAATCGGTGTTCTCACAACCGGCGAGCAGGCCCGTGAACAGCACCGTGACCGCCAGTACAAGGTATCGCCGGAACACGATGTCCTTTCGTCGCCGAATACGCAGGGCGCTCGTAATTGTGACCCTGGTGAGGGTAACGCGGCCGCGTTGCGGCGCAGGACCCGGAAGCCGTCGAAAGTGCTCGCGTAGGCTGTCCGGCCATGACGACGATGTGGGGTGCCCCGATCCACAAGCGGTGGCGGGGCTCGCGGCTGCGTGATCCGCGCCAGGCGGATTTCCTGACGAAGGCCTCGCTCCGATGGGTGATCGACAATCGCGCGTACACCCCGTGGTATCTGGTGCGGTACTGGCGGCTGCTGAAGTTCAAGCTGGCCAACCCGCACATCATCACCCGCGGCATGGTGTTCCTGGGCAAGGGCGTGGAGATCCAGTGCACCCCGGAACTGGCGCAGATGGAGATCGGCCGCTGGGTGCACATCGGTGACAAGAACACCATCCGCTGCCACGAGGGCTCGCTGCGCATCGGCGACAAGGTGGTGCTCGGCCGCGACAACGTGATCAACACCTACCTCGACATCGAGCTCGGCGACTCCGCGCTGATGGCCGATTGGTGCTACGTGTGCGACTTCGACCACAAGATGGACAACATCGACATGCCCATCAAGGACCAGGGGATCGTCAAGGGCCCGGTGCGGATCGGTCCGGACACCTGGGTCGCCGCGAAGGTCACCATCCTGCGCAACACCTCCGTCGGCCGTGGCTGTGTGCTGGGCGCACATGCCGTGGTCAAAGGGGAGATCCCCGATTTCTCGATCGCCGTGGGGGCGCCGGCCAAGGTGGTCAAGAACCGCAAGCTGGATTGGGAGACGTCGGCCGCCGAGCGCGCCGAACTCGCCGCGGCCCTGGCCGATATCGAGCGCAAGAAGGCCGCCAACAGCCACTGAGGGCGCTTACGCCCCGTTGCACACCCCGGAGTCGCGGATCACGTTCCCGTAGACGTTGGCGGTGGCGATGTTGGCGTTGATCACTCCGGACGGCTGTTGCTGCTGGATCTTGTCGCTGATCTGGGTCAGCTGATACCACAGGTGATAGATCGAATCACCGTTGTACAGCGGTGAATACTCGCTCTGGTCCGGGTAATTGGTGATGTAGAGGGTGTGGGCGCGGGGATCCAGGAACGCCGCCGACTGATCGACGTTGGCCTTCACGGCATCGCCCGCGGCCTGCACGCCGGGCGCAGACCAATAGTCGTGACGCTCGCCCAGGAAATTCTGGAAGCCCACGATCTGAGTCATCAGCGTGCCGTACTGGGCGTTGAACCACTGGCAGGACTCCCGCTGCGCGTCGATCTGTTCGGGAGTGACGCGCACCTGCCACAGGTTGTAGGGGAACACCGTGTAGTTCGGCGACCAGTCCGAAGGGTGGGGCACGAACGCGGGCAAGCTCGGCGTGGCGCCGCCCGGTTCAGCGGTGGCCGGTGCGGCGAGGCCGAGTGAGACGGTTGCGCCGACGAGCGCAGCGCAAGTCTTGCGTAGATGTCTGCGGGTCCAGGTCACGGCTCGATTGTGCTTGGTGGACACCGCAGCCGACAGGCGTTCGGCAATTCTTGAACGCGTGCGTCAACCCGTCCAGTCGATGCCGAATCGGTCGCTCAGGGCGGCGCGGCCGGAATCGGTCACGGTCAGCGCACGGTGACGTGGGGTGCGGCGCAGCCACTCGGCGGCCAGGAAATGGTCGAGAAGCGCTCGGCCCAACCCGCCGGCGACGTGGTGACGCTGCTCGGTCCAGTCCACGCAGTACCGCACCACTGGCCGTGGGCCGCTGGGTAATTCGATTCCCAGTTGATGGAGCAGGTCGTGTCCGCCGTCGGTGAGCCGATAGGGCACGTCGTGGCCCGGGCTGCTCAGCCGGTCGGTCCCGCCGGGGTGAAACCAGCCGTCCCCGCCGGTGAGTACGCCGCGATCGAGCAGGCTGCCCATGAGCTGCACACCCAGCCGACCGGCGATGTGGTCGTAACAAGTGCGGGCGGAGCGTAGGCGCGCCGCGCGGGTGCCCTCCCGTAGCGAGGTGACCGGCCGGGCCGGCGCCAGCCGGCCGAGCTGCTCGATGAGCGCGCCGACCTCAGGTCCGGCCAGCCGGTAGTAGCGGTGGCGGCCCTGTGTGCGGACCGCGAGCAGGCCGGCATCGGTCAGCTTGGCCAGGTGACTGCTGGCCGTCGGACGGCTGATACCGGCTTCCTCGGCCAGCACACTGGCCGGCAGGGAACGGCCGTCATCGAGCGCCAGCAGCACCTTGCAGCGCGCGGGGTCGGCCAACAGCGTCGCGACCGCGGCGATGTCCACTTCGGTTGTCGAGGCCAGTTCCTGTGCCTCACGCATGGCATGACTCCTTTCCGGCCGTGGTGTGGTTACCCGTTTCTGCGGGGGCCCGGGTGCGTCGCGTCAGCCGTAGCGTCAGCACCGCGCCCACCAACTGGCACGCGGCGCCCATGAGCAGTGCGGCGCGCACCCCGGCGGCCCCGCCGACGCCCGTCATGGCACTACCCAACACCGCGACGCCGACAGTGATACCCAGCAGACGCGCCAGATTCACCACACCCGAGGCCAGCCCCGCCCGTGCCGGCGGGATCGCGTCCATGGCCAGCATCACCGCCGGGCCGGTGTTGAGCGCCAGCCCGGCGCCCGCCAGCACGAATGAGAGTTCCAGCCATTCGATGGCGCCCAGCGGCCCGGCCGCGGCGTAGAGCAGCGACCCCACCGCCATCAACACCAGTCCAGCCGTCATCGGTGGGCGTGGGCCGGTGTGGCGGGCCACCCTGTTGACCACCGGAATCAACACCAGGTAGACGACCGGCATCGGCAGGAACCACATGGCGGTCATCAACGCGCTGTAGCCCCGGAGTTGTTGGAAGGCAAAGCTGTTCACAAGGAGCAGGCCATAGATGCCGAAAGTCATGGTGAAGGTCGCAAGCAGAGCCCCGACCAAGTTGCGACTACCGAACAGGTCCAGCGGCAGCATGGGGTGCGGGTCGCGGTACTGCGAGACCAGGAATGCGACGAACGCGGCCAGGGCCGTTGCCCCGATCGTCACGGTCTGCGGCCAACGCCAATCGTGTCCCTCGACCAGCACCAGCGTCGTCGCCCCGAGCGCCAGGATGGCCAGGCACTGACCCGGAAGGTCGATGCGCGCGGCGCCCGGATCGCGCGAATCGGGCAGATGCGTCGCGCTGGCCGCCAACGCCAGCAGGCCTACCGGCACGTTGACCCAGAAGATCCAACGCCAGCCCACGGTTTCGGTCAGCGCCCCGCCCAGTAGCGGCCCCAGCGCGGTGCTGCTCGCCGCGGCCATCGCCCATGCCGCGGTTGCACGGGCCCGCCCACGCGGGTCCGGAAATGCCGCTGCGGCGATGGCCAGGCCCTGCGGCAGCATCATCGCCGCCCCGATACCCTGAACCGCCCGCGCCACCAGCAACAGGGTCAGTGACTGCGCCACCGCACAAGCGATCGAGGCCCCGACGAACGTCACCAACCCGACCCGCAGCATGCGGCGCCGGCTGAACCGGTCACCGAGGGATCCCGCGGTCAGCAGAAACGCCGAGAACGTCACGTTGTAGGCGTCGATGGTCCATTGCGCACCGGCCACGCCGCCGCCCAGGTCACCGGCGATCGCCGGTAGCGCCAGGTTGACGGCATTCGCGTCGACCAGGCCGATGAACAACCCGAGGTATGCGGCGATCAGCGTTATCGCGGCAGAACGTTTGGGTGCCATACCCGCACGTTAGGTGCGGATTGGTTCGACGCCCGTCGAATCAGCGGTCGGGCAGTGCGTGCTCGACGATCGGCCGGCGCGGGTGCGGTTCCCGCTCGGCACGTTTGGCGGCCAGATACACCTGGCTGGTTTCGGCGGCCACGGTGTGCCAGTCGAAGTCGGAGCTCAGGCGCTCGCGCGCGGCGATCGCCCGGCGCTGCGCTGCTTCGGGATCATCGAGTACGGCGCGGACCGCCGCAGCCAACCCCGCCACATCCCTTGGTGCGAAGGACATTCCGGTCTGGCCGTCGATCACAGCTTCGCCCAGGCCGCCCACATTGGAGGTCACCAGCGGCGTCCCGGTGGCTGCCGCCTCGAGCGCCACGATGCCGAACGGCTCGTAATGGCTGGGCAGCACAGCGGCATCGGCCGCCTGCAGGGCCGCCAGCAAATCCTCGTGGCCGAGCCGTCCGACAAATCGGGTTGCCTTGAGCACCTTGTGCTTTCGCGCCTGCTCGATGAGCCACTGCTGCTGGGTGCCGTCGCCGGCGATGGTCAGCGTGGTGCCCGGATGAGCGCGGCGGATACGGGGTAGCGCCGCGATCGCATCGTGCACACCCTTCTCGTATTCCAGACGGCCAAGGTAGAGCAACTCGGGTGAGCCCGTGCGGGGACGCCGCGGCGCAAACGGCCAGAGATCGGCATCGATCCCGTTGCGGATCACCCTGATCTCGGACAGCTCGGGTCCGAACAGTTCGGTGATCTCATCGCTCATCGACGCCGAACATGTGATCAGCGAATCGGATTCGCGCACCAGCCAGGACTCCACGGCGTGTACCTGGCGGCTGATCGGTCCGGAGACCCATCCGGAGTGCCGCCCAGCCTCGGTGGCGTGGATGGTGGAAACCAGTGGCACATCGAAATATTCGGCCAGGGCGATGGCGGGGTGGGCGACCAGCCAGTCGTGGGCATGCACGATGTCGGGCACCCAGCGGTCACCCGAATAATCTTTGACGGAGAGGCCGGTACGCACCATCGCGTGCCCCATGGCCAGCGTCCAGGCCATCATGTCCGTGCCGAACTCGAACTCGTGTGGGTCCTGCGCGGCGGCTACCACCCGTACGCCCTCACTGACCTCGTCGGTCGAGGGGTGGGTGCTCGGATCGGTGTCGGTGGGCCTGCGGCTGAGGACCACGACGTCGTGGCCGGCTTCGGCCAGCGCGGTGGCCAGGTGATGCACGTGTCGGCCCAGGCCGCCCACGACGACGGGCGGGTACTCCCATGACACCATCAGGATCTTCATGACTGCGTGCCTTCGTACCGGTGCGACCGTGCGCACAATGCTGGGGATTGGCTGGGTGTCGAGCGGCAGACTCGCACGCTCGTGCTGGTGATCATTTTGGCAGACGCCGGGCGTCGAGGGCGCCGAACAGCCCGTCGGCCTTGTTCCAGCCGTCCGCGAGGCGCTCGGCATGGTCGCGTCGGCCCGAGGCCAGCGCATCGGAGATCTCGCGGGTCGCGTGGGCGTGCAGGTGAGCGCGGTACCGAGCGTATTCCGCGGCCGAATCCTTGCTCACCATGAACGGCCAGTCACTGGACACCGTCAACAGGGTCTCCCGCAGGATCTGATCGGCCACCCGGTCGCGCGGGGTTGGTGCACCGACCGAGGCGTGCTGGGTGAGCGCCTTGTCCACGGTGCTCAGGGCGCCGTCGGCCACCTCGCTGTTGAGCGCCACCAGATCGGCCACCTTCTCGCCGTTCCACACTTGCCAGTTCTTGCCCGAACCCCATGAACTGGGCGGCAATTCGACGGGAGCACCGACGAAACCCTGGGCCTTGGCGTCCGCGAGAGTGCCTACTCGCACGCCCGCCTCGGGCAGTGCCCGCAGCACTCGGCCCAGCCACTCCGGGCCCTCGTACCACCAGTGCCCGAACAGCTCGGTGTCGAAAGCGGCCACCACATGGGCCGGGCGGCCGATCCGCTCACTCTCGCTGACCAGGCGGCGGCGGACGACCGCGACGAAGTCGGCGACGTGCTCGTCGATCGCGCGGTCGGCGCGCTGCGGATCGTAGGGCGCCTTCTCCTCGGACGGGACATTGCGACCGGTGACCCGGGACGGCTTGAGCCCGGTGGTGTGGTCGTAGGTGTGGAAGTCCCGGTAGGCGGCGTGACCGGGATAGCCCGACTTGGGCGACCACACGCGGTAGCTGACCTGAAGATCGCGGCCGAAGGCCACCACGTCGGACTCGCCGACGGGCCGGCCCAACGCGGTGTCGCCGTGCAGGGACGGGCCGTCCACCATGAAATGGCCGACACCGGCCGCGGCGTAACCGGTTTCCATGCCGGGCGCGTACGCGCACTCGGGTGCCCAGATGCCGACGGGGGTGTGCCCGAACCGCTGCTGGGCATCGGCCAGGCCTTCGCGCAGCGCGAACTCGCGCAGGCGCGGGTTGAGCAGCGGCTGAAAGGGGTGCGCCAGCGGGCCGCCGAGCAGCTCGATGGTTTCGGCGTCGATCAGCCGGCGCAGTAACCCACTGGCGCCGTGGCGCCAGTGGGTGGTGAACTCCTCGATTGCCGCGCCGGCCTCGGCGTACTCGCGAATTCCGAACTGCCGCAAGCTTTCTGGCTCACGCAGCGTCGTCGCCTCCTGGGCGCGCAGCTGCCAGTTGGCCAGCCAGTGGTGCATCCCCGTGAGGCAGTAGGGGTCATCGAGCTGAGCGGTGACCACCGGCGTCATACCGAGGGTGATCAGGTGGCTGCGATCCTCGGCAGCGAGGCCGCGCAGCACACGCATCAACGGCAGGTACGCCGCGGCCCAGGACTGGTAGAGCCATTCCTCGCCGACCGGCCAGCGGCCGTGATGGGCCAGCCAGGGCAGGTGGGTGTGTAGGACGAGCGTGAACAGTCCCGGAGCCGGATCGCCGGCGACATCGGGCCGGGGAGCCGGATCGGCGGCGGACGGTGTCACGGCCGCACCGCGATCGCCACCAGATCCAGGCTGTCGTCAATGTCGCGCTCGTCGGCCGGGGTGAGGTCGAAGTCGTCGATGCTGACCGCCGCGACGTCGGCGAGCAGTTGCTCGGGCCACGGTGCGTCGGCCACGGCGCGCTGTACCTGCGCCTCGATGATCGAGCCGCCGTGCCGGGCATCGAGCTCCGCGAGTCCGGCGCCGTGAAAGACCCCGAGCATCGACTCGACGGTGAATCCCGCATCGTGCAGCAGCTCGGTCAGCTCGGCGCCGTTGAGTTCACGGGTGTGGAACGGGTTGAGCGGAGTGTCCAGGCCCGGGGAGAAGGTGATGCGGTTGGGGGTCGAGACCAGGAATACCCCGCCGGGCCGCAGCACCCGGTAGCACTCGGAGACGAACTGGCCCTGATCCCAAAGATGTTCGATGACCTGGAAGTTGACCACGACGTCGACCGACTGGTCGGCCAGGGGCAGCTCGGCGAGGTTGCCGTGCTTGATGTCCACCCTCGGGTAGCGGGCCCGCACGTGTGCGACCGTCGCCTCGTCGTAATCCAGCGCGACGACGCGACGCGCGACGTCGGCGATCAGGTCGGCGCCGTAGCCCTCACCGCAGCCGGCCTCGAGGACCTCACGATCGGCGCACCGGCCGGCCAATCGCCGATACACCACCTCATGACGACGAAACCAGTAATTCTCCTCGGCCAGGCCGGGGATGGTCCGCTCGCCGGTCAGGGGTAGGGCCCGAGATTCGACGCCGTCCGGGTCGTCCACGATAGTGCTCATTGGAAGGCAGGCTAACCCAGGCTTACCCAGGTTGAAGGGGTCGGTGGCGAATCAACCAACGGTTCCCATACCTCAGGGGTGTGGTAGGGGAGGCCGGAATACAAACTCCGACCAGCTATGGTGTTCCTGCGAACCATCAAAAGTTACCGACCGGTAACATGATGCTAGTTGCCTAGAACGTGATATGAGCCCGGACCACCGGTCTCATCGAGGAGGACGAACCAGAGTCATGACGAACATCGTGGTCCTGATCAAACAGGTCCCAGACACTTGGTCGGAGCGCAAGCTGTCCGACGGCGATTTCACCCTCGACCGCGAGGCTGCCGACGCCGTGCTCGACGAGATCAACGAGCGCGCCGTCGAAGAGGCGCTGTTGATCAAGGAGCGCGACGGCGGCGACAGCACTGTCACCGTGCTGACCGCCGGCCCCGAGCGTGCCACCGAGGCGATCCGCAAGGCGCTGTCCATGGGTGCCGACAAGGCCGTGCACCTCAAGGACGACGGCCTGCACGGCTCCGACGTGATCCAGACGGGTTGGGCACTGGCCCGCGCGCTGGGCACCATCGAGGGCACCGAGCTGGTCATCGCCGGTAACGAGGCCACCGACGGCGTCGGCGGCGCTGTTCCCGCCGTGATCGCCGAGTACCTCGGCCTGCCGCAGCTCACCCACGTGCGCAAGCTGACCGTCGAGGGCGGCAAGGTCACCGCCGAGCGTGAGACCGACGAGGGCGTGTTCAGCCTCGAGGCCGCTCTGCCGGCCGTGGTCAGCGTCAACGAGAAGATCAACGAGCCCCGCTTCCCCTCCTTCAAGGGCATCATGGCCGCGAAGAAGAAGGAAGTCACCGTGCTCACCCTCGCCGAGATCGGCGTGGAAGCCGATGAGGTCGGCGTCGCCAATGCCGGTTCCAAGGTGCTGTCTTCGACCCCGAAGCCGCCGAAGACCGCCGGCGAGAAGGTGACCGACGAAGGCGACGGCGGCACGAAGATCGCCGAGTACCTGGTCGCGCAAAAGCTGATCTAGCAGAAAGACATAACGAGAACTCATGGCTGAAGTACTTGTGCTCGCTGAGCACTCCGAAGGCGCATTGAAGAAGGTCAGCGCCGAGCTCATCACCGCCGCCCGCGTGCTGGGCGAGCCTGCCGCTGTCGTGGTGGGCAAGCCGGGCACCGCGGCCCCGCTGGTCGACGGCCTGAAGGCCGCCGGCGCGGCCAAGATCTACGTCGCCGAGTCTGACGACGCGGAGAGCTACCTGGTCACCCCCGTCGTCGACGTGCTGGCCGGACTGGCCGAGTCGGCTGCCCCCGCCGGTGTGATCGTCGCTGCCACCGCTGACGGCAAGGAAGTTGCCGCCCGCCTGGCCGCGCGTATCGGCTCGGGCCTGCTGATCGACGCGGTCGAGGTCCGCGAAGGCGCAGTCGGTATCCATTCGATCTTCGGTGGTGCCTTCACCGTCGAAGCCCAGGTCACCAGTGACACCCCGGTGATCACCGTGCGCCCGGGTGCCATCGAGGCCGCCCCGGCCGACGGTGCCGGCGAGGTCGTCAACGTCGAGGTCCCGGCCCAGGCCGAGAACGCGACCAAGATCACCAAGCGCGAGCCCGTCGTTGCCGGTGACCGCCCCGAGCTCACCGAGGCCAGTGTCGTGGTCGCCGGTGGCCGTGGTGTCGGCAGCGCCGAGAGCTTCTCGGTCGTCGAAGAGCTGGCCGACTCGCTGGGCGGTGCCGTCGGTGCCTCCCGCGCCGCGGTCGACTCGGGTTACTACCCGGGCCAGTTCCAGGTCGGCCAGACCGGCAAGACCGTGTCGCCGCAGCTGTACATCGCCCTGGGCATCTCCGGCGCGATCCAGCACCGCGCCGGCATGCAGACGTCGAAGACGATCATCGCGGTGAACAAGGACGAGGAAGCTCCGATCTTCGAGATCGCCGACCTCGGCATCGTCGGTGACCTGTTCAAGGTCAGCCCGCAGCTCACCGAGGCCGTCAAGGCCCGCAAGGGTTAATTTCCCTCGCGAACACACACAAAACTGCCCCTTTTCCTCGGAAAAGGGGCAGTTTTGTGTCTGCTGGGCATGTGTGGTGAGCGGGCAGACCACGGACTTTCCAGGGTTTGGATCTCGGCATGCGGTGCCAGTGTTGGTCCTGTCAGCACGACAGAGAAAGGTATTCGCACAATGAAAATCACAGTCATAGGTGCCAGCGGCCAGATCGGTTCGCGGGTAGTGCGGTTGCTCACCGACGCCGGGCACGACGTGGTGGCTGCCTCCCTTTCATCGGGTGCCAACGTTCTCACCGGTGAAGGTCTTGCAGACGCGCTGAGCGGCGCAGCGGCGTTGGTCGACGTCGTCAACTCGCCCTCGTTCGAGGACGGTCCGGTGATGGACTTCTTCACCACGTCCTCGCGCAATCTGGCGGCCGCCGCCAAGGAGGCCGGTGTCGGGCACTACGTCGCGTTGTCGATCGTGGGCGACGACGGCTTGCCGGACAGTGGCTACATGCGGGCCAAGGTCGCCCAGGAGAAGAACATCACCGACTCCGGGCTGCCGTACACGATCGTGCGGGCCACTCAGTTCCAGGAATTCGCCGAGGCCATCACCGCGTCGCTGGTGGTGGGAGACGAGGTACGCGTCCCCGACGCACGGATCCAGCTGATCTCTGTCGACGACGTCGCCGCCGAGGTGGCCAAGGTGGCGCAGGCCGCGCCGCTGGGCGGCATCGTCAACATCGGTGGGCCCGACAAGTTCTCGTTTGCCGACATGGCCCGCGCGGTGCTCGCCCGGCAAGGTGACGACAAGCCCGTCGTGATCGATCCGCAGGCGACGTACTTCGGTACCGCTGTCGACGACAACAGCCTGGTCACCGGCGATGACGGGGTCCTCGGTGAAACCCGTTGGGCCGACTGGATCGCGGTTCGCTGACATGCCGATCTCGGCTGAGCGCGAACAGGCGCTCCACGACGCAATGACCGTGATCGCCACCGCGACACCGCCGTTCATCCCGCCCAATGCCGAGGTGATGACGACGATCATCGAGTGGCCCGCCGGGTCGCCCGGGGCACCGCCACACCGGCATCCGGCCGGACCAGCCTTCGGCTATGTGCTTGAGGGCGAGATGCTCTTCGAATTGGAGGGTGAGGCGCCGCGGGTGGTCAAGGCGGGGGAGGCCTTCTGGGAACCGGGCGGTGACGTCATCCACTACTCGGATGCCAACAATCGCGACGACGTTCCCCTGCGCTTCCTCGTCAACATGCTGTGTGTCCCCGGCCAACCGATGCTCGTCATCGTCGAGGACGACGAACTGGAGGCCCGCAAGGACGGGCGAGTCAGCTGATGGGCGAGTTCGGGGACGTCGTCCGGTCGCGGCGGTCATCGCGGATGTTCTTGCCGGACAAACCCGTTCCGCGAGAACTGCTCGATGAGGCACTCGCCTTGGCGATCCGGGCGCCCTCGAACTCGAACACGCAGCCCTGGCACGTCTTCTTCGCCACCGGAGAGCGGCGCGTCAGATTGGTCGACGCGCTGCTCGCCGCGGTCGAGGCCGCACCGCCGGCGATCGGCTCCGCGGGCCTGCCGCCGCAGTTCGCTCACCGGCGCAGGGAAAGCGGCGCCCTGGTCTACGGAGCCATGGGGATCGCCCGCGACGACGCCGAGGGCCGCTGGGCAGCCCAACTGCGCAATTGGGGGTTCTTCCACGCGCCGGTCGCCGGGGTGGTCTGCATGCATCGCGATTTCACGAACGTCGACGCGCTGGGAGTCGGGATGTTCCTCCAGACTCTGCTGCTGGCGTTGAACGAGCGGGGTATCGGCAGTTGCGTGCAGGTGTCGATTTCGTTCTATCCCGATGTGCTGCGTGAACAACTCGGGATCCCAGAAGACCTGAAGATCCTCTGTGGCCTGTCGATCGGTTACGCCGACCCGGCATTTCCCGCCAACAACCTGGATACACCGCGCAATCCGATCAGTGACAACGTGGTGTTCCTCGACGACTGAGTCGGCGGCACAAAACGTCACCTGGCGCTCACGGACACGTCATGCGGGCGATGCCGTATGGAGACCCGACTGGGCGACCGTGCTGGTTATGAGCACTGCATCTGTACTCATCGCCGCTGATCACACCGACAGCGCGGCGCCCGATGCGCCCCGCTACACCCTCCTGCTTCATCCATTTCGCTCCTCGCGTGCGCGGGCCGCCGACCACGAGCTCATCGAAGCCGCCCAGCGGCTCCGGCACGACGTGTTCACCTCCGAACCTGGATTCGCGCTCAGCGAGAACGTCGACGGACGCTCGGCTGGTCTGGATGCCGACCGGTTCGACGAGCACTGCGACCATCTGCTGGTTCGCGAGGACCGCACCGGTGAGCTGGTGGGTTGCTACCGGATGCTGCCGCCGCCGGGCGCCATCGCCGCGGGCGGGCTGTACACCGCCACCGAGTTCGATGTACGCGGTCTCGACGCGCTACGGCCGTCTCTGGTCGAGATGGGCCGTGCGGTGGTGCGGTCCGATCACCGCAACGGAGCCGTCGTCCTGTTGATGTGGGCGGGCATCCTGGCCTACCTCGACCGCTCGGGATACGACTATGTGACGGGCTGTGTCTCCGTGCCGGTCGCAGGGAACGCCGACGGCCCGCCGGGAACCCAGATCCGCGGGGTCCGTGACTTCGTGCGGCGCCGCCACGCGGCGCCCGCCGAACACACGGTGTACCCGTACCGGCCGGTGGTGCTGGACGGCAGAGACCTCGATGACATCGACCCGCCGTCACGGACCACGGTGCCGCCGCTGATGCGCGGCTACCTGCGCCTCGGTGCGCAGGTGTGTGGGGAACCGGCCCACGACCCCGACTTCGGGGTGGGGGACTTTCCGGCCCTGCTGGACAAACGCCGCGCGGACGTCCGCTATCTCAAGCGCCTCCGCTCGGTCTCGGCGGCAGCCGACATGGCCGACGGGACGGCCGGGGGCGCGTCATGACCACCGCCAGTTGTGAGCATTCCTGGCTGCCCAGGGCATCGTGTGACGGCAGTTGCGTGAATGCCGGTGGCGCCGACGCCGGCCGCCGGCTCGTGGTCTGGATCCGCACCACGGTGCGGGTGGTGATGGCCGTTCTGCTGGCCCCCGGGGTGCCGCTGCTGGCGGTGCCGATGCCGGGCCGCTCCCACGTGCAGCGGTTCTACTGCCGGTTGATGCTGCGTTGCTTCGGAGTCCGAATCGCGTTGTCGGGCGGACCTATTCGCAACCTGCAGGGCGTACTCGTCGTCAGCGGCCACGTGTCATGGCTGGATATCTTCACGATCGGTGCGGTGCTGCCCGGTTCGTTCGTGGCCCGTGCCGACCTGGTGGAGTGGCCCGCGGTGGGCCGGCTGGCCCGGGTGATGAAAGTGATCCCGATCGATCGGGGCAGCCTGCGCCGGCTGCCCGCGGTGGTCAACACCGTCGCCGAGCGGCTCCGCGCCGGGCACACCGTGGTGGCCTTCCCGGAGGGCACCACCTGGTGCGGGCTGGCCTACGGACCGTTCCGGCCGGCGATGTTCCAGGCCGCGATCGACGCCGCCCGGCCGGTGCAGCCATTGCGCCTGAACTACCGGCACCGAGACGGCCGACCGTCGACCATCCCGTCGTTCGTGGGAGAGGACACGCTGCTTCGGTCGATACGACGGGTGATCACCGCACGTCGCACGGTGTGCCACGTGCATGTCGGGTCGTTGCAGCTGCCCGGAGACGACCGGCGGGCGCTGGCCGGACGCTGCGAGGCGGTAGTGCGCGACCACCAGGAGCTGCCTGGCGCTCCCGCGCACGTCCTGGTGGCCTGAGGCGGCTGGAGAGCGGGTCGCCTGCCAGCGGCTATCCTGGAGAGGTTATGAGCTCCTCCGCGGGCAGGCCGGTCTATCTCGATCACGCCGCCACCACACCGATGCACCCAGCCGCCGTTGAAGCGATGACGGCTGCGCTGACCAGCGTGGGCAACGCCTCCTCGCTGCACGGTTCGGGGCGCCTGGCCCGGCGCCGGATGGAGGAGGCCCGCGAGACCCTGGCCCGTCTGCTCGGCTGCCGCCCCTCAGAAGTGATCTTCACCGCCGGTGGCACCGAGAGCGACAACCTCGCCGTCAAGGGCATCTACTGGGCCCGCCGTGATGCCGAACCGAAGCGGCGCCGGATCATCACCACCGCCGTCGAGCATCACGCGGTTCTCGATGCCGTGCAGTGGTTGGTCGACCACGAGGACGCCGAGGTGACCTGGCTGCCGGTCGACGCAGAGGGCGTCGTCACACCCGGGTCTCTGCGTTCGGCGCTCGAGGGGGAGGGCGGATCCGGCGGTGCCGGTGAGGTAGCCCTGGTCAGCATCATGTGGGCCAACAACGAGGTCGGCTCGATCATGCCGATCGCCGAGCTGGCCGCCGTCGCGGCCGAGTTCGACATCCCGATGCACAGCGACGCCATCCAGGCTGTCGGCCAGGTCCCCGTCGATTTCGCCGCGACCGGGCTGTCGGCCATGAGCGTCGCGGCGCACAAGTTCGGCGGCCCGATGGGCGTCGGCGCGCTGGTGTTGCGGCGTGACACTGCCTGTGTGCCCCTGCTGCACGGCGGCGGTCAGGAACGCGACGTCCGTTCCGGCACGCCCGATGTGGCCGGCGCAGTGGCGATGGCCGCGGCCGCCGAAGTGGCCATCGGTGGGCTCGCCGAGCACAGTTCCCGAGTGCAGGCGTTGCGGGACAGGTTGATCGACGGTGTGTTGTCCACGATCGAGGACGCCCACCTGAACGGCCCACGGGGAGCCGGCCGGTTGCCTGCCAACACGCACTTCACTTTCCGCGGCTGCGAAGGTGATTCGCTTCTGATGTTGCTTGATGCCAAGGGTGTCGAATGCTCCACCGGCTCGGCGTGTACGGCCGGCGTGGCGCAGCCGTCACACGTCCTGATCGCCATGGGCGCCGACCCGGCCACCGCACGTGGATCACTGCGATTCTCGCTGGGGCACACCAGTACCGACGCCGATGTCGACGCCGTGCTCGAGGTGCTGCCCGCTGCGGTCGAGCGGGCCCGGCAGGCGGCGCTGGCCAGTGCCGGGAGGACGTTCTCATGAGAGTCCTGGTCGCGATGAGCGGGGGCGTGGATTCCTCGGTGGCTGCCGCCCGGATGGTCGACGCCGGTCACGATGTCGTCGGAGTGCACATGGCGCTCTCGTCGGCGCCCGGTACGTTGCGCACCGGATCACGGGGATGCTGCTCCAAGGAAGACGCGGGTGACGCCCGCCGGGTGGCCGATATTCTCGACATCCCGTTCTATGTATGGGATTTCGCCGACCGGTTCAAAGATGACGTGATCGACGACTTCGTCGAGTCCTACGCCCGCGGCGAGACCCCGAACCCCTGTGTGCGGTGCAATGAGCGCATCAAGTTCTCCGCGCTCGCGGCACGGGCGCTCGCGCTCGGGTTCGATGCGGTGGCCACCGGTCACTACGCGCGGCTGGCCGATGGCCGGTTGCGCCGCGCCGTCGACGCCGACAAGGACCAGTCCTACGTGCTGGGTGTGCTGACGGCCGAGCAGCTCGCTCATGCGATCTTCCCGATCGGTGACACGCCCAAGCCCCAGATCCGGGCCGAGGCCGCCGAGCGTGGCCTGGCAGTCGCGAAAAAGCCCGACAGCCATGACATCTGCTTCATCCCGTCGGGGGACACCCAGGCGTTCCTGGGCGCCCGCATCGGCATTCGGCCCGGCGCGGTGCTCGACAACGATGGCACCGTTCTCGCCGAACACGAAGGCGTGCACGGCTTCACGATCGGGCAACGCAAGGGCCTGGGTATCCCGGGACCGGGGGCCGATGGCCGGCCGCGCTACGTCACCGCGATCGACGCCGAGACGGGCACCGTGCGGGTCGGACCCGCCGAGGACCTCGAGGTGCGGGAGCTGTTCGGCGACAAGCCGGTGTTCACCAGTGGCGCGGCGCTGCAGGGGCCGGTGGAATGCCAGATTCAGGTGCGCGCGCACGGCGGCATCACCGACGCGGTGGCTGAGCTGTGCGACGGCAGGTTGGTGGTGTCCCTGCGGGCACCATTGCGTGGGGTGGCGCCCGGCCAGACCATGGTGCTGTATCGCCCCGACGCCGAGGGCGACGAGGTCATCGCCAGCGCGACCATCGCACGCACGTGAGCGTTTTCGGATGAGTGTCTTCGCCACGGCCACCGGGATCGGATCCTGGCCGGGCACCGACCCACGGGCCGCAGCAGAAGTCGTCGTCGGTGAACTGCACACCCTCTCGCATCTCGCGGAGCTGCCCGCCCGCGGGATCGGCGCCGATCTCATCGGGCGCGCCGGGGCGCTGCTGGTCGACATCGGGATCGACACCGTGCCGCGCGGATACCGCATGGCCGCGGGGCGTAGCGCTGCGCGGCGCCGGGCGGCGAGCCTGCTCGGCGAGGACATCGACGCGCTGGAAGAAGCCTGGGAGCGCGCCGGGCTGCGGGGCAGTGGGCGTGCCGTCAAGGTGCAGGCGCCCGGCCCCATCACACTCGCATCGCAACTGGAACTGCCCAACGGGCATCGCGCCATCACCGATCACGGTGCGCTGCGGGATCTTTCGGCTTCCCTGGCCGAAGGACTGGCGATCCACCGGGCCGAGGTGGCGCGGCGGTTGGAGACCCCCGTGGTGGTCCAGCTCGATGAACCGTTGCTGCCTGCCGCGCTGGCCGGCCGGCTGTCCGGGGTCACCAGTTTCACCCCGGTGCATCCGGTGGACGAGCCAGTAGCGATGAACCTGATCGACGCCTGTGTCGCAGCGACCGGCACCGAGGTTGCGCTGCACAGCTGCGCACCCGAACTGCCGTGGAAGGCCCTGTTGCGCAGTGCTGTTCAGGCCGTGTCGATCGACGTTTCGACATTGACGCCCGCGGATCTGGACGGTGTCGGGGAGTTCGTCGACTCGGGACGCACCGTGCTGCTCGGCCTGGTGCCCTCGACGGCGCCCGACGGCGTGCCCTCGGTAGAAGAGGTCGCCAAGAGTGCGGTGGCGCTGACAGACCGACTCGGGTTCGCCCGGGCCGTCCTGCGTGACCGCATCGGCATCACGCCGGCGTGCGGGCTGGCCGGCGCTAACGCGCAGTGGGCGCGCGCCGCGGTGGAACTCGCGCAGAAGGTTGCCGACGCCTTCGCCGAAGATCCGGACGCGATCTAGTAAAAGCAACCAAAAGGTTGCGCTTGGCTGTGCGTGGTCGTAGGCTGAAGGGCAACTGAAAGGTTGCATATGAGTACTGATCGGATCGAGAAAGAGGTTCTGCTCAAGGCGTCTTTGGATCGCATGTGGCGGGCCATCGGCGACTCCGAGGAATTCGGCCGCTGGTTCGGGGTCCGGTTCGACGGGCCGTTCGTCGCCGGAGAAACCGTCAACGGGGTGATCACGCCGACCGAGGTCGACCAGGACGTGGCGGCATCCCAGAAGCCGTACGCGGGCGAGGCGGACAAGTGGCACATCGTCGCATTGGAACCGCCGCACCGGCTGGCCTACCGCTGGCATCCCTACGCCGTGGATCCCGACACCGACTACTCGGCCGAGCCCACCACGCTGGTGGAGTTCACCTTGACCGAGGCTGCCGACGGCGTGCTGCTCCGGATCGTCGAGTCTGGATTCGACGCGATCCCGGCCTCGCGGCGCGGCGCGGCGTACGAGTCCAACAGCGAGGGCTGGGCCATCCAGACCGAGCTGGTGCGCAAGTACCTCGCGCTCGGCGAGACGGAGTGACGACCGCCGTCGCCGAGCGCGCACCACTGTTTGACGCGCTCGGCGATCCCAACCGGTTACGCATCGTGACCCGGCTCTGTGAGGGTGGCCCGTGTTCGACGGTGCAACTGACGCAGGTGATTCCGGCGACACGTCAAGCCGCCACCAAGCACTTGCTGCTGCTGGAGGCGGTGGGTCTGGTGACAAGTGATCGCAAGGGCCGCGAACGGATCTGGCGGATCCAGCCCGAACCGCTGGTGCAGGCCGGCGACTACCTGACGGCGCTGTCGCGGCGCTGGGACAGCGCGATCGACCGGCTGCGGGCCTACATCGAGGACTAGTTGCCCCGCAGCTCCCGGCGCAGGATCTTGCCCGCCGAAGACTTGGGGATTGCGTCGATGAACTCGACCTGGCGCACCTTCTTGTAGGGCGCTACCAGACCGGCCACGAACGCCATCACTTCTTCGCCGCTCAAGTCAGATGAAGGCTGTTTGACCACAAAGGCTTTCGGCACTTCCTCGCCGGATTCCCGGTCCTGCACCCCGATCACCGCGGCGTCGGCGATGCCGGGGTGGCCCAGCAGGACGGATTCCAACTCGGCTGGTGGCACCTGGTAGCCCTTGTATTTGATGAGTTCCTTCAGCCGATCGACAACGTAGACGCAGCCGCTGGAATCCACGTGGGCCAGATCCCCGGTGTGCAGGAACCCGTCGGCGTCGATGGTCTCCTGTGTGGCTGCCTCATTGTTGAGGTAGCCGGCCATCACGTTGGGTCCCTTGAACCAGAGTTCGCCGGTCGCGCTCAAACCCTCTGCCGGGATGTCGATCTCGTCGCCGGTGTCGGGATCGACCAGCTTGCTCACGCTGTTGGGGACGGTCCAGCCGCACGAGTCCAGCGGCGCGGCCGTGCCGACCGTGGCCAGCCCGCCGTCATGCGGGGTGATGTGACTGACCGGGCTCAGCTCGCTCATGCCGTAGCCCTGAGAGACAGTGCAGCCCAACCGATCCGCCACGGCACGGCCAAGGTCGGCATCGAGTGATGCCGCGCCGGACAACACGGCCCGCAGCGACGACAGGTCATACGAGTCGACCATGGGGTGCTTGGCCAGGGCGACGGCCACCGGCGGGGCGATGTAGACGAACGTGCACCGGTGGGTCGCGATGTTGTCCAGGAACTCACCGAGATCGAACGACGGCATGATGACCAGCCGGGCGCGGGCATGCAGGGCGGCGTTGAGCAGCACCGTCATGCCGTAGATGTGGAAAAACGGCAGCACGGCCAACAGCCGGTCGTCGGCGGTCAGGCCCTGCAGTGGGCGGATCTGGGCCACGTTGGCCGTCAGATTCGCGTGGGTGAGCATGACGCCCTTGGGATTGGCGGTGGTGCCCGAGCTGTACGGAAGGGCGGCCAGGTGGCGCGCCGGATCGAAGCTCACATCGGGTGCCGGGCGCTCGGCGCCGAGTCCCTCGCCGTCGAGCACGACCACCTGATCCTCGCCGAGGCCGGCGCCTGCCGCTCCCGCCAAGGCCTGCGGCAGCAGCGCATTCACCGTGACCAGCAGGCGGGCCCTCGAATCCTGCAGTTGCTTGGTGATGTCCCGCGCGGTGAACAGCGCATTGACCGTGGTGGCCGTGGCGCCTGCGCGCAGGATCCCGTGGAACGCGATCGCAAAACCTGAACTGTTGGGGGACAACAGGGCAACCACGTCGCCGACACCGATCCCGCGTGCCGCCAGCCCACCGGCGAACGTGTCGATCCGGCGCACCAGATCGCCGTAGCTGGTCTCGGTACCGGACTTGGCGTCAACCAGGGCGATCCGGTCGAAATCGTCCGCCGACATGCCGGCGAACAGATAGTCGTAGACGCTGACGGCGGGTAGGTCGACGTCGGGGAAGGGACTGGCAAAACTCATGGCTGTTTCCGATCAGTTCTCGTCGAGTTGTTTGATGAGGCGGCGTGCGGCGACCAGGCGGAACGAGGCGTCGACGAGTTCGCGAACCTCGCCCCAATCTACTTTCGCGGCGGTGAAGTCCAGACCGAGCCAGCCGAAAGGGCCCATGTAGGCAGGGAAGAAG
The DNA here is from genome assembly GCF_055419385.1 of Mycobacterium sp. IDUB_24. Lineage (NCBI taxonomy): Bacteria > Bacillati > Actinomycetota > Actinomycetes > Mycobacteriales > Mycobacteriaceae > Mycobacterium > Mycobacterium sp. IDUB_24. The sequence goes on from NZ_JBVAXO010000006.1 coordinate 418,042, forward strand.
AAGCGGCTGTCCTGTTCGAGTGCCCGGCGGTCGCTCTCGTCGACCTTGATCAACAGCGAATGCGGATAGGGCACCATCTCGCCGCGGCTCTCGGGTTTGACGTTGCCGCCGTACATCGCGAACATCTTCGGCGCGCAGAAGACCGGTCGGCCCCACGAGATCTTCTCGAAGGCCTCGGGAAATCCCAGCGCAACGGTGCGCAATTCGGCCAGGCCCAGGTCGTCGTCGCTGAACATGATGGGATGCGGCATCCTCCCAGATTAGTGGGGGTGTCATCCCGCTCCGATAGCCTGCCAGGGTGAGCGAGAAGCCAACCGGAGATGCTGAGGCCGTGCTGCCCGAACAGCCCGATTCCGACGTGCGGCGACGTTGGCAGGAACTCGCCGAAGAAGTGCGGGGCCATCAGTTCCGGTACTACGTCAAAGACGCGCCGATCATCTCCGATGCCGATTTCGACGTGCTGCTGCGGCAGCTGCAGGCGCTCGAGGAGGAGTATCCCGAGCTGCGGACCCCGGATTCCCCGACACAGCTCGTCGGGGGCGCCGGGTTCGCCACCGAATTTTCCCCTGCCGAGCATCTCGAACGGATGTTGTCGCTGGACAACGTTTTCGATGCCGAGGAGCTGTCGGCCTGGGCGACCCGGATCAGCGTGGAGACGGGCGATGCCGCGCACTATCTGTGCGAGCTCAAGATCGACGGTGTCGCCCTGGCGCTCGTCTACCGCAACGGGCGGCTGGTTCGGGCGGCGACGCGTGGGGACGGACGTAGCGGTGAAGACGTGACGCTGAACGCCCGCACCATCTTCGACATCCCGGAGCAGTTGACGGCCTCCGACGAGTTTCCGGTGCCCGACGTGCTGGAAGTGCGCGGCGAGGTGTTCTTCCGTGTTGCCGACTTCGAGGAACTCAACGCCGGGCTCGTCGCCGAGGGCAAGCCACCGTTCGCCAATCCCCGCAACAGCGCGGCCGGCTCACTGCGCCAGAAGAATCCAGCGGTCACCGCGCGCCGCCGATTGCGGATGATCTGCCACGGCCTCGGCCATATAGAAAGCGCTGGGGGTTTCCCGTTCAAATCGCTGCATGACGCCTACCGGGCGCTGGGTGAATGGGGTCTGCCGGTATCCGCGCACACGGCAAAGGTTTCCGGCGTGGCCGCGGTCGCCGAGCGCATCGCCTACTGGGGTGAGCACCGCCATGACGTCGAGCACGAGATCGACGGCCTCGTGGTCAAGGTGGACGAGGTGGCGCTGCAGCGTCGGCTCGGGGCGACGTCGCGCGCCCCGCGCTGGGCGGTGGCATACAAGTACCCGCCGGAAGAGGCCACTACGAAGCTGCTCGACATCCGGGTGAGTGTCGGGCGGACCGGACGGGTCACCCCGTTCGCGTACATGGAGCCGGTCAAGGTGGCGGGCTCGACCGTCGGTCTGGCCACCCTGCACAACGCGACCGAAGTGCAGCGCAAGGGGGTGCTGATCGGCGACACCGTGGTGATCCGCAAAGCCGGTGACGTCATCCCCGAGGTGCTCGGTCCGGTGGTCGATCTGCGGGACGGATCCGAGCATGCGTTCGTCATGCCGACCCACTGCCCCGAGTGCGGCACCTTGCTGGCCCCCGCCAAGGAGGGGGACGCCGACATCCGGTGCCCGAACACCCGCAGTTGCCCGGCGCAGTTGCGGGAGAGGGTGTTTCACGTCGCCGGCCGCGGCGCGTTCGACATCGAGGGTCTGGGCTACGAGGCCGCCACCGCGCTGCTGCAGGCCGGAGTGATCGCCGACGAAGGTGATCTGTTCACCCTGACCGCCGACCAGCTGTTGCGCACCGACCTTTTCACCACCAAGGCCGGCGAACTGTCCGCCAACGGCAAACGGCTGCTGGCCAATCTGGACAAGGCCAAGGCTCAGCCGCTGTGGCGGGTCCTGGTGGCGTTGTCGATCCGCCACGTGGGCCCCACGGCCGCTCGGGCGCTGGCCACCGAGTTCGCCAGCCTGGACGCCATTGTCGCGGCCTCAGAGGAACAGCTGGCCGCCGTGGAAGGAGTGGGCCCGACGATCGCTGCCGCGGTCATCGACTGGTTCACCGTCGACTGGCACCGCCTGATCGTGGACAAATGGCGCGCCGCCGGAGTCCGGATGGCCGACGAACGCGACGCGAGCATCGAGCGCACGCTGGAAGGTCTGTCCATCGTGGTGACCGGATCCCTGCCCGGGTTTTCCCGCGACCAGGCCAAGGAGGCCATCATCAGCCGCGGCGGCAAAGCCGCCAGCTCGGTGTCGAAGAAGACCGCCTACGTGGTCGCCGGCGATGCGCCTGGCTCCAAGTACGACAAGGCGGTGGAGCTCGGTGTCCCCATTCTCGACGAGGACGGCTTTCGCGCTCTGCTCGCCGACGGCCCGCAAGTGACGGCGGACGAGGAGTAGCCGCGCCTCAGCGCAGAATCGTGGCGACGATCCCGGCCAGGTAGCCGAGTCGCGCCACCTCTGACGGGCGGAACCCTGGGCCCCCTGGGCGGCCCAGCAAGATCGCGGTGTCGTGGTCGCCCAACGGCGCGGCGGCCAGCGTGGTGTCCATGTCGCGCCACACCTGCGGCACCCAGTCCTGGGTGCCGTCGAGTGCGGTGGCTGTCGGCAACGGCAACCACGGCGCCGATTGGGCCTGGGTCTCGGGTGCGCCATGGCTTGCCGCGACACGTTCCACGCCGCTACCGGTGGACCGGACCACGGTGCACCAGCTGACGCGCAGCACCCGGGGCGCCTCTTCGGCCAGCACCTTCAGCCGGCCGGCCCTCGACCGCGCCGCCGCCACGTGGTCGATCAACTCGAGTTCGCGGTGCGCCTCGAGCAGCCCGGTATGCGGGCGGATGCTGTCGACATAGACGCCGGAAAGACTCTCGGCGGCGGTGATCAAGGTGTCGGGCATCGAGCCCAGCGGCAGCTCGACGACCAGATCATCGATGGCGTAGCCGGCTCCGCGCTCGACGACGTCGAGGGACAGGATGTCGGCTCCGACCGAGCCGAGGGCTACGGCGAGCGAGCCGAGGCTGCCTGGTCGGTCCTCGAGCTGGACCCGCAGCAGATACGAAGGCACGCGCATCACTGTTGCACAGGAGGACTGCCGGTGCACCGCTGGGCGACGTCGCTACGCGGGCCGAGCCGAGGGGGAAATTGGTGTCAGCTCCCCAGGCCAGAGCCGGTTACGATGCTCGCGCAGGGGTGTTCACAGGTACTTTTACCGTGATCGGGGGGCTCGTCGCGCGATGACGCAGTGGGGAAGCGGTTGGCCCTCTGACAACGGCACATTCGGAAGCCCTTTGCAGCCTTTCGGTACACCGCCGGGTACCGCGCCGCCACCACCAACGGCGGGGTCCCGATGGCCCTTGATCGCGTCGGTCGTCGGGATCTGTGCCTTGGCCGTCGCGCTCTTTCCTGCCGGTATCGGATTCGTAGCAATACCGGTCGGGATCTTCGGCATCGTGGCGGGCGTCTTGGGGCTGCAGGCAGGACAGCGCGAGGGGCGCGGCGCGGGTAGCGCGATCACCGGAATCGTGGTGTCGGTACTGGCGATGGCCCTGGCCGCGGTGATGTTCTTCGTCGTCTACCGGGCGCCGGCACCCGAGCCGGCTCCGTCAGCCCCCGCGACCGTGACATCGAAGAAGTTGGGACCCTCGACGGCGATCCCCGAGAACAACCATGACACCGAATCGATCCTCAGGGACGAGGTCATGGTCAGTTTCGGTCCATACAGTGACGACGGCGGCGCCCTCGATGCGCAGCATCCGGTGGCAGAGATGACGATGGTCAGCAAACGGGACATCACCCGCTTCTGCATCTTCACCGTCCGAGCCCTCGACAGCGCAGGAGCCGAGGTCTATCCCGGACTCGGAGTGCAGGTGACTCTCAACCCCGGCGCAACGGCGCGCCAGAACGTCTTCGGATTCTCGTACCCGGGCAGCATCCCGCGCAGCGAGGCAGATCGGTTGCGAAACGGGAGATTTGAAGTGACCAAGGCCAGTTGCTCCTGATGACGAAGATGCGAAGGGACGCGTGATGACGAGTTTCGGGCAGGAACCGCCCGGCGGCGGGCTCGGGTCGCCGTTCGGTGATCCGTTCGGGGCGGGTGGTCCTGGCCCGGGATATCAGGGCGGATATCCCGATGCCGGGTCGGCGGCACCGCCGCCGGTCGGTCAGCCGTTGCCGCCGCGAGCCAACTCGGGCGGTGCGCTGTGGCCGATCCTGTCCGTGGTGATCGGAATCATCGGTGTTGCACTCGTATTGATCCCGTTCTACAGCGGCGCACCGTTCTGGCTCGGCCTGATCGGGGCCGTCATCGGCTTGACAGGTCTTGCCGCTGGGATCGTCGGCATTCGCCAGGCACGTCGTGATCGAGAAGAGGTTCCGGCACTGGCGATTTCCGGTGCGGTGGCAGCCGGTGTTGCCGTCGTACTCACGGTGAGTTCGGTTCTGATCCAGGTCAATTCGCACACCGGGAGCTCACCCGGCGCGTCGACGGCGGCCGCTGACAGCGACGCGACCAAGAGAATCTTGCGCGACGAACTCGAAGTCACGTTCGGGGCGTTCGAGTACACGCTCGACGGCTTCGGTAGCAAGGTGTGGAGCACCCGAATGCCGGTCACGTTCCACAACAAGCTGAACACCGCTCGCAACTTCTCAGTTGACATTGCAGCATTCGCCCATGAGCGCACCCAGATTGGTGGCAAATTCTTCGGCCGGGGCGGTAGTCCGGGGACGTTGGAAGCCAACGCCACCACCACCGTGGACTATTTCACCTTCGAGGAAGACGTTGCAGTGGCCCAGAAGCTCAAATCGGCAGAGTTCAAGGTGGTCGCGGCCCGGAGTTCGGAGGTCTGATGTGACGGGACCATTCGGCGGGCAGCCGCCTGAATTCGGAAGCGGCTTCGGCGCCTATCCACCCGTGCCGCACAGACAAACAGAGTCGCCGCCACAGCGAACCCACGGTGCCAGCTCGACGCCGGCGATCATTTCCGTGTTCGTCGGTGTCGGTGCACTTCTGCTGGCGTTTGTGCCCTATTACGTCGGGTTGGTTGCGGCGATGGCCGGTATCGCCGGACTGACGGTCGGAATCGTTGCTCTGGTGCGTCGGGGAACCGACGGGCCGAGTCTTGCCGCGATCGGCACTGTCACCTCAGCACTTGCCCTCGTCATGGGCATCGTCATGACCATCGTCTACTCAGGTTCGGGCGATGCGGTCGAGACGCCCCCCGCGCAGACAGCGGCCCCGCGAGCAGGACGAGCGAACACACAGAAGGTGCTCGCCGACCAGCTCGAGGTGACAGTAGGGGACTTCGTGATGTCGGCCGAGAAATCCGGTGAGTTGTCGGTCACCGTGAAGAATCGCCTGACGGAAGCACGGACATTCTATGTGCTGATCGGGGCCTTCGAAGGAAACACCCAGTTGGCGACGTCTTCGATCGAGGAAACGCTGAACGCTGGACAGACGAAGAAAGCCAAGGCTTTTGACGGTTCCAACAGTCCCGTGGACTACGACCAGATCAAGAACGCGACCTTCCGAGCGATCGAGGCGAGTTCCCGTGAACCGAAATAGCCGCGACGAGATGTTCATGCAAAGTGGGGAGCCGATCCGATGACCGGACCAGATCCGTGGGGCACCCCGCCTGACTATCCGCCGCCAGCGGGCGGCATTGGCGGGCAACAGTTCCCACCCACCTCCGGGGCCCCGAATCCCGGTGGCGGTCCATCGTGGGGTTACGCCGCACCCCCACCGATGTACGGCGGTGGGGCACCGCAGTTGACCCCGGATTACGGAGTCCCGATGGCCGGGTACGCCTCACTGCCCCATGCGCGGAGCGGTGGGACCGGTTGGCGGCGAAGGTGGCCGCTGGTCTCCCTGGTGGTCGGCGCATGCGGAATAGGACTGGCCTTCGCACCGCCACCGGCAGGCTGGGTGGGTGTGGTTGCCGGTGTCTTCGGGATCATTGCCGCCGCCATCGGATGGCTGCGGCGGGAACGCGTACCCGATGAATCGGTGCTTCCAGCGGTTCTCGGCGGCGCTTTGTCCGCCATCGCCATCGCCATCGTGATCGGTATGGGGTTCGTCTACGGCGGGTCCGATGTCGTATCAGCGGCCGGCAGCGGCCTTGACGTCGAAATTGGTAACTATGAGTTTGATTTCCAACCCGCCTCCGACGGCTACGCGGATCGAGTCGTGAACAACCGATTGAAGGTGAAGGTGACGAGTAAGTCGGCAACCGGCGGACAATTCTCGTTGTCGATCGGAGCCTATGAGGGCAAATCCGACAACCAGATCCAGGCCGACCGGACTGTTATGGATATGGTTCCGGGCGCCTCGCAGGACATCGAGATGTTCACCGGGCCGGTGAACAAGGAACGAGCCGAAAAACTCAAGGGCGCCAACTTCCGGGTCATTGGTATCCGGGCACCAAGTAACTGAGAGTCTGAGAGGTAGACGATGTACACCCCGACTCCGATTCAAGCTGCACCGGCAGGACCGAATTCCGGTGGCAGCACACCGTATCTGTGGTCGGCTGCCGCGATCATCGCGGGATTGATCGGCATGGCGCTGGCGCTGTTCTCACTGGTTCCGGCGGCCACCGTGGTAGCCGGCATCGGCGTCGCCACAGGCATCGTGGCTCTGCTCCGCACTGCCGCGGCACACCCGCTACCGGCTGTAGTGGGGACGGTGATATCCGCACTGGCGGTCGCCGTCAGCGTTGTGATGCTTGTGGTGCCGGCACTCGCGACCCCGACAACAGGTCCGGATTCTGCGGGTTCCTCGGCAGACAGCGATGAGGAGTTTTTCAATGAGGATGTCGAGGACGTCCTGGCGAATGAACTGCAGGTGGATTTCGGCGAGGTCACCATCAGCCCGTCGGGAACCGCCGAACTGCTCATCACGCTGACCAACAAAACCGACACGGTACGAAGCTTCTTCGTCACGCTGGGGGCATTCGACAGCAGTGGCGTCCAGCTCGCCACCGACTCAGGCGCAGGAGCTCTCCTCGGGCCGCATGCCATCCAGAAAAGAACGGCGTTCGGGTCGGTACGCGACAAATCGACTGCCGAAAAAATGAAGTCGGCGACGTTCAAAGTCGTAGCGGTCAAGCGCACGCTGTAGCGCTGCGCCGCGGCGGGTGTGCTGCCGCTGTGTGGTAGTTCCTGTGCTTTGACTAGGCTGCTTTGTCGTGTCGAAGATCTCCCGAGACGAGGTTGCCCATCTGGCGCGTCTGGCGCGTCTGGCGCTGACCGATGACGAACTGGACAGTTTCGCCGGACAGCTGGATGCCATCCTCGGCCATGTCAGCCAGATCCAGTCCGTCGACGTCACCGGTGTGGAAGCGACGGACAATCCGCTGAAGGACGTCAACGTCAGCCGGCCTGACGTTGTCCAGCCGTGCCTGACGCAGGAGGAAGCGCTGGCCGCCGCGCCGCGCGCCGAAGACGGGCGCTTCGCCGTGCCGCGGATTCTCGGAGAGGGTGAATGACGAGCATGAGTGAGCTGATCCGTCGCGATGCGGCGACCCTGGGTGCCCAGATCGCGGCCAAGGAAGTCTCCTCGACCGAGGTGACGCAGGCCCATTTGGACCAGATCGCGGACACCGACGAACGCTTCAATGCCTTCCTGCACGTGGCGGCAGATTCCGCGCTGGCCGACGCGGCCCGGATCGATGCCGCCGTGGCGGCCGGTGAGACGCTGCCTTCGCCGCTGGCCGGGGTGCCGCTGGCGCTCAAGGACGTCTTCACCGCCACTGACATGCCGACCACCGCGGGGTCCAAGATCCTCGAAGGCTGGCGCGCGCCGTACGACGCGACCGTCACCGCCAAGCTGCGCGCCGCGGGCATCCCGATCCTGGGCAAGACCAACATGGACGAATTCGCCATGGGGTCGTCGACGGAGAACTCGGCCTACGGCCCGACCCGCAACCCGTGGAACACCGAGCGGGTGCCCGGCGGATCAGGCGGCGGTAGCGCCGCAGCGCTCGCCGCCTATCAGGCTCCGCTGGCCATCGGCACCGACACCGGCGGGTCGATCCGTCAGCCGGCCGCGCTCACCGCGACGGTCGGCGTCAAACCGACATACGGCACGGTCTCGCGCTACGGCCTGATCGCCTGCGCGTCTTCGCTGGACCAGGGCGGTCCGTGTGCCCGCACGGTGCTCGACACCGCACTGCTGCACCAGGTGATCGCCGGCCACGACCCGCGCGATTCCACCTCCGTGGATGCCCCGGTGCCCGACGTCGTCGGTGCGGCCCGGGCGGGTGCGCAGGGCGATCTCAAGGGCGTACGGGTCGGTGTGGTCAAGCAGCTGCGCGGCGACGGATACCAGCCCGGCGTGCTGGAGTCGTTCAACGCCGCGGTCGCCCAGCTGACCGCGCTCGGAGCCGAAGTCACCGAGGTCGATTGCCCGCACTTCGACCATGCGATGGATGCTTACTACCTGATCCTGCCCTCGGAGGTGTCGAGCAACCTGGCCCGCTTCGACGCGATGCGGTTCGGACTGCGCGTCGGCGATGACGGCACGCACAGCGCCGAGGAGGTCATGGCGTTGACCCGAGCCGCCGGATTCGGGCCGGAGGTCAAGCGCCGGATCATGATCGGCACCTATGCGTTGTCGGCGGGCTACTACGACGCTTACTACAACCAGGCGCAGAAGGTGCGGACCCTGATCGCCCGCGACCTCGACCAGGCCTATCAGAACGTCGACGTGCTGATCTCCCCGGCGACCCCGACGACGGCGTTCCGGTTGGGGGAGAAGGTCGACGATCCGCTGGCCATGTACCTGTTCGACCTGTGCACGCTGCCGCTGAACCTGGCCGGGCACTGCGGCATGTCCGTGCCGTCGGGTCTCTCGCCCGACGACGGCCTGCCCGTCGGACTGCAGATCATGGCGCCGGCCCTGGCCGATGACCGGCTGTACCGGGTCGGCGCGGCCTACGAGGCTGCCCGCGGCCCGTTGCCCAGCGCGTTGTAGGCGGCACGCCCTCTATCCCCGGCGCGGTCGTGTCAGTCGGGGCAAGATGGTGCCCATGCGCATCGGAGTTCTCACCGGCGGCGGTGATTGTCCTGGCCTGAACGCGGTGATCCGGGCGGTGGTGCGTACCTGCGACCAGCGCTACGGCTCGTCGGTGGTCGGATTTCTCGACGGCTGGCGTGGCCTGTTGGAGGATCGCCGTATCCAGCTGGCCAACGATGATCGCAATGATCGGCTGCTGGCCAAGGGCGGAACCGTGCTGGGCACCGCGCGGGTCAACCCGGACAAGCTGCGGGCGGGCCTGGACCAGATCAAGCAGACCCTCGAAGACAACGGGATCGACGTGTTGATCCCGATCGGCGGTGAGGGCACACTGACTGCCGCGCACTGGTTGTCCGAGGAGAACGTGCCGGTGGTCGGGGTGCCCAAGACCATCGACAACGACATCGATTGCACGGACGTGACTTTCGGCCACGACACGGCCCTGCAGGTGGCCACCGAAGCCATCGACCGGCTGCACAGCACCGCCGAGTCGCACCAGCGGGTCATGCTGGTCGAGGTGATGGGCCGGCATGCCGGGTGGATCGCGCTGAACGCCGGCCTGGCCTCGGGTGCGCACATGACGTTGATCCCCGAGCAGCCCTTCGACGTCGAGGACGTGTGCCGGCTGGTCAAGAAGCGGTTCCAGCACGGATCGTCACACTTCATCTGTGTGGTGGCCGAGGGAGCGAAGCCCGCAGAGGGCACCATGCAACTGCGCCAGGGCGGCATGGACGAGTTCGGGCACGAGAAATTCACCGGTGTGGCACAGCAATTGGCGCTCGAGGTGGAAAAGCGGATCAAGAAGGACGTCCGGGTCACCGTGCTGGGACACGTCCAGCGCGGTGGTACCCCGACGGCGTACGACCGGGTTCTGGCCACCCGGTTCGGCGTGAACGCGGCCGATGCCGCGCATGCCGGTGAGTTCGGGATGATGGTGTCGCTGCAGGGACAGGACATCGGCCGGGTGTCCCTGGCCGATGCGACCCGACACCTCAAACTGGTGCCGCAGTCCCGCTATGACGACGCCGCCGAGTTCTTCGGCTAGTCCCTGTTGCCGGAAAAATCATGCACTCTTGAGCGCTTCGCGGCGTAGCAGCTGCCACATCGAAGGGGTGTTCGCGGTCGTCGAAACCGTCACGGTGGCACCGGTTTCCGGAGATTCGGCCAGCGTCAGCAGATAGTCGGCGAGGTCGGTGCGGGAGGTGAACGCACCCACCGGATCGCACTGTCCGGCAACGTATTCGGTGACGTCCGGCAGGTCGAACAGCCCGGAGGGGCGCACGATCGTCCAATTCAGGCCGCTGTCGGTCACGATGTCCTCCATGCGGCGCATGTCGGCATAGAGGGTCTTGCCGAAGATCCGGCTGATCACCGGTTGGACCAGGCGCAGCGCGAACGGGGTTTCGGTGCGGCCGGGGTAATCGGCGATCGCGGTGGAACTCACGACGGCCAGCTTCTCCACTGCGGTCGCGCGCATCGCCGCGACGATGTTGCCCACGCCGACGGAGTACGTGTCGACGGGATCCATGGTGAAAGTGACGCCCAGGGTGGACAGCACCGCGTCGGCGCCGTCGACTGCGGTGGTGACCGCCGCCGCGTCACGCACGTCGGCCTCGGCCACGGTGAGTGCCGCCCCGGTGATGGGGAACGCCTCGGGGTGGCGGGTGACCGCCACGACACCGTGGCCGGCGTCGAGGGCTCGGCGGGTGAGCAGACGTCCGGTTGCCCCGTTGGCGCCGAAGATGACGAGTCGCATGTTGCCTCCCAATTAGTCACTAATAGTGACAATCACGCTATATGACAATCACTGGTAGTGCTAGTGTTCGGATCGTGGCCCAGGAACCGACCGGTGTGTCCGCTCTCGACGAGCGCATACCGTTCCTGCTGTCCCAACTTGGCGCGTATGTGGCCGAGGGCTTCAAGGCCAGGCTGGAACCGCTGGGCCTGCATCCTCGGGCCACCGCGGTCCTGCTGGCGCTGGCCGGAGTCGATGGACAGTCACAGCGCGAACTGTGCGAGCGTCTCGGTCTGCACCGCAACGTCATGGTCACGCTGATCGACACCCTGGAAACCGAGGGGCTCGTCGAACGCCGGCCACATCCCGAGGACCGGCGAGCATTCGCGGTGTCACTGACAGAGCGGGCGCGCGAGCTGGTCCCGGCGCTCGACGAGGCGGGTCGCGGGCTTGAGGACGAGCTGACCGCGTCGCTGTCCGACGAGGAACGCGCAGTCCTGCGGCACACACTGCGGCGGCTGTCGGCCGCCGCAGGCCTGATCCCCGGCGTCCACCCCGGACTGGCCTGAAACACGGCCCCACTAGGATCGACGGCATGTCTGTCGCTACCGCTGAACTCGTTGACTACGACGACGTCATCGCCGCCTATGAGCCCGTGATGGGCATGGAGGTGCACGTCGAGCTGTCAACAGCCACCAAGATGTTCTGCGGCTGCGCCAACCGGTTCGGTGCCGAGCCCAACACGCTCGTCTGCCCGGTGTGCCTCGGGTTGCCCGGTTCGCTGCCGGTGCTCAACGAGGCGGCGGTCGAGTCGGCGATCCGCATCGGCCTGGCGCTCAACTGCGACATCGCGCCGTGGGGCCGGTTCGCCCGGAAGAACTACTTCTACCCCGACCAGCCGAAGAACTACCAGATCTCGCAGTACGACGAGCCGATCGCCGTCAACGGCTATCTCGACGTGCCGCTCGACGATGGCACCACGTTCCGCGTCGAGATCGAGCGTGCGCACATGGAGGAGGACACCGGCAAGCTGACCCACCTGGGCAGCGACACCGGCCGCATCGCGGGCGCGACGACCTCCCTCGCTGATTTCAACCGTGCCGGCGTCCCGCTCGTCGAGATTGTCACCAGGACCATCGAGGGAACCGGGGCGCGCGCACCGGAGATCGCCCGTGCCTATGTCACGGCACTGCGAGACCTACTGCGCGGCTTGGGTGTATCGGATGTGCGGATGGATCAGGGGTCGATGCGGTGTGACTCGAACCTGTCCCTCAAGCCGGTCGGGGCTGCCGAGTTCGGCACTCGCACCGAGACCAAGAATGTGAACTCACTCAAGAGCGTCGAGGTGGCGGTCCGGTACGAAATGCGCCGTCAGGCGGCAGTTCTCAATTCCGGCGGCACGGTCACCCAGGAGACGCGGCATTTCCACGAGGACGGCTTTACATCGCCCGGTCGCAGCAAGGAGACCGCGGAGGACTACCGGTACTTTCCCGAGCCCGACCTTGAGCCTGTCGCCCCCGCCGCAGAGCTCATCGAACGCCTCCGCCAGACCATCCCTGAGCTTCCGTGGTTGTCGCGCAAGCGGATTCAGCAGGATTGGGGCATCTCCGACGAGGTGATGCGTGATCTGGTCAACTCCGGTGCGGTGGAACTGGTGGCCGCCACCGTCGAGCAAGGCGCCTCCAGTGAGGCTGCCCGCGCCTGGTGGGGCAACTTCCTGGTGCAGAAGGCCAACGAAACTGAAGTGTCCGTGTCCGACCTTCCGATCACGCCGACCCAGGTGGCCACCGTGGTCAAGCTCGTCGACGAGGGCAAGCTGTCCAACAAGCTGGCCCGCCAGGTCATTGAGGGAGTGCTGGCAGGCGAGGGCGAACCCGAGCAGGTGATGACCGACCGCGGATTGGCGCTCGAGCGCGACGATGCGGTGATCCAGGCTGCCATTGATAAAGCGCTCGAGGCTCAGCCCGATGTCGTGGAGAAGATCCGTGGCGGCAAGATCCAGGCCGCCGGGGCGATCGTCGGCGCGGTGATGAAGGCGACCAAGGGCTCGGCCGACGCGGCCCGGGTTCGCGAGTTGGTGCTGGCCGCCTGCGGTCAGAGCGGGTAAGCCCGCCCGTCAGCTCACCGTGCGGGCGAACATCGTCATCGCCGCAGTGGCATATTGCTCGAGCCGTTCGCGCGGATAGCTGTCCGGGTCGTGCACGGCCAGGCGGCCCAACATCTCGGCGAACGACAGCAAGGTGTGGCCGAGAAGCTCGGGATCCAATTCGGAAAACCGGGGATCCACCGCTATGCCCGCTTTTGCCATTTGCTCGACCTGCGTGAGGATCTCGTTGCGAGCGTTGCGGACCGCCGCGTGAAAGTCCCGCGGAGCGCTGTCGGGCACCGTGAGAATGAGCCGCCAGCGCGCCGGGTTCTCCAACACGCAGCGCAGGAAACCGGTGACGGTAGCGGTATAGGCATCTGCCGGTCCGGTTACCGACAGATTCTTGGGCAGGGTGGTCAGGACCTGGCTCAGTCCGAGCTGATGCTCGCGGACGAGCAACGCGGCCACCAACTCGGTGCGGGTCCGGAACGCGGTATAGAGGACGGGTTTGCCTACGCCGCCGGCCTCGGCGACTGCCTCCATCGTCAGCTCGTGCAGGGGGCAATCGTGGAGCACGGTCAAAGCTGCGTCCAGCAGTTGCTCGCGCCGTTTTTCACGCGGTAGCCGCGGTGCATATCTGCGGCGCTGGCGGTCAGGCACCCGGGTAATGGTACGTGATAGGCGAACCATTTCTAAGGGCGCATTATGCGCGTTGTATTCATGCCGACCGGTTGACGCCGGCCGCTCAGGTCAGGCTCAAAGAGTCATTGTATGCCGAAATGTCGTGTGCCTCAGGTGTTATCGGCGTTGCTCCGTGGGAAGCCGCCGCCCTGCGGGAAGAGGGGGAAGACGACGTCGTCGAAGTTCTCGGCATCTCCGGCAGTCCGGTTCACCGTCGCCCCCCACACGTTGCCGTCTGGCGAGAGCTGCAGGGCCCACGCATGCCCGCGCACGTTCTCGCGGACCACCTCCGGGTCTCCGGTGACCGCGCCCGTATCGGGCGCCAGTCGCACTGCGACGGTCTTCTTGGGATTGACCAGATTGACCAACACCGTGCCCTCCAGTGCGGCGCAGCCGGCGACACCGGGCCGGTCCGGCCAGGTCCACACCGTGGACACCTTCGAGTCCTTGGTGATCCGCTGCAACCGGTCGGCGCTGGGAGTGCGGTCGGTGACGTAGAGCGAGCCGTCCGATGAATCGACGCACATGCCTCCGCCGGCACCCAAATCGCTCAGGGCCGTGGTGACCGGTGCCTGGTTGACCGTGGTGGGCTGCTCGATGCGCAACACCTTGCCGGCCAGAGATCCGGGATCGGCGGCCAGTGCCGGGTCGCCCGCATCGCCTGTCTGCACCAGCAGGGTGGTCTTGCTGGTGAACGTCAGCGACCCGGTATTGCCGGTAGCGCCCTTGGGGATGCCGGTCAGGATCGGCTTCGGTACGTCGCCGTCGGCGATCCGGATCACCCGGTTGTCGGTGGGTGTGCTGACGTAGGCGTACATCAGCCGGTCCTGGCCGTAGGTCGGCGACAAGACGATGTCCATCAGTCCGCCGTCGCCCGACGGATCCACCGGGATCATCACTTTGACCTTCGGTTCGGCCTTCACCGACACCTGCTTGACCGCGCCGGTGAGCCGTTCGGCGACCAGCGCGGACTGGCTGTCAGGCAGCATGATCAATCCGCTGGTGCTGTCCAGGCAGCCCTGCATCACACCCGTTGCCTTGCATTCCTTGGGGAACGGCTTGGCCGGCAGCGGTGGCGGCGGCGGCGGTGTCGTCGTCGGCCCCGGTTCCATCTTGGGTGCAGTGGTGAAGGGCTCGGACTGGGCCGCGTCGAATCGGGCGCAGCCCGACCCGACAAGCATCGCGGCACACAGAACGGCGGCCACCCCCGTCATCCGCCGGCGCGATTTCATGCCCGCCAGATTACGGATCGCTCGGCAGTGCGCGCCACGTCGGGACCGCGCGTCGTACCGGTAGCAGCCCGATACCAGGCGGAAGCGCCGGGGTAAATGCTCGGATCGGACCGGACTTGCACTTACCCTGGCAGCTGTGACCAGCCACCCACAGGACCCACAAGCCTGGCAACGACCGGGTTACTCGGACGATTCCGCCAGGCCGGCCGGGGCCAGCCTGGTCGATCCCGAAGACGACCTGCCGTCGGAAAACTATGGCGGCGACTTCGAGACCACCGCGATTCCCCGCTACGACTCGAAAACCGGCGACCAGTCGGCGTTCAGCCTGGTCGCTGACCCGGAGCCACTGCCGTACGTACAAGCCGGCGGACCCGCCCCGATGGGGCCCTTCTCGGCCGAACCGGCCGAGATCGAGCGCGACGAGTTCGTCGATGACCGCGTCCGGGCAGCCGGCCGGCGCGGCACCCAGGACCTCGGCCTGCTGATCCTGCGCGTGGCGCTCGGCGGACTGATGATCATCCACGGCTTGCAGAAGGCCTTCGGCTGGTGGGGTGGCCCAGGGCTGGACGGGTTCAACTCATCGCTGGACGAGATGGGCTACAGGAACGCCGACATCCTGACCTACGCGGCCACCGGAGGGCAGATCGCCGCCGGCGTGCTGCTGGTCCTCGGGTTGTTCACCCCGATCGCGGCCGCCGGTGCGCTGGCCTACCTGATCAACGGGGTGCTGGCCACGGCCATGGCTGCCCACGAACAGGCCCGGCTCTCCGAAGTCATCACCGACGGCACCGAGTACCGGCTGATCGTCGTCGTCGCCGCGGCCGCGATCATCCTGACCGGTCCAGGTCGCTACGGATTCGACGCCGGCCGCGGCTGGGCCCGACGTCCCTTCGTCGGATCCTTCGTGGCCCTGGTGCTCGGCGTGGCCGGCGGCATCGCCATCTGGGTACTGCTCAACGGCGGCAACCCACTCGGCTGAATCGGTGCTGAACGGGCACTGATCTCAGGCGTACGGATTCGGTACGCGGCCGCCGCTCACCTCGGTGAGCAACGGCAGTGTTGCGAACGTCACCGCAGGTAGGCGCAGGTCGGTCCCGTCGTTCACATCGGCAATCGCCCAGGATGACCGGTCGAAACGCAGTCCCTTGATATCGGTCCACGACACTGTGCGGCTGCGCGTCAGCGACCGCGCGGTGACGGTGTCGGTATCAGCGGTCGTGCGGTACCGGATGATTGCCGTCGACAGCGCGATGGGGATCACCAGTAGCACCGAGAACCAGGTCGGATTGCTCAGGACCAGCGTCAGCAGGCCCAGCGTCAGGAATCCGACTGCCAGGTGCGCCATGGGCGATATCCGGATGACGACAGGGGCGGTTGCCGATCGTGCGCTCACGTGTTCATCCTTGCACCACCCAGGGGACCGCCCCGCCGGCGTCACCGGGCGTCCGGTCCGTGCCGAACCAATTTGACCTTTAACCTGTACGGCAGCTACCGTCAGGTGCTATGCAGACCCCCGGATTGCTCGTAGTAATTGGTTGGCGCGTTGATGCCGCGCTGGCCCTCTGCCGGGCATAGCAACCGCATCGACGCGCCACCCTCGTACAGCTACCGGCTGGCGGGGGTTTTTTATTTGCCCGACAAGCGCGCCGGAACCATTGAAAAATTGAAATTTCCAAGTGGAATGTGACGCAGACCGTGAAGAGGACATCGTGAGCGCACCGACAACGCGACCGCCAGCCCGGTCGGGAACCGCGCCTGCCAACGGCGCAGCCAACGCCAAATCAGATTCGGGACAGCCCAAGCGAGTGGCACCCGAGCAGATCACCGGCGCCCAGGCGGTCGTCCGGTCGCTGGAAGAGCTCGGCGTCGACGTCGTCTTCGGCATCCCCGGTGGCGCCGTGCTGCCGGTCTACGACCCGCTGTTCGACTCGCAGAAGCTTCGGCACGTGCTGGTCCGGCATGAGCAGGGCGCCGGCCACGCCGCGAGCGGCTATGCGCATGCCACCGGCAAGGTCGGCGTGATGATGGCGACGTCCGGCCCCGGCGCGACCAACCTGATCACTCCGCTGGCCGACGCCCAGATGGACTCCATCCCTGTGGTGGCCATCACCGGGCAGGTGGGTCGCAGCCTGATCGGCACCGACGCCTTCCAGGAAGCCGACATCACCGGCATGACCATGCCGATCACCAAGCACAACTTCCTGGTGCGCAACGGCGATGACATCGCCCAGGTGATGGCCGAGGCCTTCCACATCGCCAGCTCGGGGCGCCCGGGCGCGGTGCTCGTCGATGTTCCCAAGGACATCCTGCAGGGCCAGTGCACCTTCTCCTGGCCCCCGCAGATGGACCTGCCCGGGTACAAGCCGAACACCAAGCCGCACAGCCGTCAGGTCCGTGAGGCCGCCAAGTTGATCGCCGCGGCGCACAAGCCGGTGCTCTATGTCGGTGGTGGGGTGATCCGTGGAGAGGCCAGTGCCGAACTGCTCGAGCTGGCCGAGCTGACCGGCATCCCGGTCGTCACCACACTCATGGCCCGCGGCGCATTCCCGGACAGCCACCCCCAACACCTGGGTATGCCGGGCATGCACGGCACCGTGGCCGCGGTGGGTGCGTTGCAGAAGAGCGACCTGCTGATCGCCCTGGGCACGCGGTTCGACGACCGGGTCACCGGTCAGCTGTCCTCGTTCGCCCCTGAGGCGAAGGTGATCCATGCCGACATCGACCCCGCGGAGATCGGCAAGAACCGGCACGCCGACGTGCCCATCGTGGGTGACGTGAAAGCGGTCATCACCGATCTGATCGAGGTGCTGCGCCGTGACGGAACGACCAGTGCCGCACTGAAATTGGACAGCTGGTGGGAGTACCTGTCCGGCCTGAAGACGACCTTCCCGCTGAGCTACGGCCCGCAGAGCGACGGCAGCCTGAGTCCCGAGTACGTCATCGAGAAGCTCGGTCAGATCGCCGGACCCGAGGCGATCTATGTCGCCGGAGTGGGCCAGCACCAGATGTGGGCCGCGCAGTTCGTCAAGTACGAGAACCCCAAGACGTGGCTGAACTCGGGTGGACTGGGCACCATGGGCTACGCCGTGCCGGCGGCCATGGGCGCCAAGTTCGCCCGCCCCGAGGCCGAGGTGTGGGCCATCGACGGCGACGGCTGCTTCCAGATGACCAACCAGGAGCTGGCCACCTGTGCCATCGAGGGCGCGCCGATCAAGGTGGCATTGATCAACAACGGCAACCTGGGCATGGTGCGGCAGTGGCAGACGCTGTTCTACGAAAAGCGTTACAGCCAGACCGATCTGGCGACACACAGCCGCAGGATCCCGGACTTCGTCAAGCTGGCGGAGGCACTGGGTTGTGTGGGGCTGCGGTGCGAGCGGGCCGAGGACGTCGAAGATGTCATCAACCAGGCGCGGGCCATCAACGACCGCCCCGTGGTCATCGACTTCGTCGTCGGTGCCGACGCGCAGGTGTGGCCGATGGTCGCCGCCGGTACCAGCAACGACGAGATCATGGCGGCCCGCGACATCCGGCCGCTGTTCGACGAGAACGACAACGAGGGGCATGCCTGATGAGCAACACCACCCCCACCCACACGCTTTCGGTGCTGGTCGAGGACAAACCCGGCGTTCTTGCCCGGGTGGCCACGCTGTTCTCCCGCCGTGGCTACAACATCCAGTCCCTGGCTGTGGGTGCCACCGAACAGAAGCACATGTCCCGGATGACGATCGTGGTCAGTGTCGAGGAATCGCCGCTGGAACAGATCACCAAGCAGCTCAACAAGCTGATCAACGTGATCAAGATCGTCGAGCAGGAGGACGACAACTCGGTCTCCCGCGAGCTCGCGCTGATCAAGGTCCGCGCCGATGCATCCAACCGCGGCCAGGTCATCGAAGCGGTGAACCTGTTCCGCGCCAAGGTCGTTGATGTTTCGACCGAGTCCCTGACGGTCGAGGCGACGGGCACTTCGGAGAAGCTGGAGGCCCTGCTGCGGGTCCTCGAGCCCTACGGTATCCGTGAGATCGCACAGTCCGGGATGGTGTCGGTCTCGCGGGGACCCCGTGGTATCAGCGCAGTGAAGTAAGCACGTCAAGTAGCGTTAGTCGGCTGTAGAGCTAGAAAGAGAAGGAAAATTTCGCATGGCAGTTGAGATGTTTTACGACGCCGACGCGGACCTGTCGATCATCCAGGGTCGCAAGGTCGCCGTCATCGGCTACGGCAGCCAGGGGCACGCGCATTCGCTGTCGCTGCGCGACTCGGGCGTGCAGGTCAAGGTCGGCCTGAAAGAGGGCTCGAAGTCCCGCGTCAAGGTCGAGGAGCAGGGCCTCGAGGTCGACACCCCGGCCGAGGTCGCCAAGTGGGCCGACGTCATCATGGTGCTCGCGCCCGATACCGCGCAGGCCGAGATCTTCAAGAACGACATCGAGCCCAACCTGCAGGACGGCAACGCGCTGTTCTTCGGCCACGGCCTCAACATCCACTTCGGTCTGATCAAGGCCCCGGCCAACGTCACGGTCGGCATGGTCGCCCCCAAGGGCCCCGGCCACCTGGTGCGTCGCCAGTTCGTCGATGGCAAGGGTGTGCCCTGCCTGATCGCCGTCGACCAGGACCCCAAGGGCGAGGGTCAGGCCCTGGCGCTGTCCTATGCCGCCGCGATCGGTGGTGCCCGCGCCGGCGTCATCAAGACCACCTTCAAGGAAGAGACCGAGACCGACCTGTTCGGTGAGCAGGCCGTGCTGTGCGGCGGCACCGAAGAGCTGGTCAAGGCCGGCTTCGAGGTCATGGTCGAGGCCGGTTACGCGCCGGAGATGGCCTACTTCGAGGTGCTGCACGAGCTCAAGCTCATCGTCGACCTGATGTACGAGGGCGGCATCGCCCGCATGAACTACTCGGTGTCCGACACCGCGGAGTTCGGTGGCTACCTGTCGGGTCCGCGCGTCATCGACGCCGACACCAAGCAGCGCATGCGGGACATCCTGACCGACATCCAGGACGGCACCTTCGTCAAGCGTCTGGTCGCCAACGTCGAGGGCGGCAACAAGGAGCTCGAGGCGCTTCGCAAGGCGAACGCCGAGCACCCGATCGAGGTCACCGGCAAGCAGCTGCGCGACCTGATGAGCTGGGTCGACCGGCCGATCACCGAAACGGCCTGATTTTTCGCACCGACTGGCCAGTTATTGCACGCAAGCTACGAAAATGCGTGTGATAACTGGCCTTCGGCTTTTCTAAATGATCGTGTAGCCCATGGCGGCCAGCGTGCGGGCCACACTTCTGCCGTCGGCGCTGCCCGGAAGCTTCTCGGTGCTGTCGATCTGCAGGCCTTCACCGAGCACGCCGTAGAGCTCGGTCGACACCGGGTCGTCGGGCTCGGGCGGCTCGATCCGGCCGTCGGGATAGATGCACTGCGCGCGCATGGCCCACAGCTGCTGGGAAGCGGCGACGACGTTGTAGCCGTGCAACGGGGGGCTCACGTGATAGAGGTCCATGTCGCCCACCGCGAACAACTTCATGATCGGATCAGTGTGGGGGACCGAACCCACCAGCCGCGCGATGCCAATTTTCACCGCTCAAATCTAAGTGCCGGCCCAGGGGAGCGGCGGCACCAAATCGTCTGTCCGCGGTCAGTGCGGGACAGCGACCTGCGGCGGGGTGGTGAACGGCGGGGTGGCCTTCGGGATTTCGGGCGTCGTCGGCGGAGTGGTCGGGGTTGCGGTGTCACCGGCCGGTCCTTTTGGCTCACCCGTTATCGTCTCGCCGATCGTCATCTGCGGGATCGTTACGTCTTCTTCGATGTTCGGTACAGGTGTCCCCGAGCCGCATGACACGACCACCGCCGATACGACGGTCGCACCGCAGGCGGCGGCCACTTGCTGTAGGTATCGAGTCGTCATCTCGTTTCCTCCTCGCTACGAACCCAGGCGCGCAGCCACACTGACCACCCGACGGGCCAGGTGATCCAGAGCGTCGTTGGTGGCGTCGTCGAATTCGCCGATGTTGTCGTGATTGGCGATCAGGCTCGCGCCGTACGGATTGCCGTCGACGAACTTGAGCGGGTCGGTGTACCCGGGTGGCACGATGATCCCGCCCCAGTGCATGAGCGTGACGTAAAGCGTCAGGAGCGTGGTCTCCTGACCACCGTGCGCGGTGTTGGTTGAGGTGAACCCGGCATAGACCTTGTCGGCGAGCTTGCCCTGCGACCACAGGCCGCCGAGCGAGTCCAGAAAGCCGCGCAATTGCGAAGCGACGGAACCGAATCGGGTGGGGGATCCGAAGATCACCGCATCCGCCCACACGATGTCGTCGCCGGTGGCGGTCGGTTGATCTTTGGTGGCTTCATAATTGGCGGTCCACGCCGGATTGTGGGCGAACGATTCGGGATCAGCGGTCTCGGCGACGGGGCGCAGTCGGACCTCGGCCCCCGCCGACTCGGCGGCGGCAGTGACACGTTGGGCCATGGTGGTGCCGTGGCCTGTCGCCGAGTAGTAGATGACGGCGACCTTGGGTGCAGGGTTGGTCATGGCGCCAGCTTAGGTAGATCCGTGATGCCGAACTCGCGTTTCAGTACGGTGCGGGCTGCATAGAACCCGGCCATCCCGTGCACGCCACCGCCGGGCGGGGTGGCCGACGAGCAGAGGTAGGCCTTCGCAATCGGCGTGGTCCAGGGATCGAACCGGGGCGTGGGGCCCAGCAGCGCACTGGCCATGTTGTTGCCGCCGACGCCGATATCGCCGCCCACCAGATTGGCGTTGTGCTCGTCCATCCGCGACGCGGGCACGCTGCGGACCGCGACCACCAGATCCCTGAAACCCGGGGCGAACCGCTCGAAGATCTCCGTCACCGTCTCGGCCAGGTCCAGGGTGGAGTTGTTGGGTACGTGGACGTAGGTCCACAACGGGCGGCGGCCGGCGTCATCGATGCGGGAGGGATCGGCGACATGGGGGAGTGCGGCCAGCACCATGGGCCACTCCGCGTGGCGGCCCGCGGCGATCTCGGACTCGGCGAACGCCATCTGTGCCCGGCTGCCGCCCAGATGCAGCGTCGGGGCCTGGGCCAGACGTTGGTCACGCCAAGGGATCTCGCCACTCAGCACGAAATCGACCTTCGCCACGCCGGGGCCATAGGTGTAGCGGCTCAACGCACGGGCGTAGCGAGGCGGCAGGGCCTTGCCGTAGATCGACAGCAGAGCGGTCGGTGCGGTGTCGTAGATGACCACGCCGGACGGTGGCTCGGTGACCTCGTGTCCGAGGACCAGGTCGCCGCCGTGCGCAGTGAGATCGGCGATCAATGCGTCGGGGATGGCCTGTGATCCACCGATCGGAATGGGCCATCCGACCGCATGCCCAAGAGTGGCCAGCATCAGCCCGGCGCCGCCTGAGACCAGCGATGGCATAGTTGAAATCGTATGTGCGGCAACCCCACTGAACAGTGCGCGGGCGTCCTCCCCCTTGAGTGACCGCCACAACGGGGTGCCTTGGGCCAGGAGCCGGGGTGCGACGCGCGCGGCCGCGCCCAACGACGGGGGTAGCGACCGCTTGTCGCCGAGGATGAGACCGACCACGTCATCACAGTCAGCCGCCAGCGGACCGAGCAGCCGTCGCCACGAGTCTCCAGAGTCCAACTCGGCGCACGTGCGGGCGATGTCGCGGTAACCGATCGCCGCCGGGCGGTGCTGTAGCGGGCTGGCGTAGGAGATTTCGGGGACGGCCAGTTGCACCCCACGGGCGGTCAGGTCGTAGGCGGCGAAGAACGGCGAGGCCAACGCCAGCGGGTGGACCGCCGAACAGATGTCATGGCTGACGCCGGGAAAATCCGGGTCGGGCAGCGTGCGCGCGCCGCCACCCGGGGTCGACTGGGCTTCGATGACGCGTACGGCCAGCCCGGCCCGCGCCAAGATGACCGCGGCAGACAGGCCGTTGGGGCCGCTGCCGACAATTGTGACGTCCACGCCCATCAGTACACCGCACGCGGTTCGGCTGTGGTAGGGCCCACACATTAGGCTGTCCGCGTGAGTCTCCCCGTTGTTTTGATTGCCGACAAGCTCGCGGAATCGACCGTCGCCGCCCTCGGTGACCAGGTAGAGGTCAGGTGGGTCGACGGTCCGGACCGCGAGAAGCTGCTCGCTGCCGTACCCGAAGCCGACGCGCTTCTGGTGCGTTCCGCCACCACGGTGGACGCCGAGGTCATCGCCGCGGCACCCAAACTCAAGATCGTCGCCCGCGCCGGCGTCGGCCTGGACAACGTCGACGTCGACGCAGCGACGGCCCGCGGGGTGCTCGTGGTCAACGCGCCGACCTCCAACATCCACAGCGCCGCTGAGCACGCTCTGGCCCTGCTGCTTTCCACGGCCCGCCAGATCCCCGCAGCCGACGCGACCCTGCGCGAACACACGTGGAAGCGGTCGTCATTCTCGGGTGTCGAGATCTTCGACAAGACCGTCGGCGTCGTCGGCCTGGGCCGCATCGGGCAGCTGGTCGCCCAGCGCCTGGCCGCCTTCGGGGCGCACATCGTGGCGTACGACCCCTACGTCTCGCAGGCCCGCGCCGCTCAACTCGGCATTGAGTTGCTGCCGCTCGACGAGCTGCTCGGCCGCGCCGACTTCATCTCGGTGCACCTGCCCAAGACCAAGGAGACCGCCGGCCTGCTGGGCAAGGAGAACCTGGCCAAGACCAAGCCGGGCGTCATCATCGTCAACGCCGCCCGCGGTGGCCTGATCGACGAGCAGGCCCTGGCCGATGCGATCAACAGCGGCCATGTGCGGGCCGCCGGCCTGGACGTCTTCTCCACCGAACCGTGCACCGACAGCCCGCTGTTCGAGCTGCCCCAGGTGGTCGTGACCCCGCACCTGGGAGCCTCGACCGCTGAGGCGCAGGACCGGGCCGGTACCGATGTGGCCGCCAGCGTGAAGCTGGCGTTGGCGGGCGAATTCGTGCCGGACGCGGTCAACGTGGGCGGCGGGGCCGTCGGCGAGGAAGTGGCGCCCTGGCTGGACCTGGTACGCAAACTGGGCCTGCTGGCCGGTGCCCTGTCCGATGCGGCTCCGGTGTCGCTGACCGTCCAGGCGCGCGGCGAGCTGGCTTCCGAGGACGTCGAGATCCTGAAGCTGTCAGCGCTGCGCGGATTGTTCTCCGCGGTGGTCGACGAGCAGGTGACGTTCGTCAACGCGCCGACGCTGGCCGCCGACCGTGGCGTGGCCTCCGAGATCAGCACCGCCACCGAGAGCCCCAACCACCGCAGCGTGGTCGACGTCCGCGTCGTACACGCCGACGGCAGCTCGCTGAATGTGGCCGGCACTCTGTCCGGGCCGCAGCTGGTCGAAAAGATCGTCCAGATCAACGGACGCAACTTCGACCTTCGCGCCGAGGGTTACAACCTCGTCGTCAACTACAACGATCAGCCGGGCGCCCTGGGCAAGATCGGCACCCTGCTGGGTGGGGCCAACGTCAACATCCTGGCTGCGCAGCTGAGCCAGGACGTCGACGGTGACAGCGCCATCGTGATGCTGCGTCTGGACACCGATGTGCCCGAGGATGTGCGCTCCGCAATCTCGGCCGCGGTTGACGCCACGACGCTGGAAGTGGTGGACCTGTCATGAAACTCGCTGTAATCGCCGGTGACGGCATCGGCCCGGAGGTCATCGCCGAGGCACTCAAGGTGCTCGACGCGGTACTGCCCGGCGTGGACCGGACGGAATACGACCTGGGCGCGCGTCGGTACCACGCGACGGGGGAGACCCTGCCGGAGGGATTCGTCGAGGAGCTCAAGGGCTACGACGCGATCCTGTTGGGCGCCATCGGCGATCCTTCTGTACCGAGTGGTGTGCTCGAACGTGGGCTGCTGCTCAACATGCGGTTCGCGTTGGACCACCACGTGAACCTGCGGCCGTCGAAGTTGTTCGGCGGGGTTTCCAGCCCGCTTGCCGGCAACCCGGAGATCGACTTCGTGGTGGTGCGTGAGGGCACCGAAGGTCCCTATACCGGCACCGGTGGCGCGATCCGGGTGGGCACCCCGCATGAGGTCGCCACCGAGGTGTCCACCAACACCCGGTTCGGTGTGGAGCGAGTGGTGCGTTATGCGTTCGAGAAAGCCCGCGCACGGCGTAAACACCTCACCCTGGTGCACAAGAACAACGTGCTGGCGTTTGCCGGCTCGCTGTGGAAGCGCACCGTCGACGAGATCGGTGCGGACTACCCGGATGTCGAAACTGCTTACCAGCACATCGATGCCGCCACCATCCACATGGTCACCGACCCCGGCCGGTTCGACGTGATCGTCACCGACAACCTGTTCGGCGACATCATCACCGACCTGGCCGCCGCGGTCTCCGGCGGAATCGGCCTGGCCGCCTCGGGCAATATCGATGCGACGGGCACCAACCCGTCGATGTTCGAGCCCGTGCACGGAAGCGCACCCGACATCGCCGGGCAGGGGATCGCCGATCCGACCGCCGCGGTGATGAGCGTGGCGCTGCTGCTGACCCATATCGGCGAAACCGACGCGGCGGCGCGGGTCGACAAGGCCGTCAGCGAGCACCTGGCCACCCGTGGCGATGCGAAGCTCTCGACCAGCGAGGTCGGCGAGCGGATCCTTTCGCTGCTGTAGTTCTTTGCCGTCGACTCTGCGCTGAGGGCGTGCATCTCTCGCACTTTTGCGCCCTCACCGCAGAGTCGACGAACTGCTAGTCGCTTGCCCAGCACAGGGCCGCGATGAGTCTGCCGACGCCCACGGGTCTGTATGGGCATGGGACTCATCGAGATCGAAATGTTCGCAACCCTGGACCTCGTCGCGCAGGCGCCGGGTGGCCCTGACGAGGATCCCGAGGGGTTCTCGTTCGGCGGCTGGCAGGCCCCGCTGATCGACGATGTTTCCGGCGCACAGGTCGGCACCGCTTACGAGGGCACCGATGCCCTTCTGCTCGGACGCCGCACGTACGACATCTTCGCCGCGCACTGGCCGCAGCAGGACGACGAATTCGGAACGCTTTTCAACAGCATCCCGAAATACGTGGCCTCCCGCGGCAAGCCCGATCTCTCGTGGTCCGGCTCCACACAGCTCGGCCCGGATCTGGCCGCTGCAGTGCGCGAGATCCGCGACAAGCACGAGCATGTGAAGGTCGTCGGAAGCCTGAACCTGGTGCAGACGCTGCTGCGCGAGAAGCTCTTCGACCGACTCGACCTCTGGATACATCCGATCATGCTGGGCGCCGGGAAGAAGGTGTTCGACGGAGGCGCGGTGCCCACGAACATCACCATGCTGGAACCGCCGGTCGCCAGTCCCAACGGCATCGTGTACCTGCGTTACGGGCTGGCCGAAGGCACCCCGGGGACGGGGGATATGAGCGAAGTGCAGTAGACCGCCTGGTCCGGTTCGCGCAGGCGCCGCGAGCTTATGGCTCGGCGTTCACAGGATCAGCTGGGACGAGGGGGACCGCCAACAACGGCAACAACGCACACACCGCGAAAGCCGCCGGGAAGCCCGCCACCCCGATCAGCGCACCGAACAACGGCGCCGAGCTGGCGGTGGCCAGGTGCTGGCTGGTGTTCTGGGTACCCAGTGCGCGTCCGCTCCAGAACGGGCCGGCGATCTCGGCGATCGCCGTGAATGCCAAACCGTTGTCGGACACCGTGATCACCGAGGCGATCACGATCAGGGCGACACTGATCGGGGAGCCCAGCCAATCGGTGAGCGCCAGCAGGCCCATCGTCGCCGCGGCCGCCAACGCGATGGTGCGAATCGGGCGCAGCCGCTGCCCGACCACATCGGACCAGCGGCCCGCGGCGATCCGGCCTGCCGCGCCCAGCAATTGAGCGACTGTCACCAGCGTGCCGGCCGACGCCGCAGACCAGCCCCGATCGCTCATCAGCCACACCAGAGTGAACGTCCAGACCAGGCCCTGGGGCACCACCAGCAGTACCGAGACGGCGTGGATGCGCCACAACACGTTTGAGCCGCGGTACGGGTTGGCCAGGTGCTCGGCCGGCGCCTCGTGCCGGGGCGGGCGTGGCGGATCCAGTACGCCCACAGCGCAGATCACCGACGCCAGCACGCAAACGATCGCCGGGAACAACAATGCGGTTGCCACACCGTGGGATTCGGCGAGGCGCGGAATGACCAACGCTCCCAGTCCAACTCCCAGAGGTGTTGCCGTCTGGCGGATTCCCATGGCCAGGCCCCGCTGTTCGGGGGGGAACCAACCCACCACGACCCGTCCGCTTGCCGAATTACTGCTGGCCGCAGCCATTCCGCCCAACAGCAGAAACACCCCGACCATCACCAGGGAATGTGCAGCGGCCGCGCCGAACGCCGCAGCCGCGGTCAGTGCCGAGCCCACCGTCAACACGATCCGCTCGCCCACCCGGTCGACGACGTAGCCCCACGCGATCAGGGTGACCACGAGCCCGAAGCTCGGCATCGACGACAGCAGACCCGCTTTGGCCAGATCCAGACCGCGCTCGGCGTGCAGGGTCGGAATGAGGAACGCCGCGCCGTTGATGAACACGTTGGCGCAGGTGGTGGCACTCAGTGCAATCGCCAACATCGACCACCGGCGGAACGTGCTGATCGACGAAACAGACATGGGTGCATCGTTTCATGCTGTCTCAAAATATTGAACTTGCGTCTCATTATATGAGACGCGCTAAACCTGCAATACGCTGTGGCGGTGAAGATGTGGTTTGCGGCTACCGCCCTGTTGACGTGTGGACTTCTGACAGCGCCGACCGCGGTGGCGGCGGTCCCGGACTGGTCGGGCCTGGATGTCCGCCACTACGACGCTCCGATTCCCGCGCCCGGCAGCCTGATCGAGACGGTCCCACTGGATCAGGCGTTGTCCGTGCCGGGTGCGGAGAGCGCCTACCGCATCCTCTATTCAACTGTCGATCAACATGATTCACCGGCAGTCAGCACCGCGGCGGTGTTCATTCCGCACGGCCAGGCGCCCGAGGGTGGCTGGCCGACGATCGCGTGGGCACACGGCACCGTGGGACTCGGCGACGATTGCGCTCCCTCGGCACAACCGCGCAGTGCCCGGGACGATGAATATCTGACGCACTGGCTCGACCAGGGCTATGCCGTTGTCGGCTCGGACTATGCCGGGTTGGGCACTCCCGGCCTGATGAGTTACCTCAACAGCGTCGCCACCGCGCACAGCGTCGTCGATTCGGTGATCGCCATGCACCACATGGATCTGCCGTTGTCGAACAAGTGGGCCATCGTGGGCCAGTCGCAGGGCGGCGGGGCTGCGATCAACAGCGCCCGCCGGGCCACCGAATTCAGCCGAGGTACCGGTCTGGACTACCGCGGCGTGGTGGCGACCGGGACACCCTTCAATGTCGAGGGCGTCGTCCAGCAGGCCGGGCCGGACATGGTTCTGCCGCCGAACGCCGGGCCCGCGGTCAACAGCTACACCGGGTACATCCTTGCCGGGTTGCGGGAGGCTCGGCCTGATCTCGACATCGACAGCGTGCTCACCCCGGCTGGGCTCGACGCGGTCGCCAGGGCGGAGATGCTGTGCAAGCCGCAACTCGACCAGCATCTCACCGGTATGACGCCGACCGCGTACTTCCGCGCGCCGCTGGCCACGCTGCCCGGGCTGACCGAAGCGCTCGACACCTACCTGGGCACGCCGACCAGTGGCTACGACCGGCCGATCTTCCTCGGCGTCGGGCTGCTGGACCGCGATGTCCCGCCCAACATGTCGCAACAGCTTGCCGACCAGCTACGCGCCAACGGGCAGGACGTCACACTCAAGGTCTATCCCGACGAGGATCACTCCGGGACTGTGATGGCCTCGGTTCCGGATTCGACACCGTTCCTCGCCGCGGTGTTCGACGGGCGTTGACGAAGTCCGACTGGAGGCGTTGCGGCCGACGCCGAGCACTACCCTGGTCAAAATGCGCTTAGGTCGAATCGCCAGTCCCGACGGCGTCGCTTTCGTCAGTGTCGAAGGCGACGGTGCCGATGCCGTCTGCAAAGAGATCGCCGAGCATCCGTTCGGCAACCCGAACTTCACCGGACGGAGCTGGCCGCTGGCCGACGTCCGGCTGCTCGCACCCATCCTGGCCAGCAAGGTCATCTGTATGGGGAAGAACTATGAGGCCCACGCCCAGGAGATGGGTGGGGTGGCTCCGGAGGATCCGGTGATCTTCCTCAAACCCAACACCGCGATCGTCGGGCCAGGCGTGCCGATTCAGCTGCCGGCCGACGCCCATCCCGTTCACCACGAGGGTGAGCTGGCGATCGTCATCGGGCGGCCCTGCAAGGACGTGCCCGCCGCGCGCGCTGCCGAGAACATCCTGGGCTACACCATTGCCAACGACATCTCGGCGCGCGACCAGCAGGCCAAGGACGGCCAGTGGATGCGGGCCAAGGGGCACGACACCTTCTGCCCCGTGGGCCCGTGGATCGTCAAGGACCTCGATCCGTCCGATCTGGAGATCCGCACCGAGGTGAACGGGAAAGTGCGCCAACGCAGCCGAACCTCGCTGATGATCCACGACATCGGTGCCATCGTCGAGTGGGTCTCGGCCGTGATGACGCTGCTGCCGGGCGACCTGATCCTGACCGGAACGCCAGAGGGAGTCGGTCCGATCGAAGACGGGGACACCGTCAGTGTCACCGTCGAAGGCATCGGCACTCTCACCAATCCCGTTGTACGCAAGCAGAAGTAGAGGTAAGTGATGACATCTCCCTCTGATCCGGTCAGGGTGCGGTTCTGCCCGTCGCCGACCGGCACCCCGCACGTCGGGTTGGTGCGCACGGCTCTGTTCAACTGGGCCTACGCCCGGCATACCGGCGGGACGTTCGTGTTCCGTATCGAGGACACCGACGCTGCTCGCGACAGCGACGAGAGCTACGCCGCGATCCTCGACGCACTGCGGTGGCTGGGCCTGGACTGGGATGAGGGCCCCGACGCCGGCGGCCCGTACGAGCCGTACCGACAGTCGCAGCGCAGCGAGATCTACCGTGACGTGATCGCCCGTCTGCTCGATGCCGGCGAGGTCTACGAGGCGTATTCGACGCCAGAGGAGGTCGAGGCGCGCCATCTGGCGGCCGGGCGCAATCCCAAACTCGGGTACGACAATTACGACCGCGACCTCACCGACGAGCAGCGCAAGGCCTTTGCCGACGAGGGCCGCAAGCCCGTCCTGCGCTTGCGCATGCCCGACGAGGACCTCGGCTGGACCGATCTGGTGCGCGGGCCGGTGAGTTTTCCGGCGGGGTCGGTGCCGGATTTCGCGATCACTCGTGCCAACGGAGATCCGTTGTACACCTTGGTCAACCCGGTCGACGACGCGCTGATGAAGATCACCCACGTGCTCCGTGGCGAGGACATCATGCCCTCGACGCCGCGCCAGATCGCGCTCTACCAGGCCCTGATGCGGATCGGTGTGGCCGAGCAGGTGCCTCAGTTCGCCCATTTGCCAAGTGTTCTCGGTGAGGGCAACAAGAAGCTGTCCAAGCGCGATCCGCAGTCGAACCTGTTCCTGCACCGCGACCGAGGCTTCCTGCCGGAGGGCCTGCTGAACTATCTGGCGCTGCTTGGCTGGGGGATCGCCGACGATCACGACGTGTTCAGCCTCGACGAGATGGTGGCCGCATTCGATGTGGCCGACGTCAACTCCAACCCGGCGCGGTTCGACCAGAAGAAGGCCGACGCGATCAACGCCGAGCACATCCGGCAGCTGACGCCCGAAGATTTCACCGCACGGCTGCGCGCATATCTCGACGCCCACGGTCACGACACCGGTTTGGACGACACCGCATTCGCCGAAGCGGCCGCACTGATCCAGACCCGCATCGTCGTACTCGGCGATGCGTGGGGCCTCCTGAAGTTCTTGGACGACGGCTCCTACGAGATCGACGAGAAGTCCGCCGCCAAAGAACTCCGCGAGGAAGCCGCACCGGTCCTGGACGCCGCGCTGAGCGCCTTGGAGGGGGTCTCTGAGTGGAACACCGCCAACATCGAGGCTGCGCTCAAGGCGGCGCTCCTGGAGGGCCTGGAGCTGAAGCCCCGTAAGGCGTTCGGACCGATCCGCGTCGCTGTCACCGGTGCGACGATCAGCCCGCCGCTGTTCGAGTCGATGGAACTGCTGGGCGCCGACCGCAGCCTTCAGCGGTTGCGGGCCGCCCGGGGCAGGGTGTGAAAAACCGTCCGAGATCTTTGGTAGTCTGCTCGTCGGCCCGAAAAGCAAAACGGGGAAGCCCCCGCTGAGCCGATCGGATCGAAATTGCCTGTGACCTGCGGTGATGGGCAATTAATGGGGTATGGTGTAATTGGCAACACAGCGGTTTCTGGTACCGCCATTCTAGGTTCGAGTCCTGGTACCCCAGCCAACTAGCGGATTAGGTCAGCGAGATCGCCTGAGCTATGCTGACCATCCGGAAGTTCTAGCCCCCGTCGTCTAGCGGCCTAGGACGCCGCCCTCTCACGGCGGTAGCGTGGGTTCGAATCCCATCGGGGGTACAACAAGTAAGAGCACCCAGTTCTCACGAACTGGGTGCTTTTGCGTTGTGCGGGCTTGGTGTCCGCAACCGCTTTGTCACGCCAGAGTGGCTCCGGGTGTCGAACATCACGCTGGAGTAGCGTCGGCCCCCGACGGCCGCGCCGTCGTGACAAAGCTCGGCCCGGCCACGCCGAGGCGTCACGAGAATATTGAGATTCGCCTCACAGTCGGCGGGTCAGCGCGTCGGCTGCGGCGAGAAGATCGGCAGCCCAGCGGGCCCCCGGCCGACGGCCCATGCGGTCGATCGGTCCGGACACCGACACCGCGGCGATCACCGCGCCCCGGCCGTCGCGGACGGGCGCCGAGACGCTGGCCACTCCGGGCTCACGCTCGGCGGCGCTCTGTGCCCAGCCACGCTTGCGGACCTCGGCCAGCGTGCGGTCGGTGAACTTGGCCGCCGGCAGCACGGACTGTTGGGTGGCCGGGTCGGCGTAGGCGAGTAGAACTTTGGCTCCCGAGCCGGCGGTCATCGGTAGGTGGGTGCCCACCGGCACGGTGTCGCGAAGCCCGGCCGGGGGCTCCAATGCCACTACGCAGACGCGCGATTGCCCCTCGCGCCGGTACAGCTGCACGCTCTCGCCCGTTATTTCGCGGAGGCGAGGCAGTACCGCGGCCCCGGCCGCCAGGAGCGGATCGTTGACGTGGGAGGCCAATTCGGTCAGTGCCGGGCCGAGTCGCCAGCGTCCGTCGCCGTCACGGGTCAGCAGCCGGTGGGTTTCGAGCCCGGCGGCCAGCCGGTGCGCGGTCGCCCGCGGCAGCCCGGTCCGTTCGCAGAGTTCGGCCAGCCCGCAAGGTGACTCGGCCACGGTGTGCAGCACACCCACGGCTTTGTCGAGAACGCCGATGCCGCTATCATTTCTCACAGAGAGATACTAGCGTCTCGCATTGTGAGATGACAGGCGAGATGGCGACAGTAACTCCCAGCCCTGGCGGACTCTTGATGCAAGCCCGCGTTGCCGTTAATCGAATCGAGAAGTAGCGATGGACCAATCGACACAGATATCAGTGAAGCCGCGCACCCTGGCCGAAAAGGTTTGGGACGACCACGTCGTGGCGCGCGGTCAGGGAGAGGGCGCGGCCCAAGAGCCCGACCTGATCTACATCGACCTGCATCTTGTCCACGAGGTCACCAGCCCGCAGGCATTCGACGGCCTGCGATTGGCGGGCCGGCCGGTGCGACGTCCCGACCTGACGATCGCCACCGAGGACCACAACGTGCCCACGGTCGACATCGACAAGCCGATCGCGGACCCGGTTTCGCGCACCCAGGTCGAGACATTGCGGCGCAACTGCGAGGAATTCGGCATCCGGCTGCATTCGATGGGGGATGCCGAACAGGGCATCGTGCACATCATCGGACCGCAGCTGGGGCTGACGCAGCCGGGCATGACCGTCGTGTGTGGGGACAGCCACACCTCGACCCACGGTGCGTTCGGCGCCATCGCCATGGGCATCGGCACCTCCGAGGTCGAGCACGTGATGGCCACGCAGACACTGGCGCTCAAGCCGTTCAAGACCATGGCGGTCAACGTGGACGGCGTACTGCCGCCCGGGGTGAGCGCCAAGGACATCATCCTGGCCGTGATCGCCAAGATCGGCACCGGCGGCGGCCAGGGGCACGTCATCGAATACCGGGGCAGTGCCATCGAGGCGCTGTCCATGGAAGGCCGGATGACGATCTGCAACATGAGCATCGAGGCCGGGGCCCGGGCCGGCATGGTCGCCCCTGACGAGACCACCTTCGAATTCCTCAAGGGCCGCCCGAACGCGCCCCAGGGGGCCGACTGGGACGCTGCTCTGGCCGCATGGAGCCAGTTGCGTACCGACGAGGGTGCCGAATTCGACACCGAGGTCTACTTGGATGCCGCCACGTTGAGCCCGTTCGTGACGTGGGGAACCAACCCGGGCCAGGGCGTTCCGCTGTCCGCGTCGGTTCCCGATCCGGAGTTGATCGGCGACGACGGAGAGCGTCAGTCGGCGGAGAAGGCTTTGGCCTACATGGATCTTCGGCCCGGGATGGCCATGCGCGATATCGCCGTGGACACCGTCTTCGTCGGGTCCTGCACCAACGGCCGGATCGAGGATCTGCGAGTGGTCGCCGACGTGCTGCGCGATCGCAAGGTCGCCGACGGAGTGCGGATGCTGGTGGTACCGGGTTCGATGCGGGTCCGGGCCCAGGCCGAATCGGAAGGTCTCGACGGGATATTCACTGCCGCGGGCGCGGAATGGCGTCAGGCGGGCTGCTCGATGTGTCTGGGCATGAACCCTGATCAACTGTCCCCTGGCCAGCGCTGCGCCTCGACTTCAAACCGGAATTTCGAAGGCCGACAGGGTAAGGGGGGCCGTACGCACCTCGTCTCGCCGGCTGTCGCCGCAGCCACCGCCGTACGCGGAAAGCTGGCGTCCCCTGCCGATCTGCCCGCCGCGACCCGCTAAGAAAACCAGAAGGAGAAGCCTGATGGAGGCTTTTAGCACTCATACCGGTATCGGCGTCCCGCTGCGGCGGTCCAATGTCGACACCGACCAGATCATCCCCGCGGTCTATTTGAAGCGGGTAACCCGAACAGGTTTCGAAGACGGATTATTCGCCGCCTGGCGCACAGACCCGTCATTCATTCTGAATCTCCCGCCATTCGACAAAGGCTCGGTGTTGGTCGCGGGACCAGATTTCGGCACCGGATCGTCACGCGAACATGCCGTCTGGGCGCTCATGGACTATGGCTTCCGGGTGGTTATCTCATCCCGATTCGCCGATATTTTCCGCGGCAACGCCGGTAAGGCCGGGCTATTGGCCGCCGAAGTCGCCCAAGACGATGTCGAGCTCTTATGGAAGCTCATCGAGCAGAATCCGGGCCTGGAAATCACTGTGAATCTTCAAGATCGAAATGTCGTCGCCGGAACGGTTGTGTTGCCGTTCAGAATTGACGACTACACGGCCTGGCGGCTGCTCGAGGGACTCGACGATATAGGCCTTACGCTGCGGAAACTCTCTTCGATCGAGGATTACGAGAAGCGCCGTCCGACCTGGAAGCCGCATACTCTGCCGGCCTGATCGGGGGCCCTGTACGGGCGCTTCGGCGCCCGAAATCGCCGCCTGCCAAACCGGTTCTGGACCCGACCGAGCGGAGTCCAAGTGGGGCAAGCGGATTGCCGGATTGTTCGCTAGCTACGCCTGAAATTGCGCGTGGCTCTTGGAAATCAGTGGTCACAGGGTTTACCGTGTCCTCTAGTCGGTCCAAGGAGGACCACTGGTTTCGGAGGTTTTGGATGAACAAAGCGGAGCTCATCGACGTACTCACAACCAAACTGGGCACCGATCGTCGGCAGGCTACCGCCGCGGTGGAGAACGTTGTGGACACCATCGTCCGCGCGGTGCACAAGGGCGAAAGCGTCACGATCACCGGCTTCGGTGTTTTCGAGCAGCGCCGTCGCGCTGCCCGTGTGGCACGTAACCCGCGCACCGGCGAGACGGTGAAGGTCAAGCCCACCTCGGTGCCGGCATTCCGTCCGGGCGCTCAGTTCAAGGCGGTTGTCGCTGGGGCGCAGCGCCTCCCGGCTGACGGTCCGGCCGTCAAGCGCGGCGTCACCGCGGGCCCGGCCAAGCGGACCGCCGCAAAGAAGACCGTCGCCAAGAAGGCGCCGGCCAAGAAGGCGGCTGTCAAGAAGGCGGCTCCGGCCAAGAAGGCCGCGACCAAGGCGCCCGCCAAGAAGGCGGCTGTCAAGAAGGCTCCCGCCAAGAAGGCGGCGACCAAGGCTCCGGCCAAGAAGGCCGCGACCAAGGCGCCCGCCAAGAAGGCGGCTGTCAAGAAGGCTCCCGCCAAGAAGGCGGCGACCAAGGCTCCGGCCAAGAAGGCCGCGACCAAGGCGCCCGCCAAGAAGGTGGCTGCCAAGAAGGCGCCGGCCAAGAAGGGCCGCAAGTAATTACGGTAAAGGCACGTCGTGGGCGGTAGGTCAGCTCACGACGTGCCTTTTCTCGTGTGTGTTCAGCCGCCGGTGGGCAGGGGACTGCCGAGATGGTCAGCGGCGATCAGTCGGCCGTCGGTCATCGACAGCACCCAGGTGCTGCCCTTGCGATTTCCGGTGGTCTGCGGGCGCACCTGTGACCGCGAGCACCACCACGAGATGAGATCGGGAATCACCTTGCCCTGGGTGCAGATCACCGGGGTCCCCGCCCGGGCGGCGAGTTCCAGGACACGGCTGCGACCGGCCTTGTGGTCGGAGCGGTATGCCTCCTCGGTCAACTCCGGCTCGTTGTGAATGTCCACCCCGAGTTCCTGTGCGAGGGGCTCGAGGGTCTGATGGCAGCGCAACCGATCGGCCGCGTAAAGCGTTGTGGCACCGAATGCCAGTAGTTGGCCGACCAGAGCTTCGGCCTGTGCCCGGCCCTTCTTGTCCAACGGACGTTTGCGGTCGTCGCCCTTGAAACGGGACCGCCGTCCGGCCGTACCGTGTCGCACGATCAGCAGCGTGTCGGTGTCGGGCGCGTGTTTCCCGAAGCGGCGCAACACTTTTCGATCTTGCGGGTAGTCCAGCTGGTTCATTGCCGCGTCCACCGGCAGCCAGATGAGCTTGTCCACCTCGTCATTGGGGGTGAAGTCTCCTCCAGTGGCGCGGGCTGCCCAATACCAGACCCGTTTGGTGCCCTGCGGAATGTCATACGAGATCGAACCGAGCCGGCGGCCGAGTTGTGCGGTGTAACCGGTCTCTTCGTGAACTTCGCGTACCGCGGCCACCGGATCGGTTTCGTTCAACTCGACCTTGCCCTTGGGCAGGGACCAATCGTCGTATCGCGGACGGTGGATCACAGCCACCTCGGTCACCGCTCCACCTGCGGCGTCCTCGCCGCCGCGCCACAACACGGCGCCCGCCGCGGGCACGAGCCTGCTACCCGGCTGCGCTGCTTTCGTGCTGTCGTTGGACACCTAAACTCCTGCAGGTCATTCACCGGCCCGGTCCGAGCGGCCCCGGGTCCGGGCGGGGGTCAGGGGTGCCGGTGGCGTTCCATCAGCGACACCTGGTGGTCGCGGACTGTCTGTCCCGCCTGGGGCAGGGCCGTCCAGTGACCATCGTGTCGTAACTCCCAGCACCGGGTGGCCGGATCCATCGCGGACTCGAACACATCGTTGAGTTGGGCGGTCAGCCTCGGATCCTTGACCTGAGCCATCACTTCGACACGGCGGTCGAGATTACGATGCATCATGTCGGCACTGCCGATCCAGAACTCGTTGATGGCGCGGAAGTGAATAATGCGCGAGTGCTCGAGGAAGCGTCCGAGGATCGAGCGCACCGTGACGTTGTCGGAGTATCCGGGGACACCGGGACGTAGGGCGCAGATACCCCGCACCACGATCTCGACCGGAACTCCAGCTTGTGAGGCCCGGTAGAGCGCATCGATCACCTGCTCGTCGACCAGTGCGTTGGCCTTCACCCGGATACCGGTCTTGGCTCCCTCATGATGGGCGGCGATCTCCCGGTCGATGCGCTCGATGATGCCCTTGCGCACCCCGCGCGGCGCCACCAGCAGATTGCGGTAGGAGTCCTTACGGGAATACCCGGTCAGGGAATTGAACAAGTCGGTGAGGTCGGCGCCGATGTCGGGATCGGCCGTGAGCAACCCCACGTCTTCATACAGGCGTGCGGTTTTCGGGTTGTAGTTGCCGGTACCGATGTGGCAGTAGCGCCGGATCGTCGATCCTTCGCGTCGCACCACGAGGCAGGTTTTGCAGTGCGTCTTGAGTCCGATCAACCCGTAGACCACATGCACCCCGGCCTGTTCGAGTGCTCTGGCCCACTTGATGTTGGCCTGCTCGTCGAAGCGAGCCTTGATCTCGACGAGCGCGACCACCTGCTTGCCTGCCTCGGCGGCGTCGATCAGGGCGTTGATGATGGGGGAGTCACCGGAGGTGCGGTACAGCGTCTGCTTGATCGCCAGCACGTTCGGATCGGCGGCGGCCTGCTCGATGAAGCGCTGAACGGTGGTGGAGAACGAGTCATAGGGATGGTGCACCAGCACATCCCCGTCGCGCAGTGTGGAGAAAATGCTCTTCGGCGTCTCCCGTTCACCGAAAGCCGGTGGGGTGGCGGGCACGAACGGCCGGTCCTTGAGGGCGGGACGATCCACGCCATAGATCTGCCACAGCGCGGAGAGATCCAGCAGCCCCGGTACCTCGATGACGTCACCGGGGTACACATCCAGTTCCCGGAGCAGCAGTTCGAGCATGCTCTCGGTCATGTCGTCGGACACTTCCAGCCGGACCGGCGAGCCGAACCGCCTGCGGGCCAGTTCGCGTTCCAGTGCCTGCAGCAGGTCCTCGTCGCGATCCTCTTCGACCTCGAAGTCGGCGTTGCGGGTGATCCGGAATGCGTGGTGCTCGACGATCTCCAGACCGGGGAACAACACCGGTAAGAACGCCGCGATCAGTTCCTCCATCGGCAGGAACCGCACCACCGTCGAGCCGTCGGCGGGCGCGCTGAGTTCGACGAAGCGGCCGACGTTGTCGGGCACCTTGATCCTGGCGAAGTGCTGACCGCCGTCCTCGGGGTGCTTGACGGTGACGGCCAGGTTCAGGCTCAGCCCGCTGACGAACGGGAACGGGTGCGCCGGATCCACCGCCAGCGGCGTGAGGACGGGGAATACCTGTTCGTGGAAGTAGGTGGAGAGCTTCGCGCGTTCGGACTCGTCGAGCTGGGCCCAGTTGACGATGACGATGCCCTCTTCGGCCAGGGCCGGGCGGACGGAGCTGAAGAACACGCTGGCGTGACGGCTCGCGATCTGCTGGGTGCGTTCGTTGATGCGACGCAACTGTTCGCGTGGGGACAGGCCGTCGGCCGAGCGCACCGAAAGTCCCATCTCGTCGCGGCGTTTGAGGCCGGCCACCCGGACCATGTAGAACTCGTCGAGGTTCGAGGCGAAGATTGCCAGGAACTTCGCCCGCTCGAGTAATGGCAACGAGGTGTCGGCCGCCAGAGCCAGGACCCGCGAATTGAAATCCAGCCAGCTCAGCTCGCGGTTGAGGTATCGGTCCTCGGGCAGTGCGTCGTCCACTGCGGGTGAGGTGGCAGCCGGTGGCGCTTCAGGTGCCGATGACTCGTCGGACGGCCCCGATACGGCTGCCGCGGCGTCCCGTCGGGAGTGGTCCGATCGGGTACCTGGCTCGGCTTCGGTGGCTTCGCTCATCCGTCCGATCATTCCCTATCCCGCGGGTCCTCGGCTACCTGGTGGCGTGCCTGCCGAGGGTGCGTGCAGTTGCGGTGCCGACGCCGAGACGCCGGGCCGCCTGCAAATCGTCGGGGGTGTCGATATCGCAGCGCAGGCCGGGCCAGGCCCCGGTGAGTTCGATCGCGCCGGAGTGGCGATGGCGCGCAGCCGAATCGGATCCGAAGTGCGGAGCCAGGGCAGTGCCGAACGCGAAGAGCGCCGCGGTTCCGGTGCCGTGCCGGTCGCCGACGAAACTGCGTTGGTAACCGCGGGCCAGGGCCAGGGCCTCGGCCAGCTCCTGGGGCTGCAGGGCAGGTAGATCTCCTTGGAGTACAACGATATTCGGCGCAGCGGAGCGAAGCTCGGCCTCGGCCGCGGTGATGGCGTTGTTGAGTGGGTCACGATGACCGGGTGGTGTCGGGTCCATCAACACCCTGGCGCCGAGTTGCCGGGCGGCCTCCGCCGCGGTCTCGTCGGGAGTGACGACGGTGACGGGGGCGATGGACGACGCGGCGGTGACGGTATCGACCAGCATGGCCAGCACCACAGCCTCGCGGGTGGCCGCGGAGAAGATGGGCGCCAGCCGGGTTTTGGCGGCTGACAGCCGTTTCACCGCGATCACGAGGGTGACGTCAGCAGCCGGCGTGGCTGCGGCGTTGCCGCTTCGGGAGCCGCTCATGGGTTCATCCTGCCAGCCCGGCCGGCGTCGGCGCGTGACACAGCCGCCGGGATAGGGTGAACGGGTGGTAGAGGCTGCGGTGATGGGTGCCGGTGCGTGGGGGACGGCGCTGGCCAAGGTGCTGGCGGACGCGGGAAATCCGGTGACGATGTGGGCCCGGCGTCCAGAGGTCGCCGACGAGATCAACACCGAGCATCGCAACAGCCGCTATCTCGGGGACGTCGTCCTGCCGTCGACGATCCGGGCCACCTCGGATCCGGGCGAGGCGCTGGCCGGTGCCTGCACGGTGCTGCTCGGTGTTCCGGCTCAGCAGCTTCGGGCGAACCTGGCCGGGTGGAAGCACCTGATCGGTGACGACGTGACATTGGTCAGTCTGGCCAAGGGAATCGAACTCGGCTCGCTCATGCGGATGAGCCAGGTCATCGTCCAGGTGACCGGTGTGGATCCGTCCCGGGTCGCGGTGGTGACGGGACCGAACCTGGCCAGCGAGATCGCCGACGAGCAGCCGGCGGCCACTGTCGTCGCCTGCAGCGACTCCGGACGCGCGGTCACTCTGCAGCGGGCCTTGGCCACCGGATACTTCCGGCCTTATACGAACGCCGACGTGGTGGGCGCCGAAGTCGGCGGGGCGTGCAAGAACGTCATCGCGCTGGCCTGTGGCATGGCAGTGGGAGTCGGGCTGGGGGAGAACACCGTGGCCGCCATCATCACCCGCGGGCTGGCGGAGGTCATGCGGCTCGGTATTGCGCTGGGCGCCACCCCCGCCACGCTGGCCGGGCTGGCCGGTGTCGGAGATCTCGTGGCCACGTGTACCTCGGAGCGCTCCCGTAACCGCACCTTCGGTGTGCGGCTGGGCAAGGGAGGCACCATGGAATCGGCGCTGACCGCGGCGGGCGGACATGTGGCCGAGGGCGTCGCCTCGTGCGAATCAGTGCTGGCGCTGGCCTCCAGTTACGGTGTCGAGATGCCGCTCACCGACGCCGTTCATCGGGTGTGTCACAAGGGATTGTCGGTTCACGAGGCAGTCTCAGGGCTTTTGGGTCGCAGCACCAAACCGGAGTAGGGATCCTCCGGGGCGAGGAGGAAAAACGGGTATGGACGGTTTGTACGGGGATTCCACTCGAAGCGTCAAAGCTGTTGGTCTGGAATCGATTCCGGGACAGCCGGTGGCACCGATGCCGGTGCCGGCGTCGACATTCCACCTCTCGCCAGACGAAGCTGAGCCGCTGGACAGCTACGGGCGCAGCTCCAATCCGTCATGGCGACAACTGGAATCGGCGCTCGCTGAACTCGAAGGGGCGGCCGCCGCGCTCACATTCGGATCGGGCATGGCCGCGATCACCTCGGCTCTGCGGGTGCTGGCCAAACCGGGATCCACACTTGTGGTCCCCGCCGACGGCTACTATCAGGTCCGTCAATACGCGGTCGAATATCTTGCACCGCAGGGTATTACGGTGATCGAGGCGACTGTTGCCGACATCTGT
Source organism: Mycobacterium sp. IDUB_24 (assembly GCF_055419385.1). Lineage (NCBI taxonomy): Bacteria > Bacillati > Actinomycetota > Actinomycetes > Mycobacteriales > Mycobacteriaceae > Mycobacterium > Mycobacterium sp. IDUB_24. The sequence continues at coordinate 458,665 of NZ_JBVAXO010000006.1, forward strand.
GAGGCCTCCGCGGAAGCTGACGCGGTGCTCGCCGAGACGCCGGCCAATCCGGGGCTCGACGTCGTCGATCTGCACCGGCTGGCGATGACCTGCCGCGGTCGCGGCGCCACGCTCGTCGTCGATAACACCACCGCCACGCCGCTGGGCCAGCAACCGCTGTCGCTCGGCGCCGACCTCGTGGTGGCCAGTGCCACGAAATCACTGTCGGGGCACAGCGATCTGGTGGCCGGCTACGTGGCCGGCAGCCAGCCCGAGCTGATGGCGGCGGTGGAGCGAGACCGGCTGCTGGCCGGACCCATCCTGGGCGCGTTCGAGGCCTGGCTGGTGCTGCGCAGTCTCGGCAGTGCCGGACTGCGCTTCGAACGGCAGTGCCAGAACGCCGCAGCCCTGGCGATGCTGCTGCGCAGCCATCCGGCGGTGCGCTCGGTGCGCTACCCCGGGCTGCCCGAAGATCCGGCACACGAGCTGGCGGCCACCCAGATGAAGCGTTTCGGCGGGCTGGTTTCGATAGAGCTGGCCGATGCCGCCGCGGTGCATGCCCTGGTGGAGCGCAGCGCGCTGCTCATCGCCTCGACCAGCTTCGGCGGGATCCACACCTCGGTCGATCGCCGGGCCCGCTGGGGCGACCCCGTACCGGCCGGTTTCGCCCGCATCTCGGCCGGGATCGAAGACACCGAGGACCTGCTCGCCGACGTGGAGCAGGCACTGCAGCGGTGAAAGCCCAGGTCGGGATGCGCCGGAAGGCGCGGACGGACCGGGACGGTAACCTCTCTAGGTTGTGACAGCCCGCAATCAGACCGGATCCCGCACCCGCGTCGCCGTCGTCTACGGCGGGCGTAGCTCTGAGCACGCAATTTCCTGCGTATCGGCAGGCAGCATCCTGCGCAACCTCGATCCGGAGCGATTCGAGGTCGTCGCCGTCGGAATCACCCCCGACGGTTCGTGGATGTTGACCGACGGAAGTCCGGAGACGCTCGCGATCACCGACGGCCGGTTGCCCGAGGTGACCGAGACGTCGGGGACCGAGCTCGCGCTGCCTGCCGCCCCGAACCGCAGCGGCCAGCTGTTGGCGCTGAGCAACGGTCCCGGTGAGCTTTTGGCCGCCGTCGACGTGGTCTTCCCGGTACTGCACGGCCCCTACGGCGAGGACGGCACCATCCAGGGCCTCCTCGAGTTGGCCGGGATCCCGTACGTGGGCTCCGGTGTGCTGTCGAGCGCTGCGGGCATGGACAAGGAGTTCACCAAGAAGCTGCTCGTCGCCGAGTGCCTGCCGATCGGCGACTTCGTGGTGCTGCGTCCCAACCAGCCCACTCTGGATCTCGAGGACCGCGAACGGCTCGGCCTGCCGGTGTTCGTCAAACCGGCCCGGGGTGGCTCGTCGATCGGCGTCAGCCGGGTCGCGGCGTGGGATGAGCTGCCCGCGGCGATCGAACTCGCGCGCCGTCACGATCCGAAGGTCATCGTCGAGGCTGCGATCCCGGGGCGCGAACTGGAATGCGGAGTACTCGAATTCCCCGACGGCAAGATCGAAGCCAGCACCGTGGGCGAGATCCGGGTGGCCGGCGTGCGCGGGCGCGAGGACGGCTTCTACGACTTCGCCACCAAATACCTTGTCGACGCAGCCGAATTGGATGTACCTGCCAAGGTCGACGACGACGTCTCCGAGGAGGTCCGGCGGTTGGCCGTGCGGGCCTTCACCGCGATCGACTGCCAGGGGTTGGCCCGCGTCGACTTCTTCCTGACCGACGACGGCCCGGTGATCAACGAGATCAACACGATGCCGGGGTTCACCACCATCTCGATGTACCCGCGGATGTGGGCGGCCAGCGGCGTCGACTACCCGACATTGCTGACCGCGATGGTCGAGACGGCGCTGGCGCGCGGTACCGGTCTCCGCTGACCTCAGCGCGCCGGAGCCGGCGCGGGCTCCTGGGCGGGCATGGTGCGGGCGATCTGACCCGAGATCTGTTGAATGGGTGTCGGCCCGGACCCGGCGGGAAGTGTCAGGGCGATGTATACCGGGCGGTCGACCGCGTACCAGGTGCTGCGGCCCTGATCATCGGCCTCGCTGCCCGGGCCCGGCGCGCCTGGGTCACCCACCCGGAACCACTGGATCTCGTCGACCACCTGTAGCGGGGTGCCGACGACGAAATCAGTGGGGCGCTCCAGTCCGCAGCGCAGAACCACCGGCTCGGTGTCGGGCTCGGCACGCCAGGCCGCGGTGCCCGGCGGGGTCGGATCCACCGTCGGGGCACGCCGAAAATCGCCGAGCTGCTGTGGCAGCGCGTTCAGGAGGTCCTGGCACTGCTGGCTGTCGGCCTGCGGTGCAGGTATCGACGGAATGGCGACGGGTTGCTGCTCGGGTGAGCGCTGCCGGGACGCCGCGATACCGAGGACCGTGATCAGCACCGAGACCGCAACGACGAGCGCCGCGATCAGCAGGGTGCGGGGCGGTCCGTCGGAGGCGTGCGAGTCGGTCACACCACCAACTCTATGGCCGGCCGGCGTTGGCGATCGGGCAGGTCAGCGTCCGGGTGATTCCGGGTACCTGCTGCACCGCGGGCACGACATCGGACTGCAGCGCGGCCAACGTGTCGGCGCTGAGACGCAAGACCACGTCATAGGGCCCGGTCACGTATTCGGCGGAGACCACCCCAGGCAGTCCGGCGAGCTGTTTGGCGACGACCTCGGCGCGGCCCACCTCGGTCTGGATCAGCACGTAAGCGTCCACCACCGGCTGTCTCCTCCGTCTCGCTGCATAAACTGCTGGCCGCAGGCACCAAACGTACCGCAGGTCGGGTCCGGGTTCTCCCGACGCGACAGCCGACCGGTAGGAGGCGACATGACCGGCGAGACGATCGGCGACGATCCCGGTGACGACGAGGGCGACACTCTGGCGGCCGCCGGGGAATTCGTCGTCATCGACCGGCTGGTGTCCGGACGCGCGCAAGCCGAGGCCGTGACGCTGGGTCCGGGCGACGACGCGGCTGTGGTGACGGCTTCCGACGGGCGCACCGTGGTCTCCACCGACATGCTGGTGCAGGACCGGCATTTTCGGCTGGACTGGTCGACACCGCACGACATCGGACGCAAGGCCATCGCCCAGAACGCCGCCGATATCGAGGCGATGGGCGGGCGGGCCACCGCATTCGTGGTGGCGTTCGGTGCACCGCCCGACACCTCCGTCGCGGCCGCCACCGAGGTGTCCGACGGGTTGTGGGACGAGGCGCGTCGGTTGGGCGCCAGCATCGCCGGTGGAGATCTGGTCAGCGCCCCGCTGTGGGTGATATCGGTCACGGTTCTCGGTAACCTCGACGGACGGGAACCGGTGCGCCGCAGCGGTGCCCGCGCCGGCGACACCGTCGCCGTGGTAGGCGAGTTGGGACGATCGGCAGCCGGATATGCCTTGTGGGAGCACGGAGTCGAAGGGCCCGTCGGGTTCCAGGACCTGCGGCAGCGGCACCTGACCCCACAGCCGCCATACGGGCAGGGTGCCCGGGCAGCCGATGCCGGGGCCACCGCCATGACCGATGTCTCCGACGGCCTGCTCGCCGACCTGGGCCACATCGCGACGGCCTCCGGAGTTGGTATCGACCTCGACAGCAGCCGATTGGACGCCGATCGCCTGGCCGTCGCCGAGGCTGCCAGGGCAGTGGGCGCCGACCCACTGGCATGGGTTTTGGGCGGTGGTGAGGACCATGCGCTGGCCGCGACATTCCCCGGCGCGCCACCTCCCGGCTGGCGGAGCATCGGACGGGTGATCGAAAGCCCGGCAACGGTGCTCGTCGACGGCGCCACGTGGACGGGAAATGCGGGATGGCAGTCGTTTGACTGAGGGAGCACGCTAGGTTTGTTTTCCGTGACTGCGGAAGCGAGGAGCGATTCAACAGGGGCGCGCCCCCTGACTGATCTGGTCGAGGACGGCTGGGCGCGCGCGCTCAAGCCCGTGGAAACGCAGGTCGCGCAGATGGGTGGCTTCCTCCGCGAGGAACTCGCGGCCGGCCGACGCTATCTGCCTTCGGGGCAGAATGTGCTGCGCGCCTTCACTTTCCCCTTCGACCGGGTGCGCGTGCTGATCGTGGGTCAGGATCCCTACCCGACCCCGGGACATGCGGTCGGCCTCAGCTTCTCGGTGGGCGCCGACGTCCGTCCGCTGCCACGCAGCCTGTCGAACATCTTCAGCGAGTACACCCAGGATCTGGGCTACCCGCAGCCGGCCAACGGTGACCTCACCCCGTGGGCACAACAGGGCGTGATGCTGCTCAACAGGGTGCTCACGGTGTCGCCGGGAACGCCTGCCTCGCACCGCGGTAAGGGTTGGGAGGCGGTGACGGAGTGCGCGATCCGGGCGCTCGTCGGCCGCGAGCAGCCGATGGTGGCAGTCCTGTGGGGCCGCGACGCGTCCACGCTCAAACCGCTGCTGGCCGAAGGTGACTGCGCGACGATCGAATCACCGCACCCGTCGCCGTTGTCGGCGTCGCGGGGTTTCTTCGGATCGCGCCCGTTCAGCCGAGCCAACGAGCTGCTGCAGCAGAAAGGCGCCGACCCGATCGAATGGCGGCTGCCCTGAGGCGATCAGGGCATGGGAATCGCCGGCGGGGCGGGGATCGCGGGCGGCGCCGGAATCGGCGGAGGTGACGGGATACCCGGCGAGGGAATCTGAACAGTCATGTCCCCGCCGCCGTCGGTCGGACCCGGCATCTCAGCCGGCGGCGACGCGGGTCCGGGCGACACCGGGGTTTCGATGACCGTGGTCTCGGTGTGGGTCGCCGGACCTTCCGAGGTCACCGGGGCGTCCGTTGTCGAGGGAGTCTCCGAGGTGGTGGTGTTGCCATCGGAACTGGTGCCGCCGCATGCGGACAGCACGAAACCGACCGCGACTGCGGCCGCAAATGCATAGATCGGTGTCTGTGATGCACGACATGAGGTCATGACGACAGGAGATACCCTGCCGTGTCCTCAGATAAACACAAACGTCGCGCACCGACCAGGCGCGCGAGCTAGCCGCGCGAGACCTTGCCGGCCTTGATGCAGGAGGTGCAGGCGTTCACGCGCTGCTTGTTGCCACCCGGACGCGCCACGGCACGCACCGACTGGATGTTCGGATCCCAGCGCCGGCTGGTCCGCCGATGCGAGTGCGACACCGACTTGCCGAAGCCGGGCGCCTTTCCGCAGATATCGCACACGGCAGCCATATCAACAACTCCTCGAAATCAGTACTTGGGGGGCCTGGGCCCACTCGCCGCAAACGGCGGGGCTCGACCCGACAACCTGATCAGAATACCGGGAGGCCAGAGGATCGCCAAAACGGGTCGTGAGCATGACCCAGGTTGTCCACAGCCAGTGGTGCTCTGATCGGGTTTGTCGCTGTCACTGGATAGGCTGGCGGCCACGGCGATGACCGCGCCGCACGGGGGAACGCACCGGGTTTTCGGTGGGGATCTGATTCGGGGATTGGGAGGTCCGATGTCGGCTCGGCGGCTGGATGCCCCCGCTCTGCGGGCCTGGGCCCATACCGCTGTCGATGAGCTGATAGTCCACACCGACGAGATCAACCGACTCAACGTGTTTCCGGTGGCTGACGCCGATACCGGGACAAACATGCTGTTCACCATGCGTTCGGCGTGGGCGCACGTCGACGCCGAGCCGGCTGGCGCCGACATCACGGCGGTGGCGAGTGCATTGGCGGCCGGAGCATTGCAGGGCGCCCGGGGCAACTCCGGGGTGATCCTGTCCCAGATTCTGCTGGGCCTGGCCGAGGCCATCACCACCGCAGCGGCCAAGCGTGACGGCGATCTCGATGCGGTCGACGGAGCGCTGTTCGGCACGGCGCTGGGCCATGCCGCCGCCCTGGCCGTGACCTCGATGGGTGAGCCCGTGCCGGGGACGATCGTGTCCGTGCTGCAGGCGGCCGCCGAGGCCGGCGAACGGTGCGCGGCTGCCGGGGGCGACGTCGCCGATGTGGCGGCCGCTGCCGGCGAGGCCGCATCGGCCGCCCTGGACCGCACGCCGGAACAGCTCGACGTACTGGCCAAGGCCGGGGTGGTCGATTCCGGCGGCCGTGGCCTGCTCGTCCTGCTCGACGCCATGACGGTCACGCTGGCCGGCCACGCGCCCCGACGTCCGATCTACACCCCGGCCCCGCCGCAGGCCGCAGTGGCGGCCGCGGCGGCACCGCCGCAGTTCGAGGTCATGTACCTGCTGAGCGGGTGCGGTGCGGCTGCCGTCGAGGGGCTGCGGGCAGTGCTCGAGCAGACGGGTGAGTCGGTGGCGATCGCCGCCTCAGGTAGCGATCAGTACTCGGTGCACGTCCATCTCGACGATGCCGGCGCCGCAGTCGAGGCCGGGCTGGCAGTCGGGACACTGAACCGCATTCAGATCACCGCGCTGACCGTCGCCGCGGGTGTCAGGACAGTCGGTGGATGGGCTCGCGAGCGGGCCGTGCTCGCGGTGGTCGACGGGGACGGCGGCGTCGAGCTGTTCGCTGGTGAGGGCGCGCACGTGTTGCGGCCCGAAGGGGGCGAGCCGATCAATGCGCAGCAGTTGTTGCGTGCGCTGATCGATGTGGGTGCGGCTCAGGTGATGGTGTTGCCCAACGGGTATGTCGCCGCCGAGGAACTCGTGGCGGGCTGCACTGCCGCGATCGGTTGGGGGATCGACGTGGTGCCGGTGCCGGCCGGTTCGATGGTGCAGGGGTTGGCGGCGCTGGCCGTCCACGACGAGGGTCGGCAAGCCGTCGACGACGGCTACACCATGGCGCGCGCCGCCGCGGGAGCACGGCACGGTGCGGTGCGGATCGCCACCGACGAAGCGTTGACCTGGGCGGGCACCTGCAAGCCGGGTGACGGGCTGGGCATCGCCGGCGACGAGGTGCTGATCGTCGGGCCCGATCTCACCGCGGCCGCCGCCGGGTTGATCGATCTGCTGATGGTGGCCGGTGGAGAGCTGATCACGGTGCTGACCGGCGACGGTGTCGATGACACCGTGGGGGAGGCGCTGCAGGCCCACGTCCACCGGGCGCACCTCGGCGCCGAGTTGGTGACGTATCACACGGGCCACCGCGGCGACGCCCTGCTGATCGGGGTGGAGTAGTGGCCGCCCTCGGCGATCGGCTCGACTTCATCCTCGGCAAGAAGGGCGCCGACAAGCTCTTCGACCATTTCGGCTTGCGCACCGTCAACGACCTGCTGCGCCACTATCCGCGCAAATACAGCGAGGGCATGTCGGTACGTGGTGAGGACGACGCCCTGGACCTCGAGGAAGGGGAGCACGTCACGTTCGTCGACGTGGTGACCGACACCAAAGACGGGTTGATGCGCAGCCAACCCGGCAAGCGTGCCCGCAAATGGCTGCGCGTCACGCTGGGGGAACACCGGCCCAAGGTGACCGCCACGTTCTTCAACGCCGGCTGGATGATCGACCAACTGCCCACCGGAACCCGGATCATGTTGTCGGGCGAGGTCGGATTCTTCAAGGGCGCAATGCAATTGACGCACCCGGCCTATCTGGTGCTGGATTCCCCGACGGGCAAGACCCACGGCAGCAAGGCGATGAAGGCGATCGCCACCAGCTCGGGTGCGACGGGTGACGAGTTGCTGTCGGCGTTCGAGCGGGACTTCTTCCCGATCTATCCGGCCAGCGCCAAGTTGCAGAGCTGGGACATCTATGCCTGCGTGCGTCAGGTGTTGGACGTGCTCGACCCCGTCCCGGAACCGCTCCCGGAATCCTTTGTGCGCGAGCGGGATCTGATGAGTGAGGACGAGGCGCTCCGGGCCATCCATCTGGCCGAGAACTCGGTCGACCGGGATCGGGCAATGGAACGGTTGACCTACGACGAGGCGATCGGCCTGCAGTGGGGTCTGGTGGCACGGCGCTACGGGGAGCTCAGCGAATCCGGGCCCGTCGCGTTGCGCAGGACCGACGGGCTTGCCGCCGAGATGGCGACCCGGCTGCCGTTTGCGCTCACGCAGGGCCAGACCGAGGTGCTCGACGTGATCTCGGAGGAACTGGCCGCGACGCGTCCGATGAACCGGATGTTGCAGGGCGAGGTCGGGTCGGGCAAGACGATCGTCTCGGTCTTGGCCATGCTGCAGATGGTCGATGCCGGCTACCAGTGTGCCCTGTTGGCACCGACGGAAGTGCTTGCCGCCCAACATGCCCGGTCGGTCCGCGACGTGCTCGGGCCGCTGGCCATGGCAGGCCAACTCGGTGGGGCCGAGCACGGGACCCGGGTCGCGTTGCTGACGGGTTCGATGACGCCGCAGCAGAAGCGGGAGGCTCGCGGCGAAGTGGCCTCTGGCGCGGCGGGCATCGTCATCGGCACCCACGCACTGCTGCAGGAGGCGGTCGAGTTCCACAACCTCGGGATGGTTGTGGTCGACGAGCAACACCGATTCGGAGTCGAGCAGCGGGATACCTTGCGCGCCAAGGCGCGTGACGGAGTCACACCCCATCTGCTGGTGATGACCGCGACGCCGATTCCGCGCACGGTGGCACTGACCGTCTACGGCGACCTGGAAACCTCGACGTTGCGTGAGCTTCCCCGCGGTCGTCAGCCCATTACCACCAACACCATCTTCGTCTCGCAGAAGCCGACATGGCTGGACCGGGCGTGGGCCCGGATCAGGGAGGAAGTCGGCGCCGGACGCCAGGCCTACGTGGTGGCCTCGCGCATCGACGAGTCGGATAAGTCCAAGGTCAACAACGATGGCGAGGGCGGCCCCCCACCGGTCACGGTCCTGGAACTGTTCGACCGACTGGGCGCAGGACCATTGGCAGGGTTGCGGCTCGGCCTCATGCACGGCCGGCTGTCCGGGGAGGACAAGGACCTGGTCATGGGCGCGTTCCGCGCGGGAGAGATCGACGTTCTGGTGTGCACCACGGTGATTGAGGTCGGTGTCGACGTCCCCAATGCCACCGTCATGGTGGTGATGGATTCCGACCGCTTCGGAATCAGCCAGCTTCATCAGCTGCGCGGCCGGATCGGTCGTGGCCGGCATCCCAGTCTGTGTCTGCTCGCCACCCGGCTGCCGGAGACCTCGAAGGCCGGCGAACGGATCAAAGCCGTCGCCGCCACGCTCGACGGGTTCGCCCTGGCCGATCTCGATCTGCAGGAGCGTCGTGAGGGGGATGTGCTGGGGCTCAACCAGTCCGGGCGCACGATCAATCTGCGCTTCCTGTCGCTCGCCGATCACCTGGGCGTGATCACCGATGCCAGGGAGCTCTGCGAATCGGTGTATGAGAAGAGGCCCGACGATCCCGGGATGGCACTTCTGGCAGCCCAATTCGTCGACACCGACCGCGTCGAATACCTGGACAAGGCGTGACCCGCCGACGGATGTGGTGGCTGGCCGCAGCCGTGGCACTCGCAGTGGTCGTCGCCATCCAGGTGGCGTGGTCGACGCAACGTCCTGACCGGTTCGCCGCGCAGGCTCAACCACCCAGCGTCGCGCCCGGGGTTGATCTGCTGGCCGGAGTGCCCGAGGTGCCGCTGCGGATGCGCGGAAACGACTATCGCCGCGCGGCGTTCGGGGAGTCCTGGGACGACGACAACGGCGCGCCCGGTGGACACAACGGCTGTGACACCCGCAACGACATCCTCAACCGTGACCTCGTCGACAAGACGTTCGTCGCGATCAAACGGTGTCCGACCGCCGTGGCGACCGGCACCTTGCACGACCCGTATACGAATGCGGTGGTGTCGTTCGTGCGCGGCAACCAGACCGGTGCCTCGGTGCAGATCGACCACATCGTGCCGCTGGCGCTGGCTTGGGATCTCGGCGCGCGGAACTGGCCCGATGAGCTGCGGCTGCGGTTCGCCAACGACCCCGCCAATCTGCTGGCGGTCGCCGGCAAGCCCAACCAGGACAAGGGCGATCAGGAGCCTGCCCACTGGATGCCGCCGAACCGCGCGTTCTGGTGCCAGTACGCGGTCCAGTTCGTCGAGGTGCTGCGGGGTTATGCGCTTCCGGTCGACACCGCGTCGGCCGGGGTTTTGCGCGACGCCGCCGGCACGTGCCCCACGGGCTGAATTCCTTCGCGAGCAGACGCAAAACTGCCCATTTTCACGTGAAAAAGGGCAGTTTTGCGTCTGCTGGCGGAAGAGAAGCTAGCCCGTGAACGTCGCCGGGTCGGGCCGGAACCGGGTGCCATTATCGAGACTGTCGAGAGCCGCGATCTCATCGGTGGTCAGCTCGAAGCCGAACACGTCGAGATTGGAGGCGATGCGCTCCGGCTTGGTCGAGCGGGAGATCACGCTGTTGCCCAGCTGGATGCTCCAGCGGATCAGGACCTGCGCGGGGGTCTTCCCGTGCGCCTCGGCAATGGCCGTGACGGCCGGGTTGTCGAGCAGATTGCCGACACCGAGCGGGCTGTAGGCCTGCGTGACGACGTTGTACTGGGTGTTGGCGGCGCGCCAGGCGCTCTGATTGAGCAAGGGGTGCAGCTCGATCTGGTTGACCGCAGGAGCGACGAACGTCAGGTCGACGATCGTCGACAGGTTCTCGGGGCTGAAGTTGGATACGCCGGTGGAGCGGGCCACGCCCTCCTGCTTGAGGGCCATCAGCCCACCCCAGCTGTCGACGTACTTGCCGATGTCGTTGCCGGGCCAATGAATCAGGTAGAGGTCCACATAGTCGAGCCCGAGCCGCTCCAGGCTGGCGCGGCCGGCATTCTGCGATGACTGGAAACCCTGATCGGCGATGTCCAGTTTCGTGGTGACCGAAATCTCCTCACGCGGAATTCCCGATGCTGCGATGGCACGGCCGACGCCGGCCTCATTGCCGTAGGCGGCGGCGGTGTCGATCAAGCGGTGACCGGACTCAAGGGCCGCCGACACCACGCGCTCCGCCTCGGAATCCGAGAGTCCGCCGACACCGAAACCGACGACCGGGATCGTACGGTCGTCGTTGAGTGTGACGGTGGGAATCGCAGCCCCGTCAGAGGAGGTCATGGCACCTATCCTGTGAAGTTGAAGGTTTGGGGGTCGGGTCCCAGGCGGGTGTCCGTCTCCAACGAGGCGATGGCCGACATGTCCGACTGGTCCAGATCGAAATCGAACACGTCGAAATTACTCACAATCCGCTCCGGGTTCACTGACTTGGGGATGACGATATTACCCAGATGTATATGCCACCTAATCAGTACCTGTGCGGGGGTTTTGCCGTGCCGTTCGGCGATGCCGGTGATCACCGGATCGCCGAGCAGCGAGCCCTGGCCCAGCGGGCTCCACGCCTCGGTGGCGATGCCCAATTTGGCGTGTACCTCGCGAAGCTCGTGTTGCGGTAGCAGCGGGTGCAATTCGATCTGATTGACCGCGGGAACGATGCCGGTGGCGTCGATCAGGACCGTCAGGTGTTCGGGTGCGAAGTTGCTCACGCCGATGGACCGGATCCGGCCCTGATCGCGCAGATGCGCGAAAGCCTTGAAGGTGTCGACGTAGGCGTTGTTGGCCGGCACCGGCCAATGGATGAGATACAGGTCGAGGTAGTCGACGCCGAGCCGGTCCAGGCTGGCGTCGAACGCGGCCAGTGTCGAGTCGTATCCCTGATCGCTGTTCCACAGCTTGGTCACCAGGAACACGTCTTCGCGCGGGACCCCGGAGTCGGTCAGGCCGCGGCCGGTTTCGGCCTCGTTGCGGTACGCGGCGGCGGTGTCGATGTGCCGATAGCCTGCCCGCAGGGCCGTGGACACCGCGCGTTCGGTCTCCTCGGCGGGGGTCTGCCAAACCCCCAACCCGACTTGCGGTATCGAATTACCGTCGTTCAGCGTGACACGAGGACTCATAGAGGGAGCAGCCATGACTGAAAGTCTGCCAGGCGGGCAGATCCAGGGCGGACCTGGTGGCCACGGCCGGGACACGGTCAAACAGGCGGTGCTCGAGCGGGCAACCAAGTTCACCCTGTCCGCGATTCCGCGGATTTCCGACCGGACCAAACGCCTGCTGCTGGGCGGGCGTTCGGTGGTCGTCGACGGCAACACCCTGGACACCACGCTGCAATTCACCCTGGCCGCTCAGCGGGCAGCCGGAGTCGGGGGCCTCGTCGCCGATTACAGCCCGGAGTCTGGCGTTGCTGTTTCGCGGGCCGCGTTGCGGGCCACCGCGGCGATGATGAAGGTTCACATCCGCGCGGACGTGACCGAGATTTCGATTCCCGGACCGGCCGGCCCTCTGACGGCGCGACGTTACGTCCCCGACGGCACGGGCTCCCCGGCGACGTCGGCGATGTTGCTGTATTTCCACGGCGGCGGCTTCGTGCTCGGTGACCTCGACACCCATGACAGCCTGTGCCGGTTGATCTGCCGGGACGGTGGAATCCAGGTGATCTCCGTCGACTACCGGCTCGCGCCGGAACACAAGGCGCCGGCCGCCGTCGACGATGCGTATGCCGCATATCGCTGGGCGCTCGACCATGCTGCCGGCCTGGGCGCCACGCGCATCGTGGTCGGGGGAGACAGCGCGGGCGGCAATCTGGCGGCCGTCGTGGCGCAGCAGGCCCGCGACTCCGAGCTGCCGCTGCCGGCGCTGCAGCTGTTGCTCTATCCGGTTGCAGACATGTCGAGCGACACGCGATCCAAGACCCTGTTCTCCGACGGCTACTTCCTGAGCAAACACGACATGGATTGGTGCGGCGCGCACTACCTCGACGGTGCCGAGGTGACCGCCGAGGACCCGGTGATCTCACCGCTGCTGAGCGAGGATCTGTCCGGCTTGCCACCTGCGCTGGTGGTCACCGCCGGGTTCGATCCGCTGCGTGACGAGGGGAACCGCTACGCGAGAGCCCTACAGGACGCCGGGGTGGTGGTGGACCTCCGCGAAGAGCGGTCGATGATCCACGCGTTCGCCAACTTCTTCCCGCTGGGAGGCGGCAGCGCCACCGCGACGAACGCAATGATCTCGGCCCTGCGCGCACATCTCAGCCACGCCGAAAGTTGACCTGTCGGCGCCGGTACGCTTGTCGACGTGGCCAAACCGAAGAAGACCGCGAAGTACGACCTCAAGGCGGCGGACCGCAAGCGCAACCTGTTCGTTCAGATCGGGCTCACAGCCGTGGTGGTGGTGTTCGCCGTCGGGCTGGTGCTCTACATCGTGACGACCGGCCACAAGCGGCCTGCCACCGGGGAAGCCAGGGCCATCCACGTGGCGGCGCCCAACGTGGTCACCAAAGAGGGCACAACTGAGCCCAAGGTGACACTGAGCCTCTACGAGGATTTCCTGTGCCCGGCGTGCGGCATGCTCGAGCGACAGTTCGGCCCGACCATCAACAAGCTGATCGACGCGGGCGCTGTGGCCGCTGACTACCACATGGTCGCAATCCTGGACAAGGCCGGCAACGGCTACTCGTCACGGGCCGGTGGTGCTGCCTACTGCGTCGCCGACGAGTCCGTCGACGCGTTCCGCCGCTTCCACTCCGCGCTGTACACCCCTGGAATCCAGCCGGAGGAGGGTGGCGGCGTCTACCCGGACAATGCCCGGATCATCGAGTTGGCCCGCCAGGCCGGAGCCGCCGGTGAGGTGCCCAATTGCATCACCAAGGCTCGCTACGTGGAGATGGTGCAGGGTATGGCCGCAGCCACCGAGATCCACTCGACGCCGACCGTCAAGTTCAACGGTGAGGACTACAGCCCGACCACGCCGGACGCGCTGATCGCGAAGGTCAAGGAGATTGTGGGCGACCTGCCGGCCCTGAACGGTCCCGCTCCCGCTCCGGCCGCTCCCGCTCCCGCTCCCGGCGCCCCTGCAGCCCCCGCCCCGCCGGCGCCGGCCGCGCCCGCACCGCCCGCCCCCGCGCCGGCCCACCCATGACTGACGCCGCAGCGTCCGAGCTCGACGAACCCGGCGATGCCGGGACCGGAAAGGTCCCGGGAGTCGCCGTCGGCAAGGCCGGTGCGGTCTGGATACTGATCGCCGGCGTCCTCGGTCTGGCGGCGGCGCTGGCACTGACGGTCGAGAAGATCGAGCTGCTGATCGATCCGAGCTACGTGCCTTCTTGCAGCATCAACCCGGTGATCTCCTGTGGCTCGGTGATGTCCACGTGGCAGGCATCGGTCTTCGGGTTCCCCAACTCGCTGATCGGGGTGGTCGCGTTCACGGTCACCCTGGTCACGGGTGTTCTGGCCGTCGCGGGCGTCCGGTTGCCCCGCTGGTACTGGGCCGGACTGGCGGTGGGAAGCCTGCTCGGTGCGGTCATGGTGCACTGGCTGATCTTCGAGAGCCTCTACCGCATCGGTGCCCTGTGCCCGTACTGCATGGTGGTGTGGTCGGTGACCATCCCGCTGCTGGTGGTGACGAGCTCCATCGCGCTTCGGCCGCTGCACACCAACGCGGTCGCCAGAATTGTCCACCAGTGGCGGTGGTCGCTCGTGGCGCTCTGGTTCACCTCACTTTTGCTGTTGATCTTGGTGCGTTTCTGGGAATACTGGTCAACGCTCCTGTAACACTTCCGCAATAACTTGTCGGTTAGGTCTACCCGTGATTTCCAAACTGTTAGTCGCCAACCGTGGCGAGATCGCGATCCGTGCGTTTCGCGCTGCCTACGAGATGGGCATCGCGACGGTGGCGGTGTATCCGTATGAGGATCGCAATTCGCTGCATCGGCTGAAGGCCGACGAGTCGTATCAGATCGGCGAGATCGGCCATCCGGTACGGGCGTACCTGTCGGTGGACGAGATCATCAGGGTCGCCCAGCATTCCGGTGCGGACGCGGTGTACCCGGGTTACGGGTTCTTGTCGGAGAATCCGGAATTGGCTTCGGCGTGTGCGGAGGCGGGCATCACGTTTGTAGGCCCCTCGGCGCAGGTTCTGGAATTGACCGGTAACAAGGCGCGGGCGATCGACGCTGCGCGGGCAGCGGGCCTGCCGGTCCTGGCATCGTCGGCACCGTCGTCGTCGGTCGACGAATTGGTCACTGCCGCACGGGATATGACGTTCCCGCTGTTCGTCAAGGCGGTGTCTGGTGGCGGTGGGCGCGGTATGCGCCGGGTGACCGGTCCCGATGCGCTGCCCGAGGCGGTGGAGGCGGCGTCGCGCGAGGCCGAGTCGGCGTTCGGTGACCCCGAGGTGTACTTGGAGCAGGCCGTCATCAACCCGCGCCACATCGAGGTACAGATCCTGGCCGATACGCAGGGCAATGTGATGCACCTGTTCGAGCGGGATTGCAGTGTGCAGCGGCGGCATCAGAAGGTGATCGAGCTGGCGCCGGCGCCGAACCTGGATCCTGGGTTGCGCGAGCGGATTTGCGCGGATGCGGTGGCTCTGGCCCGCCAGATCGGTTACAGCTGTGCGGGCACCATCGAGTTCCTGCTCGATGAGCGTGGGCATCACGTGTTCATCGAGTGCAATCCACGCATTCAGGTGGAGCACACGGTGACCGAGGAGATCACCGATGTGGACCTGGTCGGTTCGCAGCTGCGGATCGCGGCCGGGGAGACGCTGGCCGATCTGGGGTTGAGCCAGGACTCGCTGGTCATTCGCGGAGCGGCGATGCAGTGCCGGATCACGACCGAGGATCCGGCTAATGGCTTCCGTCCGGACACCGGCCGGATCACCGCCTACCGGTCACCCGGGGGTGCGGGGGTGCGCCTGGATGGCGGCACCAACGTCGGGGCCGAAGTGCTGGCGCACTTCGACTCGATGCTGGTAAAGCTGACCTGTCGCGGGCGCGACTTTTCCACGGCGGTCTCGCGGGCCCGCCGAGCGCTGGCGGAGTTCCGCATCCGTGGGGTGTCGACGAACATTCCGTTCCTGCAGGCAGTCATCGAGGATCCCGATTTCCGGGCCGGACGGGTCACCACCTCGTTCATCGACGACCGTCCGCAGCTTCTGACCGCGCACACGCCGGCCGATCGCGGTACCAAGATCTTGAATTATCTGGCCGATGTCACGGTGAACAAGCCCAATGGCGAGCGGCCGTCGACGGTGTACCCACAGGACAAGCTGCCGTCGTTGGATCTGTCGACGGTGCCGCCGGCCGGCTCCAAGCAGCGTCTGGTCGAGTTGGGGCCCGAGGGGTTCGCGGCCTGGATGCGCGACAGCAAGGCCCTCGGGGTCACCGACACCACGTTCCGCGATGCCCATCAGTCGTTGTTGGCCACCCGGTTGCGGTCCACTGGGTTGCTCAAGGTGGCGCCGTATGTGGCGCGGATGATGCCGCAGTTGTTGTCCATCGAGTGCTGGGGTGGGGCGACTTATGATGTGGCGCTGCGGTTTTTGAAAGAGGATCCGTGGGAGCGGTTGGCCGCTCTGCGTGA